>CAYIYK010000015.1:0-2248 GCA_964367745.1 uncultured Candidatus Saccharibacteria bacterium | reverse complement strand
CGACTCAAAATCGAGTCTCGTAAGGGGTGAGAGTTCAAGTCTCTCCTCGGGCACAAAAAGTTGACTTATATATCTCTCCATTGTAATGTTCTAAAAACTATTTACAATGAAAAAAATAATTCTAATGCTTAGTATTGGAATCTTTCCATTACTAATTTTTGGTCAAACAGATTGTTCCCTTGAAGAATATGCTCTTCTTCAGGATAAGCCAGCAGGTCTATCAAATATGAATGCCTTGAATGTAATTCAGGGTAAGACTAAATATGCCGGAGTTGAAAAATGTAATTCAACCTATTACCATATTCAAACATTTCCGTACCCTAAAGATTCTGCAACAAACTTCAAAGAGGGATGGACTATTACAGGAGACCCAGGTAACCGACATTGGGAATCTAAAAAATGGGTTGCGGGTACGGAAGTACCGAACCTAAACCGTACAATGATATTCTTCCTATTGGTTTTTCTATTCTTTAGTTTCATCTTCGGTATTTCTAACGGGTTATGGAATATAGATAATTTCAAAGATTTCAAAACAATAAAACGTCCACAATCATGGAAGGAGTTTGGATATAGCTTATTAGAAGTATTAGATGATTCGATGAAATTTCTTTTTTCTCCTTTTATAATATTTCCTACCTTAATTGCATTCGTATTAACTGCTATTGGTTGGCTTATTATGGCTGGAATTGCTGAATCGTTGAAAAATTTTAACTTTTCAGATTTCCTTTTAAGAGGATCTGCGTTCCTTCTTACAATTTACATTGGAGCTATGATCGGTGCAGGAGTAAGATATTTAAGATCAAAAATGATTCAAAAAAACGTCAACACAACAGTGCTAGCGTAAAAAAAACAAAGACCCGGAATTCCGGGTTTTTTTATGTTAGAATCGCAAGACATGAAAACACTTCCCAAAATCATCGTAGTCTGTGGTCCGACCGCTACAGGTAAAAGTGACTACGCAGTGAAGCTTGCTAAGAAAATTAATCCGCCAGCTGGCGGAGAGATTATTTCTGCTGATTCTAGGCAGGTATATAAAGGCCTCGATATTGGAAGCGGTAAAATCACTACAGAAGAAATGCATGGTGTTCCTCATCACTTACTTGATGTCGCTGATCCAAAAGATGTTTTTTCTGTTACGCAGTATCAGGCTCTGGCTGTACAAGCCATCGAAGACATTATCGCCCGAGGCAAAACCCCTATCCTATGCGGCGGTACTGGTATGTATATTGATGCTGTTGTTTGCGGTACCATCTTCCCTGCTGTTCCACCAAATGAAACACTCCGAAAAGAATTACAAGATTTAACACTTGAAGAATTAAATCACAAACTTGAAAAGCTAGATCCAAAACGTTTTGCTCTTATTGATACTAAAAACAAAGTGAGACTTGTCCGAGCAATAGAAATAGCTACGGCTCTTGGCTATGTCCCTGAGACGATAACTAACCCACAATATGAAGTAGAGTGGCATTATTTAGACTTCCCGGACGAAGTCCTCAAGGAACGTATTCATAATCGCCTATTCGCGCGAATAGGAGAAGGTATGATCGAAGAAGTACAAAGGCTGCATGATGAAGGAGTTTCTTGGGAGAGACTTGAATATCTTGGTCTTGAGTACAAATACTTAGCACTTTTCTTACAAGAAAAAATAGACAAAGAAACAATGCTCAAGGATCTAGAAATGGCTATCTGGCATTATGCCAAGCGCCAACGCACCTGGTTTAAGAAATATGTAAAATAATACTTATTTCAGATAATTTATCCTATTAATCTCACCACTTAATTCTTTATTTTCTTGCCAATTTTTTAATTCATAATATTCCAATATCTTACGGGCTTTTATAGCTTCTATATTATCAAATGATAGGTGGTTAATACCTGTTACTACATACTGCAGTTCATCTACGTGTGTTAGATTTTGAGCAGGAATATTTTCTGAATCAAAAACATATATGTACAAATCCTCTTCAGGATTAAATAATTCTGGCTTCTCAAAAGTGACAGTATGGTTCTTTTCATCCAAAGTAGTACCGCCTTCAGGTCTAGCCGCCATTGCAATTGCAAATCCGAATCGGGTGTCAAATAAATCCCGTCTAACAATTCAGCCTCTGGAACATCTACAGTTCCTTTTTGAGCCTGTCTGTTTTCTAAGTATTCCAACTTATCTTTTGATCCGTGATATAGTTTCATATTTTTTGCGGGCGATGAAGGAATCGAACCCTCACCAAAGGTTTTGGAGACCTTCGTTCTA
>CAYIYK010000014.1:0-6124 GCA_964367745.1 uncultured Candidatus Saccharibacteria bacterium | reverse complement strand
CGTTTCTGGTTTGCTTGATCAAGTCGAACACTTTTTGCACGGCTTCACCATAAGTTGGAGCAACCTTTTCCCACCGCGGAATGGCGAACCATCCTTCGGTATTTTCAGGAAGCACCTGCTCAGCAAGTTTTTCGTTGGCGTAGCCGATACCAGGGAACAGTTCACGGAGGCGGTTGGTCTGCTCGGTCATACTTTTGCTGTTGGGCTTGTAACCCGACAAGTAGCCGTAGCTCGACCCCACTTCCTCGTCTGCATACTGGTTGGTGATGGAGAAGCGTTCAACGAGCTTCTTCAGCTCGGCTTGAAACTCTCCTCCGTTTTCGATAAGGCGCTGTGCGCCGTCCTTTTGGAGGTTCATGGCATCGATGCCGTCCTCCACGAATCGAACGATTTGTTTGCGTTGATTCGATGTGATCTTTTCAGTCATCATCTTATTTCCTTTTTTGATTTGAAAGAACTGGGTCCCGACACCCAGCTCCATATTTTAGATAGAGGTCGGGTATCGTTACTTTATCTATCTTATCACAGAAATAGTACTTTGTCAATGATATTTAAGGTCAATTATACTGGACTAAAACCACACTTCCTTACCTCTTTTTTATAGTCATTTATTATGTCATCAGCATCACACTCAAGAGGGTTATCCATTTTAAATAAAAACTTTTCTATATCTATTTCCATCGGGAAAGATATATCATTTTTTGTAAAAATTAGTTCATTTATTTTATCAATACACTTACTTAATGTTCTGTTCAGGATATATAAATCTTGTTCAAAAGACTCGATATTCTTTTTATATCTAGCTGCCATGTCTATATCAAATATCTGGGAAAAGAATTTTGATAACTCCAAGAAAGAAGTGAGGGTCGCATAATTCTTCAATGGATTTGTATATCTTTCAATAAAAAGAAAAGTATACGCCAGAGGAATTAGTAGTTCGACTTGCTTTTTGTAATCATTAACAAATGGTATGTCTAATACACAATTATTCAAACTTGTACCTGTAATAATTTCGATTGTTTCCGTTGAGTTTAATATTTTCTTGTTAAACTTTTTTATTTCTATGGACCCTTCTTTACTAAGTTCGTGAATATACTTTTCTGTGTTTTTGAGTTGCTGGTACCATTCATTAAATATGTCTTTATGTTTTAGCTTTGTATTACCATTCCATGTATCATAACCATTACTAAAAAATAGCGGGGTGTATTCTTTTACAAACAAACCTTCATTTAACCATCTTGATAATGTATCTTTAATTATACTTTCTATGGTTTTATCTTTTTCTATTGCATATTTTTCAAGCTCATTGAGAATATCTGCATCATTTTTACCATGACAATCAATGCCCACATACTCACCCCATTTTTTTATAACTGAATTCATTGGTAATTCAGCAAAAAAGTGGAATAGCAAAAAACCATCTTTCTCTGATCCATTTTTAAGTTTTCTAAATTCTTCATGGTAAATACAAGAATATATGCGATTTATTAAGAGATTTTTATTTTGATGAGTTAAGGGTTTTGAATCATTAAAAAGTTCGTATAAAAATACCTCATCTTCAAAATACTTTGGATCATGATTTACATATTCATCAATTAACAATAAATCTCTTTTAAAATCATCTGAAATATTGTTGAATGTAACTAAGTGGACCAGTTTATTGTATTCAATGTATGTATTCTCGGTAATTGATTTGATCACATCTTCTCTTGAAATATGTTTATCGAATATATTTTTCTTTTGAAATTCTTCATCAAACAAGGAATCGACCAACATACCAGCTCTCAGTAGAGAATTTTCTGATCTTAAACTCAATAGATGTGAATCCATCCTCATTGATCTTTCAATACGAGAAAGATCTAAGTATTTATTGTACGCATTTACTTCATGTGAATTTTTAGGTTTCCATCCTTGTGTTAAGGAATATATCTCTGATTCAGAAAGAATGCTCTTACCATGTTCTTCTCGATAAACGTCATTTTGCACCAAAGTAATAACTCTTTCTTGTGGAGTGATATCTGCTCGTCTTAAAATATTTGCTAAGTTTTTCATATTTATCTTTTTGCTTTAAGTGCTTGCTCAAGAAATTCGACTCTATCTTTAAGCTCAGTGCTTACGATGTTCTTAGAGAGTGTGGATGCGATTTTTGCAATCATAGTTGCTTGTTTATGTGATATTTCTCTATTAACTACTTTCAGTAAAGTATCAGAGAGAATGATATTTATTTGGTTTAAATCAATATTTTGCATACTAGTTATTTTCAATTAATTCGTACCACGCTCGTACTTCATGTGCTCGACCATGCTTAGTAATGTTTTTATAGAGTGCAAAAATGACATTTGGTGTTAACTTTCTTGCCCAACTATTGATGTCTTTAGCTAGTCCGTCTTTCTCTAGTCTTTTATTCCAATCGGTAAGTGTGCCTACGTCTATTTTATATATCTTTGAGAATTCTGCCTGAGTTTTTATTGTAAGTAACTCGAAAACTACTTCTTCGTTGATACCAAACTTTTCTAATGCCACTTTTGGTTGTCCCTTTAAAAATGAAGGAAGAGACTTCCAAAGAGCATACGTCTCATATGTTTGTTTTTTGTATGGATCTTTAATAAAGTCTTCTTCCTTCATACAACTATATCTTTACAGCTTTTTCACCAGTGAGCTTTTCTAACCTTTCAAGAATTGTCGAAATATATATTTCGTCAATTTCTATACCAATACACCTTCGACCTAAGTGCTCACACGCTATGGCTGTTGAGCCACTACCAAGGAATGGGTCATATACAAAATCACCAACACGCGTTGAATCTGGAATTATTTTTCGAAGTAATCCTATTGGTTTCTGGGTAGGGTGAAGCCTCGATCTGTTTGGTCGTGGATGATATATAACATTCTTTGACTTTGATCGTTCCATCTTATGTTTACCAAACCATCCATATGCAATGAGTTCATATTGTGAGAGGTAATCTTTGCGACTCATGACTGGTTGGTTCTTTATCCAAATAATCATTTGGCTGTAATAGAAACCTGTATCTTTCATACCTTTCCGTAGTGCTGGGTACATAGGATCAGCATTAAACACATAACATGCGTTATAATCTTCGAGATATGGAATAACAGCACCAAGATAACCCTTGGTAAAGTCTTCATACTCAGTCTCACTTTGTAGGTGATCACCAGCGATTATTTTCTCTTCTTTAACTCCAAGTTTAGCAAAACCTTTTTTATTCTCTACATACGCAACACCATATGGAGGATCTGTGATAATTGCTCGTATTTTATTTTTCCCTATAACTTTACTCACAAAAGCTTTATCAGTAGAATCACCACAACCAACAATATGATCTCCAATTTTGTAGATATCTCCTTTATTTATTTTCATATATTTTCTTTGCTTTAAGTCCAGTAAATTTCTCCCATCTATCTATGATGATGGTTGCAAAAATTAAATCTTTCTCGACTCCACGCCAAACACGGTTTAATTCTTCACATGCAATAAGATCACTTCCACTTCCTCCAAATCCACTAAAAATTATGTGCGTTGGGGTACTACATCTTTTGAGAGGCTTCTCATTAAGAGTTACTGGTTTTTGAGTAGGGTGTTGATAATCTTTAGCGTTGTCTCTTTTCTCAATCCAAATATCAATCATATCGAATATTTCGTCGTGTACTTGATTACCAGTTGTTACTTCTTGATTCAAAATCTCGTTTACATTGTTCATTGCAGTATTGAGATATGGTTTACCAACAGTTCCATAAACACATGGTTCATATACTTTGTTAAATGCAATCTTATGAGTTGGATTTTGATTATTCTTAATCCACATACAGACACGTTTGTTTTCTATACCGTGCTTTGTGTATAAAGTTTGATTCATCCATAAATACGAAGAATCACACCAGTAGAAGAAGTGTGCATCTTTTTTTGATACCGCTTTTGCTACTTCAACGCTTTTATCTATAAATGAAAGATATTCTGTATCTTTCATTGAATCATCTTTTGCAGAATACGACCCTTGATATTTTTCTTTATTACCAACACCTTTCGAATAGTCCAGTCCGATATTGTATGGAGGGTCGCAGTAGACAATATCTGCAAGATTGCCATCCATGAGTTTTTGAACAGAGATAAGATCAGTGGAGTCACCAACAAGAAGTTTGTGTTTGCCAAGTTCCCAGATTTCTCCAAGCGTTACTTTTGCAACTACTGTTTCTTTAACAGCTTTTTCAATATCAAAATCGTCTTCAACAAGATCTACATCGTCAAATAAATTTTGCAATTCCTCATCACCAAAACCAACACCCAAAAGCATGTCCATATCGAATTCCTTGAGTAAATTTTCATCCCACGATCCTGTGTTTTTATTGAGTCTCAGGTTCAGTTCTTTTTCTTCTTTGAGGGTAAGTTCCCGGGAAGGTACCATACACTCGACACTTTCTATGCCCAAATCGGCATATATCTTGATTCTTTGCTCACCTCCAATGATGACGTTTTCTCTCAAACCAATATTAAGAATTACAGGTACGACTGTCCCGAACTCCTTAACAGACTTTTCTAAATCTTGCTTCTCACTCTCGCTTATTTTTCTCGGATTGTATCCATTTTTTATAAGGTCACTTACTTTGCGAGTAGTAATTGACCATATGAGTTTTTGCTTTTGCATATAAACTTTTATAGTTAAACTAATAAATCCCGAAGGATAACTTCAGGATATATGAGAGCTATTTATAAAAATTTATTGCGATTTATAAATTATTCGTCAATTTGATTGTAGCGAGGATTTATTCTTGCTTTTTCAGTTGTAAATTCAATAAGGTCTTCAATTTTGGTTTTCATTGCTACTTTCTCATTTATCTTTTTGGCAGCAAAATATACTTTATTTTTAGGAGCTTTTTTCTTATCGGCATCGTTGAATTGCCAGTCTGCAAGTATCTCATCGTTATAGACCCAATCTGTATCATCTCTTTTAAAAAGAGTGTTCATAAGTAAAGACGCATCAGTTTCTTTTCCTTTTAGAGAAAGATTTATTTCTTCTCCAGCAAACTTGAGAACACCTTTAGATTTGTCAAAGCCAGTTATTATATTTTTTGGGTTTGCTTTTTTGTATCTGTTATTTATTTCATCCACAAGGTTATCATTCACGCTGATATTTAATGCCACATAATATTTTGTGTTTGAGTCTCCATATACATCATCTCTCCACACATTGTTAACGGTTAAATAACCAAGATATTCAAGTGCATATGCTGTTTGTATAATACAAAAATTGGAATCTTTTTTAAGATTTCCTGACTCATACACCTCTTCTTTTATAACAAAATTTCTCCCAAAAAGTTGAATCATGCCTCTTTCTTCTATCAATCTAATGAATGCTTCTTTTAGAACAGGAAAAGTGTAGTAGTTCTTTTTAACAAGTGAGAGTTTCCCATCTATTAAATTTTGAAGGTATGTATCTACTTTTCCCTTATAGACCTTTTTTATTTCTTCAGAGGTTTCGTATTCATAGGGTAAGAAACGAGTAGCATCATATACATTAATCCATGCCCAAGACATTCTGCCAGATTCAGAGTATTTTATATTTTTTCCTGTTGCAATGTTGCTATATATTTTAGAAATCTCTTCTTTCGTAGGATTGCCTGGTTTTGCGTTATATGATTCGACTGAAAATTTCCCGCTACTGTAATGAGATTCAATTATTTTAACTGGTAAATCTTTATACTCAACAAAATCATATAATCTTGAAAACCTTTGAAACGAATCCTCGTCTCCAATAGAGAGATAATGTGTACTTATTTCTCCACTTAAATCTTGATCAATGTTCTTTTTGTTGAGAATCATGTCAAAAAACTTCACATAGGTGAAGAATTCTTGATCCGTCAAATGATTGCTCAAATCTCTTATCATACCTTGTATTTTAACATTTTTTAGTTTTATTTTGAATAAGCACCTTTTCTCTAAAATTGGCATTTGTTGGCATTTGAGCCCCGACTCACTTACATCAAAATCCTACTAGGAAAAGCTCTCAAAAAGCCTTATAATACTTATGTGTACGGGTACTTAACTCACATGGCCCGCTATTTTTTAGATTTTCTGTAAATGTATGAATATACTCTCCACATACATAAC
>CAYIYK010000013.1:0-8222 GCA_964367745.1 uncultured Candidatus Saccharibacteria bacterium | reverse complement strand
TTGCGCGGGCGACAGTTTTCAAGACTGTTCCATTAGACCACTCTGGCACCTATCCGTGCGTATAGAGATACTCTCATATTTTGCTCATATTTTCAACTTGGAGTACACTGTGGATATGAAATTACTCGGAATTGACTATGGATCAAAGAGAGTTGGCATTGCTTTTTCAGATGAAAATGGCGAATTTGCAATACCGTCAGTTGTATTGAATAATTCTAAAAATCTTTTAAAAGAGGTGCTGGATTTGGCAAAAGAAAAGGAAATAAAAGAAATAGTAATAGGCGAATCAAAGAATTATAAAGGGGAAGCGAATACTATTTTAAAAGAAGGTTTGAAGTTTAAAACAGAATTGGAAAAAGAGGGTTACACGGTCTATCTCGAACCAGAATTCATGACAAGTGCAAATGCTGAGAGATTTCAAGGTAAAAATGATCTAATCGATGCTTCTGCAGCTGCACTTATACTTCAAAGTTTTCTTGATAAGCGAAATGTAAAAAGGTAATATGAAAATATAAATTTATGAATGAAAATCAACAACCAATAGTTCCACAACCTGTAGCCCCACAACCCGTAGTAAACCCAAAGATCACATATGACGATTTTGCTAAAGTAGAGATCAAAGCAGGGAAGATACTAACAGCTGAGAAAATCCCTGAGACTGACAAGCTTCTAAGACTTACTGTAGATTTCGCTGAGAGTTCTCCAAGACAAATAGTCTCTGGCATATCTATGTATTTCCCAGATCCAAATACTCTTATCGGAAAGACATGTATGTTCGTTACTAATCTAGAACCTCGAATGTTAAAAGGTTTTGAAAGTAATGGAATGTTATTTGCTCTATCTACTCCAGATGGTAACTTCTCACTCCTTGAACCAAATAGCACTATTCCACCAGGAACAAAAGCAAAATAATATGTCACTTCATACAATACTTGATCCTTTAATAATTATTAAAACTTTAGGGTTATTGGGTGTTGTCGTTATTACATTTGTTGAATCAGGATTATTTTTTGGATTCTTTTTGCCGGGAGATTCTCTACTTTTTACTGCAGGATTCCTAGCATCACAAGATTTAATATCAATATGGTGGTTACTTATTCTATGCTTCATTGCTGCTGTAGCAGGGGACAATGTGGGTTATTATTTTGGGAGAAAGACTGGGCCGATGATTTTTAAAAGAGAGGATTCTTTATTTTTTCATAAAAAGCATATTGAGAAGGCAAAAGTTTTTTATGATAAACACGGAAAGAAAACAATATTCTTCGCTCGATTTATACCAATTATAAGAACCTTTGTGCCAATCGTCGCTGGTATTGCGAATATGGATTATAAAACTTTTATAAGATACAACTTGATTGGAGGTTTTGTATGGACTTGGGGAATGCTTGGTTCTGGATATATACTCGGTAATCTCATACCGAATGCTGAGAAATATTTGACTCCTATCATCCTAACCATAATCGCAGTATCTTTCTTGCCAGCGATAATTGAGTTTTTTAGACAAAGAAAAGGGTGATATAATAAAGGCTAAATATTTAGTATGTTTAGCAAATTTTTTTTCAAACTATTCCCACCACCAAAGTATTTGAATATTCCATATGCTGGACTTGATATTTCTGACGATGCAATAAGATGTATAGAATATTCTGAACATAGAAATGGTTATACATTAAAAAAGTATGGAACAAGAAATCTTCCTCAGGGTATTATCGAAGCAGGGTATATAAAAAATGTGCCTGCGCTAGTTCAAGAACTAACTCAAATCGCAAAAGACTTGAGAATAGAAACTGTTAAGGTTTCTTTACCTGAAGAAAGAATGTATCTATTCAAGACTGAAGTTCCTGATGTAGATGAAGATCAAATAAGACAGAATATAGAATTTAAATTGGAAGAGAATGTACCAATATCTGCTTCTGAAGCGATTTTCTTTTTTGATAAAATGCCAGTAAGTCTAAGTAAAGGCAAAATATTTGCTAGTGTTTCTGTAACTCCTCGCGAGCTCGTCGATAGTTATTTGGGTGCTTTAAAATCCGCTGGTCTTACGACGGTATCATTTGAGATCCAAGCAAAAGCTATTGCTAGGGCTGTGGTTGCTTCTGATTCTACTGAGACTGTCATGATTGTCCATCTAATGAATAAAAAGACAGGACTCTATGTGGTTTCCAGTGGGGTTATTTGTTTCACCTCGACTATCCCTTGGGGTGCGGAACAAATCAGAGGGAAAAACTTGGCAGATATACCAGATATGATTTTTAGTTTGAAACATGAAATAGAAAGAGTTTATTTCTATTGGTCACAACATGGAGAAGGGCAGAAAATACAATCGATCATTGTTTCAGGAAGAGATGCTACTGTTGTAAGTCAGATATCACATCTTTCTCCAGATCCCGCTGTTGAGCTTGTTGTAGCCGATATATGGCAGAATGCTTTTTCTGTAAATCATTATGTGCCAAAGATTTCTTTTGAAGAATCTCTAGACTATGCAACAGCCGCAGGTTTGGCTTTACCATAAAATTTATGATTCACTATACACTTTTACCTGAAAAAGAAATAAAAACTCTAAAGAGAGAATATCGAATGAGATTGGTTATTTTCTTCCTTTTTTTCATGTCTGTAGCGGTACTTGCAGGCATATTTTCTCTAACACCTGGATTTGTACTTTCATATACACAAGAAAAAGAAGCATTGGAACATTTGAAAAAAGTAGAAAAAAGTAGAAAGGATAAAGGTTTGGATTCTATTATCAAAGAATTGAATGAAACAAATTCAACTATTAAGAAACTTGAAGATAATACAAACGATGTGGTCTATTCAAAGATTATATTCAAGATAATAGGGTATAAGACAAATGGTTTGAATATAAAGTCTTTTGATGTATCAAAAACTCCAAATGCTACTTCTTCAGTCGATGTTGTAATACAAGGAAAAGCGACTACTCGAGATTCTTTGATTTCATTTAAAAATAAATTGGAATCTGATCCGTTAATATCCAATATTCAATTACCGGTTTCAGACTTGGCAAAGAGCAAAGATATTTCGTATTCTATTAAAATTTCAATAATTGGAAAATATGAAAATTAATTCAAGACATTACATTTTAATAATATTCGCTCTACTAAGTATTGGAGCTGCTTTATTTAGTTATTTCTTTATTTACAATAAAACACTTGCTCAAGTAATAAATTACGTAAATGTAAATGAAGAAGTAAATAATGAAGATAATAGAAAGAAAAGTGAAGAAGATTTGTTAGCTCTCTATGAATCATCAAAAGAGTCTAGAGCTAAGGTTATGGATTTCTTTGTTCAAGAAAATAAAATAGTGGATTTTATAGAAAAAGTGGAGGGAATCGGTGATTCTTCAAAGACAAAGCTCGAAATATCATCAATATCAAATGATAGTAATAGTTTGAAAGCAAAGATAAAAGTAGAAGGAGGGTGGGTGAATGTTATGACTGCTTTTGCTTTAATAGAGAATCTTCCTGTAAGTCTATCAATAAATAATGTTGCAATTAGAAGCACAGATGTAGGAGGTAAGAAACCTACAAAGGTTTGGGATTTAGACCTTGATATAGAAGCCCTAATAAAAAAATAACATGACTCTATTTACAAAAAAATTCTTAAAAGTTCCAAACATAAAATTCCTTTCAATGTTTAGAGAGATTGGAAGAAATGCTTTTGTTGATTGGCTAATTATTTTGATAGTAAATGTTTCTGTAGCTCTAGTACTTATGATGGGTGGTTTGTATCTATATTGGCAAGTTTCTACCGGAAATGTCACAGTTTATCATTCTCCAGCTAAGGTAAATAAGAAAATATTCGATATTAAAGACTTAGAAAGAGTCATAAATCTATATCAAGCAAAAGTCGACAATAGTGACCAAGCGAAGATGGGATATAGAGGTCCAAGCGACCCTTCTTTATAATTTTAGGCTTTTCTGGTATATTCAATTGTGTTAGTAAGTCGCCCTTGTAGTTAAATGGATATAACTGCGGACTTCTAAGCCGTAATTCGTGGTTCGATTCCACGCGAGGGCACAAAATAAGGGGATGGGTTGAAGGTATTAAGGTTAATAAGTTTGTTACCAAACTAACTTAAATTGGGTTAAGATATAGGGTATATGAAAAATCAACAAAAAGGTTTTCTTGGCATAATATTGCTCTGTATTACAGCGCTATGCCTAATAGGAGTTAGTGGATACTATATCGCCACAAATAATACGAAAGTAGATTCTATCGACGAAACATTAAACAACGCCGAACAAAAAGTTGAAACTACAGAACCATCTACAGCTACTTTTACTACTACGAAAAAAGTCGAACAAAGTTATCAAGATAAAACAGATAGTTTAAGGGTCGAATCTAAAATTACGGCAGATGTTGTACAAACTGTAGATTGTGGTAATGAAGACTGTTTTAATAAGAAATTTGCTTCTTGCCAACCCGCTACCTTACATACTGATATTGGAGTTGGTGCTGTAGAATATAAAATCCTTACAAAAGGATCAACTGGTTGTAATCTATCTTTTAAATATACAAAATACCCAGACCCTTCCTGGGAAAGCAAAGATATGACATGTCAATTTGATAATAAAATAAGCTTTGAAGATTCGATGAATAAAGTTTTTAAGGGTGTTACGTCAGGACAAGCAGTTTGCAAGGGACCACTATTTGACATCTTAAAGCCTAGATAGTATCTGTATATATGAAAATAATCTTACAAGATCAAAACCAATTTGTTATTAAGAATAGTATTTCAAATTGGTTCACTGGTTTTATCTTTCTGGTGATAGGTTTGTCTATTATTTTTAAACCATCCTTTTTAAACATAAATACTGGAATTCCATTGTGGCTGGGATTATTTATTGTTATGGTAGGAATAATTCCTGTTTTATTTAATACTAGGTATTTAATTATATTCAATAAAGACGAGAATAAATTAAAGATTAATCAAAAAAACTTAGTAAAACAAAAAAATGATACGTATGAGCTTAGTGATATTAAGTCAATAGAATTATGGACGATTTCTGGTCAGAATGGAGGTAGTAAAAATAATGGTCTTCAATATAAACTCGCTTGTATACTAGAAAATAATCAATACGTAATCCTAAACCCTGACACCCAATCCTCATTTAAGATAAGTATTGGTTTAGCGGCATGGAATATTATTCCTGAAAAGAAAATTGGTGAAAAAATTGCAGTCTTCCTAAACATACCTTTTGTGGAGAATAGGAGACTGCCAACAGTAAATGAAACCTTAAACGTTCTCTATGATGGTGTAAGAGATGCAGTGGGAAAGCATGTAAACCAAAAGAAGCTAGAGTAGTGTGTTTTACTATGTGGATAAACCAAACAAATAGGGGATAAATGTTGTATAATTAACACAGGTATTTATTATTAGCCAAATAATTTATTTAATTATGAAAGCATTACATACAGTTTCTTTTATCTTAGTAATCGTAGGAGGACTAAACTGGTTGCTAGTAGGACTATTAAAGTGGGATATAGGCTCATTGCTTGGAGGAATGGACTCAATTCTTTCAAGAATCGTATATGTACTAGTAGGTGTTTCAGCGGTGTATCTAATCGCTACACACAAGAAGACTTGTAAGGATTGCGGAGCATGCGGAGGTTGCGCAACTTGCTCAGCAGAGACTCCAAAGATGTAATATCTTAGTCAAACAAAAGCCACTCCAAAGAGTGGTTTTTGTTTTGTTTATTATTTTTTTAGACTATAATTGTTCTAAATATGAATAAAAAAATTTTTGTAACAAGGATGATACCAGCAATCGGAATAGATATGCTAAAAGCAAAAGGATATGAAATTGATATAAATCCTAAAGATAAAATACTAGATAAAAAGGAATTGATAAAAATTTTGAAAAAAGGGAATTATGATGCAGTGCTCAGTCTTTTGACCGACAAGATAGATAGCCAAGTTTTTGATTCTGCAAAAACAGTAAAGTTGTTTGCAAACTACGCTACTGGTTTTGACAATATTGATATTGTTGAAGCAAAGAAGAGAGGCATCCTAGTCTCAAACGCTCCAACAGAATTTTCTTCTAGTTCAGTTGCTGAACATACTATATCTCTAGCTTTCGCTTTACTTAGAAGAATAGTTGAATCAGATCAATACACTCGAAAGGGTAAGTATAAAGGCTGGGCACCGATGAATTTTATTGGCGATGATATACATGGAAAAACTATTGGTCTCATCGGAGCGGGGCAAATAGGTGTTAGGGTAGCTAGCTATGCAAAAGCTCTCGGTTTAAAAGTTATCTATTATGACATTGTAAGAAATAGTAAATTGGACAATGAACACAGTGCTGAATACTTTAACTCTATTGAAGAAGTTTTGAAGAATTCAGACATTGTAAGTCTGCATGTACCACTTCTTGATTCTACTCATCATCTTATAAATGAAGAAAGATTGAATCTTATGAAAAAAACTGCGTATTTAATAAATACCTCAAGAGGTCCGATCATAGATGAAAAAGCTTTGGTAAAAGTTTTGGAGGATAAAGTGATAGCAGGAGCAGGTTTGGATGTATTTGAATTCGAACCAAAACTATCTTCGGGTCTAGCAAAACTTCCAAATGTAATACTTACTCCACATATAGCTTCAGCAAGTGTAGAGGCGAGGAATCAAATGGCAATCACGGCTGTTTCAAATATCATCTCATATTTCGAAAACGGTAGTCTAAAAAATCCTGTTAAATAATTTGTGCGCGATGCAAGACTCGAACTTGCGACCCTCCCAGTGTAAATGGGGCGCTCTACCAACTGAGCTAATCGCGCATATACCAATTAGACTTATGTTAGATTATCGTATATTGTAGTTAATATCAAGTAATCTATATGGATATCTCTATATTATATGAAGATAAAGACATTGTAGCGGTCAACAAACCCGCAGGTATTGTAATACACCCAGACGGCAAGTCAAAAGGGCCTTTTCTCACTGATTGGATACTAGAGAACTATCCAAAGACCAAAAACGTAGGTGAACCTGTAGAAACAAAGGAATTCGGTATTATAGAAAGACCAGGAATCATACATAGATTAGATAGAGACACTACAGGTGTACTTTTGATAGCAAAAACAAAAATAGGGCATTCAACTCTAAAAGAACAATTCCAAGAAAGAACTCTTACGAAGAAATATTTAACTTTTGTTTATGGAGAAATAAAAGACAGATTTGGAATCATAAACAGACCTATTGGTAGAAGTCCAAACGATTTTCGAAGATGGTCAGCAACAAGAGGGGCGAGAGGCGAACTTCGAGATGCAGAGACTTGGTATACACTTTTGGCATATAGAGCAGGATTCTCATTCTTGGAGGTAGAACCAAAGACCGGTCGTACTCATCAAATACGAGTGCATTTTAAGGCTGTAAACCACCCTGTGGTTTGTGATGGTCTATATGCTCCAGAAAAGATATTAGAAAAACCAGATGCTCTAGGATTTAAAAGAAATGCTTTACATGCTTATTCTATAGAATTTACAAATTGTGCTGGTAAAAAAGTAATGGTAAAAGCACCAGTTCCAGATGACTTTTCTAATGCATTTATAGAACTTGGCATACAAGATGTTGCCAAAAAGGAGGGTCTATGTTAGATTTGTTCTACTTAAACAAGGATTTTATAGACACGAAAAACATATATATGGCATCAAATACTAACATCATTTCACCAATCGCAACTGAAGATCGAAAAAATCTCGATATTCGACCTGGAGACACAGTAAGAGTTTGGCAAAAGATTCAAGAAAAAGGGAAGACAAGACTCCAGGCTTTTGAAGGTCTAGTTCTAGCTCGAAAGCACGGAACAGAAGCAGGAGCTACTTTTACAGTTAGAAAGGTTATTGACTCTGTAGGTGTTGAAAAGATTTTCCCTCTATACACTCCAATGATTGATAAGATAGAACTACTAAGACGATCAAAGGTAAGAAGAGCAAAACTATATTTCGTAAGAGAGAAAGCTGCAAAGGAAATACGAAGACAAATGAGAAGAATGCTTGCTATCGATAAGGATCAAAATACAGATACAAAGCATGATGCAAAGGTAACAGCAGAGGTAGCGGTAGAGGCTTAGATAGAAAATTTAAATAAAAGACTCCGAAAGGAGTTTTTTGTTTTGTATAACTTCAATATTTTGTTATGCTTTGACTATGCCCAGGTGGCGAAATTGGTAGACGCATACCCTTGAGGTGGGTACGCCGTAAGG
>CAYIYK010000012.1:0-11183 GCA_964367745.1 uncultured Candidatus Saccharibacteria bacterium | reverse complement strand
TACAGATGTAGTAGCTGTTACTAATCCGTTGTTTGCTTGTAGAGGGCCGTTTAGATTTCCAGAAAGTGTCAGAGCACCGGTAGTAGAGAAACTAGAAGTAGCTGTACTTCCAAAATACGCAGGGCCAGTAGCAGAAAAAGCTGTGGTTGAAGCATTATTGAATCTCCAGAATCCATTTATAATTTCATTTTGACTCTTTCTAGTAATTCCAGAATTTGTATAATCGATTGCTATATCACCTTCTGAACCATCAGATGTAACTATAAAGTCACTACCAAGGAAATCTATTGATAGAGCAGAAGTAACGACACTAGAGTCATTTTCTTCAATAGTACTCACACCAGATCCTGAAGCACCAGCGTCAGTACCGCAAGAAAACTTACCTGTTGTTGAATTGTAAAGTATATTACTTGCTTCGTCACTACAATCTCCCAAACCATCTTGGAACAATCCTAATGAAACTCTAAGGGATGTAGTTGTAGAGAAACCATTTACTTGCAAACCATTACTGTATACTCCTCCAGCAAATGTTGATGTTGCATTTGATTCACCTCGAATAGTTGTTGTTGCATTTCTACCAACTGAGAACATATCGAGTGCTGAAGTGATAGTTGATGAAGCGTAACCAAGAGTTGTAAGTCCAGAAACGGTAACTGATGATAGATTTGTCGCACCTCCAACAGTAAGAGTTGAAGAGGCCATAATTCCACCATTTGAATTTATAGAAACAAGATTGTTTCCTGAAGAATCCTGAACACTAAAAATATTTGCTACCTGATTTAGAATCGAACGGATAGAAAGTGCTGTTGTATTTGTTGATGTTGCCTCTATTGTTACTACTGAATTATTTATCGGAGTAGTTGTACCGAATGAAGAAGGAGTTGTTGAGCCACTAACAGCACCACTCAATTGAGCAAAAGGAGTTGAAGCTATTCTTTGTCTTGGAGAAAGAGTTTGAAATACAGAATTGTCAGAAGAAACTTCTATTTGTAGGTAAACATTTTTTGAATTGTTAAAATTGTAATCCAAAACATCTGGAAAACCTGCATCAGTATCTCCGATGTTTACATTGAATACCCCATTCCTAACTGTCTGTGAAGATGATTGAGGTGCACTAGTTGGCCACAAACGATTTCCAGATCCAACAGTTGAAGAATCCCAAATAGAAAATTTAAAATAATAAGCAGTACCACTTCCTCCTAGCAAATCTCCATTTGAATCCGCAAGTCTTCCTTGGTAGCTAATTATCGAAGGAGTACCAGCCGCATTTGTTACAAAATAAGCAAAGAAAGATAGTAAAAATACTGTAGTTAAAACTATACTTTTAAATCTTTTTTTTATAAGCAAAATAATCAGCTTATGGGGTTCCATATTTCCCCTAATTTTAACACGAAATTAAGCTTAAATTATGTGGATATCTCGGTATTTTTCTACTTTTTTGCCTTTTCTTTAATTTTCTTATTTTCTTGATACTTCCAGATAGTCACAAGTAGAGGTGAACCGAGGAAAACTGATGAGTATGTTCCAACCGCAATACCGATAATTAAAGCTAGTGAAAAGTGCTGAGTTGACTCCCCTCCAACGAAATAAAGCACGATCAGAGCTAACAGAGTAGTAAATGAAGTATTAATAGAACGAGTAAAAGTCTGACTAATACTCTCACCAACTATCAGATCAAATGTTTTTCCGGCTTTTGCATGACTTAGATTCTCTCTAACTCTATCAAAAACCACGATTGTATCGTGCACAGAGAAACCAAGGACCACCAGAAGAGCCGTTACGAACAATGTATCAACTTCATAACCCTTAAAATGACCCAGAATAGCGAAAGCACCTGTAGGAACTATAACGTCATGAGCTAGAGCAATAATCGCTATTATACCGTATTTCCAAGATGAAACAGGTTCACTAACTCTTCTGAAAGCGAAAGCAATGAATAACACAATTGTGACAAGGACGAATAGTATTGAAACTATAGATTTTCTCAATGCCTCAGTACCCAGAAGTGGACCCACTGAGTCAAATCTCTTCTCAGTAAATACTCCGAATTTCGACAAAACTGAATCTAGACTATTCTTTTGACCTTGATCTATATCTTTCATTCGAATAATATAGCCGTTCTCGCCTGTTACTCTAACTGAAGCATCGAGATTTAGTGGCAAAAGGGCCTCTTTAAGAACCTCTTGTTCTGGTTTTGAAGAAAATTCAACTTCCAAAATAGAACCTCCTTTGAAATCAATTCCAGGCTTAAGACCCCAAATACTAATTGCAGAAATAGAACCAATTATTATTAGTGCTGAAAGTGCGTAGAAAAGTTTTCTGTAAGTTACTACAAACATGTTTTTATTTAATTAATTTAGTAAAACCGTTACTGATAAGGAATTTTGAAAGTCTATTTGTCTGTTTTGGAGCTACAGCATACAAGAATACTCTTGAAGCGGTAATAGCTGTAAACATACTAATGATCACACCAATCAAAAATACTAGTGCGAATCCCTTTATAACTGATGTACTTCCGAAATAATAAAGGATCAAACCCGTAAGGATACTTGAAATGTTTGAATCTCGAATAGAATTCCATGCTCTTGCAAATCCTTCATGCATTGAATCAGAAATTGACTTACCACTTCTCAATTCTTCCTTCATTCTTTCAAAAATCAGGATGTTTGCGTCCACTGCCATACCGATCGATAGAATAAAACCTGCAATTCCAGCGGCTGTTAGTGTGACTGGCAGATATTTAAATACTGTAAGCATCAAAATTGAATAGATACCTAGAGATACAACAGCAATAAATCCTGGCAATCGATACCAAACAATCAAGAATATTCCGATAACGATAAGTGATAGTACTCCAGCTCTAATTCCACCCTCTAAAGCTGATTGTCCTAGGGAAGCACCTACTGTCTGAGTAGAGATATTCTCGATAGGAACCGGCAAAGCACCGTAGTTTAGATTTCTAACCAATAACTTTGCTTCTTCAACATTGAATGAACCTGATATTACAGCTTTACCATCTTTTATCTCTTCTCGAACTGTCGGTAGAGATTCTGGTTTACCATCAAGAAATATACCCACAATATTTCCAACATTTTCTTTTGTAATCTTAGCGAAAAGTACTCTACCTTCAGAATTGAAATTTAAAGAAACTGAAGGCTCACCTGTTGTTGAATTAAATTGTAATACAGCTTTTTCTAATAAACGACCAGTCAGAGCGGTCGGCTTAAAAAGATTTGTCATCTCTTTTAATTTTTCTTCATCAGATAAACCAGTCTTTGTGTTTAATTCATCCAAATCTTTTTTATCTATAGTCTTAAATTCTAATATCGGAGTCTGTTTTATCATCTTTTTTGCTTCATCAATATCTGTAACCCCAGGAAGTTCAACTATAAGTTTCTGTGATGCTTCAGCACTTCCTAGTATTCCAGCTTGTTCAACCTGAACAATAGGCTCACCAACCCCAAACATATTAACTCTTTTTTCTATAACATCTCTTAATGCCTCCATCGAAGCTTTTACCTCACCCCTAGAGATTTTTGAAGTATCTGCTTTGTATACCAAGTGTGTACCTCCGTTTAGATCCAAACCCAATTTAAAATTTCCAACATAAAACGTAATCAATCCGATACTCGTTGCAATAATAAGTAAGAATACAGCAATTATTCGTGTTTTAAGCATAATGTGTTTATTATAGGGTTTTAATTGTATTTTGCAATTATCTACCAACAAAGGTTACCAATACCTTCAAAGTTCTTAGAGCGATCTTTAAATCAATCAAAAAGGATCTATGCTTTATATAATACAAATCATAAGACAGTTTATTTGATGTCATTTCTATATTTACACCATGATGAGGATGTTCTCCGTATATTTGAGCCCAACCAGACAATCCTGGCTTAACACTATGACGAATCATATAGTTTGGAATCTCTTTTGAATACTGAGCCACTGGATCTGGGAATTCTGGTCTAGGACCAATCAAAGAAATATCACCTTTTAGCACATTCCAAAGCTGAGGCAATTCATCAATTCTAGTAATTCTTAGAATATTACCTACTTTTGTTACTTTATTTTCTCCTTTACCCCATTTACCTTCATCATTAGCAACCGTCATCGTTCTAAACTTAACGATATTGATTATTTTATTGTATTGACCAACTCTTTTTTGATAACTAAAGATTGGACCCTTTTCATCTTCAATTTTCATCATAACAATAACAATTGGATAAAAAATTAAAGAAATTAAGCCAAGAACAATAGAAGCGACGATATCTATAAGTCTTTTTATTCCATCGTAAACCATTTTTGGGGCCATAGATGACATATGTTCGATAAACCATGTTTGTCCTGACATCGAAACAGGAATTCTATCGAATATATTTTCATATATTTTTGAAATGTTAAAAAATAGTATGCCTTTCATAGCCAAAGGATAAAGAGAAGGGATAATAGCTTTTATTAAAGGACTATTCGTATCAATAATTATTATCGAGACATTTTCGTCATGGATAACTTTATTTATCTCTGAAAGAGTCTTATCTTGTGATACATCTGGCTTTATAGTCTGAACAATAGCGATATCATATCTAGAATTGTTATTTATTTCTTCTTTTAACTCTATCGATTCAACACAATCAGCAATCAAGAGCGCTTTTTGTTTCTTTTGTGATCTAAATTTTATTATAAAAAATATTCTCCAAGCATACATTAGTACCAAAGAAAGTATTAGGAATAGGAAAAGTACAATTTTAGGAGCTATAGAAAAATTGGGAATAAAATAAAAGAAAGAAATACCAACAATAGTATTCACCAATTGAACATTGAGTAAAATAAATGGCAACCTGTTCTTAAATATACTTGTATGTTTTTCATAAAGTCCTGCAATAAAATAGACCAAGAAAAAAGCAATGAAAAGTATCGAGAAAGGGGCTAAATGGAGCTTTAGAGCTTCCATAGATGGTAACGACTGATATCTCACTGTAAGCGCCAGTATTAGGGATAAAATAAGCACAAAAATATCACCTAAAAACAGCAAAATGTAGTCTTTTCTTTGTATTGAGTTCATGACTCATAATCATACACAAAAACACAGAAAAATGGTACTCTAATAACATGAAGGTACTTATACTAATAACCAAGTCAAATTGGGGCGGTGCACAACGCTATGTATTCGATTTAGCAACCAATCTACACAAAGATAAATACGATGTGAGCGTAATGGCTGGAGGTAATGGGCCATTAATACAAAAACTTCAACAAGCTCAAGTAAAAGCGAATGGTGACTTGCCTGTTGGTAGAGATATTAGTATTGTTGAAGACATAAAAGCATTCTTTAAACTCATTTCAATTCTTAAAAAAGAAAAGCCGGATATTTTACACATAAACAGTTCAAAAATTGGTGGCTTAGGGAGTCTTGCTGGAAGATTGGTTGGTATAAAAAGAATCATTTTTACTGCGCATGGGTGGGCATTCAATGAAAATCGAACTTTAGTTTCAAAGATAATAATCGGTGTTCTTCATTGGATCACAATAATACTTTCTCATAAGACTATTTCTGTTTCAGAAACATCAAAGAGTCAGACTGACAATTGGCCTTTTATAAATAAAAAAATGGTCGTAGTTCATAATGGAATAAAAATAGATCCAGGATTTTCAAAAATGAATGCGCAGTTAGAGCTAAGTAGAATGTATCCGCAACTATCTAGTGTATTTAAATCATCAAAAGACTTAGTTGTAATAGGAAGTGTTGGAGAATTACATCACATAAAAGGTCTGAATTATGCTCTAGAAGCAATATCAGGTCTAAATACTAACTTTATTTATATAATAATCGGAACTGGTGAAGAAAAAGATCGTTTAGAGAAACAAATAAAAGACTTAAAATTGGAATCGAAAGTCTTTATGTTAGGTTTCTTAGAAAATGCATATCAATACTTCAGAGCTTTTGATATTTTCCTTTTACCTTCCCTTTCTGAAGGTTTACCTTATATTGCATTAGAATCTGGACTATCTAGTCTGCCTACTATCGCAACCGCTGTCGGTGGAATACCTGAGGTAATAGACGATATGAAATCCGGAATATTGATACAACCAAGAAAACCTTCGGAGATAAAATACGGCATAGAATTTTATTTAAAACACAAAAAAACACGCAAAGAACACGGATTGGCTTTACACGATAAAGTTCTAACCGAATTTTCTATAGAAAAGATGGTAAAAGATACAGAAAAAATATATTCTAATTCCCTATAAATTCATTCTTGATTTCGTCTCTATGTGCGATTCTTCTATACCTTCTCATTCCCATAAGAATACCGAGTCCAGTAAATTCAGTTAGAAGATGAGTACCTCCATAACTTAAAAATGGTAATGTCGTACCAGTAACTGGAAGAAGTTGAATATTCATTCCAATATTTATAAAAAAGTGGACGATAATAAGTATTGCCAAACCTGATCCAAAAAGTATTTCAAAATTGGTCTCCCCATACATACTTATCGATATAATTCTCCACATAACTATGCCGAAAAAGGTAAACAATATTATCACCCCTGCAAATCCCCACTCTTCAGCAAATGCAGAGAAGATAAAGTCTGTTTGGAATTCAGGTAGGAATTTAAGCCTAGATTGGGTGCCATAACCCACTCCTTTGCCCCAAATTTGGCCTGAGCCGACGGCAATACTTGATTGATAAGCATTGTATCCAGTTCCATGGATATCCCCTAATGGATTCACGAAATTCAAGATACGGTTCTTCTGATAGTCTTTGAAGCCAAAATTCCATAATCCTACAAAGACGACTATACCAGTCACAACTAGAGCCATTAAATGCTTTTTAGATAGACCAGAGACCAGAACCATACCAAACCATACTAAGAATATAATAATCGCCGAACCGAAGTCAGGTTGAATAAGAACCAAAGCAAAAACTGTAAAAGCATAGAGTCCTGATATAAAAATATGTCGAAAATCAGCAATATCAATATGTCTGCGTGAGAAATATTTTGCCAAAATTATTATAATAACAAGCTTGATTGGATCAGATGGTTGAAATGATAAAAGACCAAATTTAAACCAAGAGACAGCTCCCTTCACCACCTGCCCAACCACGAACAATATAACGAGCACAGTACATGAACTCAAAAACAAAGTTACTGAAACCCAAGTCTTTCTTAAGAATCTGAAATCAACAAAGCTCAAAGCAAAAAACACAATAAGAGAAACACATATCCAAGATAATTGTTTGTAAAAATAAGTACTATCGCCTGTAAAGGCATTCATAGTTACAAGTCCTGCACCCAAAAGAGGAAAAGTAGATAGTAAAAGAATCCAATCAATCCCTTTATTATCTTTTTTCTCAGTGAGTGAATATTTTCCGAAAATTGAACTGAGAATATTTTTCATATTATCTAATTGGTATTGGTACTGGCT
Source organism: uncultured Candidatus Saccharibacteria bacterium (assembly GCA_964367745.1). Classification (GTDB taxonomy): domain Bacteria; phylum Patescibacteriota; class Minisyncoccia; order Phycocordibacterales; family PALSA-1337; genus CAIOGI01. Next base: position 3,754 of record CAYIYK010000012.1, on the reverse strand, counting down.
TTATACTAGTGATAACTTCAATTTTTGCAACTCTTCCATCTCTTCCAGCTGGCCAAGTGAATGGGGCTACTTCCCTTTGATTCTTTGGTGCTAGATTGTCAATTTTTGTTTGAGAGAAACCTATAACATTGTCTTCACCGTCATACAGAACTACTCCGACTTGGACATCTTTGTAAGGTATTAATGTTTTATTTTCCAAAGAGACCTCAAGCGAAGAACCATTTTCATCTTCATTGTATTTTTTATCTATTATAGATATTCCTTCAAGTAAATCTGTAGACTTGAACCAAGTTGGCGAAGAAGTAAACTCGAATGTAGCTTTTGTTGGTATTCTTTTATCTGTTTTTATTGCTGTTTGGAAAGCCAGAGAATTCCTTCTTGGATATAGATTCATTTTGCCATTTCTTTCAGAGATTATTATTCCTTCACTATCATATAAAGAAATTCTATAAGGCACATCTATAGCCCCTCCTGAGATATTAGGATTAACAATATAAGCTGATGCATTGTATAGACCGTCGGCAACCTTTTCAAACTTTGCTCCACCCCATTCTATTCTTGGTGGAATAAAAGTGTTTTGGCACAATCTTTTGCATGATCCTCCACAATCGACACCAGTTTCATCACCATTCATTATTCTATCTGCGCATGTTGGAGCTTTATAAAATACTTTCCAAGCTGGTATACCGATAAGCAAAACTACAAATGTAATTAGCAATAATGCATAAACTAATTTTCTTCTATTAGCCCAAGATGACATGGGGATATTTTAGCACAATTTTTATATAGCCTTAAATGTACTTAAAGAATTCATGAAAGTTTCTTCCATTGAAGGCCATGTAGACTCTTTGGCCGCTTGGCCAATATAGTAAACATCGGCACCATTTAGTATATAGTTATAATTAATTTTTGCTGTACCCTCTTTATCTACAACAGTACCTGTGATCTGATACATGTTATATGAATTAACATTGTATAAAAAATACTTAACGTCACGTAATTTTAGATTTTCATTATGAGCTATTTTATTAGCAACTAATTCCATAAATTCCAACTCGTCATTTGAATATATGTAATCAGGTATAGAAAGTTTCTTTACGCTGATATTTGCATCAGAATCACCTTCGATTTTTATTGCAGAATATACATCCTCTCCATTGTAATCTACCACCCAATTCTTTGGAAAATTTATTGAGAACCCAAGATCTTTATTTATATATGGCTCTTCTTGCAGGAATTCCAGTTTCATCGGTAATGAAACAATATCTTTTGGGAAAACATATTCTGTAATAGGCAAATCTGTCTTGTCCATACTTGCTCTCATAGCTGCTTTTTTATAACCAGAAATGGTTGCAAAAATTACTGGAATTACCAGGATTAATAGAAATAGGACAACAGCACCTACAATCCCGATCACTTTAAATTTAGTCTTAAACCCCTGAGCACTATCACCAATACTTGGTTCTGGTTTCGATTGCTTTATGTATTTAAAAAGTAAATACCCATATATCATTATTATTGGAAGTAATACGAATATATAAACAGCATTAAAAGCATAAGATATGAGCATACTGACTAATACGTTACTATCGAGAAACTCAGCAGTCTTAATTATTGAGTTCAAGCTAATATCATTATTCACAGCAAAACCTATTAACTGAATAATAGCAACAAATACGATACATATGATTACAAAGATTAGACCCAAACCGAAATTCCTCCAAAATAATTTCTGCCAATTTCCTTTTACATAATAGAAACTTGACTCAAGAGACTGCAATCCTCTTTTACCATCGACGATGACTGAATAAATAGCTAAAGATAGATAACCAGAGATGATGATTCCTGGAATTAAAAAGAGTATGACAAATGGTAAAGAACATAATACTATAAGGATATAAACCCAAATAACAGATATAAATATACCGAATGACCATTTGTAGATATCTTTAACAGATATTACAACATTACTACTTAGTTCAGATATAGTCTTAACTAGGGCTATAAACGAAGCTTGTTTTATTACAAACCCAACAAGAGATAGAATAAGCGCTAATATAAAAATGAAAATTGGTACAGCGATATTTGACTCACTAAAAGCATCCTTGGGAATTAAAAACACTGCTAAATTTGTAACGAATGCTGAGATGATTAAAAAGACAAATGGAACCAGTTGAATCGAAATCAAAGCTTTATAATTTTTCTTATAAAAATCAATCGATTCTTTAATTAAAGAAAAAACACCTGGCAATACATTTTTATTTGGCTCCATTCAATTTTAAATTATTAATATGTTTAAATAATACAACAAATATACATATTTGGTAAATAACGGTGTTGCACTAACACATTGAATCTACCCTTTTTCTACTTGACATACTATATAGAATATGATATAATAGTAAAAGATAAGTGATTGCAATGGTTCCTTAAAAACATCGGGAAAACTCAAAAAAAATAAGTAAAAAAATGAAAATTACTTTCATTGTTGCGCTCCTCCTCGGCCTCATCTCCACCTTAACAATCAAAGCGGAATCGATCCTTCGAATTCCGAAGGTGTCGGTGGAATGCGGGAAGCGTATTGCTTCCCTAGACACCAACCAATGTGTTAGGACTGAAGGTTTGTGGTCCAACCCGAGCTCATCCATTAACAAGAAACCTGACTACTTCGTGGTCGGGTCGGTCAAGGAAGACGGTGCCAGGATCCTCATGATGAGCCCGTTCAAGACGGACTCGAATGGGGTGGAACAGCCCCCGTCATTCAGTGACGCCGTCACAGGAGAAACGAAAGTTCTCCCCTATCAAACGGTGGACAACCGAAAGGATGGTGGCAGTGACTACTATCACCACGGAGTCATCGCTATCGGCGACGACAAGTATTACGTCGTCGTCGCCTACGAAGGCGACATGCAACATCCTGTCGTTTCCATCACCTGGGGAAAAGGATCAGATATCCTCAACCCTGGAGACATGATGGACTCATTCGAAGTGATCTCAACTGAGACTGTGACCGAACAAAAGGTCACAATCAGTAAGGTCGCTGGACAAGATGGAGTTCCTGATGGAGTATATCTGTTCGTGGATTCCCCTAAATCATATGGGGAATTCAAACTGATGGAATCCAGCGACCTCGGTAGCTGGAAAAAGTCAGATATGGTTCCGTATATCATATACGGGGACTCGGTGATCTATAAGATCGCCGACATTGAAAAAGCTGGTTTCTTCAAGGTCGAGTGACCTGAGAAAAACTGGAAAGTCAAAAAGACGCATTGCTTCACCGCATGCGTTTTCTTTTTATTATTTTATAGATTGAACACTTTGTACTGGCGACTAGCTACTTTCCCCTTCATATGAGTATCATCGCCGCAACTGCGTTTCACTTCCGTGTTCGGAATGGGAACGGGTGTTTCCACAGCGCCAAATCACCAGAACAAAAAATTCAATTTATTTCAAAGGTTGTTGTATTATAGACAAGTAATTGTGGTTCTTAAATTTCCTAATAGGATCGACGGATTAGTACTTCTCGGCTCAACACATTGCTGTGCGTACACCTAAAGCCTATCAACGTAATCATCTCTTACGGGTCTAAACGATTCCTAATCTTGGGGTTAGCTTCCTTCTTAGATGCTTTCAGAAGTTATCTATTCCCGACATAGCTACACTGCGGTGCCCTTGGCAGGACAGCAGTCACACCAGAGGTCAGTTCAACTCGGTCCTCTCGTACTAGAGTCAAATCCCCTCAAGAATCAACGCC
>CAYIYK010000011.1:0-21479 GCA_964367745.1 uncultured Candidatus Saccharibacteria bacterium | reverse complement strand
AGCTCGCAAAAGAGATTCAAGAGAATAAAGACAAAGCAAACTTTTTCTCTAATAAAGGAGGGCAGATGAGATTGGTTGCAAAAAGAATGAGAGAAAAAGCTGAAGAATTGGAAGAAGAAAAAGTAGATGTTAGAAAAGAGGACAAAACAATAAGACCTTTTACAATTCCCGCACAACCAGAACTTATCGGCGAGATTTTGAAACTTGAATCATATCAAGTGATTAAAGACCATAAAGCAACAACAAGAAAGACACAAATATCTCTGAAGAGAAATAATCACCTACTATTAAAAGGTCCAAATGGTATAGGGAAAAGTACATTGTTAGAAAATATTGCAAAAGGAGGTAAGGGTACAATAATTGCTCCAGATGTAAGAGTTGGTTATTATCGGCAAGATTTTTCTACGCTTAATTTCGAAGATACAGTTAGAGAATCACTTCTTGGTGTAACAGTGAAGAAAAATGAAGAAGATATGAGAACTGTTGCTGCCGGTTTTCTTATAACTAGTGACATTATAAATACAAAAATAGGGAATCTATCAGAAGGGCAAAAGGGTCTAGTGGCTTTTGCAAGACTTGTACTTGAAAGACCAGGTCTACTTATACTAGATGAGCCAACTAACCATATAAACTTCAGACATTTACCACTTATTGCTGAAGCTTTGAATAAATATGAAGGAGCAATGATACTAGTATCACACGTACCAGAATTCGTAGAGAAGATAAGAATAGACGAGATTCTTGACCTAGAGAAATAGTGATATAATTTGTTTCTATAAAATAATAAGAAAATATGAAATACTGGCTTGTAAAATCCGAAGGAGATTGCTATTCAATCGACGATTTAAAAAAGGAAAAAGTTACATCTTGGACTGGTGTTAGAAACTTCCAAGCAAGAAACTATATGAGAGATGATATGAAAAAGGGTGATCTAGTCCTTTATTATCATTCCAATTCTTTACCAAATGGAGTTTATGGTATTGCAAAAGTGGTTGGTGAAGCACATGAAGACGAGACAGCTTTGGATCCAAATGATGAACACTATGACCCAGATTCTATAATGAATCAATTTGAAAAAAAGGATCCAACTTGGGTTTGTGTAGATTTATCTTTTGTAAAAAAGTTTAAGAACATTGTATCCCTTGAAGAAATCAAAAAGAATAAAACCTTAAAGAGTATGCTTGTTGCAAAAACAGGACAGAGACTATCTGTAATGCCAGTTGAAAAGGAACACTACGATATCGTAGAGAAAATGGGGAATTAATTTGACCCTGCAACCCAACCTGTAGTCCAACAAAGTTGTAGACTGTATCCTCCAGATGGTCTATCGATATTTAATACATCTCCAACCAAGTATAGATTGTCTATAATCTTTGATTTCATTGTTTTAAAATCTACTTCTGTTAGATCCACTCCACCTGATGATACAACCGCTTTATCTGACCCTAGAAGCGAATGTACTTCCATAGGTATTCCTTTGATTGCATCGATAAGACGCAGTCTCTCTTCTCTAGTCACAGCATTGTTCGTCTTCTCACTGTCGATTTTTGATATTTCTAAAATTATTGATACTAATGATGAAGGAACTATTGAGTCTAGAGAATTTTTTATCTTTTTCTTATCATCAATTTTGAATAGTTCTTGTAGTTTATTATTCATCATTCCATGATCAAGATGTGGAAGTAAATCCAATTTTATTTCTACTTCTCCGTATTTTAATAATTCACCAATATCTTTACTCATATTCAAAACTGTAGGTCCACTAATTCCGAAATGAGTAAAAAGTAATTTACCTTTATGAACTTCTTGCTTCTGTTTATTTTGATAGCTCGTAAGCTTTATATCTTTTAAAGTCACGCCAGAAAGTTTCTTGAACCAATTTCCTTTAATAGATATTGGTACTAGGGCTTCGTTGGAAGGGATTATATTGTGCCCTAGTTCTTTTAGCCAGAGGAATCCTTCACCAGTAGATCCAGTCTCAGGTCTGGATGTTCCACCCGTTGCGATGATGATCTTTTTAGCTTTTATTATTTCTCTATTCCTTAATTTTATTCCTGTAATATTTTTATCTTCAGTTTCAAATCCTACTACTGGTGAATCAGTCTTTATTGTTACATTGCCTGATTTCATATAGTTCACGAGCACATCCCAGACAGATTTTGAGCTGTCGCTTACAGGGAAGACTCTTTTCTCTGCTTCTACTTTTGTCGGCATTCCTTTTTTATTAAAAAATTCTATGGAATCTTTTACACTAGATTGTGAGAATGCTGAAAAAAGGAATTTGTCACTATCTTTATATTTCTTTAAAAAAGTTCTTATATCATATTCAGCATTTGTAACATTACTTCTTCCGCCACCAGTTATTAGAAGTTTCACTCCCAAACTTGAATTCTTTTCAATCAAAATTACCTTGTTTCCAAGTTCTGCTGATCTACCTGCAGACATCATACCCGCAGGGCCACCACCAATTACTGCTACATCGTATATTTCCATTTTAATCAAAAATTGATACTAGATACTCGTCTATTTCCCTCTGATCCATATCATAAAAATTCTTATTTTTATCATGTAGATATGTTGCAAGTTTTACTCCTACAAATCTCCAGTGCCATGGTTCGAATATATAGAACTTATTATTCTTCGGATATGAAAGTATAAATCCATATTTGTATGCATTATCTGTTAACCATTCATATGCTTTTGTCTTTTCAAAACCTTCAAGATTACCTCCAAGTCCAGTAGTTATGAGATCCACAGTCGTTCCAAGTTGGTGCTCAGAGTACCCCTGATCAGCTGAGAATTGATTTGCTGACCCAGAACCATATATAACACTGTACTGGCTTTTCAGTGCCGCTTGTTCATTGAATGAGCGATATGCCGATTGAACATATATCTTTATATCTGAATTGTTCGCCCTGTTTAGCATCTTTTTCAGAAAAGGCCAGACTTGATCATTAATTTTTAAATCTTTTAAATCAGAATATTTGTACTCGCTTGGTATTTCTGCAAAACGGGGTGGGGCATAGTTCTCGTTTAAAAAGAATACTTTAGAGTATTTTGCCAATAAAACAGGATCTGTCTTACTAAGTTTCTCTAATGTCGTTACTGTGTTTGTAAAATCACCGACCTCCTTTTGGTATATACCAAGCTTTTTCTCTATGGAATCAATATCCATCCTTTGTTTATCCAGTGCACCTGATAGGGTGGCATGACTCTTATCAATATTATCTGACAATTCTTTTGTACTAGACGAAAATCTATTCTCTAGAAGAGATAACTTATTTGAAACCTTGTTTATATAGACAATATTTACTATAGAAATTATTACTATTAATAGAGTGATAATTGATAATAATATCGGAATTATTTTTCTTTTTTCTAAATTGATTGACATATTTGTGATTTTAATATATTATCATATCTAATAATATATGTATAGAAATCAATCAAATTCTCGATCTCAAGGACGTTTCGGTTCAGGACCAAGTTCAGGTGGACAAAGAAGATTCCAAAGTAGTAATCGAAGACCAAATAGAAGTCACAATAGAGGCCCACAAGGTGAGAATATTTCTCATGCTCGTTTTATCAATAAAGCAACAATTACTGAGGAAGTAGAACATTTTGTTCCTGAACACAAATTCGCTGATTTCCAAATCGACGAAGTGTTGAAGTCTGGAATTATCAATAAAGGTTATACACTTCCAACTCCAATTCAAGATAGATCTATTCCTCATATCCTAAAGGGGCAAGATATCGTAGGTATAGCAAATACTGGTACAGGTAAGACCGCTGCTTTCCTTATTCCACTTATCGATAAAGTTCTTAAGAATAGAAAGAATAAAGTTTTGATTGTAGTGCCAACACGAGAACTTGCTATTCAAATACAAAATGAATTGAATGGTTTTACAAAGGGCATGAAGATTTTCTCAGTGTGCTGTGTTGGAGGTGCTTATATCGGCAAACAGCTTTCTGAACTAAGATATGTAAATGAATTCATCATAGGAACTCCAGGAAGACTAAAAGATCTTATAGAAAGAAAAGCTATAATGCTAAATCAATTCTCAACTATCGTACTAGACGAAGCAGATAGAATGCTTGATATGGGATTCGTAAACGATATGAGATATCTGATGGCTGGTATGCCAAAACCAAGACATACGCTATTTTTCTCAGCCACTCTTTCAAGTGAAATTGAAAAACTAATTGGCGAATTCCTGCATGAACCAGTTCGAATCTCAGTAAAAACTCGAGATACATCAAAAAATATTGAACAAGATATTGTTAGGGTTGGTAGAGGAGTAAATAAGCTAGACGTACTAGGTGAATTACTAGCAAAAGAAGATTTTAGTAAAGTTATTATATTCGGTAGAACAAAACACGGTGTAGAGAAATTGTCGAAAGCACTTATTGATAAAGGTTTTAAAGCAGAATCAATTCACGGTGACAAAAACCACAGTCAAAGACAAAGAGCTCTAAAAGGATTTAAAGAAAATCAAGTAAAGATTCTAGTTGCTACAGACGTTGCAGCAAGAGGTCTTGATATACCAGATGTTAGTCATGTTATAAACTTTGATATTCCAGCGACTTATGATGACTATGTTCACAGAATAGGAAGAACAGGACGAGCAAATAAAAAGGGAAAAGCTCTAACTTTTGTAGAATAAATCTCTATCCTCTTTAAAGATTCTCAAAGCGATATGGTATATCGTGTATGTAATAAAGAATGCAGAAAGTACATCAATCGAATAGTGTAGGTGTGCCAATAGAACTGTAATACCAAACATAATAGAAGTTAACATAAAGAATACTCGCAAGTATTTGTTTTCCCAATATATAAGTGCAAGAAGATATGGTAGTCCTGTATGACCAGAAAAGAATAGGTCACCTCCAAAAGTAAATTCACTCATAAAACTTGTAGGATCTACTGCCATCTGAGTTGGGAAGGGGGCAATATGAGTCAAACTAATAAAAATAGAACGTATTATTACAAAAAGGGCGATTGATTTTAAAGAAAAAGGTATCTTTTGTGGAGACAATAAACATAATAAAGCGAAAAATACCCAGAAGATATAAGTACCATAAATAAATATTTCATCTAAATTATATACTTGTGTGTTGCTTAATATGATATCTGTAACATAGTTACTGACACTTTCGGAAGCGTAATTTCCGGCATAGAAATTTACAAATAAACTACAAGTAAATAAGATTATTGCAACAGACAATGAAGCTATGAATGATTTGTCTGCAAAATGTTCCCTATATCTATTAACCGTAGGTTTCATGATTTATTATGTGGTATCATTATACTACAATTATCTATATGCAAGAATGGTTAATACACGTTTCTTCAAATCATGAGTTTACAATATATTTTCTGATTATTATCTTAGCTAGTATTGAAGGCCCAATATTAGCAATGCTGTTCGGAGTTCTTATCAAATTGGGGTATTTTAGTTTTTTACCTATTTATGTGGCTCTAATGCTCGGAGACTTATTCGGTGATACAGCATGGTATTTGGTTGGTAGGAGGTTTGGGTATGGTTTTGTCGGTAAATTTGGTAAATATATCAATGTAGATAAATACAAAATAGAAAAATTAGATAAAGTATTCCATAAATACAAACACTATATACTTTTTATTTCAAAAATTAGTAATGGTTTCGGTCTATCATTGGTAACATTAATAACTGCTGGCATGGTACGGATTCCTTTTTGGAAATATCTATCAGTAAATCTAGTAGGGCAATTTATTTGGTCAGGATTACTTATAAGTATCGGATATTTTTTTAGTAATCTATACATACAAGTTGATACATGGATGAGTCGCGTTGGGGTTATTATATTATTTTTATTTGTTATTTATCTATTTTTGCAATACGGTAAATATATTAAAAAGAGAATTGTATGAAAAAAATAACATGTATTGTTCCAACTTATAATGAATCAAAAAGGATATCAAATATTCTTAATGTGGTTTCGAATCATCCTCTTATCGATGAAGTAATAGTAGTTGATGATGGTTCAGAAGATAATACAATTGATATTGTAAAATCATTTTCTAATGTAAATCTTATTGTTCATGAAGTTAATAAAGGCAAAAGTGCTGCGGTCTATACAGGAATTAAAAAAGCTGAAGGCGAATTTGTTTTACTTGTAGATGCAGATCTAATCGGTTTGAATTCAGAAAATATTTCTAATCTTATTGAACCTGTTATTGAAAATAAATGTGATGTCAGTCTAAGTCTTAGGAAAAATGCACCAATATTTTGGAAAAAAATTGGTTTAGATTATATAACTGGTGAGAGAGTTTTTAGAAAGTCTATTCTAGATGAACATGCTGAAGAAATATTGAAGTTGCCGAAATTTGGTCTTGAATCTTTTTTCAATATTTATATTATTAAAAATAATTGTAAAATTAAAGTCGTAAATTGGGATAACGTTGAAAGCCCTTATAAGTATAAAAAGGTAGGTTTATTAAAGGGGTTAATCGCAGACATAAATATGATAGCTGATATTTTTATGACTATAGGAATATTCGGACCATTTGTACAAATATTTAAACTTAAGAAGCAAATAGTAAAATAACATGAAAATATCATTAGTCATTCCTGCATACAATGAAGAAAGCTATATAGGTGAATGCATTGACTGTGCTATCCTCGCTTCTCGTGGAAGGGTATATGAAATCATCGTAGTAAATAATGCCAGTACAGATAGAACAAAAGAAATAGCTATTCGAAAAGGTGTTAGGGTTGTAGATGAACCAGAAAAAGGTCTTACAAAAGCAAGACAAAGGGGTCTTATAGAGGCAACTGGAGACTATATCGCTTATATCGACGCTGATACAAGAATGCCGAATATGTGGTTTGATAAAATAGAATATTATTTTTCAAAAAAACCAAACATGGTATGTCTTAGCGGTCCATACAAATATTATGATGCTAATCTTTTTCAAAAGATAGTTATGAATATTCTATGGTATGCCTCAGCTCCAATAGTCTATAGACTAGTTGGCTATATGGTTCTTGGAGGCAATTTTATTGCAAAGAAGAGTGTCCTACTAAATATCGGTGGCTTTGATAAAAATATAGATTTTTTTGGAGAGGATACTGATATTGCGAGAAGGTTGAGTAAAGAGGGTAAGGTAGTATTTAAAATGGATTTTTTCATTAGAACGTCGTGTAGGAGGTTAAAAAAAGAAGGATTGATTGTTACAAATATTAAATATGGTCTAAACTTCATATGGGAAGTTATTTTTCATGAACCTTTTACTAATAAATCAACAGATATAAGAATTAAAAAAAATGAATAAAATAAAAACAAATTTGGTAATGCTAATATTAATAATTTTTACGATTCATAGTTTATTTAATATTTATAGTATTAAGACCTCATTACCTATTATAATTTTTTATATTATATTATTGGTCAATACATATTTCTCTATTAATTTCTTTTCAAAGATTATTCCCAAAAATATCCTTTCTCAAAATGTAGTTGATATTATATTGTTTACTTTATACATTCTTCTGGCATCTTCTCTAAATGTCCCAATAATGTTTGTGTTTATGACTTGTATCTTTTTTACAATTGCAACTATTAAATATGTATTATTACTTGGAAAAATTGGGTACGAGAAAGTTTTAAAAAGAAAGATTATGATAGATTCTTTGGGTATTATCCTTATGCAAATAGTATTAGGTTTAATAATTACAAACTATCAAACCCTCGGTCTATGGTTCTTGGTAATTGTTTTTGCTATATCAAACTTTTATCTTTTGGTATTGAGACCTATGTATTCTATACATGAGCCAAAGTAATGGCTATATAAATCACTACCATTCCAGCGATTGTTAATATCGTAGTCCAAATAGTCGGGTGATTGTGATGACTTTCTGGCAGTAGATCACTTGCTCCGATATATAGGAAAAATCCAGTAAACAATGCCAATACTATTCCTAGAGATGATTCTGATAGTGTAAACAACATAGTACTAGCAATACCGATAACTGGTGCAATAGCATCGATCACTAACCATTTTATAGCCTTCTTTTTTTCTCCATCATTTTTCAAAATCATATTCACTGTATTTATTCCATCAGAGAAATCATGAACAAGTACAGCTACTGTTACAACTAATCCAACAGCGTTTGAAACTTGGAAAGCAAGTCCTATACCAACACCATCAAGGAAACTATGCATTGCTAGACTTCCTGCGCCTATAGCACCTCTACTATCATGTGAATGTTGGATTATAAAACGATCAAGAATTAGATAAAGTACGAAGCCAATAGCAACAACGGTTATAATTTTTTCATCACCCCCAGCTAGTTCTATGGATTCTGGTAATAGATCAAAGAAAGCAACACCGATAACTGCTCCAGCACTAAAACCAAGTATTAAGTGTAATTTATCTTTGAATTTTAATGCAAAAAGCCCTCCTAATATAGTAAAAATAAACGCTGCGATGCTTATAAGTATTATCATATTTACTACATTATATACCATACTAAGTGTATAATGTTAATATAATTTTATAAAAAATGGATAATTCAAATAAAATAGCTATTTTTGCAAATGGATGCTTTTGGTGCACAGAAGCTGTCTTTTCTATGTTAAATGGAGTAAAGACTGTACTTCCGGGGTATACAGGTGGTAAAACCGAAAATCCAAGTTATGATTCTGTCTCTGGTGGCAATACTGGTCATGCTGAAGCTATAAAGATCGAATATGATCCAAATGTTATAAGTTACGATGATCTGCTTTCTGTATTCTTTAATACTCATGATCCAACTACTTTGAATAGACAAGGGCATGATATTGGAACACAGTATAGATCTGCTATATTTTATATAGACGATGAACAAAAGGATAAAGCAGAAAATCTAATAAAAGAATTGGATCAAAATAAAGCTTATGATAAACCTGTTGTCACTGAAGTAAAAAAGTTTGATAAATTCTATGAATCAGAAGATTATCATAAAAAGTATTATGAAAATAATCCTAATCAAATGTATTGCCAGTTAGTAATCGCTCCGAAGCTTGCAAAGCTACAAGAAAGATTTAGTAAATTAATCAAGAAATAATATGAATGAAGAAGATATAAAGAATAAGCTTACACCAGAGCAATACAAAGTTCTAAGACAAAAGGGTACAGAAGCGCCTTTTTCAGGTAAATTTGTTCATAAGACCAAGGACGGTATGTACAAATGTGTTGTATGTGGTAGTGAAATATTTGCTTCTGATTCACAGTTTGATTCTGGTACTGGCTGGCCAAGTTTCGACAAAGCTATCCCAGGATCAATAAAAGAAATCTCTGACGATTCTCATGGCATGAATAGAGTTGAGATTGTTTGTGCAAAATGTGACTCACATCTAGGTCATGTCTTCAATGATGGTCCAACAAATACTGGTAAAAGATATTGTATTAACTCAGTTTGTTTAGATTTACAATAAAATGAAAAGAACAATTTTTATTTTAATAGTGATTTTGGGAGTTGTTGCTTTGGCATCATATTTTTCTCAATTTTTTGATCAGGGTATGAATATAAAAATTTCAGATAAGAGTAATGTTATTGTAGTTGCCTCACCTATAAAAGATTCAGAAGTAAGCTCGCCACTCACGGTTGCAGGTAGAGCTAGAGGGAACTGGTTTTTTGAAGCGAGTTTCCCTATAATCCTATTGGATTCATATGGTAATACAATTGCCGAAAGTCATGTAACTGCACAAGAAGAATGGACCACGAATGATTTCGTGAAGTTTGTCGGAACTCTGCAGTTTAGTAACTATATAAAAGGCTCAAAAGGTAAGTTAATTTTGAAGAAAGACAATCCATCCAGTCTTCCAGAGAATGATGATTCAATAGAAATACCAATAATTTTTAAATAATATGGATCAAATAAAAACAGCAATAGAAAATTCAAAAAATGTTTTGCTACATTGTCATCCCTCACCTGATCCAGATAGTGTCGGATCGACTTTGGCTATGAAGTTTGCTCTAGAGCAAATAGGTAAAAAGGTTACTTTAATAAAAGGGGATAGCAATATTCCTAGAGCTTTTGCATTTCCCGGAATCGATACAATAGTTAAAAAGAATTTTTTTGAAATTGATTTAAAAGAATTTGATCTATTTATTATCTTAGATAGTGGATCAAAAGATATGATTTCAAATAAAGGAGAAGTTATTTTTCCTGAACATCTAAATACTCTAGTAATAGATCATCACTTCAGTAATAAAGGTTATGGCAAAGTAAATTTTGTCGATAGTTCATACTCATCTTGTTGTGAATTACTCTATCAAGTCTTTAAAGTATTAAATATCGATATAACACACGATATTGCACTCAATCTATTCATGGGTATGTATACAGATACGGGAGGATTTAGATATGGTAAAAATGGTGATAAGACCCTAAAGGTTGCTTCAGAGTTAGCTAGTATAGCACCAGATTATCAAAAGACTATTTCTATAATGGAGAATAGTAATACAAAAGAAAGTTTGATATTTGAAGCTCTAGCTATGTCCTCTATAAAAACATTTTTTGACGATAAACTAGTTATTGCTAGTGTGAAGTACGATGATATCTTAAAAAATAATATAAAAGATGATGACCGTTTTACTGGTGGAATAGTAAATAAAATAAAGTCAGTAGTTACAACTCAAATCGCACTTACAATGGTTGAAGTTGAACCCAATAGTTTAAAATTGAGTTTTAGAACTAGAGATGAAAATGTTTTTGATGTATCAAAGATCGCTATAGCACTTGGTGGAGGAGGTCATAAGTCTGCAGCGGGTGCAAAACTCAATATGTCAGTTGATGAAGCAATAGATAGAGTTGTAAACACAGCCAAAGAAATATATAATCTCTAAATATGAATAAAGTATACGCATTAATTATTATAATTATTATTTTATCAGGAATTTATTATGTATTACCAAAGAGTCCAAAAGTCTCTGAGACTAATACGCCAGTATCTGACAGTTATTCTAGTACTACACCTGTATTTAATGATAATGCTAGTACAACACCAGTCGTCTCTGATACAGCTACATCAAGTATTAAAGTAGATGATAAAAAATCAACAACAACACCAATTACAAAACCAATAATTAAGAAAAATTTTATGAATACAGTAACAATTGAAACAAATAAAGGAACTATAGTTTTTGAAACTTACGATACTGATGCACCAAAGACAGTTGAAAACTTCGTAACTCTTGCAAAGAAAGGCTATTACAACGGAATAATTTTCCATAGAGTAATAAAAGATTTCATGATCCAAGGTGGAGATCCTAACGGCAACGGTACAGGAGGCCCAGGATATACTTTTGCAGATGAACTAAATCCAAATACAGAATCTTATAAGACTGGTTATGTAAGAGGTATGGTTGCTATGGCAAATGCTGGTCCAAATACAAATGGAAGTCAATTCTTTATTATGCACAAAGATTATCCACTACCTCACAACTACACTATATTCGGCAGAGTGATTTCTGGTATTGAAGTAGTTGACGCTATTGCAAACGCACCTAGAGATGAATTTGATAAACCTCTTGAAAAGATAGTTATGAATAAAGTTAATGTCAAAGGATCCATATAAGGCTACTTGGGTTTCGCATTCATCGATTGGAGATTTTCTTAAATGCCCTAGGGCTTATTATCTTCACAATGTTTATAAAGATCCAGGTACTAGAAGAAAAATAAATATAGTTAATCCTGCGCTCTCGCTTGGAGTGGCTGTCCATGAAGTTCTGGAAGGTTTGGCTAGATTTAAACTAGAAGATAGATTCAATCATTCACTATTTGATGATTTGGAAAAAGCTTGGGGTAAGGTAAGTGGTAAAAGAGGTGGTTTCAAAAGTCTCGCTGAAGAGAATGAGGTAAAAGAGCGAGCAAAAGCAATGATAAATCGCGCTCTATCAAACCGCGAACCTTTGCAGAAAAAAATAATAAAGATTAAAGAGGGTGACAATGGTCTACCTCCCAATTTTTATTTATCTGAAGAAGAAAATATAATTCTTTGTGGTAAAATCGACTGGCTTATTTGGAAACCAGAAGATGATAGTCTACACATTTTAGATTTTAAAACAGGTAAGAATGAAGAAAATGAAGAGTCTCTACAATTACCAATATATCAATTACTACTAAAGAATCTTCAAAAAAGAAAAGTGACAAGTGCAAGTTATTGGTATCTTGATAAAGACGACAAACCGATAGATGTAGATTTGCCCGATATTGATGAATCATTTGAAAGAGTGTATTCAATTGCTGTTAAAGTAAAAGAAGCTAGAGAAATTGGTGAATTTAAATGTCCAAAAGGGGAAGCGGGATGTTTCGCTTGTAGACCTTTTGAAAAGATTTTAAAAGGGGAAGCAGAGTATATTGGTGTTGGAGAAATGAAACAAGATTTGTATATGGTATAATATGATATATAATAATAACGAATGGAAAATAAAACACACTATTATTTTTTTCTAATAATTTTGATAGGAGTTGGAATCCTAACATTCTTTATATTTTACTCGTATCTAACCTCACTTCTTCTCGCTGTAGTATTTTCTGTAATGTTTAGACCGCTACATCGATTTATCTCTAGAATATTTTCAAATAGAGATCAATCAAGTTCTCTATCAACTTTTATTACCTTAACTATCGTTGCTGTTGTTGTTATCATTCCTCTAATCTTCCTTTCAAAACAGATTTATGTTGAAAGTGAGGATTTGTACTATAGTCTGACTGATGAAGGTAGTCGTTCATCTCTTATCAGCTCTCTAAATGCTTTCTCTGCTTCTTTATCTAATAAACTTGGAGGAATTTTCCCATCATATAGTTTTGATGATTTTAATATTACAAGGTATGTTCAAAATTTCCTTGAATGGTCATTTGCGAACCTAGATACAATATTTTCTTCTGTAGCGAAGTTTGCTCTTGAGATATTTATCATGTTGTTTGCATTATTCTATCTATTAAGAGATGGGGTAAAACTAAAACAAGATATGATTGCTTTAAGCCCATTGTCAGATAATTATGATGAAAAGATATTTTCAAAATTAAAGCAAGCTATTAGATCTGTCGTTACAGGTACTCTTGTCGTTGGTATGATACAAGGTCTTCTTACTGGAATAGGATTCTATGTATTCGGAGTTCCAAACCCTGCACTATGGGGAAGCTTTGCGGTAGTCGCAGCTTTGATCCCGGGAATCGGTACATCACTCGTTATAGTCCCAGGAGTTCTATATCTCTTCTTTATGAATACTCATCTTCATGCTCTAGGTATGCTTATATGGGGTATATTGGCGGTTGGTCTAATAGACAATTTCCTAGGCCCAATGCTTGTGAATAGAGGTGTAAATATTCACCCATTCCTAATACTTCTATCTGTTATGGGAGGTCTTGCATACTTCGGTCCTATCGGTTTTATCGCTGGCCCACTTATAGTTGCGCTTTTGTTTGCTTTACTTGAGATATACAAGACTACTAGATAACCAGACACACTTAGTGTACACTTGTTTCTATGGCATTTATAGACGATTTAACATTTCATATTAAGGCTGGGAACGGCGGTTCTGGTGTGGTTAGATGGCTACATGAAAGAGGGAAAGAACTAGCCGGTCCCTCTGGAGGAAACGGTGGAAATGGGGGTGATGTATACGTACTTGCTGTACGTGATCTTGGTATTCTTGAAAAATATAGAAATGTTAAAGAATTCGTATCTGAAAAAGGGCACGATGGTATGAAAAATAGTATGCATGGATCTAATGGCGAAGATCTAGTTATTGAATTACCTATAGGTTCTATAATTACTGATAGTCGAACAAAAAGAAAATACAATCTTTTACAAGATGCTGAAAAGATCCTGATTCTTAAGGGTGGAAGAGGTGGTCTTGGAAATGAACATTTCAAGAGTTCTACAAATATTACACCTACACAATTTACACCAGGTAGAGATGGGGAGGAAGCAGATTTCCATATCGAGCTTGAACTTGTTGCTGATGCAGGGCTTATAGGTCTACCTAATGCTGGTAAATCAAGTCTACTCAACTCTTTGACCAATGCTGATGCAAAAGTTGGTCACTATCAATTCACTACCTTAGAACCAAACCTAGGAGCTCTTAAGGGTGGTTTTATTCTAGCTGATATTCCAGGACTTATTGAGGGTGCTTCAGAAGGAAAAGGATTAGGACATAAATTCTTAAGACATATTAAGAGAACAAAGAGAATTCTACACCTTATTTCACTGGAAAATACTGCAATTATTGAAACATACAAAACAATCCGAAATGAATTGAAACAATATGGTCAAGGGCTAGATGAAAAAGAAGAAACTATTATTCTAACAAAGACTGATGTTACTGATGAAAAGGGAATAGCTACAGCAATAAAGAAATTGGAGAAATTTAATAAAGATATTTTGGTGGTTACAATACTTGATGATAATTCAATAAAAAATCTTTCAGACGAAATAGTAAAGAAGTTGAGAAAATGATATATTATTCCCATGAAAGGCTATAAAGCAACGATAGGTTTGGAAATACATGCAGAACTAAAAACATCTTCCAAGATGTTCTGTTCTTGTAGGAATAATCCAGATGAAGAGAAGCCAAATACTAATGTCTGTCCAATCTGTATGGGCCACCCTGGAACTCTACCGGTATTAAATAAAGAAGCTATAAAGCATGTAATAAAGATCGGGCGAGCTGTAAAAGGCAATATTGCAGATTTCACTGAATGGGATCGAAAGAATTATTTCTATCCAGATATTCCAAAAGGGTATCAGATCAGTCAATACAAATACCCACTAGTCTCAGGTGGTAATATTTCTGGTATCGATTTAACTAGAATTCATCTGGAAGAAGACACAGCACAATCAACTCATGATATTCATGAAAAGAGTTTGGTGAATTTTAATAGAGCAGGTGTTCCTTTGATGGAGCTTGTTACTGAACCAGTTATTCACGATGCGGAGACTGCGGTTAAGTTTGCAAAAGAATTACAATTACTTTTAAGATATCTAAATGCAGGTGAAGCAAATCTTGAAAAAGGGGAGATGAGAGTTGAAGCAAATATATCTGTTAGTAAAACAGAAAAGTTCGGTACTAAAACCGAAGTTAAAAATCTTAATTCATTCAAGGCAGTTGAAAAAGCAATTGCTTATGAAATAGAAAGACAAATCAATGCTCTTGAAAATGGGGAAGTTGTTATACAAGAAACTAGAGGTTGGGATGAAAATACAGGCAAGACATATTCTCAAAGATTAAAAGAGAGTTCACATGACTATAGATATTTCCCAGAACCAGATCTACCAAAATTAAAGATTAGTGAAATACCCGAATTCTCAAAAGAAAACATTGAAACAACTTTGCCAGAATTGCCTTGGGATAAAAGAAATAGATTCGTTAAAGATTATAAGATGACTGAAAAGGAAGTTGCTGTTTTTATTGAATCACCGGAGATTGCAGAATACTTCGAACAGGTAGTTAAAGATAATAATATAATTGTTAAACTCTCAATAAACTATATCCTTTCTGATTATCTAGGTTTGATAAAAAAAGAAAATAAAAATCTAAACTCTGTATCTACAGATAATTTTTCAAAATTGATGATTATGATCGACGAGAAAAAACTTTCATCACGTGGTGCAAAAGATACATTACAAATAATGTTAAATGATCAAACTGGTCCTGAATCTATAGCTGAGAAAAATGGATTTATCCAAAAGAATGATGAAAGTGAAATAATAAATATTGTAACCGATATTGTAAATAAAAATCCTTCAGTAGTAAGTGATTATAAAAATGGAAAAGAAGTTGCACTACAGTTCCTGGTCGGACAGGGAATGAAACTAACAAAAGGTTCAGCTAATCCAGAAATCCTAAAACAACTACTTCTAAAAATTATTAATCAGTAAGGTGCTTAACTATAAGCTTCTTTATCTCATTTCTAGTAGCTTTCCTAGAATCTGTTTTCATACCCATTTGAAGTAGTATGTTCTCTAAATCAACTATCTCATAGACCCTATAATTACTTATAGGGTGTCTTCCTGCTTTGAACTTACCGCTATTGTCCCAATTGCGTAAAGTGAGTGTTGAAACTCCTAATATCTCGGCTGCTTGCTTGATTGTTATGTATTTATTTTCCATTTTGAATAGATTATTAAACCTTTATAAACATTAATATACATTATAACAAATATAGTAAGCTTGTATAATGTTTTATCCACATTATTAACCTTATTTATTTTACAAAAGGGCGTACTTTTTTGACCCATAGTCAATATTGTTTTGCTACAAAATTTTGATTTCTTGAACTGCTCGTGTTTTAAAATTTCGATGATTTATTTAATTGATTTATAGCATAATATTTTTTTAGTTTATAATTTTGGTTGTGGTATTTATTTTAATTCCCTATATCGCATTTTAAAGGCACGATTTTTTTATTGATCTGCAATTAAATGGCTTAAAATCGTTAAGTGATTAAATAAGTATAGAGGCAATCTATGTTTCTTATTCGGAATTTGTATTGCTTATATTTAGATTGAAAGTAGGTTGAAGGTGTGCTCCGTGGCACGGTTTGTGGTTATAAAAAATGGCTTAATATATATTCATCTCGGATGATTTTGTACTTGTCACTGCTTATCGTGACCACTAAGGTTTTATGTAATTAGGCTAATTGATGACGTCTTGATTTTACAATTCTCTACTCTAGTTCGAGATTATGCTGATTTGTAGTTATGTAGAAGTGTAAGTTTAGATCATAAGTTTGTGCGCATTAATTTAATGATTTATCCGTCAAAATTTCATCTGTCATTTTTTATTATTTCATGTAATTTTATCCACATTTTTCGGCATCTTTTAGGCCGAGATACGATATAATTATTATGAATTAAATTATGAGAAATAGTCTTATTTTACAAGATAAAAATTACATCTCGGCTAGACGAGTTCAAGAACTATTTGGATATAGTAGTGACTATGTTGGCCAATTATGCAGATTAGGAAAAATTGAAGCAAAAATGATTGGACGAACTTGGTTCGTAACTGAGAAGTCGATTATTGATCATAAGCTTTCTGTGAATGATTTGATTAGGGATAAGAATAAAGAGAAAAGAAAGCTATCTAAAAAAATATATAATGATTCGATTAAGAATGATGCACTAGTTTCTTATGAATTAGTTAATGCTGTTGAAACAAGTAATGTTGTTTGTGAAGATAATAAGATTGTTGAACCAGTTGCTACAACTGAGTTCAGTGTTCCTACAACATCACAAGTTATTGCGTGTGATCCAAGTAGTCTAAGACTAATGCCAAATGTTCCAGAACTATTTTCTTTACCATATTTTGTTTCAGAATCTTTTTTGATTGCTCCAAATTGTAAAAAATCAGAATTCTTCTCTCCTTCGTCAGCTAAATTAGTTTTTACTTCTACACTCTGTGTTCTAGGTTTATTTTTTATGTTTCAATCGATTGCTGTAAATACAAATACTGTAAATCAGGTTGCATCAAAGATCGGTAATGATTCATTGTCAGCAAATGTTCTAGATAGCACAGGTCAATTTATAGAAAATTCTTTTGCTTTTATAAAATCTCTTCCAACATTAGCAAAGAATATCTTTGTTAATAGAACAAATAATTTAGTTGAAGAAAATGTAGATTCAACTCCAGAAGATTCAGTTTATACATCAAACGTAGGTGATGTGGCATTTAACGGATTTGCTGTAATACCATCTTCAAATTCTGAGGCAAAGGATGAGGTAATTAAGAATAAGATTAAAGAGTCATTTTCTGATGAAGTAATTGTTAAGCCGGATAGTTCTGGTAATTCAGGAATCATTACTCCAGTATTTAAGGAGACGAAGGGAAGTGATTTTATTTACGTTCTGGTTCCAGTTAATGATAATACAAAATAGATTATGAAATCATTATTTAATAAAAAAATAATAATTTCTCAAATCCTAATTGTATTTTTCTCTATACTACCTTTTTCTTTTGCTCATTCAGCAACAATGTCTAGTGGAAACTATTCAATCGAAAGAGATAGTATGAATTTCGGTGGATCACATACGACTGGAAGTTCTAGAATTGTAGAAGATACACTTGGCGAAGTTGGAACTGGTGATGTATCAAGTACAAATTATAAGATTAATTCAGGATACCAACAGTCCGGTGCAATATCTTCTTCTGGTTCAGGGTCAAATGAATCAAATGATACCTCTTCTGCACTTGGAAGACATCGTGGCTCTGTGAATGTATTAAATTTCCAAGCAAATCCCGTTGCTGAGAATATAAATTTGACTTGGCAATATCCATTTCAAGCAAATATAGACTCAGTTAGAATTGTTAGATCTGCAAAATTTTTCCCAGCGAATCTTAATGATGGAGATATTATTTTTGAAGGGAATTCAAATAGTATTATAGACAATAATATTAAAATTGGTGTTACGTACTACTATGCAATCTTTGCCAAAAACTCTTCAGGTATTTATTCTTCAGGAGTATTAGCACAGTCACTCTTACCAAAGAAAGGTGATATTACAAAGCCTATTAATAGTGTAGAAATATTCGATAGACTTCCTTCTTCACCAAGTGTAGAACCGATCGTTAAAGGATTAACTTTTTTTGATTTTGATTTTACTCAAGATAGTGTATCAATTAATCACGCAAAGAACATAGTTCCTATTGATGGTAATAAACCACTTACAATATCTCTTGATTATAAAAAAGTTCCAGAGGATCTAAAGACTATAGCGATTTCAATATCTGATGTGCAAGATAGTAATAAAGTTTTCACATTTTTATTAAGAGTAAATAAAGACAAGACAGCATATGAAGCAACTATCGGATCATTAGGTAAGAATGGAGAATATAAAATAAATGCGATTGTTCTTGATTATAAAAATCAAAGTCTAAAAAGATTCAATGGCGTTCTAAAGGCTTCGGTTTTTGAATCGGTAAAAAGTATTGTAGATAAAAGTAGCTTTAATATAGATATAAATTATAAATTATTAGCAATAGCCGTTGTTATTTTTGCTCTATGTACGACAATAGGTATTTTTATTTATAAGAAACATAAAGAGAATCTTAGAAATAAAAATATATTTATATCTATAATTTTGATCCTATCTTTTGTATTTTCACCTCTTGCACAAGCTGCTATAAATAAACAAATCAATTATCAAGGTAAACTAACAAATAGTTCAAATGTTGCGGTCGCTGATAGTACATATTCGATGGTATTTAAATTATATACAGTATCTTCTGGCGGTTCTCCGATTTGGACTGAAACATTGAATGGTGGAAATAAGGTACAAGTTACAAATGGTCTGTTCAGCGTAATGTTAGGTTCTGTTGATTCACTTTCAAGTGTAGATTTTAATCAAACTCTCTATTTAGGAGTCGATATAGAAGGTGATGGGGAAATGTCACCAAGAAAAATAATAGGTGCTGTACCTTCAGCTTTTGTTGCTGATACTTTGGATGGACTAGATAGTACACAATTTTTAAGATCTGATGCTGGAAGTGTAAGTTCTGGATACTTCATTGCCACAACTACGACTTCATCAATATTCCCATATGCAAGTACGACAGCTATATCCGCGTCTACTATATGTATATCTACAGACTGTAGAACTACGTGGCCTTCCTCAGGTGGAACAGGAGGAGGTACTTGGTCAACCACAACTTCAAATGTTTTTGGAGAATTTATAAATTATTCAAATAACAACAGTGATATTGTTGCTATTGGAAGTAATTCAACTACTTCAGCAAAATATTATTTCGATCCAAACTCTCAAACAGCATCAATTGGAGGAAGACTGACACTAGCATTTGCATCTTCAACCGCCCAGACAATATCAGGTAATTTATATTTAAATACTCTAAACGGCCCTCTACAAGCAAACAACGGATTAGTAACAGCTACTACATCTGTAGGTGTTGTATATGGAGGAACAGGGCTAACTACCGCTCCTAGTTATGGAAATATACTAGTCGGTAATGCTTTGGGGGGATATACATTAACAGCGACTTCTTCACTAGGTATCGCAGTTGCCTCACCATTCCCATTCACCAACACTCTATTCGGTGCAACAAATGCAAACTCAACATCTACACTCATAGGATTCACTAACGGTATATACTCACTAGCATCTTCAACAATCGGTAATGGTACAGCAACAGGTGGTCTAACTATATCTGGTGGGGCTACTACAACTGGTAACGCATACTTCAATTCAAACATAGGTATCGGAACAACCTCTCCAGGACAAAGACTGTCTGTAGGTGGAGATATACTTGGTAACAATATTATTGGGTCATATTTTACAGCTACTTCTACTACTGCGACTTCGACATTAAATGGAGGACTAGCAGTAAGTTCATCATATTTGAATGTTCTTCAAAACGGTTATGTTGGTATTGGAACAAGTAAACCTTTATCAAAACTAAATATATCAGGACCTAATATTGATTCCTCTCTTGTTATTACAGACTCAAATTCATCTGATTCAACTAGAGCAAGTTTCACCCTTAATTCAAATAATACTGTATTTAGTATAGGAAGTGTTGATGATAGGGATTTACAATCAGTTTCAAAAATTTTGCAATTAGAGTTTGGTTATGGTTATGGAAATATAGCTTTAGGTCAGGGATCGATGGCTAATAATATAACATCTGGAAGTGACAATATTGCTATAGGTATTGATACCTTAACTTCAAACACAAGTGGTTTCGAAAATATTGCTATGGGTTACGGTGCACTGACTTCAAATACTTCAGGTCAACACAATGTTGCAATTGGAGGATGGCAAGGATCTATAGGAACCCTATCGTCAAACAGCACTGGTAGCTATAACCTAGCATTAGGTTCTTCGGCTAGTTATGCAAATACAATTGGTAATGACAATATTGCTATAGGTGCAGATTCTCTCTTAACTAATGTGTGGTCTAGTCAAAATGTGGCGGTAGGTAAAGGTGCTTTGCAACTCGGAACAGCTACAGGAACCATAGCTATTGGTTATCATGCTGGTGATGAAATATCTACAGGTGCATACAATGTAATCTTGGGCTACGACGTTGATGCTCCTAGTGATACTGATTCAAATCAATTAAATATTGGAAATATAATATTCGGTACAAATGTAAATGGTATTGGAAAAGCTGTAAGTAGTGGAAATATTGGTATCGGTACAAGTTCTCCATACGCAAAACTATCAGTTGCTGGTCAGGTTGTAGCCGGTTACTTCACCGCAACAACCTCAACAGCCTCAACCTTCCCATACGCTAGTACAACTGTAATATCAGCAAACACTATATGTATAACTACAGACTGTAGAACATCATGGCCTTCAGGAGGAACAGGTTCTGCCTTCCCATTCACCAACACTCTATTCGGTTCAACAAATGCAAACTCAACATCTACACTTATAGGATTCACTAACGGTATATACTCACTAGCATCTTCAACAATCGGAGCAGGAG
>CAYIYK010000010.1:0-29907 GCA_964367745.1 uncultured Candidatus Saccharibacteria bacterium | reverse complement strand
TATTGATGACGACATATTATTTTAAAAGTTCGTTAGTTGAAACACCTAACGCCTTAGCTAAGCTAGTAATGGTTGAAAGAGTCGGATTATTCTTTCCGTTTTCGATATTGCTCACAAAAGATCGATCAACGCCTAATATTCTGGCGAGTTCTATTTGGCTAATATCTTTTTTGATCCTAAGCTTTTTGAGATTTTCTCCCAACTTTTTGGCATCATCTTTCATAAAAAGATTATAACATAAATCGTTGTATTAAACTACAACAAAAGCAAGTCATTTCTGACTTGCTTTTGTTTGCTAGTTTCGACCCTTGTCGAGTGCTCGAACTAGCTCTCTCTATTGTGACCCTACAGAGAATCGAACTCTGCTTCCATCCTTGAGAAGGATGTGTCCTAGCCGATAGACGATAGGGCCATATTTAACAATAGATTAACCTAAAAATCACAATTTTACAATACATAAAACAAGGCCTGCTAGTATAAAAATACTGCAGGCCTGCGATTATCCATCCATCAAAGCTGAATCCTCAGCACGATCAAATGTTACCACCGTCCAGTTATGTCCCTGGACAGCAGGTTTTTCTTCTTTTTTAGAATCCTTGGAACAACCACAACCTCCTTGGTTATTGGGGCTGTTTGAACCACCTTCCTGACACTTACCGCATCCTTTACAATTTTCTTTACTCATTCATGCCTCCATTGTTTGTGCTTTCAAAATACAATGATACCACTAAATCCTCTCTTGTAAACCTACTTCTTCTCCAACCACTCTTTATCTTGTCTCACTAGTAGTTTCGGTGCCAAAGACTGATCATTCAATATAATCTTCACCGCTCTCTCCATACGCATTGATTGCGAGCCTTTTACATACACAACATCACCTTGAGATATTATTGTTTTTAGATATTCTCCCGCATCTGCTGAATTGTTAAAAGCTATTGCTTTATCACTCATCACTTTTGCTCTTGGTCCTACTGTAACCAGCACATCTGAAGACTGTATCGCTTGTATACCCGCCTTTCTATGTTCTTCTGCTGAGAAGTTACCGAGTTCCATCATATCTCCTATTACCGCTATTCTTTTGCCAGAGACTTGTAATGAAGCCAGTGCTGTTAATCCTTCTCGCAGTGCATCTGGTGAAGCATTGTAGGTATCATCTATGATTGTTGAATCATTCATACCCTTTAAAATATTCATTCTTCCCTTCGGTGCACTATGCTTCTCGAATGCATCGATCAATTTTGGTATCGCTATCCCCTTTGCTATTCCCACTGTTATTGCAGCGATTATCGGATATATCTGCTGACTACCTAGAGTTCCATTTATTTTCATTGGTATACTATTACCTTTATTATTTATTCTAAATGACATTCCTTCTGGAGTCTTGTCATCATTATAAAAAGCGGAAACATTCGAAGCGGTGACTGTTGCCATTTCATTTATTCCAAAAGTCATTACAGTTTGTTTTACTCCTTGAGCGAGATTACTTACTTTTTTATCATCAGAGAAAAGGACGAGGGTTCCATTTGGCTTTAAAGTTTTAATTAAAAAAGATTTCTCTTTTAGAACTTCTTCGGCTGAAGCAAAGAATTCTACGTGGACTGGTATATCCCCTACTTTATTCATAACTACAATGTCACTTTGTAACCACTTCGAAACAGATTCAATATCATGTGGATGATCTGCTCCAACTTCCAAAACTAGAGTTTTTGGATAGTCAGATTTAAAAACTATTAGCTCCAAACCTTGGAAAATATTACTTAACCAAGCGATAGGGTCACTCCAGCCATTGTCACAACCGATGATTGTTAAAGGGATCCCTATTTCACTATTAAAACTTTTATCACTTCTTCTTACATAGTCTGAAGTTGAAAGCGCTGTAAATATTGCATCTTTTGTAGAAGTTTTGCCAACTGTTCCTGTAATAGATATTACAAAAGGTTTATATTTCTTGAGAATAAGTTTTGATTCCCATAATAAAATTGAAGTTATTACTTTTTTAAATATATTTTTCATATTATCTATCTGGAATTATATTGTAATAATTAATTAAAAGTTTTGTCAGCTGTATAAATGGATCTGTGAGAGTCTCTGAAGCGAAATCTGCACCCTTTGGATAAACATGGTAAATAAAAACTATGAATTTGGGATTATAGGCTGGAAAATAGCCGAAAAATGAGTGCAGATACCTATCACTATAATAACCTCCATTAACTGGATCTGCAATCTGTGCCGTACCAGTCTTTGCAGCAATACTGTATCTCTCCATTTTCACCTCTCCCTTTTTCAATGCTTTATCTACTACGTTTATAAGCATTTCAGTAACATCATCTGTAGTCTCTTTCTCTAGAACTTGTCTAGGTTTAGGAAAAGTAAGATCTACTTGATTGCCATCTACATATTCAATACTCTTTGCAATATGCGGGGTAACTAGTTTACCACCATTAGCAAGAATTGATAATGCCCTTACAGTTTGTATTGGAGTAAGTGCTATACCTTGTCCATAAGAGATAGTTGCGATTTCAACATCGCGACCTGTTATAAGGTTCTTGATTATACCCTTTTGTTCATTTGGTTGATCGATTCCTGTCTTGTCACCAATACCAAAACTCTGGAAATATTTTAAAAAGTCTTGTGCACCGATCTTTAGAGAAACATAAGCTGCACCGACGTTTAGTGATTGACTCAATATCTCTTGCATCGGTATTACACCTCTCGCTTTGCCATCATAGTTTGATATTTTTTTACCACTTAAAAGTAGTGAACCCGCATCATCGTATGTTGATTTTGCAGTGATTACACCTGAATCAATACCTGAAGCTATTGTTAATGGTTTTATGATCGACCCCATTTCATATACATTTTCAACTAGAGAATTTGAAAAGATTTTTGGATCACTGATATTTGTTAAATCAGCTGGATTAAAGTTCGGCAATTCTGCCATAGCATAAATCTCACCTGTCTGAGGATCCATGATTATTCCTCCGATAGAATCTGAATTCCATTTCTTCTTTGTATCCGCCAAAGTATTCTCGAGATAACTTTCGACCGTCGGTTCTATAGTTGTGATCACATCTCCCTCTTTTGCATTATCCAGAAAAACTGTTTTCTTTATTCCACTGAAAAGTTCAGCAAAAAAATTCAAACTCGAATCTACACTTTTCCTTGAGAGAATATCGTTGTAATAACTTTCAAGACCGTAACGTCCTGCTAGATTATTATTCTTGTCGTAACCGATAATACCTATTGTATCCCCAGCTAGGAAATTACCTGGGTATATTCTCCAACTTTCCTTTTGAACATCAACGCCGGGTATTTTTAGGGCTTTTAGAGATTGTCCTAGGGGTATTTCGAGTCTTTTCTGAATCTCTTGATATGAAGTATTCTTTTTACTTGTTTTATCTAAGAAAACAATCTTATCTATATCCATATATTGAGAAAGCGCTGTATAGACCTGGTTTTCGTCTCTAATATTTTTTGGATTTATAGATAGATTGTAGCCATCTTTTACGGTAGCTGCAGCGATCTTTGTTCCATCTTTCGATGAAAAGAAAATCGAACCTCGGTCAAAGTTCGATGTCTGAGGCTTTATATATTGCCGATCTGCTGTTGCACTATACTCACTTCCAGATATTATCTGTACAAAAAATAGCTTGGTCACTATAACCAAAGCTACAAATACTACACAACCGAGTATTATTCTTATTCTAAATACAAGATTAGAGTTCATTATGATTAGCCATTGCAGTTAGAGATGTGTTTGATATAAAAGATGTAACTTCTCCATCAACAAATCCCTTCTCATGCGCTAATTCTATACTGATTGTATTCTTTACCAAGAAATATTTGCCTTCCAATTCACTAACATTGGTTGCTAGAGCTCGATTCTCTTTTACTATCTGCTCTCGAGCCACAACGTTTGTCACTGCTTCGTGAACGAAATAAATATATGATGCGAAAAGTATAAATATTGAGCATACCAAGAAGGTAAATATTGTCTCTCTATATTTCATTACATCTTTCAAATTGTTTGCTAATACTTGTGTCATATTTATATTATTTTTTCTAAAATTCTTAATTTTGCACTTCTTGACCTTGGATTCTCCTTTATTTCTTCATCACTCGGTTCAATTGGCTTTTTTGTAATTATCTTCGCTTCTTCTTTACTCTCTTTTTCTTTATTAAAATTTTTGACTATTCTATCTTCTAGACTGTGGAAAGAGATTATTGCCATCCTTCCCCCTTTATTCAATCTAGCGAAGCCTTTTTCCAAACCTTTCTTTAGAGTATTGAGTTCATCATTCACTGCAATTCTCAATGCTTGAAAAGTTCTAGTCGCTGGATGAAGCTTTCCTTTTCTATAAAAAACTGGTACCGCTTGTGAGATTATCTCCACCAATTCACTAGTCTTTTCGATGGTCTTTTTTTCTCTATATTTGACTATTACATGAGCGATTCTTCTTGAATATCTTTCTTCTCCATATCCATAGATCACATCTGCAATATTCTCTTCTTGCCATGAATTCACTATCTCATGAGCAGTCAGATCTCCTTCTACCAAGTTTGATTTAAAAGTCATAAGTAGTGGTTCATCCTTTTTAAAAGCGAATCCTCTACCTGAGGTTTCAAATTGGTCTGAAGACAAACCAAGGTCAAGCATAATCCTATCTATCTTTCCGATTTTTAGACTATCTAGAGCTTGATCTAAGTCTCCATAACTTGATTCAATGAGTGCTACATCAGAATATAGTCTAAGTCGATCCTTTGATCTTAAAAGTGCTTGGCTATCTCTATCGAGACCAATCACTTTTATTTTTCCTTCATTTATTCTTAGAGCATATTCTGCATGTCCTGCGCTTCCTAGAGTTCCATCAAGATAAATGTCACCTTGATGGATATCTAGACCATTTATTGACTCTTTTAAAAGAACTGTCTTGTGGATGTATTCTGTATTTTTCGTCATATTGGTACAGCTATCTTAAAGAATTCCGACTGAACCCAGCTTTTCAGCAAGAGCGTCAGTTTTCTTCTCAACAGCAGTACGATACGACGACCAAACCTTTTCATCCCAGATTTCAACTCTATTCAACACACCGATTATCGCTACTTTACTAGTGATACCTGCATGCTCACAAAGATGAACTGGAATCAAAATACGTCCTATCGAATCAACCTCTACTTCAGTCGCACGACCGAAAATTATTCGGTTGAAATTTCGATTGTCTGCTTGTAATACTGATGAAGAATCCGGTCTCGAAAGTCTCTCTGCGAATTCTTTCCATCCCTTTAATGTAAAAATAAAGAGACAGCTATCTATTCCAGGAGCGATAACAACAGTGCTTCCCATTTCCTTTCGAAATTTCGAAGGAAGAGAAACTCTACTCTTATCATCAATCGTGTGTAGGTGTTCTCCGATCAGCATTTTGTTTGTGAGATTATTTTTTAAAAATTATTTTATTTTACGGTCGAATCGTAGAACAATTTAATTTCCTACTTCATCCCACTTACATACCATTTTATCCCACAACATATATCTTTGCAAACAAAAATCCCCACAAATGGGGATAAGTTTGTTATTTTATTTTGAAATAAAATATTTTGAAATTATAGACCCTGATTTAGATCAAAACCTACATTAAATTCTGCAGTATTTACGAATGTATCCCAATCTTGAGTGAATACCTGTGGAGGTAGTTGTTCACTCTTACTTGTTAGTCCCTGAACCTTCTTTACTGCTGTTCCAATAGCAAGGAATTCTATCAAACCACTTCCCAATTGATATACATAAGTCTTAACTCCAACTACTTCATCTGCGCCTATTGCATCTGCCTCTTTATTTATGATTGCTAAAGCATTTTCTCTTGCTTCATATATAAGTGATGAAAGCTCAGTTATTTCTCCTTTAACAAAAGATTTCAAAGCTGAAGTAATACTTCCAACTAGTCCAAGTGAATATACAGAAGTACCTATCAATATTTTCTCCGGAGCATAACCCATTTTATTTAGATTCCACATTTCTTGTGGTGTTAGATCACTTGTTGTTACTGTTTCTTTTGGCAAAGCCGGATTTATAGAAGCAGTTCCAAGCATAAGCATTTCTTGCAATCCTGAACCTATAACTGGCAATATGGTTGTCTCAATACCAACTACAGCATTTGCTCCAACCTTTTTTGCTTCATTTGTGATTCTTTCTAAAGCAAGATGGCGAGTCTTGTTGAAAATATCAGAAAATTCCTTTATCTCACCTCTGCCAAGAGTTTTGAATGCACCAATAATACCTCTTGTAATACCAATTGAATATGCGACGTTACCAAATACGAATTTTACAGGTTCATATCCAGCATCTACTTGAGCAAAAAGATCTTGACCGTCAGTTGATGTACTAAACTTAAGAATTTCTTTTGCAGAACCGTTTTTTTCATCATAGTTCTTGGTATGAAGTGAAGAACCTATAGAAAGGAATTCCATATTTTGACCATGGAAAACTATTTCGCTATTTACACCTGTAATACCTATAGCTCCGCGATCCTGTGCTTCTTTTTCCATTCTTGCCAAAGCAGCTGAACGTCCTTCCTCAATAAGATTAGTAAATTGAACAACTTCCCCACCTACAATAGCGCGAAATGCTGATCCAATACTTCTTCCAAGCCCTAGAGAATGTACGCTATTTCCAACGACAATATCTCCAGCTTTGTAACCTATTTTATCCAAACAATATATCTCATTCCCCGATAATCCCGTTGTTTTCATGTTTAGTATTATGACTAGTAATGTATAGATTATATCATGTTTGACAGTACAAACAGATTTGGTATTATTTATATATTATCGCCTTCGGGCTCCGAGATTCCCCCACAAATTGTGGGGGTTTCGCTTTTTAGAAAACTTATAACTCTTTTAACTATTTCATTAAAATCTTTATCATTCATCTTTTCTACCTTTCTTAGAAGTCTCTTGGAACTAATAGTCTTTATTTGGGTTACAAGAACAGATCTAGGTTCATCATTAAATTTTATTTTATAGTAAAAAGGTAAGTCTTTTATTGTTGATGTTATTGGTAGACACCAAAGCATTTCTTTATTAAAGACTTTTAGTATCAACAGTGGTCTTTCAAATAAATCATTCTTACCATCTGATTCTGCTCCAATATTTAACCCTAACGATCCCCACCAAATCTCTCTTGCATAGAAATAGAAGTCTTTATCAATATTTTTTCTATCGACATTTTTCTTCACCCTATTCCACCCATCAAAGTCTTTTTCGTATTCTTCCGACATCCTCTAATTATTTCAATTAAAAAATGTAAGACAATAGCAAAATTGACGAAAATTTTATCAAGATTTCATAACTTGGTGGATAACTAGTGGATTATTAAGTGAACAACTTAAAGTCTTTAGTGATTTCTTCAACTCTGTCTTTTTCTCCAAAGATCAAAACCCCGAGTCTTTCAACCTCTTCATTATTCAACAATGAAGTCTGAGTAATTACTTTTTTATCATTAGTAGTATCCTGCATTTGACGAGTAAATTCTTCAACTTCAAGATTATTTTCTTTTGCTTTTTGTGTAATATTAATTAGTGATTGAGAATCATTACATTCTTTAATCATAATTGCATGTTTAATATTTAAATTAATTCCTACTTTATCTTTAGTACTGACTACATCTTGTAAAAGTAGACCTTTACCCAAGTGAGATCCGAGAGACGCTCCGAGATGTGCTGATGTATTCAAGACTTTCCAAGTCTCACCAAGGTCGTTTCTTATAACCAAAACTGCAACTTTTGTTTCTTTATTCGCGACAGAGCCCTTCGGCCTCATCAGTGGGAACATCTGCAGTTCTCTTATAGGCTTATCAGCTAAGAATGAGAATAGTCTCTCTCCAAAACCAAAACCAGAAGTAGGTGGCATACCATGTTCTAGCATTTCTATAAATTCATGATCTGCCATCATAGCTTCAGTGTCCCCTCCCTCAAGCAATTTCTGTTGAACATTGAATCTCTCCGCTTGATCGATAGGATCATTCAACTCTGAATAACCTTTACCTAGTTCACTTCCAGCAAGAATTGGTTGGAATTGTTGCACAACTCCTTTTCCTGGAATTTGTTTTGCTAAGGGTGAAACTAGTACGGGTTGATTGATAACAAAAGCTGGACCACTTATAGTCTTTCTACAATATTTCCACAAAGTATCTATCAGTCTCTCTTTATTTTCTCCTTCATAATTTACTTTAAGATCTTGAAGTTTCTTTTTTAATTCAGTTTCAGTTGCAGTATTTACATCTATGCCTGTTTGCTTTTTTATTTCTGAAACAAAATCAATCCTCTTCCATTCATCATTCATATCAAAACTGTGTCCACGAGTCGTGAACTTTGTTGTACCAAAAACTTCATTTGCAATCTTTTTATACAATTCCTCTACCAAATTCATACCATCTTCATAGTCAGCAAAAGACCAATAGAATTCCATATTGGTAAACTCTTGCAAATGGTCTGGACTTGAGCCCTCGTTTCTATATACACGTCCTATTTCAAAAGTCTTCGGGAAACCTGCAGCCATAAGTCTCTTTTGCCATAGTTCTCCAACTGATATTCTCATATAAACATCTAGATCATAGTCATTGTGATGAGTCTTGAAAGGAGTAGCTTCAGCACCGCCAGTCGTAATCTCTAGTGTTGGTGTTTCAACTTCAAGAAAACCTTTATTTTTTAAGAAAGTTCTTGTTACATCCCAGAATTTTGATTTTTTAATAAATAAATCTCTCAATTCTTCATTCATCAAAATATCTAGATATCTCTTTCTATATCTTTCATCATCATTTGTGATTCCATGCCACTTCTCTGGTAAAGGTAGTAGAGATTTTGATGCAATTGTCCAAGTTTTTACCAAAATACTTTCTTCACCTCTTTGGGTCTTGAAGAAATTCCCTGTTACAGAAATAAAGTCACCAATATCTATTGCATCTGTAAAGAGCTGGAATAGTTTTTCATCAATTTCATCTTTTTTAAAAACTGCTTGGAATTTGTCTTTTCCATCATAAAGAACAACAAAGAGTATTGCTCCTTGCCCTCTTATTGCCATTATTCTTCCTGCCAAACATACTTCTTTATCATCTTTTAGATATGATTCGAAGTTTGCTCTAGCGTCTTTCAAACAAAAAGTTCTTGGAACCTTGCTTGGATATGGTTCCATCGAAG
The DNA here is from genome assembly GCA_964367745.1 of uncultured Candidatus Saccharibacteria bacterium. Taxonomy (GTDB): domain Bacteria; phylum Patescibacteriota; class Minisyncoccia; order Phycocordibacterales; family PALSA-1337; genus CAIOGI01. Next base: position 20,716 of record CAYIYK010000010.1, on the reverse strand, counting down.
CTTTCTTTAAAAGTTCCAATTTTTGAAGTCTTGTTGCTCTTAGTTCTTCTAATGAAGCCATTTATTTTATTTATTATGCAGAAATAAGTGTATAAACTATTTTTCCTTTTGGAGTATTTACATCTACTTTATCACCCTTCTTTTTGCCAAGTAGAGCTGATCCTAGTGGTGATAAGTTTGAAACTTTACCGTGTGCCATATCTGCTTCTTCTGAACCAACGATCTTGTATTCTCTAACTTCCTTTTCTCCTTCCTTTTGTACCTTAACTGTAGAGCCTATAGATACCATACCTTCCTTTAGAGCTGAATCACTACCATCCACAATAACTGCTGTTTTTATTAGATTTTCAAGATGACTTATTCTGTCTTCAACTTCAGCTTGTACTTGTCTTGCATCGTGGTATTCAGCGTTTTCTGAAAGGTCTCCGAGCTTCTTTGTATATTCTAGATTTTCTGCTACTTGCTTTCTCTTTTCTGTTTTCAAAAATTCCAATTCTTTTCGGAATTCCTGCATTTTCTCACTTGTAAGATATTGTTTGTCTGCACTCATATTAGGCTTTAAATTTAATGAATTATAAGACCCATATAATAGCGCATTATTGCAATAAAGTAAATGTTGGCAAAAACCCGATTATTTGAAATATTCTGGGGTATTTATATTCATCCATTCGAAAACTTCCCTCATTGCCGACCCTGCACCAATTAGATTGTGTGCGGATCCCTTTTCCATAATTACTGCAAAAGCGTAACGTGGGTTTTTATATGGGAAAAAGCCTGTCATCCATGAATTTACATTGTCTTTTGTGACCCCAAGCTCTGCAGTACCTGATTTCGATGCAACATCGACGAATGGTAGCTTCAAAGATGATCCTGTACCTTCAGTAACACCTAGTCTCATACCCTCTTTAACGATAGTAAAGTACTCTTTTGGAATATCTATTTGTCTCAATATTTTACCTTCTTCACCTTTTATAATACTTGGGTCTCTAAGCAAACCATTATTGACCAATGAAGCAACTGCTCGAGTAATCTGCACAACTGATACCTGGAAACCGTATTGCCCGATGGATGTATGATAAGTATTTCCAAGATTCCATGCTTCCCCTCTAAAATTTGCTTTTTTCCATTCTGGATTTGGTACAGTTCCACTACCACCCGTAAAGAATGAATTTTCAATTTTTTCACCAAAGCCGAACATTCTCATATACTTTTCAATTCTATTTATTCCCAATCCTTTTAATTCTTTATATCCTCCTCCTACTTCATAGAAATAAATATCGGATGATACAGCAATCGCTCTTCTCATATCTACAAGGCCGTGAGCTTTCCAGTCTTTGAAGGTCGTTTGTAAATCTGGAAAATACTGATTTTGAACAGATATTGACCCAGTACTCAATATTTTCCTACTTGGGTCTATTATATCTTCATTCAATGCAGCAAGTGCCATATAGGGCTTTACGATGGATCCTGGAGTATATAGACCATCTACTGCTCTATTCAAAAATGGTTTCCCTGTACTGGTCAAATACGATTTCACTTTTGCAGTATCGCTTTTTGAGGACATTATCTCTGGATCAAATTCTGGATAACTAGTTATAGCAATAACCTCTCCTGTCTTAATATCCATTATCATTCCAGCACCTCCGGTAAATCCCACACGGTTTGCTATATCTTTTATAGCTCTATACATCTCAGACTGGACTCTAGAATCGATAGATAAATTTATACTTTTACCTTCTTTGGCGGGTTGAATTATATTGTCAGATTGGACCTTACCTAAAGCATTTACCTCTACAAGTTTTACTCCATTTGAACCTTTTAAATCACTATTAAAATATTTTTCAATACCATCTATACCTTCAAAATCTTCTTTATAATAAAATCCTGCTCCGTCCTTTGATGGATATTGAACGTAACCTACTGTATGCGCTAATCCTGTACTTGTACTATATCTTCTAGAGAAAAAGTCTGGATCATCACTAGGTTCATTCCAAGCTATCTCTACTCCATTCCTATCATAGATAACTCCTCTAACCGCAAATACTGGCGTATGTCTTAATCGATTATTTTCACTCTTCTGGTTGTAACTTTCTCCATTTACAATCTGCAAATTCCAAATTTTAAAAGTAAAAACAATTAAAATTAAAAAGAAAAAAGAGAAGACGATAAATAGGCTCAATTTTGAAATTGGTTTTTCGAGTCTTCCTTCGAACTGTTGATTATCAAATTGAGGTAAGTTGTGAGAGTCTATAAAGATTTCATCGGGATCGATTTCAACATTTCTATTCTTTTTTCTTTTAAAGTTTATCATCATATACGATTAGTATTTTCCTCAAAAACGTCGAAATAGTAAATAGTATTATACTCGAAATTGTAAAAATAAATTTTATATTCCAAAATTCCTGTATAGGAAGTCCGTATAGTTGATCATACATTATTCCGAAAAAGATTATTTCCAAATAGTTTGGGAAGTAAAATAAAAATAAGATCAAAAGACTCCAAGTAAGCCACCAGTAACCGTAAATAATACAGAAAAATATTATTAATCCCGCAATAAAACGTATGACCATTTCTCTATTTGAATTCTTATACATTATTTATCCAATTTAACTTGAACCCACTTTTGTTCATATATATTCAATGGTTGAGAAAAAAGTACTGTAGAAAACGCTCTTGCAGGATCTCTACTAATATTTTTTACTATTCCAAATACCGAAACGTTGAGATCTGGAACAGATATACTGTCATTAAGTTGGACCTTGGAATCCTTTGGTAATACAACTTCGAAAGCCCCACCACCTTTTCCTGTAGCAGTCGCCTCTATATCATTTTTACCAATCAGAACGTCGAACTTTTCTCCATAAGATGAATAGAGTTTTACTTTTGCAAAACTACCATTTATTTCTACGATTTCTCCCAGAAGAACATTACCATTTGCATATACCTTGTCACCAATCTTTACACCACTATTTTTACCAATATCTATTACATAGCTGTCATAAGCTGTGAATGGTGGTTTTTTGACTATATAAGAAAGAAGCATCGGACTCGAACTAGAACTTCTAGCCATGATTTCTTTCAGATCTGAATTCTCTTTTTCCAATTCTAATATTGTAGTATTTTGTAAATCAATTGAAACTCTTATTTTTTCTGTCTTTATATCTTTTTCAATATTCCAAAATGGGCCAGCAATTTTTATAAATAATCCAGATACAAATCTAGGAAAAAGAATACATAATGAAATTAAAAAAATAATAACAAAAACAAAAAACTTCGCAGGGATTGAGAAATTCCTTACATTAACATTACTTTTGTGTTCGTAGCTCATCTTCGTTTTGTATTAATACATCTTTAAACTTCTCTAGATCTTCAAGAACTATTCCCGTACCACGAGCTATAGCTGTTAGTGGATCATCTGCTACATAAACTGGAAGTTTCAGAGATGCTGAAAGAAGTTCATCCAATCCTTTTATGAGAGCACCCCCACCAACTAAGTGTATTCCTCTATTCATAACATCTGAGAGAATCTCGGGTGGTGTGGTTTCAAGTACTTCTTTTGCTGATTCTACTAAAGTGTCTATTGAAGATGATGTAGCTTCTCTAATATCTGAATCAGTAATAACAACCTCTCTTGGTAGTCCTGTTATCAAATCTCTACCTCTTATTGTAGTTTCTAGAGATTCCTTTGATATTACTGAACCAACTGCAATCTTTACTTTTTCTGCAGTTTTTTCTCCAATCAAAATTTTAAATTCATTTCTTATATAAGAGATTATGTCATTATTTAGTTTATCACCTGCAACTTTTAGATTCCTTGAACGTACTATTCCTCCTAGTGATATAACTGCAATATCTGTTGTACCACCACCAATATCAATTATCATACTTCCAACAGGTTCGTGTATTGGTAATCGGATACCGATAGCTCCTGCCATCGGTTCTTCTATTATATATACCTCTCTTGCCCCAGCATTCCTCGCTGCATCTCGAACCGCACGAATCTCCACATTTGTAACACCAGAAGGTACGCCTACAACAACTCTTGGTCCTAGAACTTTTTTTGAATATTGTTCTGCTTTTTTAATTAAATAGGCAATCATCTCTTCAGTAACTTCAAAGTCAGAGATAACTCCATCAACAAGTGGTCTTACAGCAATAATATGCGGTGGTGTTCTACCCAACATATCCTTTGCAACTGTTCCAACCGCAACGACTCTTCCTGTCTTTTGATTTACAGCAACTACAGATGGTTCTGTTACGACTATTCCATGACCCTTAAGATAGACTAGAGTATTAGCAGTACCTAGATCGATCCCTATATCATTGGATAAATATTTGAATATTTTCTCTTTAAATTCTTTCATTTTTAATCATTTCCGTATTACCTGTCTTTCTGTCTTTGACTTCTACACTATCTTCTTTTATTGTCTTTTCACTAATCACGATTCTTGTTGGAATACCAATAAGATCACTGTCAGCAAATTTCTCCCCCGCTCTCATATCTCTATCATCAAAAAGTACAGTTTTACCACTCTTTATCAATCTATCATAAAGCTTTTGCGCTTCAGCTTTTACTTTTCCTTCTTTATCTTCAATTGAGATGAGGTGTATATCAAAAGGCGAAACTTCTTTTGGCCAAATCAGACCTTTATCGTCAGATAGAACTTCGGCAATTACACCCATTAGTCTTGTTATTCCAATTCCATATGAACTCAAGAATACCGGTTTCTTTGTCCCATCATTTTCTTTAAAGAAGAGTTCTAATTTCTCGCACTTTTCAGTACCAAAATTGAATATATTTCCTACCTCTGCAACTTTTTTTGTAACAAAATCCTCTTCTTTCATACCCATATCTGACAATGTTTTTTCATTAAATATTTCTTTATTTAACGCAATCTTTTTTGTTTCATTTACGTAAATTATGTCTTCACCAGCATCACAGACAGTTTGGAATTCATGACTAAATTCATTTGAAAATACTCCACCAGAAGCAGAAGTAATATATGTAATGTCTCCCAAACCAACTCGATTGAAAACATTCATATATGCAGTTTGAGCATTTGAATAGAATACATCGTTCTCTTCTCTTGTCTTTGAGAAGGCATACATATCTTTCATAATAAATTCTCTACATCTCATGATGCCACTTTTTGCACGAACTTCATTTCTCAATTTATTTTGAAATTGATGAACATAAATAGGAAGATCTTTGTAACTCGATACAAAGTTTTTCATCATTTCTGTTATAGGTTCTTCATGAGACCAACCAAAACCAATCTCACTTCCACCATTTATTTTTGATTTAAACCAAACATCAACTTTTTTATCGTCCCATCGATCTGTCTTTTCCCAGACCTCTTTATTTTGAATAGTCGACATGATGATTTCACCTGAACCAATGTTTTCCATTTCATCGGCAACAATAGACTTTATATTGTTTATAACTCTCAATCCGAGTGGTAAAAGCGAGTAAACCCCAGCCATTTCTTTGTGAATAAATCCAGCACGAATTAGTAATTGAGCATTCTTTGATACCTCATCTTTTGGTGCATCTTTTCTTGTTTTAGTAAAAAGTAGCGATTGTTTCATATCGCTATCATATCTCAAAAATAATTATTTAACAAACAATTGAACGATATCTCTATAAGTTATAAATAGCATCAAAACTATAAGCACTCCGAATCCAGCAATATTTATAGTATTTGCAATTGCAGGCTTTATTGGTCTTCTTATTATCGCCTCTATTAGAACAAAAAGGATTCTTCCTCCATCAAGCGCTGGGAATGGCACTAGATTCAATACACCCAGATTAATAGATATCATAGCTGTAAACATAATTAGATATGTAAAACCAATCTTTGCCGCATCACCAACAAGTCCTGCTATACCAACTGGGCCAGTAACTGAAGATATATGAGATGTTCCGTTAAAAATACCAATAATAAGATCGTATATACCGTGAATTGTCACTGAGATCATATGAAGTGTGAATCTCAATGCTTCAATTATTGCTTTAAAAAAAGGTAATTTCAGAGTACCTACATTATCCATTGCTATACCAATTGCATATTTACCCTCAACGATTCCCTGTTGGGCTAGCACATTTACTTTCGACTCTTGCCCATTTCTTATATATGGAATTTCAATACCTTTTGTTTCACTTTCATTTATTTTTAATTGCAAACTTTCTACTGATTCAGCTATCAGTTTGTCTCCAGCTTTCAATCCTGCTTTTTCTGCTGGTGAACCTTTATTAACAAAAGTTACTGCAATATGTTGATCAACAATATTTGAACGATATTCAGGATAACTATCCATAGAAGCTAGAACTCCACTTGAAAATGCGTATATAGTAAGTAAAAATGCAAAAATAAAATTGAAAGCAATTCCTGCAAAAAGAACGAGGATCTGCTGAATCTTGTTTTTATGAACAAAACTCCTTTCTTTATCCTCTCCATTTATCGATTCATAATCTGGATTTTCTCCAAAGATCCTTACATAGCCTCCGAAAGGAATGATATTTAGTGAATATGTTGTCTCTCCGACAGTTTTACTAAATAGTCTTGGACCAAAACCCAAAGCGAAAGCATCAACTCTTATACCACAAGCACGTGCAATGAGAAAATGTCCGAGTTCATGGACAAAAATCAATACCCCTAAAACTATTAAAAATATGATAACAGTCACGTTTTTATGATGTGATTTCTTTTTCCTTCTTTGCGTACAATTCGTCTAGCTTTTTATTTGCTTCATCGACGAACTTTTGTATTTCTTTTTCATGTCGAAATACTTCATCTTCTCCTATTCCTCCGGCTTTCTCTTTTACTTTCAAATCTTTCATAACATCATCTCGGTGTATACGGATTTGCTTTCTTCCTTCTTCCAATCTCTCTTTTGCCAATTTTAATATTCCCAATCGACTTTCGGATGTTAGTTCAGGGAAATTCACTCTAAGTCCTTTATCATCAATAGAAACAGATACACCTAGATTTGCTAGAGTAATAGCTTTTTCAATCTCTTTTGAATGTGTTGTATCCCAAGGTACGATACGAATAGAACGACTACCTTCGGTCGTCATAGAAGCCACCTGACTTATAGGAGACAGTGCTCCGTATGAATCCACTTTAACACTATCTAGTATAGCTGGGTTTGCTTGACCAGTTCGAATACCTGAAAATTCTTTTTTCACCCAATCCTCTGTACCTGTTAATGCTTTTTTAAATTTAGTGAAATCGTATGCCATGGTGGTATTATAGCATATTTGTATATAAATAAAAAAGCTGGGGTGCGCGTTCACCCCAGCTAAACGATTTTGGCACTACAATCAACCTCTAGCGCAACATTTCCTTTTTACTGCTACAGTTACATCCCTCCTTTCCGGAAACATTCTAAACGCGGAGAATGAATCTGGGTAAATATTACTACTTTTATTTTTTCTGTAAAGAGTAGTTATGCACTTATCACATACTTAATGCAACAAACTCCAAAAGTTGTTTTACTGACGGTGACCTATCATTTATATATTCACGAGCTTTTAGTATTGCATTGATAGCCCTTTTTTCTTTTATCCCTTTAGTTTTATATATCTGATATTCCAAAGCTGCCAAGAATTCTTGTGCATCATTTTTATTTTTATTCTCATCAGATATATCCTTTGCCAACTCATCCATAAAATCCACTTTTTCCTTTTTTGTTAATTTTAAGAATTTTATAGCTTGTTCTAGAGCAATTATCCCTTCCTCAGGCTTTTCATCTGTTTTTATTATATTTAATCTTGAGCGTAGAGTTGGTAACAAAATATGTGGTGAAGGCATAATCAAAAAGAAATGACTATCTTCATTCGGTTCTTCAAAAACTTTTAAAAGAGAATTCTGTGCTTCATGCGTAATGTTTGATGTTTCAATTATAAAAATTCTTTTATTCCCTTGTATAAAACTTTTTGATATATGATTTTCTTTTATTTTTCTACTATCGTCTATACCAAGAGTCTCGTATTTTTCATGAAAAAAATCAGGGTTCTTTGAATGGTCAATATCAAATTTATCTTTTAAATATTCTTTGAGATGATGAACAGCGTCTTTAAATGAGTGGATGAAGTAGGCATGATGTTCTAGAGCGTTTATGTAGTTTAAAGGATTCATATTGTAAATATAACATTTTATTAAAATATTTGTGATTTAGACAAAATAAAACCCACAGCTGTCGCAATCGACTGGCTGTGGGGTTCTCACCGTATTAGGTGATCCGACACTTAAGTGACCTGGTAGTTCCATCTGACTGACAAAAAATTTTTGTCGAACTATTTCTCTGTGTTCACTTTTCACTCTGGTTACAGAGGAGACTGAAACTTTCAATCCATAGAATGAACCTGTTTTGATTTCTCCGAGTCCGATATGCTGCCGTACAATCTCCAGATTCTGGCACCATCGTACACTGTTTGAAATCAAACTTTGGCACGTACTTTCAATTATACCGAGCATTTCTCACTTTGACGTCCATTAGCGAGTATGCGAAGGGTTGCTAACTTATATTTTAAACATGACCATGTGATTATTAACCCTTCAAAGAGTAATCACTATATCGGTTCTCTGTTTAGTCCGGATTTCACCAGACAGTTAGCTTCTATCGAGATTTTATTTACCATCTCACCTCGACCTAAATAGCATAGTATATTACACCACAACTTGTCAAGCTTTTTCCATCTTCTTCCCTCTCAATATCGAAAAATCGCTTAACAAAGCCCTATTCTGTAAGACCTATCTGAAGATCATGTAGACGCTTATATTCTCCACCTTCTATTTTAAGTAGTTCTGCATGTTTACCTGATTCTATTATCTTCCCATCCTTAAACACCATGATCTTATCTGCTTTTCGCACTGTACTTAGTCTGTGGGCAATAATGAAAGTAGTTTTGCCAGCCATTAGCTCTTCTAGAGAATTCGTAATTATCTTTTCTGATCCTGCATCTAGAGCTGACGTAGGTTCATCTAGGATCAAGATCTTTGGATTACGTAAAATTGCTCGAGCTATCGCAACTCTTTGCTTCTGTCCTACTGAAAGCTTCACTCCTCTCTCACCAACAGTCTGATTCCATTTTTCTGGGAACTTTTCTATGAAGTCTATTGCATGTGCTTTCCTTGCAGCGATTGTTATCTCTTCGTCTGTTGCTTCAAAGTTACCGTATTTTATATTTGTCTTTATTGTATCGTTGAACAATACAACTTCTTGAGGAACTACTGCTATTCCAGATCTCAATTTGAATAGATTCACTCTTTTTATATTTTGACCGTCGATAAGGACTTCTCCTTCATTTGCAAAATGATATGCAGAGATTAGATCAATCATAGTACTCTTACCTACTCCTGATTCACCAACGAGTGCAACAACTTCTCCGGCATTTACTTTAAATGAAATATCTTTTAGTACTGGTTTTTCTTTATCATAATGAAAACTTACATTTTTAAATTCAATTCCACCCTTCAAATCAACATCAACTGGATCTTTTGGTTCATAGTGTTCTTGTTCTGTGTCCAATATTTTTTCTGTTTCTTGAATATTTATTATTCCATTTTGAATTGTTTGCCAATTGCGGGCGATGGTTATAAAAGGACCGAAAACCATAGAAGCATAAGCATTGAAAGCTAGTAGTTCGCCGATTGTCATTATTCCCTTTTGAATATAAACAATAGAAAGTACGAATATTATTATTTGTGTAATAAGTATTGTAAAACGTTGATAGAGATTTAATGTTCCCCAAACCTTTGTCATTTTCATCCAAAGAGGTACAGCGAGTTTTGATTTATCTTGAATTTTTTTCTGTTCATACTTCTCTGCAGTTGCTTGCTTTATAGCAAGTGTATTCCCAATAACATCAAAGGCATCACCCCAAAGGAATGATATTTGTTCCCAATAGTCTTTTTGAATACCAGCAAGAGGCTTTACTTTTGATATAAGTACAAATACGTAAGTTACAAGACCTGCAATAAGTACAAGAGCAAGTATAGGCTTAAGATAAAGTGCTATACCTAGTGCAATAAAAATACTCAGTATTTGCGGAGCTAGATCTATAACTATTCTTCCAGCAATTGTTTCTAGGGCATTTGCTGCAACATTTATCTTATTCCCGATTTCTCCAATTTTATTCTTTTTATGAAAAGACATTGGAAGATTAAGAAGAAAACCAAAACCATTTGAAAGATAATCTAGCCAGATAGTATTTGAAAGGTATTCACTAGTTATATTTATTTTCCAATCAAGAGTATAGGTAACTAGTTGGACTAAAGACCAAACAACGAGAAGAAAAAGATAGAGTGATACTGTATAACCAAATACTAATATAAAAGATGGATCGATTATAGAATCAAAAAACTTACCAGCGACATAAGGTATAACTCCATTTCCAATAGCAGATAGAATACCCATTATACTGAGTATAAAAATATTTTTCTTATATTGCCCTAGATATCGAAGTAGAACCTTAAATCCTGTATATAGATTTTCTTTATTTATTTTAATATTTTCTTCATTCATAATCTTAATATAACATATCTGTAATTTTTTGTTGTATTTTATATCCTGAACAATGCTTGAGTATTCCAAGGTATGATTGCAAGGTACTATTAAAAGTTTCTTGTGAGATTATATTTTTACTTAATTGATTTTTTAAAAATCTTATCTTTTTAAAAATTCTTTTCTTAGTTTTGGTGCGTAGAACTATACAGTTTGGCAAAACAACATAACCCAAAAAATCTATCCCTTGTGTACATTTTCTTATTGAGACTTTATTTGAATGTAGCCCCAAATAAAGTCTACTATTTAAAAAAATACTAATTGCTTGTATATATTCCTGGAGTAATTTTGGATTGTTTTCTAGAATAATGAAATCATCACAATAACGAAGATAATATTTTACCTTTAAAACATGCTTTACAAATTGATCTAGCTCATTTAAGTATATGTTTGCAAAGAGCTGACTAGTAACGTTTCCCAATGGTAATCCCTTACCCCTCTTAGTCTCAAAACTTTTTATAGTTAAGTCTATAATTGATAAAATATCTTGATCATTAATTCTCTTTTTTATTAGATTAAATAAAATTTGATGATCAATATTATCAAAAAATTTCCTAATATCGCATTTTAATGCAAAACTTGATCTGTTATGGTTACAGGAGATTTTTTTAATATAACTTTGTAATTTTATTACTCCTCTATGAGTACCCTTTTCCTTTCTACATGAATATGAATCTGTAATGAATCCTTTATCGAAAATCTGATATAATATACGAAACAAAGCTTGGTTAAAAGTACGATCGCGAATAGTCGCTTTGTGAATATGACGTAATTTTGGATCACGAACATAAAATGCAGTGTAATGATCTAGTTTCCATAACTTTTGTTTTAATTCATTATGAAGATTAAAAATATTATTTTCAAGGTTAAAAGTAAATTCTTGAACATCAAGTTTTTTAGTCTTTCCTTTTTTAAACTCATTCCAGGCGATAAAAAGATTTTCTAAAGAAATTAGATGATAGAACGAACAACCACTAAAAGCCCCCCCCCAATCGCTCCGACAAAACTTTGATGTTCCCATTGTTCATAAAATCACGCATTTTTATAAAGATATATACTCATTAGGAAACAAAATATCAAAGCGTGACAAATTCGGAATATATTTAAGAGTCGAAAATATCTGTATTAACCTAATCATTATATCAATTGATACCGCACTAAATCAAAAAGAGAATAAGAAACCGCTCTTATACAAATTAAGAATAGAAGTTGAAACTCTAAAACAACTCATTCGAATTATGAATGAACTAAAAATAATTGAGAATAAGTCATATATAATCCTTGAGGGACAATTGCAGGAAATATCAAAAATGGCAAGTGGTTGGATCAAATATTTGGAAACATAAAAGAGGATAGCTAATCCTCTTTTACTGTACGAGACTTCTGCACGAGTACGAAGGTTCGGATTGGAGTTCGAAACGTTGTACCAGTTCACATAGACCTTGCGGTTGTCAGTGTTCCAGTTCACGTTCGGGACATTCCCATCCGAGTTACGCGAACTCGTATCTATCAATATTCATCCATATCACCAGAAACCTTTTACAAAGTTTCCTGAGTTATCTTGCTAGGCAAGTAGTGTGCTGAGTCAGAACCTAATGAGAGTTCATACTCACCAAATACTGATAGGCAGTTTCGTTTTTAAAACTGTGGCAAACCGATACTCCATTTTTAATTGAAACCGGTTGTAATAGCCAGAATTATTATAGCAAAGGTTATACAAAAATCGCCATCCAGACAAGCTGGACGGCGAAGTGAAATGCAAGGGTACAAGACCCAAGGCACAAGTATTACGAAACAATTGCACGAGTACGAAGGTGCGGAGAGGAGTCCGAAACGTAGTACCAGAGCACATAGACCCCGCGGTCGTCAGTGCGCCAGCTCACGCCCGGGACATGCCCACCCGAGCGACGCGAACCACTACAAAGTGTTACATTTTCGACATCGAGGTGACTTCCTGTAGTCATGAAGTAACCTAGTTCTAGTAGCAACCGCTCGAGAAGTGTAATTCCTTTCACATCCTCCATTAGTAATGTCTCAGTCGATTTGTTTTTGAGCTCTGGATCAGCTTCGATGGTTTTCAGGAATTTCACAATATAATCACCATCCCTGGCGGGATCACGGTCGTTTTTCGTTACAGACTTGTCAAGGTCCTCGATATATAGGTATACCGTGACGCCGAGACTACGAAGAGTCTTCACCACCTTATTGGGAGTGACACTCTTCTCGACGGGGACGGTCCAGTAATATTGATCGGTTAGATCCTCATTGCTGAAGTTCACCTTCATGCCAAGTTTCTCATAGACTTTTACCCAATCAATCACGACAGAGTCGAGACCGAAAGGGTTTTGGTGCCGTAGAAATGCTTGTAGATGATAACCGTTTAGACTCCCATCTTCAAATTGACGATGGAGATCTTTGAGCTGAGCGTGAGAGACCGTCGATGACGAGCCCTCAATGAGTACCTTATTGGTAGCCATAATTTTACTTTTTCTTACCGCATTTCGTTATCGAACAACTATAGACTAGTAAAACCTAGTCATCTGTTCTCTTCTATCATATAACATATATAGCACTAATGTCAATAGTAGTGTTGTACAACCCCTAAACAGAGCCGTTTATTTATCTCTTACTAATAATACTCTTCTTATAAACATCTAGATGATCTAGCGCTATACCTGTACCCTTCACTACACAGAACAATGCATCATCAGCAAGTCGAGCTTTCACACCTGTTCTACGGAAAACTAATTCAGGAAAATTACGTAACATTGAAGAACCCCCGGTCATTGTGATTCCTTGATCTATGATATCCGCCGCCAACTCCGGTGGTGTCTCCTGCAAAACATCCTTTATTGCTTTTATCATATCTCGCAATTCTTTACTTATAGCTTTTACTATTTCATTTGTCTTTACTTCTGTAGATCTTGGAAGTCCTGAAATAAAATCTCTACCTCGAACATTCATAGATAGTTCTTCTTCCAAAGGGATTGCTGAACCGATATTTATTTTTAAATCCTCTGCCATTTTGTCTCCTATAGCAAGATTAAAAGTCTTTTTTATATAGTCGGCAATTGCTGCATCGATACGATTCCCTGCGCATTTTACAGAAGTAGAAGCCACAATACCTCCAAGAGATATCACAGCAACGTCAGTAGTTCCTCCACCTATATCGACTATCATATGTCCACGTGCTTCTTGAATAGGTATGCCTGCACCGATCGCAGCAAGGATCGGCTCTTTCACAACGTAAGCACTTTTTGCTCCAGCACGAATAGTTGCTTCAATAACAGCTCTTCTCTCAGTTGATGTAATACCAGCTGGAACTGAGACCATGACTTCTGGTTTGAATATATTCCATTTACCAAGCGCTTTATTTATAAAATATCTAAGCATTGCTTCAGTAACTCTATAGTCAGCGATTACTCCGTCCCGCATTGGTCTATATGCAATGATATTGTCTGGAGTTCTACCGATCATTTCTTTTGCATCGAAACCTACAGCGAGAACATTTTTATCTTGTTCAGACACAGCAACCACTGAAGGTTCATTCAAAACCACACCTTTACCAGGCAAGAAAACGAGAGTATTTGCAGTACCAAGATCGATTCCAAGTTTTTGAGAAAAGAAATTCATAATTTGTAGAGCAATAATAACCTTATTTATCAACATTTTCAATCTATTGAACTATATAGCGTATATGCTATAATACTCGTGTAATATTATTCAGTACTACTGTATATTACTTTGCATTACTTTATATAAATAAAAACAAATGAAAAAAGAAAATCCATTATTAAATATAGGAAAAATGATTTCTGATCTAAGAGAAAGTCAAAATATGACTCAGACTGATCTAGCAAATAAGATTGGTACAACTCAGAGTGTCGTTGCTCGTATAGAAAAGGGTGAACAGAATCTAAGTACAGAAACTCTAGCAAAACTAAGTGGTGCTTTGAATCATGAAATAGTCGCTATTGCTCCAAAAGGCAAAGTGAATTTTAGAATTGAAGGTGGACACAAACTTTCAGGAAATATAAAAGTTAGATCTTCAAAGAACGGTACTATGGGCGTGATGTGTGCTTCCCTTTTAAATAAAGGAAAGACAACGATAATAAATGCTCCAAAAATCGAAGAGGTATATAGAATATCTGAAGTATTGGAAAGTATTGGAGTAAAAGTTGAATGGAAAGGAAATAATCTTGTCATCACTCCTCCAAAGAAAATCAATATTGAGAAAATAGATAAAGAAGTTGCTGATAAAACAAGATCAGCGGTTATGATTATGGGTCCTTTGATCCATGATTTTAAATCTTTTTCAATTCCTCAGACTGGCGGATGTAGACTTGGAACTAGAACTATCAAGCCTTACTTTTATGCTCTAGAGAATTTGGGAGTAAAGATAGAAACGACTTCAGATGCGTATATTGTTACAAATAAAGGTGTGAAGTCTAGTGATGTAGTCCTATATGAAGCTGGAGACACAGTGACTGAGACAATAATAATGGCAGCTGCGCGTATTCCTGAGAAGATGACAATAAAGTTTGCTTCTGGGAACTATATGGTTCAAGATGTTTGTTTTTATCTTGAAAAATTGGGAGTAAAGATACAAGGGATCGGAACTTCAACACTTGTAATCGAAGGAAAAGAAAATATCGATATGGATATTGAATATGCTATAGGTGAAGATCCAATAGAAGCTATGTCACTTCTAGCAGCATCTATTGTTACTGATTCTTCAATTACAATCGAACGTTGTCCTATTGATTTCCTTGAACTTGAATTATTAAAACTTGAGAAAATGGGATTCAAATATGAAATTAAAAAGAGATATAAAGGAGAAAATGGAAAAGTAAATCTAGTAGATATAAAAACTTATCCAAGCAAGCTCACTGCTCTTGAAGAAAAGATCCATTCTCAACCATATCCAGGAATAAACATGGACAATCTCCCATTCTTCGCTGTTATCGGTGCTGTAGCGAATGGACAAACATTCATACACGATTGGTCATATGAACAAAGAGCAATCTACTATAAAGAATTAGACAATCTCGGAACAGAAAGTATTCTAGCTGATCCACATCGATTCTATATAAAAGGACCTACGCAATGGAAAAAGTCTGCAGACCTAGTCTGTCCCCCAGCACTTCGTCCTTCAGTAATAATCATGATTGCCATGATGGCTTGTTCTGGAACTTCAATACTTAGAAATGTTTACAATATAAATCGTGGTTACGAGGATTTGGCTGAAAGATTGAATTCTATAGGTGCAAAAATCGAGACTTTCAGAGATTTATAATTCAATAATATGTAGAACATAGTGTCAAACGGTATTTCTGCTATACTTTCACTATGTATATAATAGAAGTAATACCAATATCTAGAAGTATTGGTTCAGATTCTCTATCATATTTCACTACAAAACTAGTTTCCCTAGGCGACATTGTCGACATTCCTCTTCGCAGTAAGAGTGTTCACGGAATAGTAATATCAATTAAAAAGGCAGAAGATATAAAGGGTGATATAAAAAAAGCGGGTTTCCAACTCAAAAAAATTGAAAAAATAAAAGGCACTGCTTTTTTTGAAAAAGCTTTTATTGAAGCGATTTCCGAGATTGCGGATTATTATGCATGTTCGATTGGATCAATATTAAATATTCTTGTTCCTGAATATATTTTTAATAATATTCAAAAATTAAAAATTGGTAGTAATAGTGAAAAATCTGAACAAGAAAATAAAGTTACAAAGACGATTAAAGAAAAATATGCAGTTCAAGGTGATACTGAAGAGAGATATAGTACGTGGAAAGGGCTCATAAGACAAGAATTCGCTAAGAAAAAATCTTTGCTCTTTATTGTGCCTACAATTGAAGAATCTGATCACACTTTTGAATTATTGGAAAAAGGAATTGAGGGTTATATTTACAAGTTAAATGGATCATTGACTCCGAAAAAGATTATCGAGATATGGAACGATATAATAAAAGAAAAACATCCAGTTGTAATAGTCTGTACTGGTGGTTTTCTTTCAATTCCAAGAGATGATATAGATACTCTAGTAGTAGAAAATGAGAGCAGTAGATCGTACAAAATACAAAGAAGACCTTTTCTAGATATTCGGCAAGTCTGTGAAGTTTTTGCAGATAAAAAAGGAATGAAAATATTTTTCTCTGATGATTTGCTTCGCATTGAGACTCTATGGAGAGAAAGTGAAGGTATGATTATCCAATCTTCCCCTTTTAAATCAAGATCTTTAAGTACTTCAAGAGATACTTTAGTCGACATGAAAAAGTATAAAAATACTGATTCAAATTTTAAAATAATATCGGATGAAGTTGATGATTTGATAAAGAAGACAAAAGACGACAGTGAACAGATGATCATTCTTGCGACAAGGAAAGGTCTTTCTCCGACAACTATATGCGGTGATTGTCAGAATATAGTTCTATGTGACAACTGCAGTGCCCCTATAGTCTTACACGTAAGTGGCGATAAGAGATTTTTCATGTGCCATAGATGCGGGGAGAGAAGATCAGCTGAGGAATATTGTAAAAAGTGTAATAGTTGGAGATTGGAATCAATTGGTATAGGAATCGATCTTGTAATAGAAAGAATAAAAGAAAAATATCCTGATATTACTATATTTAAAATTGATTCAGATTCAACTTCGAAAGAAAAGACTGCAAAAAATATTATTTCAAAGTTTAAATCAAAACCTGGAAGCATTCTAATAGGTACAGAAATGGTACTCCAATATATACATAATAAAGTTGAGAATTCTGCAATTATTTCTCTGGATTCCCTTTTCTCTCTTCCAGATTTTAGGATACAAGAAAAAATTCTAAATACCCTAATAAAAGTTCGAACATTAACAACCAAGCATTTTATTGTCCAATCCAGAAAGTCTGATGAAAAAGTTTTTGAATATGGGCTTAAGGGTAATACAAATGACTTTTTTAGAAATGAAATAGAAGAAAGAAAAAGATTCAATTATCCACCATTTTTTACTTTAATAAAAATAACTCTTGAAGGCAAAAAGGATAAAATAATAAAAGAAATGGAGGAAGTGCAGAATATCCTAGAACCTTATGAAGTCGAAGTATTCCCTGCTTTTACTCATACAATAAAAGGAAACTTCGTTTTGCATGGCCTGATACGTCTAGAATACTCGAAATGGCCGAATCAAGATCTAAATAGTAAGTTAAGATCACTTCCACCCTCTGTGAAAATAAAAGTAGACCCGGAGACACTTTTATAGTACATTTTAGCTATGGAAAATAAGGAAAACCTAGGAGAATCAATAGTCCAAGCGAATAACCCGGTTTTGAGGAAAAAAGCGGTGGATGTAAATATTGATGAAATAGGTTCAGAAAAAATACAAAATATAATTTCAGAAATGAAAAAAGCTATGGCAACACAAAAAGATGGTGTTGCTATTGCTGCTCCACAGATTGGATATTCACTAAGAATCTTTGTTGTATCTGACAAAATATTAAGTGAAGCAGATAAAAAATATAAAAGCATAGGTAGAGATCTAGTTTTTATAAATCCTGCAATTACAAAACTTTCAAGGAATAAACATGAAGTAGAAGAAGGCTGTCTATCAGTAAGATGGAAGTATGGAAAGGTAAATAGATCAATAAAAGCAAGTGTAAAGGCTCACAATGAACTTGGAGAAGTCGTAGAAAGAGGTGCTAGTGGACTTTTGGCACAAGTTTTTCAACATGAGACAGATCATTTGGATGGTATACTTTTTATTGATAAAGCAATGGATATCCAAGATATTCCACCAGAAGATAATGATACAAAATAATAAAATAAAAATTGGTTTTTTCGGCACTCCAGAATATGCAGTTACAACTCTAAATATTTTAAAGGATTCAGGGTATGAGATTTCTTTTGTTGTAACTATGCCAGATCGCCCAAAAGGCAGGAAGATGATCATTACCCCACCTCCTGCAAAAGTTTGGGCTTTGGAGAACAATATTCCTGTATTTCAACCAGAGAAATTAAAAGATGAGAACTTAGTAAATAGTTTAAAAGTATTCGATTGCGATGTCTTTATAGTTATAGCTTATGGAAAAATAATTCCAGATTCTATTCTTAATATTCCAAAGCACAAATCATTAAACATTCACGGCTCACTCCTACCAAAGCTCAGAGGAAGTTCCCCCATAGAATCTGCAATACTTACAGATGAAAGAAATACAGGTGCTACAATCATCCGTATGGATAGTGAAATGGATCATGGTCCAATAATCGGTATGAGAAGTGTTGATACAGTAGACTGGCCACTAACAGCAGATGTACTTGGTAATGAAATAGTAAAAGCAGGAGCAAATCTAATCTCTGAAATACTTCCGAAATGGATAAATGGCGAGATAAAAGAGATTGAACAAGATCACTCACAAGCAAGTTTTACACAGAAAATAAATAAAGAGGATGGAGAAATAAATCTCAATGATGATCCTTATAAGAATTTTTTGAAGATTCAAGCTTATCATGTATGGCCAAGTGCTTTCTTTTTTTCAAAAGGAAAAAGAATAAAAATAACAAAAGCTAGTTACAAGGATGGCGTTCTTAGTATATTAAGAGTTATTCCTGAGGGTAAGAAAGAGATGGATTTCCATCCTGACTTACTTGGCTAAAAACCAAGCTAGTTCCAATCATCTGGGCTTTATTTGTTAAATAGAATAGTACTACCCAAAAACACATAAGACTTATGAGGGATATACATAGCCATTGATTTACTTGTTGCTTGAAGAAAGCTGGCATTATTTTCTATTTGTAATACCTTTTAGTAAATCCTTTATTTTTGCTCCACCTTTTCTTAGGAATGATCTTTGTTTACTCTTTTCTGACTTTAATTTTCTTATTACTTCACCCTTTAGGATATCAATTGCAGCATATAGATCGTCTTTTTCTACACTTGTATAAATATTTTGATCTTTTGCAACGATATGCATTTCAGCTTTGAATATATCACCATTTTTATGATGATTAGTTGTTTTTGCAATTTCAAGATCACATTTTGCTGTTGGATCAGACTCTAGGAATTTCTTAACTGAATCAAGGTGCTTGTCGATATATTCAGATATCGCTGGAGTCATACTGATTGTGGTTGTTTTGATGTTTATATTCATATATTTATATTATATAACAAAATTGTTAGTTGTGTATAAAACCGCTATTACTAATCAACCCTACGTACTATAATTATAGCACTTTTAGTAATTAATTTTATTTTTATGGAACATATGATGATGGAGCCTGTAGGTCCAGAGATTCTAGGTTTTTCTTTTGGTGCTTTTTTAATGCTATTGTCGGGAGTTTTTTATGTTATTTGTGCAGTACTTGTTTGGAGAAAATATGTGACCGAAAGAAATGAACTAGTCGGTGCTCTACTAGCTTTTCTTATATATCAATCTTTCAATATGATTTTTATGGGTATTGAAATGCATACTATGAATATGCTTTACAGTAGCCTAGCTGCACTTTCAGTCTTTGTTGGTTCAACTTATATGTTGAAATTCCCTTTGAGTCCTCTTTCAAAGGGCACAAGGAATTCAATATTCTTTCTTTCTCTGATAGTTGTACTAGGGCTTTTTGCTTGGTTTGTGTCTAGTGAAGAAAGGCAAATGGAGCTTATGAGTTTTACACTTTGGTATGACTTAGTTGTAAATGGAATTATTGTTGGTGGTTTTATGCTATTACTTGCTTTCAAAACATCAGAAAGAGTTCTTAAAATCAAAGCTTACGGTGGAAGTACGGGAGTTATAAGTTGTTGTGTTGTTTCAAGTGCAGCAATGATCAGTGGATCTGTTTTGACTGGTGCATTATTTGGTTTCTTGGCACCAATACTAATACTTAGCACATTATTCTTTTCAGATAAAAATAAAATAATACTTTACTTATCTTTCCACTTTATTTAAAATCCCATACCTTTTCCCAAATTTCTGGCATTTACTTCTTTAAATTATTTATCTCCAATAAATAAATAAAATTCAAAAAGTAAATAAAGAAGAATTACATCAATAAAAAAATCTAGAAGACATATAAAAATAAAATAGGGTTGATAGATAAATAAAAGGATTTTAACTATTCTAAATAAATATTTAAAATGCTACCATAAAAAGACACACAAATATAAT
>CAYIYK010000009.1:4061-32896 GCA_964367745.1 uncultured Candidatus Saccharibacteria bacterium | reverse complement strand
ATACGTTCTCAAGTCTTGTACTCACCGCCCGTCAACTCAAGGGAGTTGGGAATACCCGAAGTCTGCGCTTGTCGCGGCCTAAGGTAAGCTCAATGACAGGGAGTAAGTCGTAACAAGGCACGGGTAGCGGAAGCTGCTCGTGGATTATTTCAATTTGAATCTCGATTTTAATCTTTTTAGATTACTATCTGACCGTGTCGATTTCTTATGTATTTATACATAAGACAAAGTTTATTGTTCTACAACTTAAAAGTGAACACTCAGTCCGCGAGAGAAAGGACATAGGTTGGTACCCTCTATAGAGGTACTAACCGGATGAACGGAACAAAATAGAGAACGGTTTGTTACTATTTTTCATACACCCTTAACGGGTGTATTTGGCTATTTACATACAATACATAGTGTGTTACTTTTATTGTGAACAGTTCTTTGGTTAGCACCACGACCAAAGAGGAAAGGAGTTGTGAGAAATGGAATGGGTTTACTTAGACACACTGATTTGCATCAGTGTGTTGAAAAGAGCACAGGACAGTCACATCTCCGGAACTTTTTGTTCTGGGGACTGGTCAGTTGTACATCTTTATATGTACTAGTCGTGATCGTTCGATGTTTTGGTGCTTATGCATCAAATGACATTGATCAAAATTTGTTTCTAGATTGGCCAAGGTTTTTCGGTAAATACCCTTGGTGAAATACAAGTCGCACTCTAGGGTGCGACTTTGTTTAATTAATTTTAATTGCAGTTTAGTCATAACTTTGATATATTTTCTTTAATCTCTTTTGAGATATATATTTGGGTTATATGGTTTGGATTATTTGCGCGTGTAGCTGTCTTGGTAGGCCCAGGCGCAGATAGTTATGGTGAGTGTGATTTTAAAATAGAATAATATGCGCGTGTAGCTCAGTTGGTAGAGCATTCGACTGATACTCGGGGGGTCCCAGGTTCGAATCCTGGCACGCGCACAGAAATGGATAAGTACTCTAGAATTATAAAAATAATTGTTTCGATTCTATGTTCCTGGTACTTTCTGTTTTTAGCTTTGAATTATAAAGATCTATCAAATTGGAATCTAATTGATAGCGTTAATCTTATAATGCATGAAGCCGGCCACTTTATATTTATGTTTTTTGGTGAATTTATTCATGTGCTAGGTGGTTCATTTTTCCAAATATTTTTTCCATTTGTTTTCGTTATTTATTTTTTTATTTGGCGTAAAGATTTGTTCTCTGCAAGTTTACTTTTATTTTGGGTAGGACAAAACATATTAAATGTCAGTGTCTATATGGCGGATTCAATTAGATTAGAATTACCTTTGCTTGGAGGAGACTCATCAATTCATGATTGGAATTATATATTTTCTAGTTTAAATATTTTGCAGTATACAGACAAATTGTCAGCGTTTACATACAATGTTGGTTTGATGGTCATCATAACCGCATCCGTATCAAGTGTTTACATTTCGTGGTATAATCACAACAATTATGAATCAACAAAATAAAACAACACCTAAGGACTTTTTCTATCATTTAACAGCAACTATAGCTCTTTATGCAGGAATAACTGCCCTTATCAATTTATCATTCAGTGTTATTAACTATTATTTTCCAGATGCCTTGGCAGGTTACTTTTATGCGAATACTGTAGCTTGGCCTATTTCCATTCTCATTGTTCTTGTACCTATTCTCTATGTACTTGAATGGCTGATAAAGAAGGATATAAGAAGTATCCCTGAAAAAGCGGAGATCTGGGTGCGTAGATGGAGAATTTATCTTACACTTTTCCTAACTGGTGTAGTTATTGCTGGTGATCTCATTACTCTTATAAATACTTATTTGAATGGAGAAATATCAGCACGCTTTATCTATAAAGTTCTAGCGATTCTTATTATTCTCGGAATTGTTTTTGCTTATTACATTTTGGAAAAAATAAATCCATATTCAAAGGCCAAATCGATTTTATCTTATATAGGACTTGCAATTGTTGTTGTCTCTATCGTATTTGGATTTATTGCTGTCGGCTCTCCTACAAAACAGAGAAATATGCGTTTCGATAGTCAGAGAGTGTATGATCTTCAAAATATTCAGTCGCAGGTTGTTAGCTACTGGCAACAGAAAGCTGAGCTACCAACAACTCTCGAAAAGTTGAAAGATCCATCATCTTACTCCGTTATTCCGGTAGATCCTGAAAATAAAACATCATATGTGTATTCACGAAAAGGTGGACCGTTTTCATTTGAACTATGTGCCACTTTCGCTTTACCTTACGAGGACACTCAAGGAAAGGGGAGTTATGGATATAGACAAGGAGGAATGTATGCAACTATGGCGTACCCTTCACCTGTCGGAGCGGAAGATAATTGGAAACATCAAGCTGGTCTATCTTGTTTTACTAGAACTATTGATACAGAAAAGTATCCTCCCACACCGAAGCCTCTAACTCGCTAGTCTTTTTTGCAAAATAGGGGAAAATATAGTACCATGTACTCCTATTAATTAATAAATAAATTCTGATGAATAACGGCAAGAAGACCAAGATTGTTTGTACTATTGGACCTGCAACTGAGACAGTTGAGAAACTTACTGATCTAGTAGAAGCAGGAATGAACGTGATGAGATTAAACTTCTCACACGGTAACTTCGAAGAGCATCAAGGGCGCGTTGATAACCTAAGAAAGGTTCTTGTAAAGACAGGTAAAACTGTAGCTATAATGCAAGATCTAGGAGGTCCAAAGATTCGAATTGGTGACTTTGAAAATGGTCTTGTAACTCTAAAAGAAGGTCAAACTTTTACTCTAACAACCGAACAAGTTGTTGGGAATGATAAAAAGGTTTTTGTAAACTATCCTCTATTACCAAAGGAAGTTAAGGTTGGTGGATTTATTCTATTACACGATGGAAAAAAGAAACTACAAATTACTGAAATAAAGGGTAAAGAAGTTATCACGAAGGTTCTTGTTGGAGGTGAAATAAAAAGTAAGAGAGGAGTAAACCTTCCAGGTGCTTACCTTTCAATTAGTTCAATTACTGAAAAAGATAGAAAGGATCTAGAATTCGGTCTAAAGAATAATGTTGATTTCTTCGCTCTTTCATTCGTACGAAGACCTTCAGATATTACTGAATTGAGAACTATATTGGATAAAGCAAAGTCAAAAGCTGGAATTATTGCAAAGATAGAAACTCCAGAAGCTTTGGAAAATATCGATGAAATTATTAATCTTTCTGATGCAATCATGGTTGCTCGAGGAGATCTTGCTATCGAAATTCCTGCAGAGGAAGTTCCACTTGCTCAAAAAGCTCTTATTCAAAAGTGTAACGCTCTTGGAAAGCCAGTTATCACTGCTACTCAAATGCTTGAATCAATGATTAAGAGCCCAGTTCCAACACGAGCTGAAGTCTCTGACGTAGCAAATGCAATCATAGACGGTACTGATGCAATCATGCTTTCTGAAGAAACAACTCTTGGAGATTTCCCAGTTGAATCAGTAAAGATGATGACACGTATCGCTCTTAGAGTAGAGAAAGATGTATACACTACAGAACATATCGCTCAATACGAAAATCTACACGATATTACAGATATAGTTTCTAGAGCTGCAGTAGTAGCTTGCCATGACATAAAAGCAAAGTTCATCGTCGCACTTACAGAATCTGGTCATACAGCAAGAATGGTTGCACGATACAGACCAGCAGAGAATGTTATTGCTCTTACTTCAAATGAAAGTTCAGCAAAGAAACTCGCTCTAACATTTGGTTGTTATCCTGTTGTTATTACAAAGTTTACAACTATCAATCAAATCATGGCTATCGTTAGAAAGACATCTCTAAAGTATAAAATTGGAGCAAAGAACGATAAAGTAGTTATTGCTGCCGGAATGCCTTTTGGAATCGCAAAGCAGACAAACATGGTTCTAATTGAGACTCTATAATCAAATTCGTATTAAAATCTGTGTTTATCCACAGAGTTATGAAATTTTGATAAAATTTTTATGAAATACGCCCTTGTGGGCGTATTTTGTTTATAGCTATAATGTTTTTATGATTACAAAGATTAAAAACATTTATCAGAAAAATAGAATATATGATGTAGCAGATACGAATCTTTTTTTAGATAATTCTAATAGAGAGTATATATTGAAGGTGCACGATTTACCTTTAGAGAATCAACCAAGAGAAAAGATGATTAAACAGGGTCCACACGTTCTATCACTCCAAGAATTATTTTCTGTATTACTGAATACTGGATCGAAGGCAGAAGGTATATTAGAAATGTCGTCTAGAATTATAAGAGAATATGGAGGGAAGAGTATTATGTCAGAAAAAGATGTAACTAGACTTTCAATCGAAATGAATATTCCTATAGCCAAAGCATCAGTTATCGTCGCTTGCGGAGAGATAGGTAGAAGAATATATCAAAAAAATGATTCAGGTTTTACAGTGATTCGTAATGCAAAAGATGTATATGAATACCTAAAAGACATGCACAATCTTCCAAAGGAGCATTTGCGCGGTTTATACCTAAATAGCCACAACCGCATCATTCATGACGAAGTTATATCTATTGGTACGATAAATACCAATATCGTGCATCCTAGAGAGGTTTTTAGGCCTGCTATAGAGTATAGTGCGACAGCTGTGGTTCTAGCACATAACCATCCTTCCAATATAACCAATCCAAGCGAGCAGGATATAGACATAACCCATCAACTTATAACTGCAGGGAAGATAATAGGAATAAATGTTTTGGATCATGTAGTCATAACTAAAAATAGTTATATTAGTATAAATGCAAAATACTAATTTTATTAAATAATTAAATAAAATTAATGAAAATATATAATACTGTATCTCCATCAATCGAAGGCGTGATTTCCAATGACTTATTGTATTTTGAAGGTGTAAACCGTCCATCTATTATATTTACTATTCGTGATCAGGGTTTTGTATCTGATGACAATATCGATATACTAGAAAAATACTTCAATGATATTTACAATCTCTTTTTGAGGAAATTATCTTCCTTTGCAATGTTTGAACAAACAAATGAAGAAGAATCTACCAAGCTCCAAGCGCTGTTACAAGAGCTAATTAAAGTAAAAAAGTTAATCGAAGGTGTCAAAGTTGATAGCCGACATGATTTAGTATAATGTGTATCTGTGAGCTATAAAGAATTCTTTAACGATAAAAAAATAGCAATTATCGGGCTAGGTCCACACGGTGAGATGTTGCCTGATATTAAATTCCTTTGTAAAAATAGAGCAATTGTTACTGTTTTTGATATGCGTACAGAGAGTAGGTTAAAATCCATTGTCCCACAATTGAGCTCTATAGGTATTGAGAAAACTATATTAGGAAAAGTTGATGAAAATGAATTGGTGAATTTTGATTTGATTATTATTTCTTCTGAAATTTCAAAGAAATCAATTTTCCTTAAGAAAGCAATTCAGGCTGAAATAAAAATAGAATTCCCAGAAACATTATTTTTCAAACTATCACCACCTGTAACATTGATCGGGATTATGGGGCAGTATGGAAAAAGTTCTGTAACAACAATGATTCATTCAGTCTTGAAAAAATCTTTTTCAGAATATAAAGATCAAGGATTGTTTCTTATCGATCCAGATTCTGATTATGGAGCATTGACTCATTTAAAAAAGATAAAGAAAGATGACGTTGTCATTGTTAGAATACCTGAAAGTCTTTTGGATCATTATTATGAAATGCATATAAGTCCACACGTTGCAGTTGTTACTTCAAGTGTTGATTTTGGTATATTGAATTTCCAAACTTATAACAATTTTATCGTAGCCCCTGATGAAGTTGTTGATATCATAAAGAAAGAAAAGAATATAAATTCAAAAGCAAAAATTCTAAGAACTAGATCAAATATGGTGCCTCTGGATTGGAAGATTGATTCAAGGATTTCACATCATAAAGATAATATTGCTTTGGTTATACAGACTTGTGAATTGTTTAAAGTAAAAAACGATGAAATCCAAGAAGTTATACAAAATATTCCACCACAAAAAGGTTGTGTAGAATTTATTAAAAAAGTTGATAATGTTGAATACTATAATGATGCAAGTTCCATATCACCAGATTCTACACTCTCAGCTCTAAAATCATTATCAAATAGCAGAAACACAATACTCATCCTCGGTGGTGCATATACGGGTTATGATTATACGATTTTGTCTAAAGAAATTTCAAAATATACAAAGATGATTATTTTACTACCTGGCAGTGGTAGTTTGGGTATTAGACCTCTAATCGAATCATTAAAAGATAGCTCTTTTGTGCAAGCACCGTCACTTGATCAAGCAGTTTTACTTGCTAGAGATAATGCAATAAAAGGGGATAGAGTATTGTTCAGTCCGGCTTTCGATGCAGTGGGAATAGATATATCAAGAAAAGAAAGAGGAGAGAAATTTATTAAAATGGTTAGAAATCTCTAATTAATCTCCACAGATAATACAGATCACTGAACCTGACCATTTTTTGCCTGTATAAACTGCTTGCATTAATCCAGCTAGTGAAAGGGCACTGTTTGTCGATATTTGTACGCCTGCATATTTCTCACTCATTTCTTGAGCAATTTTTATCTGTTCGTTTGATGCTATCCACCCACTTCCATTACTATTTTTAATCAATTGAGTAAGTGTATCTTTTCGAAGTGCGGTATGATCAACTATCGCATCTGCGATTGATGCTTCATCTATAACAGGATCATCAACGAAGTTGCTAGATATTTGGTGGCAAGAAGAAGTTTGAACTATATGCATTTCGATGTCTCTGTTATTATCCTCGAAATACTGTGCCAAAGCTTCAGCTGTAGTTCCAGATGAAGTCCCGATAAATACCGCCTGAAGATCTTCTATTTCTAACAATTCTTGTGCTAAGGATGAATATCCAATCAGAGCATTGTTATCGTTTGATTGTCTCAGTGCTTTTATCTTCGGATCTTTAACTATTTCAAAAAGTGTTTGTAGTGGTCTTTGATGTGAAGTTATTTTAATATAATCACTTCCGAATTGCTCCAACTTTCTTAATTTTTTTGTAGTAATCTTTTGTCCAACTAGAATATCAAGAAATATTTTTTTATCAGAATGTTTATTTATCTTTTCGACATGATGTGCTGCAGCTAGGGCAGCATTTCCAGAGGATGATATAGCAAAATGCTCTATACCTTGTTTTATATAAATATCAATCATGACAGGGATAGACCTTCCTTTATGAGAACCATAAGGATGCAAATCCTCTCTTTTGAAGTATAGATCCTTCATTTCCAGTGCTCTAGAGAGCTTTGGTAGTTTTTCTTGAATTGTAATCACCTTGATATATTACAACGTTTTCGGTACTATTAGAAGACCCTATGGAAAGAGATTTTACAGCAATTTGTCCGGAATGTAAGAATGAAATTGAACTTTCAAACTATCCTTCAATAAGTGAAGGTATGGTTATTGAATGTAATCACTGCGGTATTACTTTACTTATCAAGAAGATTGAAGATTCTACTGTCTCTACAGAGATTGTTGATGAAGGGAAGTAATAGTCTGCTCTATCATTCCTCTAAAACCGTGAGAACCTAAAAAGGCAATAACATTGTCGTTTTTTGAATTATCTAATACTTTAACGATTTCTATAATTCTATTAACGAGAGCATTATCATCTTCTATATAAATTACATTTTTATTTGTCTTTGAAATAGCTTGAGCCAATTCTTCGCCATCCATTGGCTGCTCAGAACCATTCTCTGCAATCTTTAGTTTTGTAAGTCGTGGAATTATAACTACATCAGTATTCTCAAAAGCATTGTTGTATTTTAATACTGATTCTCGACTTCTTCCACCGATATTCGGTTCAAAGATTGCAATAGTTTTTCCACTATAGATTTTCTTAACATTATCTAATACAGTCTTTGCTTTTTCGGGAGAATGAGCAATATCGTCAAAGACCGCAATCCTTCCAGCATATCTTTTTTCTAATCTTCTTTTCAACCCTTTGAAATTCGCTATCGCTTTTATTATATCGTCAGGATTTATTCCTATAGAATGTGCCATTGCAAAGCATCCAGTAATGTTTTCAGCTTGGAAAGATCCAATCATTTCAGAATGAATTTTAAATATATTTTCTTTATGCCTGATATTGAAATCTAGACCTGAAGTATTTTGAACTAAATCTGAATAAATATAATCTGCATTTTCTTTTCCATACCATATTACCTTTTTACCTAAAGCATGTTTAACCAATTCTTTTGCTTTTTTATTATCAGAATTAACAACTAACAATCCAGCATTAGGAATATTTGAAATTAGATTTTTGAAGACATCGAAGTAGCTTTCTTCTGTAGGGTATAGATCAGCGTGGTCCCAAGATACCGCTGAAAGTAATAGGTGAGTTGGTTTGTAGTATACAAATTTGGGTGTCGTGTCAGTTGGTGAGCTCTTATATTCATCACCTTCAAAAATACTATACTTTGTATCGGTAAGTTTCGCTGAAGATTCATGGGATAGGGAAATACCACCAAACATATAACTTGGATTAAGTTTTGCTTGGTCAAATATAAAAGATAGTAAAGCGGTTGAAGATGTTTTTCCCCATGTCCCTGTACTTACTATAGAATATTCTTTTACAAAAAATTTACCTATTGCTTCGGGGTATGAATAGATCGGGATATTTTTTTCTTTTGCAAAGTTCGTCTCAGGATTCTGAGTTCCCGATGCAGTTCCTACAACTACGAAGTCAGGATTACCCATATTCTCAGGGTGCCAACCGGCATAGAAGTTTATTTTATGTTTTTCCAATTCATCAGAAACAGGAGGGAAGAATCCTTTATCAGAGCCAGTTACTTTGTAACCAGCATTGTGAAAAGCGATTGCAAGAGCACTAGTTGCAACACCGCAAATACCGATGAAATGGATGTGTTTGGGGTTAGGAGACATGGATTTATTATACTGGAAGACAATGGAGTACAGTATTGACAAACAGGTTATAATGTAATATACTTTTTAGGTAGTAATTGTCCGGAACCTTGACAGTAAAAATCAAACAATATAAAAGGAACAGCTCATATGAGTACAGCCTTGAATGAAATCCCGGGATGGTATATCGAATTCCAAACGGCGCTTTTGCGCCAAGCTCCTCGCCCCGGGGAGATTGATCAGAAGACGGCTGAAGGATGGACCAGCAATCAAAAGGGCCTCAAAAAGAACCTGGCGAATTGCATCCTTTCTCAAACACCCGTTGTCCTTGTCGAACCAACCAAGCCTGAGCTTTTACTCGATCTGGCTGGAACGGTTACAACACCGTCAACTACCAGCAAGTTCGTCGCAAAAGACAAGTTCGTGGTCAACACCAAGCGCAACGCTCCGGTGAAGATCTCGGCAGTCTGGGACAGCTTCATCGGCTGGTTCCTGTCGGGCGACGGCAAAACCGAAGACCCTATCAGCGAACAGACGCTCCGCTACCATAAGTTGCGGAAGTCATCAGTTGATGGTCTCATTATTACCGAACTGGGTGGCGAGGAGAAATCCGAAACCACTTTGACGGAAATGTTCTCCTTGATGGAGAAGCAGAAGAATGGTGAAGACGGTGTTCTCTTGAACAACGGCTACGCCAACATCTTCTACGTTCGGGACCAGAACGGTGTGCTTCGCGCGGTCTGCGTGTTCTGGTGCGTCGTCGGCTGGTGCGTCGTTGCGAGCTCCGTCGAGCTCCCGCTCAGGTGGGGTGTTGGCAGCCAGGTGTTCTCTCGCAATTCTGTTCTCGAATCCTCGGAACCTTTGGCTCCAGCGCAAGCCTGATCCTTTGTCCCTTGGACCTTTTGACCCTCGGTCTGCTTCGGCGGATTGGGGGTCAATTTTTTTATATTTAAATTTCTCTTGCTATACTTATTTCCGAAATCATGTGTTACGTGACGGTCATGGCTTTCACGTCATGGTCTTAGGATATTTTTCTCGAGAGTCATACTGGGTACGCCTTGTATGAGAGTGGGGAAAGTCTCTTCAAAAAAATAACAAGAATTGGTATATGAGATTAGCGGACTTTGATGTCCCGGATAAAATTCAGCTGGTCATGGTTTGGCTGGCGGTGATATAGATGATCTTGTATACGATAACGCTGGTGTGCTTCGCGCGGTCAACGTGAACTGGAACGACGACGGCTGGAACGTCAATGCGAACTCCGTCGAGAACCCGAACAGGTGGAATGATGGCAACCAGGTGTTCTCTCGAAACTGTTGGTTTTCTCCTCGGCTTAAGGTCGGGGAGTTTTTGCTTGCAAACCCTTCTTCCAACCACCAAGTTGTCGCCCTATTTCCTCAAGTCTTCCGATTAAGTCCGAGTATGTATCAGTTGGAATAATTTTACTTTCCCATGCGAGCTGTGCAAAAAATTTCACAATATCAAGCTTTGTAATGACTTTGTTTAGTACAGGTATTTTATGTTCAGGTGGAAGATAAGATAAACAGTATGTGTATTCAAGTACTTCAAGAAAAGATTGTTCAATTTTGTTTCCAATTCCTAATCTTTCAACTTTGGGAAAATTTCTATGTATAATTAACCAAGAAATATACACTTCTTTTTGCAATAAAAGTACTTGTGGAAATGTTCGGGGGGGGTACTATTAGTAAGATTATGTCGCATTATTTTTTTAATGATATCATATCAATTAAAAATTTGTGCGATGCTTGGTCTGAGTTTGTGTGTGGTAAGAGATTAAGAAAGGATACAACTAAATTTTCCTTAAATTTATCACATAATATATTTAATCTTCATAAGGATTTACAAAACATGTTGTATCAACATGGATGTTATGAATCATTTTCTATATGCGACCCAAAACCAAGAAGTATCCATAAAGCTACTGTTCGGGATAGATTACTACACCATGCAGTCTATAGAGTATTATACCCACATTTTAATAAGAAATTTATCTACGATTCATACTCGTGCATTTACGGTAAAGGTATACATAAAGCAATATATCGTTTTAATAAATTTATGCATAAAGCTTCAAGAAATGATAGTAGAATATGCTGGGTTCTTAAATGTGATATTAAAAAATTTTTTGCAAACATTGATCATCAAATTCTGATAAAAATTTTAGAGAAATATATTGTTGATAAAAATACTACCCTACTACTTAACGAGATTATTGGAAGTTTTTATTCTACAAAAATAGGAAAGGGATTACCACTCGGCAATCTTACATCCCAATTACTTGTTAATATTTATATGAATGAGTTCGACCAATATATAAAACACGATTTAAAGATCAAGTACTATATACGCTTTGCTGATGACTTTGTTATTTTGAGTAACGATAAGACTTATCTAGTTAATTTAATTGCAAAAATCTTGTTCTTTCTTCAAGAAAGGTTGAAATTAGAATTACATCCAAATAAGGTCTTTATAAAGACAGTGTCCTCCGGAGTTGATTTTTTAGGCTGGGTAAATTTTTCAAATCATAAAGTATTGAGAACAAGTACTAAAAAAAGAATGTTCAGAAATATAAAACTTAAAAAGAATAATCCCAAAACTATTCAATCATATTTAGGTATGTTGAAACATGGAAATACATTTAAAATTAAAAACAAGATATTGTATAATATGAGAAATGAAAAATAACTCGCATAAAAATGAATAAAAAATCCTACAAACCCTCATCGTTATTAATTAGAGCTATTAAGGCGGCTGGTAAAAAAAACTTAAAATGGGAAAGATAAAATCCTATAAATAATATCAAAGATTCAATGAAAGCGCTAAATACTAAATGATTTAACCCTCCAACACCTTCTTTACCTCCTCCAAATCTGTCTTCCACTCTTTTCCATCAAACCATTCTATTCCAGAAAATTGCAATTTATACACATCACTAGGTCTTTGTAATGAGCCTAGATAAATATATTTTAATCCTTCAGTTTTCGATTCTGATATAATCTTTGTCATCATGATAAGTCCCATATCTTTCGGAGATTTTTCTATATCGTAAAAAGGATATGAATAATGAATCATATGATGATTCTTATAACAAATAACGTAACCAGTATTTGAAAAAGATAAAAGACAATTAAAATTATGATTTATTGTTATTAACTCTTTTATCTTATTAACTGAAAAAGCTCCACCGGCTTTTTTATCATAAAAATCTTTTGCAATTTTACCTATTTCCCAAGAATAGTTTGGATAGGGAATCGTATGACTTTCAAAGCCAATCTCTTCACCTTTTCTCAGAATCCTCCTATTTTCACTTGTTAATTCAAATTTATTTAAATCGATTCTTACACTCCTTGTTTGTTGCATTATTCCTTTATCTATACGTGTAAAAACAAAACCATTGTCATACATTCTATTTATTGACTCTGGTGAATCATCTAATATTTTTTCTTCTTTCCAATTTAGATATTTCATTTTAAATTAGTGTAAAGCCAACCAAATACCAAAGACAACAAAGATGAAATGCATTATCCAAAATCGCATTATAGTTTTCTCTTCACTCCAACCTTTTATTTCAAAGTGATGATGTATTGGCGCCATTAGGAATACCTTTTTTCCAAAAATATATTTGCCGATAGTCTGTATAAGTACACTCAATGCTTCGATATAGAAAACAAAACCTAAGAAAAATATAGAACCGATCTCTCCAATAGCAATCGTATTTACGGCAAATAAAGCACCAAGACCAAGTGATCCAATATCTCCCATAATAAATCTCGCAGGTTTAATATTGAAATATGTGTAGGTTACCAAAGCACCTACAACCGTAGCATTTAGTATTGCAATTTCTCCGAATCCATTTATCCATGATAGAAGTGTTAAAGCACTAAAAGATGATATAAGCATTCCTCCAGCAAGACCATCCATACCGTCGGCAAAATTCACAGCATTAGCGGTAAACATTACGATAAGAATGATAAAAGGAATGATCATTAAACCTGCATAAATATCAATACTGTAAGGAAGGTAAATGTAATGCCAAGCAGCACCTAGTTTGTCATATATCCACCATGCAGTTATAGAACCTGCAGCGAATTGTAAAAGTAGTTTTTCATGTACATGAATTCCTTTACTTGATCTTGAACCAATCCAAACTGAAAGTCTTTTGAATATTGACCAAGGTAGTGTGACTATATACCAAAGTCTCATTTTAAGATCTTTATGAACTCTAATTAGAGTAAATATCTGCTTCAATTTTCTAGATCTTCTTTCTATTCCAAAAATATTTAAAAGGTCATCAACTGCTCCAAGTAAAGCAGATAAAAGCATCACACCTATCGGAACCCAAGTATAACTTCGTGACCAATTCAGGAAATAAGTTACCACTGCAACAGTAATGATGATCAATAATCCACCCATAGTTGGGGTATTATCTTTTGCTCTTTGTGAAGCTATAATCTCGAGTTCTTTTTTATGTCCTTTAAAGATTTGGAAACGATAAAGGGTCTTTATTAATATTGGAGATAAAATGAAAGCCAGTATACAAGATAACAGAGAAAAACCTAGAATATAGGCCAAATCTGCTGTTCCTTCTAATATACTTATCATACCTAGAGATTAGCATAAAACGGCTTATATGTTAATCTATATCTATGAACACAAAAGTGATGTCACAAAGCGCTTTGGATATGATAGAACAGTACAAAAATGTTCCATATTTTAACAATAAAACTCAAGCAAAAAGAGCTAGTTTAAAGGTGAATGTTGGCAAAGGAAGTCCAAAAGAAATCTTTGATGAATTAAAAGAATTAGCTATTTTAAATAGAATAGATACAAAGGTATTAAACGATGAAAATCTGAGAAGGTTTATGGTTGTGAACAATATTGGAATTGATTGTTCAGGTTTTGCTTTTTATGTTTTGAATGAAGAAAGTATAAGTAGAGGTAAGGGAAGTTTGAGTCGAAAAATGCATTTGGATGGTTTTTTGTCTAGATTTAATCCAGAAAAAAATACCGATGTAAAAGTTTTTGCTGATGATAGGAATAGTCACATAGTTTCTTTAAAAGAAATTCAAGTAGGAGATATTGTAACTATGGTTGCTGAAAGAAATCATATTCTTGTTATACATCAAATAGAGTATCAAAACTTTATTCCAACTACTCTACATTATGCGCATGCAATAGCTTGGCCAACTGATGGGGAATTCGGTCATGGACTGCATAAAGGTATTATAGAAATAATAAATCCTGAAAAAGATGTCTTTGAACAAAGATGGATTGAATTGGGAAAAGATTCACTGGTACAAGGAGATGAAAACTATACTTTTGCTCGTGCCAGAAAGTCAAAAACTGAAATTAGAAGATTGAATTGGTTTTAACTATCCTAATAATTCTAGAATTTCTTTACCTCTTTTATTAAATTTATTGTGTGCTTCCATTATCCCAAGTTTTGATTGAATTCGAACTAAGTCAGCATTCATTTTTTCATTTGAATAATTTATAACGTTATAGCCAACGTCTACAAGCTTTCTAGTATCAACTTTTTTTATTTTATTTGTAACTCTTTGCAATATTTGTGCGCCATCATTTATAGGAATCAAAGATGTCTTTACTGGTATTTTTAATAGTGTAGATAAGTGTGCCTCGAAAGTATTTATTCCAGGAACTCCATGCATATTTACTTCATCTTGAAGTTTTGATTCATAAGTTGTGCTTGCTGGCTGTCGAGCGTTTATTTCTATCAAATGTAAATTGTCTCTTTCTTCATCATATATAACATCAATACCAAATAACCCTCTCCATCCAGAGCTTTGCATCTTTTGAGCTACTTTTTCTGCTAGTTCATTGAACTTTATTATATGTGCCTCGTTTAGAATTGTATGAGTTACACTCCAATCATTACCTATTGTACTCAATGCATTTTCTGTAAAAGGTAGAATACCAGTGATTTGATAACTAATGTTTCCAAGTAGGATTATTGTATCTGTTACAACAATATTTACAGTAAACATTGGTCCTTTTATAAACTCAGTTACTCGAGCTTCTCGATTTGGGAATTTATTTTTTAATTCAATTAATTCATTTTCATTTGAAACTAGAATAGTACCTCCACCAGTGTGCCCATGTGCCCATTGAAGTATAAAAGCATTTTTATTCCACTTTATATCATTTACGAATTGAACTTTGTGAGGAGGTAATAGGGAAGAGAGTTCCCCAAGCCATTTTACTTGCGAGATTTTATTTTCTATTTTTTCAGAAAGTTCTGCGCTAGGATTTAGTAGAGCCCATCCTTTTTCTTTGCAAAGTTCTTCGATGTGAATAGTATTTTTAAAAACTAGGATTTGTGCTTTGAAAGTGGTGATTATATCTTGTACTTCAGGATTCAAAAGTAATTCATAAGTATCAAGTATTGTAGGCGAATCAACCAAAAGTACATGCATTGGATACTTTAGTTTTATCTCTTCTGCAAAAGGAGTTCTATTTGTAATAATATGATAGTTACCTTCAGGAGTTTTACCCAAAGCCCTTTCGATATCACGCGCTATATAGACTATGTTCGTTTGTTCGCTTGCCATATATATAGTGTAGTATATTATATCTTTATGTCTACTTTTTATGTTATTGGAACACCTATCGGCAATCTCGAGGATATTAGTCTAAGGGCTATAAGGATATTAAAAGAGGTTGATGTGGTTCTATGTGAAGATACAAGAGTCACAAAAAGATTGTTTGAAAAATACGATATCAATACTCATATGGTTAGTTATCATGCACAAAGTGGTGAAACAAAAGTTGAACTTATATTAGAAAAAATTGAAGAAGGCAAAAATATTGCTTTAGTGACTGATGCTGGTACTCCAGGAATATCTGATCCGGGCTCTATGCTTATATCAACTATAAGAGAAAAATATCCAGAGTTAAAAATCGTTTCAATTCCTGGTCCCTCTGCACTTACTTCTGCTTTGTCTGTTGCTGGAGTTCCAACAAATGAATTTATTTTCCTTGGATTTATGCCACATAAAAAAGGAAGAGAAACTCTATTCAAAGAAATTTCTGAATCAGAGAGAACTATGGTTTTTTATGAATCTACACATAGAATAATAAAGACTCTTGAGTCATTGGCTAAAATAGATAAAATAATAACCATTGTTCGTGAAATAACAAAGATCTATGAAGAAGTTTTGCAAGGAAGTGCTCTAGATATATTAAAAATACTAAACGAAACTCCAGAAAAACAAAAAGGCGAATTCGTTGTCATTGTATCAAATAGGTAATGCGGGTATAATGTATTTATGTCAAAGAGACAAATACTTTGTATATTAGGCTTTTGGGTAATGATTTTTCTTTTCCTAGGTGTTCCATCACTGTGGCATAAAATCATCGCCGGTGTTTCTGGACTTGTTATTATTCTGATTTCATACAACCTTCCGCACGAAAAGAAACAAAATATTAATGACTCTACTAATATCTGATGAAGCCCGCTCTCTACTCATTAGTAATAATCATCTCTGTTGGTTTACTGGTAGGAGCATATTTTCATCCATTTGAATATAAAACATATAGTACTGATTACGTCGCTCAGGCAACTATAGTCTTACCCACACCATTTAAGGTGACTCATATAAAGACTCCAAGTGAAGTCAAAGCAATTTATATGTCTAGTTGGGTGGCGGGCAATAAAAAACTAAGAGATAATCTAGTAAACTTGATCGATACAACCGAATTAAACTCAGTTGTAATTGATATAAAAGATTATACTGGTCATATAAGTTATTTACCTGAAAATCCAATACTAGCTGAATACGGTTCTGGTAGAAATAGAATTCCAGATATTAAGGAATTTATCGGCGAACTCCATGAAAAGGGTATTTATGTAATTGGTAGAATCTCTTCGTTTCAAGATTCATATTTGGTTCAATTAAAACCACAATTTGCGGTAACAGATAAAGCAGGGAATGTTTGGAAAGATAGAAAAGGTATTAGTTGGCTTGATGTTGGAGCAAAACCCGTCTGGGACTATCTTGTTCTCATTGGAAACGATGCGTATAGTGTTGGTTTTGATGAATTAAATTTTGACTATATACGATTTCCATCAGATGGAGATATGAAAGATATTAAATTTCCTTTTAGTGAGGGAAAAAAGAAATCTACTGCTCTAAAAGAATTTTTTGCTTTCCTAGATAGCTCTTTTCGTGACAAGAAAATTCCGATATCTGCCGATCTATTCGGTATGACAACTTCCAATAGCGACGATTTGGGTATAGGACAGATCCTCGGTGATGCATTGGTGCATTTCGATTTCGTCGCACCTATGGTCTATCCATCGCACTACCCACCAAATTTTCTCGGATTCCCAAGTCCTGCAAGTAAGCCGTATGAAGTTGTTAAGTATGCAATGGATAAAGCAGTTATAAAATCTAACATTGCTTCGACAAGTCCGAACAAACTGAGACCGTGGTTACAAGATTTTAGTATTGGAAAAGTGAGTTATACACCAGATATGGTAAGGGCACAGATACAAGCGACTTACGACTCTGGTCTAAATAGTTGGATGCTGTGGAGTGCTTCAAATGTTTATTCTAGATCTGCATTAGAAAACGCAAGTACAACTAGTCGTTGACATTATTGGTTACTCTTGTTAGTCTGTTGTTGGCCTGGGATCTCTGTATGGTTCATTTTCTTCACGTTACCTCCAACGTGGGGAAATATATGAGCTGTATGGGATCCTAGGCTATATCACGCATATGCTCATTATTGCGTGGTATTTTTTATATAAAATTTTCCACACTTGCTTAATATTTAAAAATAGTTTATGATTTGTATCCGGATAAGTGCCTACAAAAAATTTCTTTCGATGGAGGTCGACAGAAACAGGCACCACTAAAAAATGGAAAAATGGAGGTCACGTGTCAATCACAGAACAGATCCTTGGCAGGAAACCCGGAACCCTTGCTCAACCTAAGGATACCGAGCCGCATACTCCAAGGACATCGAGCGTGCCATGGTTTGGTCGGAAATCACATCCCCCGATTGTCATCAAATCAAATCTCAGTCCATCTGCGGCGATGCGCCAGGCTATCGAGACGAGATACGGTGTAATTGGAGATTAATTCCACCCCACACACCAAACCCACCCGCGTTCGCGCCGGTGGGTTTTCCTTTTGTATACGAAACTCTGTGGATTCTTATTTGGCTTAATATAAGCTATAATTATGTGAATGGAAAAAATACTTTTTAAAAAGGGATTCAGTATAATAGAATTATTGGTGGTAGTTGCCATTATTGCTATCTTAACCGCAATCGTCACATCGAACTTTGCTACATCAAAATCAAAATCTAGAGATGCAAAAAGGGTCTCTGATATTTCACAGATACAACTAGCTCTTGAAATGGTTTTTGATAAATGCAATGCGTATCCAGAGGGTATATCAAAAGGCTCTACCATTCCTCTCGATCCGGTTTCGGGAACATTTTGTAGAAAACTCGGTTCAAATTCTAACTATACACTAGGTGACTTTATATCAGTTGTCCCAAAAGAAAGTGCGACCCAACCTTATACATATGCTAAAAATTCGACTGCACCATTTGTTGACTATGTACTCAGAGCAAGATTAGAAAATAACAGTAGTGTCCTTGTGGATGATGTTGATGGAAATCCTCTTGGTGTGGGTGCAGATTCAGCAGCAGGGTGTGATGATAATGTTGGAACGGATGGTCCATACTATTATTGTATCCAACCATAATAATGACAAGTATTTTTTTAATCTTTTCTTTTATTCTAGGAACCATAATCGGTAGTTTTTTGAATGTTGTAGCCCTACGCTATAACACTGGCATGACTTTGAGAGGAAGGTCAAAATGTTTTTCTTGTGGTAAAAACCTAGAATGGCATGAATTAGTTCCAATTCTAAGTTTCCTCTATCAAGGGGGTGAATGTAAGAAGTGCAAGAGTAAAATATCGTGGCAATATCCTACAATTGAGATTTTAGCTGGAGCTCTTTTTATTTTAATTTTCTATTATTTCCCACCAATAGATCTTTATGCAAGTTTTAATACTGTCTTCTATTTATTCATAACTTCACTCTTACTTATAATAACAATTTATGATATTAAGCATAAAATAATCCCTGATCCTATTGTGTATTTATTTGCTTTCGTTTCACTTTTTAAATTGTTTATATCTCCTGAATTATCTTTTGTTCTACCGAGCGTGAACGATCTAGCATCAGGTCCACTACTCGCTAGCCCGTTTTTCTTTATCTGGTTATTTTCGAAAGGGAAATGGATGGGACTTGGAGATGCAAAATTAACTTTAGGTATTGGTTGGGTTCTTGGATTTACTGCTGGTCTATCAGCCATAATACTCGCTTTCTGGATAGGCGCTATTGTGAGTGTTATTTGGATCTATGTTGTGTTTAGGAAATTTAAATCAAAACAAGAAATACCATTTGGTCCGTATCTAATACTTGGTATGTACTTGGTTTTATTTTTTGGAATTAGTGTAATCGAATTGCCTTTATTATGAAAATAAAGATTAAACAACTTCATAAAGGTTTCACTGTTTTGGAGTTAGTTATCTCTATTGCAATATTTGCAATTATGTCAGCTTTGCTTTTGGCGAAATACGGAACTTTCAACCAGGGTATACTCTTAGACAACCTTGCTTATGATATTGGGTTAACTATACGAAACGCACAGTCTTATGGTTTGAATGTTAGAAGTTCTAGTAGAACGGCAAATCTTTTCGATAAGCCTTACGGGGTACATTTCGATATAGCGGATCCGACTCATTTTATTTTCTTTGTAGATACTGCGGGGAACGGTGTTTATAATCCAAATATTGATCTAGATAATAATGGTATTCCTGATCAAGATTTGTCAAAGACTACAATCACTAGAGGGAGTACTATAAGTGCTCTGTGTGTTAATGGATGTTCAGCTGGTACACAAGTTACAAGTTTGGATATCACCTTCAAACGCCCCGATCCAAATGCTATTATTAAGATTAACGGTAGAACTGATATATACAATTCTGATGCTGATATTACTGTTAGGGCTGTTGACGGTGTTACAATAAAGAGAGTAAGGGTTCGATCAACTGGCCAGGTAACAGTTGAATAATATGTATAAGAATCTAAATAAAAAAAGTAATTTTAATAAAGGATTCACTCTTATAGAGATGATGGTCTCTCTAGCGATATTTACTGTAGTAGCTCTTGTGTCAGTTGGAGCTTTTCTGAAAGTTTTGGATGCAAATAAAAAATCAGTAAATCTTAAAACTACTATAAACAATTTAAATTTTGCTCTAGAATCAATCTCTCGAGAGATGAGAGTTGGTAAGGATTATTATTACGAATTTAGTTCGAATTCTTTGCCTAGTAATGTCGCATATACTTTTAATTCATTACCAAATGACTCCGGTCTATCACCAGAAAATAATCACTGGTTAATCGCTTTTAGAACAGCAAAAACAAGTAGAGTCCACGGAAACTCGATAGGTGCTATTTGTAATCTTATTTATGCATATAGATACGACAAGACAAATAAAAAAATTCAAAAAGCTCAACAAGATAGAGATTGTGATCATAGTTTAACTAATGATGATTTTAGAGACCTTACAGCAACAGAAATAAAGATTACGAATTCCAGAGTAAGGGTAGATGCAAGATCAAATAGACAACCGTATGCATTTTTCTTTATAGAAGGTGAGAGTGGAGCAAAAGAATCAGAGAAAGTAAATTTCTCTATGCAGACTAGTGTTTCCCAAAGAATTAAATAATATGTATAAAATTAATTTTAAAAATAAAAGAGGATTCACAATAATAGAAACTTTGGTTGCTGTTACTATTCTTATGATTTCAATCGTAGGCCCATTAACAATTGCTCAGAAAAGTTTGATGGCATCTATATACGCCCGTGATCAAGTAACCGCATCATTTTTGGCACAAGATATAATTGAGAAAATTAAGAATGATAAAAGTAATGCATTATTGTTGAATACAGTTTTTGGTACTTGGGTAAGTAATTATCAAAATCCATGCGGACAAAATTCTTCTATAGGAATATTAAGAGTTCAAAATGACGGAACTTTGAGCACATCAGGTACAAATACTCCAAGTAAGTTTAGTTGCACCGTTACGCTAACACCAGTAACTGCAACCGAAGTAAAAGTAGTGGTTACTATTTTTTGGACTACAGGGACATTACAGAATTCGGTTGTTCTACAAGATAATTTTTTTGATGTTGTTATATGATATTTAAAAATTTACAAAATAATAAAGGGTATACATTACTGTTTGCGGTTCTAGTTTCTTCCCTCGTGCTTGCTATCGGTATATCAATACTCAATGTTAGTAAAAAAGAATTTTTACTTGCCTCATCTGCTAGAGAATCAGTAACAGCATTTTATGCCGCTGATACAGGTATTGAATGTGCAGCTTTCCATGATGATTCAGCTAGAGATAGATTCTCTGCGACAAACTTTTCAAACGGAATAGATTGTGCGGGGAATCATTTCAACATAACAGTCGATTCATCAGTCTTGGGTACAGATGTATATACTTATGACATGAATCTTGATAATGGTTCATGCGCTATTGTTGAAATTATAAAAGTCATATTCCCAGTTATAGCAACGAATATTAGATCTAGTGGATACAATATGGGTTGGAACAGTGCAAATCAAAGATGTGAAAACCCAAGCCCGAGACGTGTTGAACGTGTACTTTACTATAGTTACTAGCTCTATTTATACTTTTTTCCTATATGATATCCTTATTATATGAAGTCAGAAATTAAGGATAGATTAAATAAACTAAAAGAAATACTTGAAAAACACAGGTATTTGTATCATGTATTGGACAAACCAGAAATATCTGACGAAGCATACGATTCTCTTTTTAAAGAATTAGCCGAAATTGAAACAAATAATCCAGGTCTAATAACGTCGGATAGTCCAAGCCAGAGAGTTGGAGGGGAACCGTTAAAAGAATTTAAAAAAGTAATTCATAAATCAGAACAATGGTCTTTTGATGATATTTTTGATTTTGAAGAATTAAAAAAGTGGGAAGAAAAGATAAACAATTTTATAAAGAAA
This sequence comes from uncultured Candidatus Saccharibacteria bacterium, assembly GCA_964367745.1. Taxonomy (GTDB): domain Bacteria; phylum Patescibacteriota; class Minisyncoccia; order Phycocordibacterales; family PALSA-1337; genus CAIOGI01. The sequence goes on along the minus strand of CAYIYK010000009.1, from coordinate 10,867 downwards.
TCTGGATTTGAAAGTGAAAAGCTAGAATATTGTTGCGAATTAAAGATTGATGGACTGAAAGTCGTTTTGACTTATGAAAATGGTAAGCTAGTTCAAGCTGCGACAAGAGGAGATGGTCGTGTTGGTGAAGACGTAACTTCAAATATAAGAACAATTCAAAGTATACCTTTATCTCTTTCAAAAAATATTGATATAAATGTGGTTGGCGAAGTTTGGCTTTCAAAAGAAAATCTTAAAAAGATAAATAAAGAAAGAGAGAAAAATGGTGAAGAAATATATGCAAATACAAGGAATCTAGCTGCTGGTTCACTAAGACAACTAGATCCAAAAGTTACAGCAAGTCGAGGCTTGGATTCTTTTATTTATGATATTGATAGTGTAATTGGGGAAAAGATCGACAATCAATTCGAAGAAATACAATTGTTAAAAAAAGTTGGTTTTAAAACAAATAAATTTACTGAAGTATTCGATTCAATACATGACATACAAAAATTCTACAATCAATGGACAGAAAAGAAACACAGCCTCGAATATGAATTGGATGGAATAGTTATAAAAATAAATTCAGTTAATATCCAAAATGCTTTGGGCTATACTGGTAAATCTCCTAGATGGGCGGTTGCATACAAATTCCCAGCAGAACAAGTAACCACGGTTCTAGAAGATATAGTACTTCAGGTTGGAAGAACTGGTGTGGTGACTCCGGTGGCGCACTTGAAACCTGTAAGAGTTGCAGGTTCAACAGTATCAAGAGCCACGCTTCACAATGAAGATGAAATAAAGCGCTTGGATGTAAGAATTGGTGATACAGTAATACTTCAAAAAGCTGGTGATGTTATACCCGATATTGTTTCTGTGGTCTATGATCTTCGTTCAAAAGATTCAAAACCATATGTTTTCCCTAAGAAAGTTATGTCTTGTGGTGGAGATGGGAGTATAGAAAGAATACCTGGAGAAGTTGCTTGGAGATGTGTATCAAAAGATTCTTTTGATCAAAATAGAAGAAAGTTCCACTATTTTGTCAGCAAAAAATGTTTTGATATAGATGGAATGGGTCCAAAGATTATTGATATTCTTCTTGAACAAGGACTTATATCTTCTTTTGAAGATATATTTACCTTGAAAAGAGGTGATTTACTTGCACTACCACGTTTTGCAGAGAAATCAGTAGACAATCTTTTAATTTCAATTGAGAAATCAAGAAAAATAAGTCTTTCAAGATTCATCGCTTCACTATCAATACCTCAGGTTGGCGAAGAGACTGCTTTCGATATAGCAAAACATTTTAGTTCTATAGAAAAGGTTCAACAAGCAAAACTCGAAGAGATTGAATCTATTTATGGTGTCGGTCCGGTAGTAGCAAAATCACTTTTTGATTGGTTCTCTGATAGTGAAAACAAAAAGATTGTTAAAGGTATATTAAAGCAAATAGATATCGTTGAGGAAAAAGTCGGACAAAAGCTTGCCGGTAAGACCTTTGTATTTACTGGGAGTCTCGGTATTGATAGGACGAATGCGCAAGAGACCGTTAGAAAACTCGGAGGTGAAGTAAGTAGTTCTGTCTCAAAGAATACAAGCTATGTTGTTGCAGGTGAGAATGCTGGAAGTAAACTAGATAAAGCAAATGAATTGGGGGTAAAGATAATATCCGAATCAGATTTTTTAAATCTTATAAAATAGATAAATGGTGAAATTTAGCCATTTATGATAAAATCGTTTTTATGATAACGGTTAAAGAAATAGAAAAACTTGCCAATCTAGCAAGAATAAAGATCGATGATTCTGAGAAAGAGAGTCTTACAAAAGAGATAGATTCTATCCTAGTTTATGTTGATCAGATCAAAAAGGCTACAGTAGATATAGATCATACACCAAGTATTGGATCAGTTCACAATGTTTTCCGTGATGATGTATCACAAACAATATCTGACGAAGATAGAGAAAGAATATTGAATGAAGCACCAGATAGAGAAGGTGAATTTATTGCTGTAAAGAAAATAATTGCACAAGACTAATATGATAGATCTAAAATCTCTAACAATTAAATCAGCAAATGAAGACATAAAAGGTGGAAAGTATTCTGCTGTAGATCTTGCAAAAGCATATTTGGAAGAAATAAATAAAAAGAATAAAGAAATAAATGCTTATCTTGAAGTTTTTTCTGATGTTATAGAACAAGCAAAACAAGCGGATGAAAGATTTAAAAATGGTACAGCAACTCTTCTTACTGGAATCCCTTTTGCTATAAAAGATAATATTTTAATAAAAGGTAGAATAGCTAGTTCTGCTTCAAAAATCCTTGAAAATTATCATGCAAGCTATGATGCGACAGTTATAGATAAATTAAAGGAAGAGGGAGTGGTTTTCCTTGGTAGAACAAATATGGATGAATTCGCTCTTGGAGGTTCTACTGAAAAATCTGCATATGGAATAACTAGGAACCCACTTGATCTGGAAAGAGTTCCAGGAGGCACATCGGGAGGATCTGCTGCGGCAGTTGCTTCTAATATGTGTTTGGTTGCGCTCGGATCTGATACTGGAGGCTCTGTTCGTCAACCTTCAGCCTATTGTGGAGTAGTAGGTTTAAAACCAACTTATGGATTGGTCTCTAGATATGGACTTATGGCCGCCGTTTCTTCTTTTGATCAAATAGGTCCAATAGCAAAAAACATCGATGATGTTGAAATTGTCTTGAAGCATATTAGTGGTGAAGATGTAAAAGATTCAACAACAATTTCAAAACATACTTATAAAATAAAAGAAAATAAAAAACCAGTTATTGGAATAATAAAGTCTTTATCTATTTCAGGACTTGACCCTCAAGTGGTTAAGAATTTTGACGAATCAATAGATAAATTTAAAAAGGCAGGTTATACAGTCGAGAGTATTGATATCCCAAATATATCAAATGTATTACCAATATATTATATTTTAAACTTCGCCGAAGTCAGTTCAAACCTTTCTAGATTTGACGGTATGAGATTCGGTCTACACAAAGATGGCAAAGATGGAATTGAAGACTATTTCGAATCAAGAGGTACAGGATTTGGCAAAGAAGTTAGAAGAAGAGTTTTACTTGGAACCTACGTTCTTTCTTCAGGATATTATGATGCGTATTACAATAGAGCGAATGCCTTGAGAAAAGTTATCACCGATGACTTCTTACGCGCATTTGAAAAAGTTGATATAATATTAACACCTACAACTCCAGCACCGGCTTTCAAAATAGGAGAAAAGATTTCAGATCCAGTAGCAATGTATCTTGAAGATATATTCACTGTAACAGCGAACCTAACAGGTATGCCAGCAATATCAATACCATCCGGACATAGCGAAATTTCAGGCAAAAAACTACCTCTAGGTTTGCAAATGACAGCTATACATGGAAATGAAAAAATACTTTTTGATATTGGGAAGGAGTTTCTAGGAGAAAAATAAAAATATGGAATCACAATCAATAGGAATTGTTACAACACCGACACTAGATTTGTCACCTTACCTTTTGGCTATTGCTGATTTTATTGGGATGAATTATCCTTTGTTCTTATCAACTCTTAGATCTATTTTTGGAATAATAATTGGTATATCTATTGTACTCTGCGTATTCTTTTTTGTTGCAATAATCATTACTGTAGAAAAATTGAAAGCAATAAGAATAAAAGAATCAGAAATATATGATGCAAAAGTTGATATGGGTTACAACACTGCTTCAATTCCAACTCAAAAAAGTAATCCAGAGATCGCAAAGAAATGGGACAAGGTACTTGAACATGTTGAATCAGAAAATCCAAATGATTGGAGGCAAGCGGTTATGGAATCAGATATCATTCTCGAAGATGTTCTTACTCAACTTGGTTATATGGGAGATGGAGTGGGAGGAAAGTTGAAGAGAGCAAATAAAGCAGATTTTAAAACTCTCGATGATGCTTGGGAAGCTCACAAAGTACGAAATCAAATCGCGCACGCTGGTTCTGATTATCCTTTTTCACAATTCGATGCGAGGAAGGTAATACAACAATACAAGAAGGTATTTGAAGAGTTTTTCTATATTTAAAATTGTTGCGACTTGCCGATTATACTACTTATGTGGTAATATGTTTCCTATCGCGGGGTAGGGTAACAGTAACCCGTCAGGCTCATAACCTGAAAATTGTCGGTGCAATTCCGGTCCCCGCAACAAGTATTGACGGGTTTTAATATGTGAGTAGAATGGGGAAAGAATGTATTCTGTGTACATTGGTAAATTTGGTTAAACAAAATTCCGAAGGAAAGTTATGATGACAACAGGTGTTTGGATTAAGGAGTATAAGAAAAAAGGTGCACTCTGGATCCATGATGGAAATCCAAAGCGACCACACGCTATTCTCACTTCAGAAAAACATTCAGGTGGTTTTTTCAACAGTGAACTCGTCATGGAGGATCCATATCTCTTGGAAGTTGCTGCTATTGAACTGGTTGACGAACTTCGTGATCAAGGTCTTAAATTAGATTCGGTGTCTCGAGTAGTTGGCCCTGCAATGGGAGCGATCACTCTCGCACATGACATCGCTCGGATTATTGGACACAAGCGAGATGCAGGTCTACATGACAAACCTTGTCTCCGTGCATACACCGAGAAGGAAATGGATGATGATAGTAAGATCATGGTCTTCAGGAAGACTAAGATTCGTTCAGGAGAGTGCATTCTTGCTGTCGAGGATGTGCTCACGACCGGTGGAAGTGTTGATCGTACAGCAATGGCAGTCGTGAATGCTGGCGGATTCGTTCTACCATTTGTCGTAGTACTTGTGAACCGTTCAGGTCTTACTGAAGTAAGTGGCAAAAAGATCGTAGCGCTTATTGATCAGCCAATGCCAACATGGATTGGCGAAGAATGTCCTCTTTGCAAGGAAGGTTCAGAAGCAATCCGCCCAAAAGGAGTAGTAAATTGGGAACGTCTCAATGCTTCTTACTGAAATAAAAACATCAGAAAGGAAAAAATAGAATGAGAAAAGAAGAACTCACACCGGCAGCACGCTTAATCGTTGCTGCTGATTTCAAACCTCCGGATGATATCAGAGTAAAGGGAAATCCTGCCTGCAGACATTGGATTCGGCAACAAGTACTTCGTCTTGCAATAGATCTTAGAGGAACTGGAGTTATACTCAAAGTAAACTCGGCACTTCGAGCATCTGGTTATGATCTCATTGGTGAAATTCACGATCTTGGTTTGGGGGTTTTTGCAGACCTCAAACTTTTTGACATCTGCGAGACACTGTCCACGGACGGCGTCCTACTGAAGGAAGCAAAGCCTGAACTACTCACCACTGCCTGCGTCGCGGGAGTTACCGCAATGCAGGCTTTGAAAGCTGAACTACCAGACACGGAAGTGCTCGGTGTGACGGTTCTCACGAGCCTCAAGTTGGCTGATACGGAAGAAATGTTCCGTGCAACTGTGGAGGCTTCGGTGATGAAGTTCGCTCTTCTCGCTGAAACTGCTGGTATGGATGGATTGATCTGTGCTCCGACCGACATCCCATTTATTCAGAGCGTAGTTAAACGGCAAATGACCTTCAACACTCCAGCCATCCGGCCGACGTGGGCAATCGTTCCTGGCGATGACCAGAATCCTGATCGGATCATGACTCCCGCAAAGGCAATCAAAGCTGGCGCGGATCGTATCGTGGTCGGACGTCCGATTGTTAGGCATAAAAACCCTTACGATGCAGTTATGCGGACTATCGAGGAAATCGTTTCAGCCACAGCTTGATCTTTGTTTGCAAATGCTCCCACTTCACCCGCCCTTACTTTCGAGTATTGGGCGGTATTATTTTTATTTCCTTATTCTAAATATTATGTACGTATGATATAGTGTCATATAACATGAATTCTAAAAGACACTTATCAAATAAAGTAATGGAAGAAAGGAAACTAGGTAGATCTCTTGGTGAATTATCTAGAAAATATAGATTATCCAAAAGTACTATTAGCTTGTGGTGCAAAGACATGAAGCTTTCTAAGAAAGCTAAAGCTTTGATTTCGGAAAATTGGCTCAAAAAAACTACAGAGGCGCGTAGAAAGGGTAGTCTTACAATAAGGCAGAAAAGAATTGATAGTATAGAGCGAGAATATATAAAAGCAAAAGAAATGATTGGAGTTTTGGATAATAGAGGTTTATTAATTTTAGGAGCGGGATTATATTGGGCAGAAGGCAGCAAAAAAGAGACAGGTTCTGGATTTAGTTTCATTAATTCAGATCCATCAATGATCAAAATAGTATATAAATGGCTTACTGAAATCATAAATATTAAGAAAGAGCAGTTAATTATTCATCTTGCTATAAATGTTATTCATAAGCGAAGGGAGGGGGAAATATTGAAATTTTGGTCAAATCTGTTAGACTTCCCAATAGAAGACTTTGGAAATACCACATTCATCAAAGTACCGCTTCGTAGGCAGTATTCTAACCATTTAAACTATTTTGGTATGCTACGGATTAAGGTAAGATCAAGTTCTTGGTTACGACGAAGAATATTGGGTATGATAAAAGTCTTCAATGAAAATGCCGACGTAGCTCAGGTGGCTAGAGCATCGCACTCATAAAGCGAAGGTCCCTGGTTCGAGTCCAGGCGTCGGCACAAAATTTCCTTGCGTTTTTGCTTATTTTTGGTACATTTAGAGTCAATGCGATCGTAGCTCAACTGGTTAGAGCACCCGCCTGTCACGTGGGAGGTTACGGGTTCGAGTCCCGCCGATCGCGCAGTAAAGACAAATATAAGATACGAGAAAGCCGGACTGAAGTCTCGTTGTGAGCGTAGCGAACCGAG
>CAYIYK010000009.1:0-4051 GCA_964367745.1 uncultured Candidatus Saccharibacteria bacterium | reverse complement strand
GAAGGAGGCGGGGTCGCGGGCGAGGATGTAAGTCCGAGACCTGTGACCGAGTCCCGCCGATCGCGCAGAAAAAGTGCTATAATTATCTCGGATAGAAAGGAGGCTGTGTGAATAAAAAACTTATCTGCATAATCATCTGGTTGTTGACAGTTGGAAGTTTCCAAATCGTCAAAGCCCAAGATGATGTCGGAGTTGGTTATGTTCTACCTCGTGATCGGGATCAAGGTCTTATCGGCATTATGATGCCGGTGGATGATATTCCTGATCAGATTGACTATGATACCCAAAGGCATCCTATGATGTTCTTGGGGTACATTTACTACAGTAATCGATATGGCACGGATTCCAATTGTAATTTCTACATAGATACTTACGTGGGAATCTGGAGAACAAAGAAATTCGATATCCAGTTTCCTAGGATCGACTTTGGGTACCCTGGGAGTGATCGGACATCCGTCATTGATCGAGGTGTAACTCTCAGTATTGCCATCTCATGGAAATTCAAATGATCGAGCGCCGAATATTGCTTACAATATTCGGCGCTTTGTATTGATTAACTCTATTAAATAGACTATTCTTTATTTTGTGCCGACGTAGCTCGGTTGGTAGAGCACTCCATTGGTAATGGAGAGGTCATCGGTTCGATCCCGATCGTCGGCTCCGTTTCGTGTTTTAATTTTATTTTTGCCAAAGTAGCTCAGTTGGTAGAGCACAGCTTTCGTAAAGCTGGGGTCGTGAGTTCGATCCTCACCTTTGGCTCAGATATATTTGCTTTTATCTTGTAAAAAAACAAACCTTGACTTTTAATAAGTAATCTGCCACTATTACTAGTAGGCTACTGTTGTTTGTTATGTGGCTTTGTCCATTGACTGAGACTTTGAACATTGCGTAGTAAATAGACGATAGTCGCCTGCCTTTCGAGGGGTTTCCATTTTTTGGGAACCCCTCCTTTTCTTTATTAAATACATTTTTTTTGATATCTTTTAATTGTGAAGACATTTACAGAAAAGGTATATGAAGTTGTAAAAAAGATCCCAAAAGGGAATACAATGACTTACAAAGAGGTCGCGATTAAGATCGGTAACCCCAAAGCATTCCGTGCTGTTGGGACTGTATTGAGTAAAAATTTTGATAAAACTATACCTTGCCATAGAGTTATAAAAACTAATGGTAAAATGGGTGGATATAATAGAGGAGGAGAAAATATGAAATTCCAAATTCTAAAGGAAGAAGGAAAATTTAAATAAATGGAAAAGAATAAAACTCAAAAAGAAAATAGTGAAAGAATATTAGAGATCGAATCTCTAATGCAAACTCCTAATTTTTGGAACAATTCTCAGCGTGCACAATCGATGATTCGCGAATTGCAGGAATTAAAAGATATGATTGCTGGTATAGGAAAGTTCGACAAAGGTGATGCAATCATGACTATATTTTCTGGAGCTGGGGGAGACGATGCTGAAGACTTCTCAGCAATCCTTTATCGTATGTATAGAAGACTTTGTGAAAAAAAGGGTTGGGGTATAGAACTAATACATAGTAATGAAAATGATCATGGTGGATATAGGAATATTACCATTGAAATAAAAGGAAAAGAGGTTTATGGAACTTTAAAAAATGAAAGTGGAGTTCATCGCTTAGTTCGTATTTCCCCTTTTAATTCAAAACAATTGCGCCATACATCTTTTTCTATGGTTGAAGTGATACCAAAATTTGAAAAAACAAATAGTGCAGATTTTGAAATTCCAGAAAAAGATATTGAAATATCAATTGCAAAGTCCGGTGGTCCAGGAGGTCAAAATGTAAATAAAAGAGAGACGGCGGTTCGTATTGTTCACAAAATAACAGGACTATCAGTCCATGTGACTTCAGAAAGATCTCAATCTCAGAATAAAGAGAAAGCTATGGATATTCTAAAAGCAAAGCTGTTTAAACAAATGGAAGATGAAAGAATATCTAGAGAAAAGGGAATGTATATAAGTAAATCAACTTCAATAGAATGGGGAAATCAAATTCGTTCTTATGTTATCCATCCGTATAAGATGGTAAAAGATCATCGAACAGATGTTGAGACAAATCAGGTAGAAGATGTGTTCGAAGGTGACCTAGATAAATTCCTAGAAGCAGAACGTATGTTATAATTAACAAATGATTTATTTTGATAAAGTAAGTAAAATCTACCCAGACGAATCTATCGCACTCGACAATGTGAGTTTTACTGTTGAACCTAATGAATTTATAACAATAGTTGGACATTCAGGTGCAGGTAAAACTACTTTGATGAAAATGATTATTAGAGAAGACTGGCCAACAGAAGGTGCAGTGTTTTTTGAATCAGCAAATATTCACAAGCTCAGAAAGGGCCAAATGAATAAATTGAGAAGAAGAATTGGCACGGTTTTCCAAGACTACCGTTTGATTGCTAACAAGACTGTTTATGAAAATATTGCTTTCGCTATGGAAGCAGTTGGACGCACAGATAGTGAAATAAAATCAGATGTTCCACATGTTCTAGAACTAGTTGATTTGGGCAAAAAGATATGGAGTTTCCCTCACGAACTTTCAGGCGGCGAGAAACAGAGAGTCGCTATTGCTCGTGCTATTGTTACTCAGCCAGATATCATCATTGCCGATGAACCAACAGGCAATCTCGATCCAATAAATACTCAAGATATAATAAAAATATTTAGAAAGATTCATAAACTAGGTACTACAGTTTTGCTTACGACTCATGATAAGAGTGTTGTTGATGAAGTCGGTGGAAGAGTCATAACAATGGAGCAAGGTAGAATAATAAGAGATGATAAACATGGTAAATATGCTTTATAATAAATAAAATGATTTTTACACATTTAAAAAGAATAATTAGAACAGGTTTTATAAATTTTTGGAGAAATGGTTTCCTTTCTTTTTCTGCTGTGGTCGTCATATCACTTTCTCTATCAGTCTTTGGTGCTTTAATCTTCGGTAGTGCATTTGGAAGGGCTTTGATAACTGAAGTAAAAAATAAAGTAGATATAAATGTATATTTTAATCTTGACTCACAAGAATCAGATATTTTTGCTTTGAGAAAAACTATAGAAGCTTTGCCTGAAGTACAAAAAGTAGAATATGTTTCTAGAGAACAAGCGCTTACAGATTTTAAAGAGAAATGGAAAGACAATGGATTTATAATGCAAGGATTGGAAGAAATAGGTTCAAATCCATTCCCAGCAGTTCTAAATATTAAAGCAAAAGAACCATCACAATACGCTGGAATCGCCAGTTTCCTAGAGGGTAAAAATTCATCACAAAATGGTGCTGATATAGTCGATAAGATCAATTATAATCAAAATAAGCTCATTATAGAGCGTCTGGGACGTATTATACCTGCGATTGAGAAGAGTGGGGCTATAATAGCTATTCTATTCGTAATTGTCGCAATAGTAATGGTATTCAATACTATAAGATTGATTATCTTTACAGCAAAGGAAGAGATATCAGTTATGAAGCTTGTTGGAGCTTCAAACTTTTATATTAGAGGACCGTTTGTAGTATCCGGAATTATGTATGGAATATTTTCTGCAATACTTACGCTCTTGGTTCTAGGTGGTTTCGCATACTATAGTGATTCAATGCTCGTTAAGTTTGCTGGATCACAGAATATCTCAGATCTAGCAAGTTTTTCAAATGTCTTCTTAAGTTATTTTGTACAAAACTTTGGTCAAATTTTTGGAATAATAATGGGTGCAGGAATTATTCTTGGAGCCGTTTCAAGTTATATGGCAGTGCGTAGGTATTTACGAGTTTAAAATATTTGATACAATACGATTATGAAAGCAAAGGCTGTTACGAAAGGAAAGACACAAATCAAGAATAAAAAACAAAATCACAAGTATATTTTCGTCGTCGGTGGAGTAATGTCAGGAGTGGGAAAAGGAATAGCGACATCATCTATCGGCACACTACTTCAAGCAAAAGGATACGATGTAAATCTAGCAAAGGTTGATCCCTATTTAAACGTCGACGCAGGAACAATGAACCCCACCGAGCATGGTGAGGTTTTTGTTTT
>CAYIYK010000008.1:0-45443 GCA_964367745.1 uncultured Candidatus Saccharibacteria bacterium | reverse complement strand
GGTAATACTCAAACTCAATGCTTTTGATATAGCAAGACTGATATCTTGACCTCCCTTGTTGATGATATGAGATGCACGTAGTATTCCTCGTTCAATGATATACAACTTAGTAGTACGGGCGCCCATATCAAGAATCATTACAGCCTGTATTCCCTGATCTACCACAGCTCTAATTGAACTGAATATTTCGATTTCATAGAAAGATGGTTGAATACCTGAAGCGGTAGATATTGATTGGAAATTGTTTATATACTCATTGTGAATAGCGATAACAAGGACATCCTGACTCTGTCTCTCAATCATCTTCTTCTGTGTTTCTTCATCATCAGAAGCAAATGAATCTTCACGAGGAATGATTGAGTAGTCGAGCATAACCTCATTCATAGGAACAGGGATGTATTTTCGCGCCTCAATGGAGATAACTTCACCTAATTGTTTTTCAGGAACAGGAGGAATGGTAATGAAGGAGATGAGACTTGAGGAAAGAGGTAGAGCAATACCAGCAGAATTAGTTGTTGTCTTTGCTTCACGCAAAATATCACGCAAAGCCTCTATGACTTTGTCATTTGGTAAATTGGTTGCCCGACCAATCTCGATTCCTGCATACGGGCCAAGAGCAAGTTCTCCATATGTCTCGAGAACAGCCTTACCCCTCTTTTTCTTTATCTGCACCACTTTTATAGCAGAAGAACCAATGTCGATACCAAGCACACTTTTTGTTTTCTTTCCGAAGATAGATGAAAGACTACTCAAAAAATCCATGAACACATTATAGCATAGTGTACAATGAGAATATGCAAAAAATGTGGAACTATATCCTTGATATGCTTTTTCCTCCCCGAAAAGAGGATGTTCTTCTGCGGACTATGAGTCTTTCTGATATTGAAAAAGTGGCATCGAAAGCATCACAACCTGAATATTCTTTCATACACGCACTTCTTCCCTACAAGAATCCCTTGGTACGAGAGCTTATATGGCAGATTAAATACAAGAAAAATGCGCATGCCCTTGTAATTGCAGGAGAATGTTTTGCAAACTATATAAAGAAGACCTATGAGCGGTCAGTGGTACTCATTCCCGTTCCCCTTTCGTCCCAACGCCTTCGAGAAAGAGGATATAATCAATGTGAATGTATTGCAGATGAGATAGTAAAAATATTGCCAGATATCAAGGTTTCAACTGCTACAGTTAAACGAGTTGAACATAGGGAACGACAAACAATGAAGGGACGTGATGAAAGGATACATAATGTGGAAAACCTATTTTCAGTATATAAAAACATACCCCTTGATGCCCATCTCATTGTAATTGATGATGTTACAACAACAGGAAGTACACTCAAGGAAATACGAGATTCCCTCATAAAATCAGGATACACCCATGTAGATACTATTTCCCTTGCTCACTAGAAGTTTCCTTCTTCTCTTCTGTAACGAGAGTTTTCTTCTTCCAGAGACCAACTACTGAATAGAGGTAGTAGAATTCAAGAAGACCCATAGTGTTAATGAGAAGAAGGGCTATGAACCATCCCTTCTCATCACGCTTTGCCGCATACCATAATGAATATCCCTTAAGTGCAAAGAGTGCCAATCCAATGATAATGACGAATATTGAACCTAGTGCGAAGATACCCAACATACCAAATGGCCCTATACCTATGTTATTAGAAAATATATTATGCATATACTATGTATACCATAGAATGGTGGTAGGTAAAAGAAAAGGGGACCGGCTAGGCCAATCCCCTGTTCATGTAGAAGCACTCACATAGTGAATGATCTCCATAGTCATACCGAATTCTGAATCCAGAACCAATAACCAACTCAATGTCTATGAGTCCATGGCCCTTGTTTGTGGAATAGATCCGAGATGCTTGATCGACAACGAAGTCAATAATTTCCTTCGAGCCTTCAACAAAGCTAGAGGTTTGTTTACGGACATAATTCACAACCTCCTCCTGAGTCCATCCTTTTCCTACAAATATCAGGAGAAGGAACTTCGTCTTCTCATTCATAAGTCAAATTGTTTAACCACGTTTGAAACTCCACATATAAAATACAGGGAAATGGGCAAACTGTAAAGAATGATTGTTTGATGTAGCTTATTCAAATTCAACACTGGAGTTATGCAGTGTTGAGGAAATATTTTAGCAATTCCCCATCAATCTGAATGGAAATTGTTATACAACCTTCTTATTTATCTCTTGTTCAGCCCTATCAGCTAAATCAAGAAAATCATTTATATCATTCAGACTAAAATCCCGTGGTTTAGTATCTTTTATACAGAAAACACCAACAGGTAAATCACTTCCATAGTCACATAAAGACTTACCAGCATAAAATCGAATAAAGGGTTCACCTTTAACCATGGGATTGTCGACAAAACGTGAATCAGTCAATGTATCATTAATGATGAAAATCATCTGGGACATTAGAGCATGACCACAGAAAGAGATATCTCTTGGACCCTCTTTTATCTGAAGACCTTGAGATGACTTGAACCATTCTCGGTCCTTATCAATCAGTGCAATCGTAGAAATTGGAACAGAGAATCTTTTGATAGCTTCTCGTGTAAGGCAATCGAATCTTTCTTCCGAAGCCGTATCAAGAAGGTGTAAGCCTTCAACAGCACAAACACGGGCTTCGTCATTTGTTGGAAGAGGTGCTTTTTGCATATTATTTATTATTAAGATTTATTAGTTATTATTTTCACTGTCTCAAATGGAGATATGCTCACAAGTTACGAACACATAGAGTTTGATAAATCCATGTGCGAGCTTCGATGAGCTTCAACTTCTCTAATAATAACAGAAATTGTTTCTTTAGACGACAATCTCAATCCCCACAAAAAACATAATGAGTCCAGCTGTATCGAGTATGGGTGAGATGAGTAATTCCACCTCATAGAATTGACCGTTTTTTCTCTTGTTCTTCATCTTAATCTTAGTCGGCTTTTTGTCTTCAAGCATTTTTTTCCACATATCAGCATAGAATTCCTTGGACATATTGCCACCCCATAATTGTGATGGTTTTTTACCGATAGCTTCATGCATTGTATATCCAGTAGCCTGTTCAACCGCTCTGTTAATAAAAAGAATAACACCTTTACTGTCGGTGATAATGACCTGTTCAATCATCTTTTCAAAAACTCGGTTAAGAGTTCCACACCTCAAACACTTTATTTCTGCCCCCAAAAAATCTGTTACTTTAGCAAGTAGCTTGCCACACTTTTTACATCGAAATTGCTCATCACTGACCTTCTTTTTAGGATTTGTTTTTTTAGGATTCATTCCTATTTAGTTTCTAAAGTATGATTTTTATGGCGGATGATGTGGGTTAAGTACTGAAGGAGTGAGACACCACAGAGTTATTTTAGCACGCTTTAGAAGCTTTATTTAAGGCACTCAGGTCGGGCTACAATTTTTGGAAAATGAAGTTAAGGTAATTTTTCGAGCGCGGCTTGAGGGTTTCAAAATATACAAGTTCAAAGCCATGCTTCTTGCATAGTTCCATAATTTCATCTTTCTGATAAAAACTGAACCAACGTGGCATATCAACACCAGAACTTTCTTTATACTCCTCACCATCTCCTTCTATTAGACCAAGAGCAAAAAACCCAGTAAATTTGAGAACGCGAGAAATTTCTTCAAGAGGCTTATTTATAGATTTCTTTGGAATGTGAAGTAATGCTGTATACGACCATACACCATCAAACGAACTGTCCTCGAATGGCAAATTATCAAACCCTGCAAGGATAGATTGGAGACCTCGTTCGGAAGACAGCCTCACCATAGCTTCTGAGGCATCAACGCAGATAACATCCTTACCAGCTTGCTGAAGCAATAGACCATCTCTTCCCGGCCCACTTCCAACATTGATTATTTTCTTACCGGACAATTCAGTGAACTTATCCAAGAAAGTATGAGGGAAACGTTCCCAAAAATCGACGGTTTCGTCATCGTATTTCTTCGCCATTTTGTTGTATGTGTCGATTGTCTGTTGATCCATATGTAATGACCTTAACTTAGATTCTCGGGTTTAGGTAATCAAGTTGCCCCATGTCCCTAGGTGCTTGGGTCATACCAATGCTAAGTTTTCAGTGCGGAAAGAGCGAGATTCGAACTCGCGGTTCCAATTAAGGAACGGCGGTTTAGTAAACCGCTGGTTTAAACCACTCACCCATCTTTCCAATACCTATACTATACGGAAATTATGGTAGTTTTACAAATGTTGATATAATTGTCGCATGAAAAACATTTTTGAATCTTTGAAACCTGATTTTAGAGGTGATATTGATATTTCGGAAGAAACATTAAAAACGTATTCGCATGATGCCAGTCTTTTTGAAGTAAAACCTGAAGTTGTAATGTTTCCAAAAGATTCGGATGATGTAAAGACTCTAGTTAAATGGGTAAATAAAAATAAAAAGGAATACCCTACTCTTTCTATTACTCCACGTTCAGCAGGAACAGATATGTCTGGTGGTGTACTTGGTAACTCCATAGTGATCGATTTTACAAAGTATATGAATTCGATCTCGGAAGTAAAACCTGACTATGCAATCGCACAGCCTGGATGTTTCTATAGAGATTTCGACAGAGAGACAAAAAAGTTGAATTCGTATATGCCCGCGTTCACAGCATCTAGAGAAATAAATGCTATAGGAGGTATGGTTGGAAACAATAGTGGTGGTGAGAAAGCTATCAAGTATGGAAAAACAGAAAACTATATAAATCATTTAAAAGTTGTTTTTTCTGATGGTAATGAATACATAGTAAAGCCATTAACAAAGAGCGAATTAGATGAAAAGGTAAAACAAAATGATTTTGAAGGAAATATTTATAAAAAAATTCTAGGTATTATAGAGAATAATTATGAAAAAATAATTTCAGCAAAACCAAATGTTTCAAAGAATTCTGCAGGATACTATCTTTGGAATGCTTATGATAAAAATACTGGCAAGTTCGATCTATGCCAAATAATAGTTGGATCACAAGGTACACTGGGCATAGTAACTGAAATAAATTTTAGACTTGTTCCTTTTGAAAAATGTTCAAATATCCTTGCGGTTTTCCTCCCTTCTCTAGACGAAGTCAGTAAACTAGTTACCGAAATCATCCCTTTCAAACCAGATAGTCTAGAGACTTATGATGATAAGAGTATGATGCTTGCTGTTAAGTTTTTCTTTGATTTCTTCAAGCAACTTGGATTCTGGGGTGCAATAAAACTAGGTTTTCAGTTCATTCCTGAGTCATTTATGATTGTTATGGGTGGTGTTCCAAAACTAATACTTATGGTCGAATTCACAGGTCAAACTGAAGAAGAAGTAAAAGCAAAACTAGTAGAAGTTAGAGATAAAATAAAACATTTTGGTTTCCATATGCATATTGCACATTCTAGTGCAGAAGCTGATAAATATTGGAGAATCAGACATGAGAGTTTCAATCTATTAAGAAAGCATGTTCACAATAAAAGAACAGCACCTTTTATCGACGATATAATAGTAAAGCCAGAATATCTTCCAGAATTCTTACCAAAAGTAAAAGAATTGCTAGATGCATACAAATTGGAATATACAGTTGCGGGACATTTGGGTAATGGTAATTTCCACATAATTCCTCTTATGGATTTGAAGTCCCCTTTTTCTTCTGATATCATCCTAGAGCTTTCAGAGAAAATTTATGATTTAGTAAATGAATATAAAGGATCAATAACAGCAGAACACAATGATGGAATTATACGAACTCCATATCTTGCACAACAATTTGGTGAAGAAATAGTAAATCTATTCAAAGAAACAAAAGAAGTTTTTGATCCAATGTATATATTAAATCCTGGCAAAAAGGTTGGTGGTTCATTTGAAGATATTAGAGGAGCAATAAGAAAAAAGAATAATGAATAAAAGAAAAAGGAATATTGTAGTTTCAATAGTTTCAGTATGTATTTTAGTCTCTATAATTTTATTTGTTTATATAAATAAAAAAGAAATAAAAGTGGAGCCATCTGCCCCACCTATAAAAACTGTACTTTATAAAGACAGAATTCATCACATATTTTTCCATAGTTTAGTGCTCGATTCACAACTCGCTTTCCATGGCGATGGTGATAGACAAGGCTATCAAGATTATATGATAACTAGAAGTGAATTCTTGAAGATACTTCCAAGTCTTTATGAAAGGAATTTTATTCTAATAGACCCGAATCTCCTTTTTACAAAAAACCAAGACGGAACGATTACGAAGAGAGACCTGTACTTACCAGAAGGAAAAAGAGCTATGATCATTTCCCTTGATGATTTGAATTATTATAAATCTCAAGACAATCATGGTTTCGCCAACAAACTTGTTCTAGATAAAGATGGTAATGTTGCAACAGAGATAACTGACAAAAATGGTAAGAATATTGTCACAAGAGATGGTGATATTGTTCCAATACTAGATGATTTTATAAAACTTCATCCAGATTTTTCTTGGCAAGGTATGAAAGGAATAATTGCAGTTACAGGATATGAAGGAGTATTCGGATATAGAACTCATAGAAAAGAAAATCCTACATATTACGACGATGTTCAGAAAGTATTAAGTATTACGAAGAGACTAAAAGAAACTGGGTGGATATTCGCAAGTCATAGCTATTCTCACAGCTTCCCCTTTAGACACGATGTAATTTTACTTGATGAAGTAAAATATGATACAAAAAGATGGGATGCGGAAGTTAGACCGTTAGTTGGTGATACGAATATTTTCATTGGGCCATTCGGACAAGTCTTCAAACCTTATGATCCAAGAAGAGAATATCTAGTATCAAGTGGATTTAATTTGCTATTCGGTGTTGGTATGGATTTATATTCAGAATATTTTCCAAAATATTTAGTAATGAATAGAGCCGATATAGATGGAATAAGACTTTTACAAACTCCTTGGTATTTGAAAGAGTATTTCAATGTTGATGAAGTCTTAGATCAAACTAGAAAATAGGTGGTATAATTTGTTTATATAATAAATATATAATATGCCAAAAAATATAATAACTGTTTTTGTAATTGTGGTTTTTGTAGCGAGTTTTGGAATTGGTTATACGTTTGGAAAAAGAAATGTCCAAACAAATTCAAATACTGAGCATACAATGGATATGACTAATACAAAGAAAGTAGAAGAAGTTCATGAAATAGCAGATATGGCTCATATGATGGAAGATATGAGTGCTGGTCTAGTTGGTAAAACTGGTGATGATTTCGACAAAGCTTTCTTAGATGAAATGATAATACACCATAAGGGTGCAGTAGATATGGCAAACCTTGCTCTAAAGAATTCTAAGCGTAAAGAGATAACCGATCTATCAAGAGCAATCATAAGGGCACAGAATGAAGAGATTACAGATATGAAGTCTTGGCAGAAAGCGTGGTTTGGTAATAAATAATATAATAAATGAAAATATCAAATCCAATTAAACTAGTTATTTCTTTAGTTATTTGTCAGTTAGCAGGAATACTAGGTTCTCTTTTTACCATGTCAAAAATCCCAACTTGGTATATGACTCTAAGCAAACCTGAACTCGCTCCACCCAATTGGATTTTTGGCCCAGTATGGACTACCCTTTTTATTCTGATGGGTATTGCCCTTTATCTAGTTTGGAATCAAGGAACAGATAGAAAAGATGTAAAAATCGCTCTGTATATATTCAGCACGCAACTTATTCTAAATGTTTTATGGTCAATAATTTTCTTTGGTCTAGAAAATCCTGGTTCTGCTTTTATTGAGATCATTTCTCTTTGGATTTCTATACTTCTTTCAATTATTTATTTCTATAAAATATCAAAACCTGCGAGTTATCTACTGATACCTTATATCGCTTGGGTAAGTTTTGCTTCTTATTTGAATTTTATGATTTGGTGGTTGAATTAGTTGACTTTAAAAAGCATGGTGGTACTATATTGCCAGCATAGCTCTAGACGAATAAAACAACGTGATTCCTGCGAAAGTAGGAACAGGACAAACCCGTACCATGGTATGGGGGTAAAGGGACTTCCCTGTGTTCCTCGAAATAAAAATTCACCGAATGGGGTGATGATTTATTAGAAAACTGAAGTATCCCCAGTAACAAGACATAATCGCGAATATTGTCTTGCGAATTCACGAGCTGATCAATAAGGTGACCAAATCACCGAAACTGGTTCTCGTAATCCTAAACGTTTAGAGCTATGCTCCGCAGTGCCGTTACACAGTAAAATGTGTGACGGCCTTTTTTGTTTATATATAAATATTTGAGGTGAGTATTCGCCGAGACACGCTAGGCTCATACTGCTGTGGCGGAACCGGAGGGATTCGGTCATAGGTCTTCGCCTGCTGGCTCAGCCTACGACCCTGCCTCGCTTGCCTTCGCAAGCTCCGGCTTTCTCATCTACTACCATTCTCGAGCCAGCTTCTCATTGTCTTGCAGACAATTCGAAACTGTCTTGCGGAAACGGAGGGATTCGAACCCTCGAAGCCTTTAAAGGGCTTACATCTTTAGCAAAGATGGTCGTTAAACCACTCCGACACGTTTCCAGTTACAGTGGCAATTCTTGCATAAAAAATGGTTTAAATCAAAAGAAAACCACGATACTCTGACGAGTGTCGTGGTTTTAGTTTTAACGAAGCGTCATGCCTGTACTTACGTTCGTACCTCCGCTCCGCAATCAATGCAGAATGTCCTATATTTCATCTCAGCACAATCCTGGGTAGGAAGTTCTCTGACATTCTCATGTGGGCATTGAGCTTGAACATCAAGGATTCGTTGTTCATTCTCGCGTCTTCTTCTCTCGGTATCCTCAATTAGTATTTGAATTTGACCTGATTCGTATCGCAATTGATGCATTAGTTGCCTGATTTCTTCAGGTGTTAAGGCTGCTGTGGTACTCATAATCTATCCAGATAATACCCAAAATTCAACATTAGTCCAGTAATACACAGAAACCTTCAATATAGTATAATTACCCCATTACCATCTAATACAAACAAAATGAAGAAAAAAATCATCACGGTAATCATACTCACAATAGCAATATTTCTAATCATCCGTTTCGGTTTTGATAATAAAGAGATAGATAAAACAAAGGTCAAAGTAGATCAAAGTACAAACAATAGCGAAACAGAGAGTATAAACATACCGATTAGGAATGACAGCGTAGAAATAAATTTACAAAACATTGAAGCAAAATAGAATACAGACAAATGCGACACGATTCCCTTATTACAGAAAATTCTAGACTGACTCCCCCACAAAAGACTGCTCTAAAAAAGCTAGGTATAAATTCTGTTCACGATCTTCTATATCACTTTCCCACAAGATATGGTGATACATCTGAAACTAGAAATATTTCATCTTTAGAAAAAGGAGATACTGCAGTAATATTTGGGAAAATAACCAATTTAAAAACAAGTAAAGGATTCAAAACAAAAATCCCAATGGCAGACGCTTGGGTTGAAGATGAAAGTGGCAAGATACATTGTGTATGGTTCAATCAACCATATCTAGCAAAAATGACTCCGGAAGATGCAATGGTTAGAATCGAAGGGAAAATAAGTCAAAGAAAAAAGACTGAGGAATTATACTTTTCAAATCCAAAGATTGAAGTAATAAAAAAACTTCCGACCGGAGTTGGAGATTCACTTTTTGGTGATGATGGCAAAAGCCATACCCTTTATCCTATATATCCAGAATCAAGAGGAATAACATCAAATTGGATATACCACAAAATCATGGATGTTTTCAGAAACAATATCCTAGACACTCTCACAGATCCGATTCCAAAAGAAATATTAGAAAAATACAATTTACCAAGTCTAAAAACTGCTTTGATCTGGGTGCATACACCCATGCGATCAGAAGACGCTGTATCTGCTAGGAAACGTTTTGCTTTTGAAGAAATATTCTTTATTCAACTTGAAAAACAAATTGCGAGAAATGAATATCAAAAAAATGAAACTTTTATTATAGATCCGGATCCAAAGAACCTGAATGAATTCATAAAGCGTTTCCCTTTTGAAGCCACAGAAGCACAAAGGAGATCTGTAGATGTGATAATAGAAGATTTTAAAAAAGGATATGCAATGTCTAGACTTCTTGAAGGTGATGTAGGTTCAGGTAAAACTGCAGTTGGAGCTTCGACAGCTTATGCAGTAGTGACAACAAAACCAAAAGACCGAAAATACGGTAATCTCCAAGTCGCTTACATGTGCCCTACCGAAATTCTAGCAACTCAACATTTTGAATCATTCATTTCATATTTTTCATATTTAGGAATACAAGTTGGACTCATAACTGGAAGTGGTTGCAGGAAATTCCCTTCAAAACTAAATCCAAAAGGTTGGACAGATATTTCTAGAACTCAATTGTTGAAATGGGTTGAAAATGGAGAGATTCCAATTCTCATCGGTACACATGCTTTGATACAGAAAAAAGTAAAATTCAAAAATCTTGCTTATGTAATTATAGACGAACAACATCGATTTGGTTTGAAACAAAGAGCATCACTTTTGCAAAAAGAATTTTTTGTACCGAATAGTACAAATAGTTCAAGCATTACTACTCCAAGAGTTCCTCATTTACTATCAATGACCGCTACACCCATACCTCGAACTTTGGCTTTGACTATATATGGAGATTTGGATTTGACCCTTTTGGATCAAATGCCACACGGAAGAAAACCTATAATCACCGAGATAGTTTTACCAACATTGAGGAAACAGGTCTATGAAAAAATTCGTGAAGAATTACAAAATGGCAGACAAGCTTATGTTATATGTCCTAGAATAAATGAACCTGATCCAGACAAAGAAATGGCAATAAATGCAAAATCAGTAAAAGAAGAATCAATCAGACTTAAAAAAGAAGTTTTCCCTGAATATCAAATCGGTATACTACATAGCAAAATGAAACCATCAGAAAAAGATAAAGTGATGATGGATTTTAAAAATGGAAAAATAAATATACTTTGTGCAACATCAGTAGTCGAAGTAGGAGTGAATGTACCAAATGCAACTGTGATAATAATAGAAGGTGCTGAAAGATTTGGTTTGGCACAGCTACATCAACTTCGAGGTAGAGTTATACGTTCCAATCATCAAGCATATTGTTATGTATTCGCAGAGACGAATTCCGATAAAACTATCAATAGATTAAAAGCACTTCAAACTGCAAAAAATGGTTTTGAACTAGCAGAATACGATCTGAAATTCCGTGGTGCTGGTGAGCTATCTGGAGCGAAACAATGGGGAGTTTCAGATATAGCTATGGAAGCATTACAGAATCTAAAAATGGTAGAGGCAGCAAGAACAGAAGCGAGAAATATTGTTGAGACAGATATTCTACTCAACAATTTTCCACAAATTAAAAAAGAATTAAAAGAAAGACAAAAGAATATGACCCATTGGGAGTGATATAATAGAGTTATGACAATATTATCATTTATAAAAATAGCAATTACTACTTTCGTATTAACAATAGCAATAGATTATCTTTGGGTGGGAGTTTTTATGCATAAGTTTTATGATACAGCTTTAGGTAACCTTGCTCGAAGAGTGGATGGTGTTATGACTGCACATGTACCATCTGTTATTGCGGTTTATATCGTACTCGCTATTGGTATTACTTATTTTGTTATTCAACCAAATCCTGACGCTTCCCTATTTCAAATAGCTTTGATCGGTGCACTTCTTGGTTTTGTGGTTTATGGTGTTTATGATTTTACAAACTATGCGGTATTATCGAACTATGGAGTTAAACTTCTTATAATAGATATAATTTGGGGAACTTTCCTTTGTGGGTTTATAAGTGTTTTGGTAAAGATGGTTTCTACGAAGTTTTTCTAGAATTCCTATTCTAAATTAAATAATATGGTATAGTGCATATTAGACATATTTATGAAAGAAAATTCTTCAAATCCTACTAAAACAAGTTCGTCAATTGGTCAAACAGTTCAAGACAAGGACAAGTCAGTGAACAAAAGATTGGCAGTAGCATTGGCAGCTAGAAGATCTCCTGATTTTTTTCCAATTCAATTGGGCCGGTTCGCAAAAATCAGAAAACCGAAGAAATAACTGGAAATAATTTCGTTCACAAATACCGCTTAAATGCGGTATTTTTATAAGAAATTATAATTAAAACATGTAATTAATTAAAAATTTATCGCGAGTATAAAAAATAAAATAAAAAACTATAGAAAATCTATGATTATGGATTTTTATTGTTATCTTGATTACTATTGTTATTTTTCCTACTTATTAAAACAGAAAATATGACCATACCTACTCCTAATACTAGTACAATTAAACCGAGAAGAATGACTTGATTTAAAATAAGATAAATTCCTCCACCTACAGTTGATAAATCGATTATGAAACCAAACACAACTCCAAAAATTGATTTTACATTATCTGACCATACAACACTTTTTTCTATATGATGTCTATGTTTAACCTGCAAATCCCATTTATCAAAGATAATTTTTGCTGCTCCAGGATATATTTTTTCATATTTCTCAATAACCTCAGGAGTTGGTACTGGGCCAGAAAAAAGCTCAGTTCTTGTCTGGAAATTAAGTGACTTTCCCGAATTAACATTATTAAGTTGTTGATTTTTGCCCTGACTCATATTTTTGTATTGTGTCCCATAAATCATTTCCTACAGCATACCAATCAGCACGCAAAGAATTAATATCAGCCTCATTATCAGTCTTATCGTGATTGTATCGATCCAGGTTTGATGAATGATCAATCAAAAAAGAAACCCCATCAAGCAATGAAGGTTCTTTTTTAAATAAGCGGAAAGTTGGTGAATTCTTAAATATCTCAGACATGATGTGTGTGAATTATATCATAAAATGATTCGTTCTATCATTTTTGTGCGCCTTCTAGGATTCGAACCTAGGACCCCAGAGGTATAAGCTCTGTGCTCTAACCAACTGAGCTAAAGGCGCATTCTGCGTACGTGGTTAGTGTACGCAATATTTATATCATATCTGATGCTCAATATCTAACTTCTTCTTCGGCTGAATACCGTGTGCAACTATTATACTCTCATATTCATCCCTTTCAATATTCTCAACTTCAATAAGTCTCTTTGCAATAGCATCCAAAGCATTCTTGTATTTTGTAACAACATTTTCTGCTTTTTTATATGCTTCATCCATAATACGAGCAACTTCAGAATCTACATCTGCAGTTATTTTCTCTGATAAAGAATTGTCCTCTACACCTTTTCCAAACATAGCTCTTCCACCTGAACTTTCGAGAGCAAGCACACCTATCTTCTCTGACATACCGTATTTTGTAACCATGTCTCGTGCTAATGCAGTTGATACTTGTAGATCGTTTGATGGACCAGTTGTAACATCATCAAACATCATTTTCTCTACAACATATCCTCCAAGAGAAACAGCTATATCGTCCAGGAATTCTTTTTTACTTTGCATTTTCCTATCTTCAAGTGGTAGATGAAGAGTATAACCTGCAGCTCTTCCTCTCGATATTATAGATATCTTATGTACAGGATCTGCAAATGGTAATACTGAAGAAACTAGAGCATGCCCTGCTTCATGATATGCAGTTATTTCTTTTTCTTTTTTAGAAAGTAAATGGCTTTTTCTTTCTGGACCAAGCATTACCTTTTCTATAGCTCTAACCAAATCGTATTGTGATATCTTTGTTCTATTTTCTCTAGCAGCTAGTATTGCGCCTTCATTCATAAGTGAATATAGATCAGCTCCAGAGAATCCGGGAGTTCTCTCAGCAATAACTCGAAGCACAACATCTTCAGCAAAAGGTTTTTTATTTGAATGAATCTTTAGTATCTCTTCACGATCATTCCGATCAGGCAAATCTATAGTAACTCTTCTATCAAATCTTCCTGGTCTCAAAAGTGCAGGATCTAGAACATCAGGTCGGTTTGTAGCAGCCATAACAATCACTTTTTCATTTGGTTCAAAACCATCCATTTCAACTAGAATTTGGTTTAGTGTTTGCTCTCTTTCATCATTTCCTCCTCCAACTCCTGTTCCTCGAACTCTTCCTACTGCATCTATTTCATCAACGAATATTATAGAAGGTGAAGCTTGTTTTGCCATTTTAAATAGATCACGAACTCGACTAGCACCAACTCCAACGAACATTTCTACGAATTCTGATCCTGATATAGAGAAGAAAGCAACATTTGCCTCTCCCGCAACTGCACGTGCAAGCAAAGTTTTACCAGTTCCTGGCGCACCCATAAGTAGAATACCTTTTGGAATAACTGCACCGATCTCTAAGAACTTTTTTGGATTCTTTAAGAAATCTACAATTTCAGCCAATTCTTGTTTTGCTTCTTTTGCTCCAGCTACATCTTTGAATGTTACTCTTTGTTTATTATCGTCAGGCATTATTATCCGAGCTTTTGATTGACCAAAAGAAAATGCTTGCATCCCTGCCCCTTTAGCTTGTCTTGTAAGGAACCATAGAAGTATTGCAATGAAAAATATAGGCAAAAGAAAAGGTGCAATCTCAACAAACCAGTACAACAATCCACTTGGACTTACTACATTTATTTTTACTGCATTCAGTTTTTCTGGAGTAAGACCGTATCTTGAAAAAGTTTCAGTCACAGATGAATCAACCTCCTTTTTTGCACTCTTTATGACTTTATCATCGTATTCAGCGATAAGGTCATTACCTTTTACTGTAATAGTCTTTACACTTCCCATACCAACATCATGTGCCAATTCAGAGATAGATATATTCCTCACGTCACCATTTTGTTCAGCAAAAAAAGAAAAAATACTAACAACAATAAATAGAGCGAGTATAGCGAGTGATATAGAATTCAACAAACCAAATCGACTCGGTTTCTTCTCGTTTTTATTTCCTTGATTGTTCATATTATTTTCTTCTTTTATATTCATAGATTTGATTATACTTAAAATATAGAAAAATGCTATGATATTTCTATTATGTCTAAGACATTAACAACAAGGCTAATACACAATAAGAAAGCGGGTGTCGATTATGAAATTATCGAGGCTTTTGAGGCTGGAATTGAACTTATTGGTCTTGAGGTAAAGAGTCTTCGGAAAGGCCAAGGCTCGCTCCTAGGATCACATGTAACTATTCGAGGTGGCGAAGCTTTTATCATAGCGATGAACATTCCTCTATTTCAAGTGAACAATACTCCAAAAGACTATAATCCAGAACGTAATAGGAAACTTCTTCTTTCAAAAAAAGAAATTCAAGAACTAGCAAGTCTTGAATTAAAAAATGGTTTGACAATAGTGCCTATTTCAGTGTATAGTAAAGGGACGAAAATCAAGGTTGAAGTCGCTGTCGTTCGCGGAAAGAAGAAATTCGACAAACGCGAAGACATAAAAAAGCGAGAAGTAAATCGAGATATTCGAAGAGAGTTTAAGGATCGTTGACAATTAACGTCTAGGTAAAATCGGCTCGATTACTTGCGGTCGTAGGCTCTTTTATTTTTTCATGCTCATACGCCTGAAAAAACAAAAGACCTCCTCCCCGCAATCTCGCACGATTTTACTTATTCAACACATGGGGATGAAAGGCCTCGACATTTGAGGTACTCAATAATGTGCATTGTAGAGCTCCGTCACCTCTTTAAAATGACGGAAATGTTAAATGCTACATCAGCTATAACAAAAGCAAAATCTACTGTGTCTCCATATTTTGGAGCTAATAGTTTTGCTTTCGCTT
This sequence comes from uncultured Candidatus Saccharibacteria bacterium, assembly GCA_964367745.1. Taxonomy (GTDB): domain Bacteria; phylum Patescibacteriota; class Minisyncoccia; order Phycocordibacterales; family PALSA-1337; genus CAIOGI01. Next base: position 29,725 of record CAYIYK010000008.1, on the reverse strand, counting down.
ACGCAACAGTATAAACACTGTTCCCTAAACGACATTCCATATTTATCGTCGGAATAAATATGTAGTGATATAACCTTCGACTAGGATTGTATTTACTTCCCTACTTACGATCCAAAACTTCGGGAATCGCTTACATATATTTTGTTTACTTTATAGTATGTAAGTTAAAAGGAGCGATCCGCTAAAGTTCTCTATACAATGTAGAAGCACTATTAGATTTCATCTGCACCTGGGTTCAATTCCCAGCATCTCCACCATTGACACACTACTAATTTTATGCTACCTTATTGGTAGCAGCTTTGAGGTATTCCTGCCTCTAAATAAACCGACAGGACGAAGGTGAAACGCCTTCTTGCTGCAATGAAAAAGAACGTACTAGAATATTTGATGGATCTAAAAGGTGAGCATGGGTTGCCGACAGTACTTCTTCAGAACCTTATTGATGCAGTGAATGAAGAGGCTTCTCTGTCCATAGGACAACAAAAGACTGTCCGAATTGCCATCCTAATTTATGCTACCGATTCGAGCGGTGGATATATGGGAAATTTTCTTGGATTGGCAACCTATATCAATTCCTGCCACTAAGGCTGACAAACCCCACGAGAAGCTCTGCTTCTTGTGGGGCTTCTTGTTTATATTTTATTTAAAATCACTTCAGAACTCTCAAATACCCAAGGATATAGTTGGTTCCAACTTTGACTCACCATCTCCACATATATTGACAACACGCCAATCGTATACTGCTGTAATATATAGTAGTTTTTGTGCTGTATCGCTTCAGCCAAGTTTGTTCAACAGAGCATAAGCGAATGTTTCTCGAAAGGAGTAATAATGCCAAAAGTAACCCTTATCAGTAAAAATGGAATGGTGCCACTTTCCTACCCAGGGCTTGTTCAAACTATTCGGCGACTAGTGGCTGAGGCTGCAAACACCGATGGTTTGAAACTGACTGTTAACGACATCGATTTCTACCACCAGGAAGTCTCCGTCTGGTCTGTGGCACCAGACGTAAGCATTGAAATCGAAACCATTGGTTATCCCAAACGCAAGAAAAAATTGGGACAAAGATTAGTGGTTAAAAAATTGAAGGAAGATATCTTGGCAATTCCAGGCTTTCCAACTATCGACCCGCTGACGCCGTTTCTCTGGATTAAGTTCTGGGATCCCGCTGGTCCGCATGTTTAATCCGACCCCCAACCAACCACAGGACGAAGGTGGAACAACCTTCTTTAAAAAATGAAAAAAATGCTAAAGAAGTTCGAGCCAGGAACCGCACCTTACATCGTTGCACACGGTTTGTATATGATGAAACGCGGAAAAAATCCTTCAATGCAGTTTGGGGACGAGCGTAATCCACGCAAGGCTCTCCAACTTGCTACACTCACTATTGTGCGCAACCAGGCACAACGACGACTGAGTATGATGCAAAAAGAAGCAGTGGGAATACTCGTGGCTTCTCACAGCCTTCGGCGAAACTAGAAGCAGACCTTCATAAGATTGACCTTCAATGGTTCTTCTCACGAAGGTCTTTCTTTTATTCAATTCCCAGCATCTCCACCCTGACGAGTTTGACGCTGTTACGAAATTATGATATAAAAGTCATAGTCTCCAAATACATAGTATCTTGGAGAAAAGCTTTTTTAAATCAAGCAGAAAGAAGGTTTCTATGGAAAAACCAACCACAATTCACTACATCCTCGGAGTTGGAATGCGTGAGAGTCAAGAATGGCGCGAGCACAAAAACTTCGAGGAATGGAGGGGTTGTCGAAATCTCGGGGAGGGCGAGCCCATCAACTTCCACAACGAACTCTTTGATACGACAGATCTCGCCGTCCTCGATGAACTGAGAAAGTTCGACAATGTAACCCTGAGGCGCGGTGTTAGAATTAGTTTCAGTTTCAACCTTCGTCATCTCTATGAGGTCCTGAATAATCCGTCCGTACTCGATGCTCGTTTTTCAGGCGAAGGTCAGCACAACGAAGTGATGGCCTGCTATCGCGAAGCTGGAGACATCATAACGCGTTATGCGACACCGAAGTTTATGGAGATCTTCAACCGCATCATGCCGACTCGTGAGGTAGTCCAGGGCTTCGAAATCTCGGATGAAATGTCACGAATCGCTCGTGAGCAGAACCGATATAAAGCCGTGAGTTTCTATCATGAACAGATGGAGCCGACCAACTTCCCAACTGACCTTGCTATATTTGGCGACGGCGAGTTCATTGGCGAAGGACTCATCACATCGACCGGAGGAAGCTTATACGAAGAAGGGTGTGAAGGTGGTAATTTGAGTATTCTCATCAGAAACTTGGACATCCGTATTCCAGACTTCCACTTCTCGCCGTACTTCATGGGCTGGCCAGCGGCTGTCGCAATGAGGATCGACAGCAAGGTTAGGAAGGTGCTCGGAGAAGAAAAGTTTCTCATGTATCGGGTATGAGGTAACGGTGTACAGAGCAGTTCATAGCGCCTTGCGGATTAATTCGTTCATCACGAATCCCGCAAGGCGTTTTTTTAAAATTTTAAGTAACTTTTTTTACGTTCAACATCACCACTCTGGAAAACTGGAGTGGTGTTTTTTATTACATACATTAAACGAAACCGCCAAATGTGTGTACACATTACCAAAATTCATTGACATCTTTATTTTAAAGTGTTAATATTTTTTTAAACAGTTCTTAGAAAAGGAGGAATTGGTGAAAAACTATCACGCCTTACTCGGCTACATTTCTGGAGTCATAATGCTAATAGGGATGATACCCTATCTTCATAGTATTGTAACCACAAAAGAAACAAAGCCAAACAGGACCTCATATGGAATTTGGATGGTAATTGGCATCATCAACTTGTGTGCCTACATCGCTTCTGGAGAAAAGGAGACGATATGGTTTGTTATTTCTGGCGCTTTGTTTCCTTTAATAATATTCTTACTATCATTTCGTTACGGTGAGAAATGTTGGTATAGAAGTGATACATGGTGCTTATGTCTAGCGCTTTTTGCTATAGTTATTTGGAAATTAACCGGCAATCCTATCCTAGCATTGATATCAGGATTGATTGCTGATGCACTTGCTGTCATCCCGACACTAATCAAAATTAAAAAGAGTCCAGACTCTGAAAACTTACTTAGCTGGTCATTCGGTCTCACATCAAGCGTTTTTAATATCCTTGCTGTTAAAGAGTGGACTTGGTCAAATGGAATATACACCATTTATATGTTTTTGAGTATTACCTTAATCATTGTGCCGCTTGCGGTATTGCAATACAGGAACAAGCATTCTGTATAACCTCACAGAGAATCTCAATTCTCGTGGGGTTTTCTTTTTAAAAAAAATTTTCTTTACCCAATTCTCTAAATGCTTGCCTTTCATAACTCTTTGATTATATACAGTGTGGTATAATTTTTAAATGAAAAAATTTATCAAGGTGTCTTTAATTATTATAGGTATTTTAATTGTATTATTTGTTGCATTACTTTTATTACCTCGAATTCTTGGATTAGTAACAAGTGATATATCAAATGTTGATGAGACAGGCCTGCAGATTGAAGAACAAACAGTTTTGGCATCAAACAATGCTTTTTTCGATTTGGAAGAGTCAGCTAAAGTTATCAATATTTCGAAAGAAAGTATAAATTTGATTAATGACTTTATTTCAGGAAAGTCCTGGAATGAAAAGTTGGTTGGTGATCTTATATCAGGAAACACTAACTCTTTATCATATTTTTCAAATGCATCTAGAAAAACCACACTGGTAGATCCAACTTTGAGTGATCTTTCTAAAATAAATACAGATACAGTGTTGCCACCACTAAACGGATGGCGAAATATCTCAAAAATTAGCACATTGAAAGCATTATCATTATCCAAGAAAGGTCTTCATAAAGAAGCAATGGAAGAATCTCTTAAGTCTATAAGAGTGGGTCAACTTATTATGGATTCTACTCAAACAGTCATAGGTCATCTTGTTGGACATGCCATAAAAAGCCAAGGATTAGATTCTATTGATAAAATTCTGGTAAGTTCCAATTTAAACAAAGTGGATTCACAAAAATATGTTACAGAACTAAATAAGCTACACGACTCTGGAAATGGGTTGAAAAAAAGTTATATAGTTGAATACAACGTGCGAAATAATTCTCTGGATCAAATCGCAAGAGGTTCAATGAGAAGTGATATTGATAATAGTGATTTACCATCTTTTGCGAAAAAAAATATCAATAATAACTATTATTTTAGACTAAATGAAACTAAGCAATTAAATGCAAATTATACGCGTGAACAAATAAAAAATGTCGACATTGCTTGTAGTGATGTTAATAATATATCTGAACCTTCAAAAATAGCACCTAAATTTTTTATACAAATGTATGTGACTGAAAATGCTGCAGGTAAGATTATACAAGATACAGTTAATTCGAGCTTATCTTCTATATATAAAAAAAGATGCGAAGTAGAAACACATTTAAACAGTCTTATTAAATTGTTGGAGGCTAATTAATATTCTTTGGAATAATATTTTAACTGTGCATAATATAATTAAATCATCATAAGTAATTTATTCTGAATGGAGCTGGCTTTTATTAAATTGCAAACAATGTGGTATTGTATATGACATATGAAAAATTCACCGAAAGCTTTCGTTGCGCCATTATTAATAGTAATTACAGTGTTAGTAATAGGAGGTGGAATCTATTTTTATTCGAAATCAGACAGATCATCTGATTATGTAAATGAATCACTTCAGCAGACTTACAAGGTTCTTGTTAATAAAACTGAGTGGAATAACAAGCTAATTCAATCTAATAATCCAGAAAATTGGGATATCTCAAGCAAGAATACTGTAATAAGGATTGTCGATACACAGGATAATTTTTATTGTGGTGACAAGAAAGCTAATTTCATTAAGTATTCAAAACATAGTAGTGGATCAAATTCAGTAGGTGGTGATTGGAATACTATTTCTGTCGTAGATTGTGGAACATACTATTTTGTCTATGAATTTAGCGACTCGGGTCCAAAATTATACGGACCTTTTGAATTGGATAGTAAAGTATCGACACTGAATCAAGTTCAGCAAACAAATACACGAAATCCTAAAACTCAAACAAGTCCTGCAATTTCTACAGGTGTACCGAACGCTAAGATAAACATTGCAAAGGCTTTTCTGGAACAAATGAAGAAGGAATTGGGGTTAAACAGTGAAATGTTAAGTGGAGTGGTTGAATATAAGAATCTTGTTGGCTATAAAGTCAGTTTTTCTAAAACTCTCTCGAATCAGGTATCTCAGTACCTAAACTCAAAGCTTACTAATATGAGTAATGATGCTAGATTTGTCACAGAACGTAGCATAGGCTACAAAGGTAATGGAATCCTTTGTTTTAATGTTGGTTTAGGGGCAGGTTCAGCAAGTACAGACATGCCGTATGTGTGGTGTACTGTTGAGTAAATCTCACACCTTACCCTCGCAATCTAAAACATGATTGTGAATTTTATTTCTTCTGCTGCCTCATACCATTCCATCAGATAACTCTGTAGCTGGTTCCAAGTATTTGGGTCTATGTCCACAGTAATAAAAATGTCAGCATATGCTGGTGTTTTTTATTTTCTACATTAAATAGAACCACCATATGTGTGTGCATTAGCTACTACAATTTACTTTCTAGTACTTTTACAAGCAATTTGCAAATGGTGTTATAATTTATAACCATGAAACCAAAAATATATTTTGAAAGTAAGAGGATGATGTATAGTATAGTTTTTATACTATTATCAATATCAGTATTATTATATTTTTTTAATACTTCTCCTCTTGATCAATTCTTCAGGTATTTCATATTTATTTTCTGTGCGATGGTTATAGGAGTATATCTATATCCAACAGCACAAATAAGTATTTTTGATGATCATTTAGAATTTAGAAAAGGTCTACAACATATCTCTGTACCATGGAAGGAAGTACTTGGTCTTCATAAGGATCCTGTATTTTCACCGAGCCCTCTCTCTTTTTATTTAGCTCATAAATATCCAATTGGTGGTTTTTTCCTTGAAACTAGTAAAGGTTACACAAAATATTTCGCGCCACAACTTATTAAAAGTAGTGATCCAAAACTAACCTGGGAAAATTTAGTAAAAGATATTCAAGAAAAATGTGGTGTACCTCTTCAAGTTGGAAAAGTGTCTTTGTTTAAGCAAAGATCAAAACTTTATGACATCATTTTAATACTTTCATTGATTTTTATTGTTCCGGTACTAATAATTACCGCATTTGGAATCATGACTGGTACATTTTCTGATTCATTAAAAATGATAGTGGATTTAGTAAAGCTTTTTATTGGTAAATAACTTCATACTTAATAGAATCTTAAGTAAAGTCTGAATACTAGAATTGGGATTCAAATTTCTTATCAGGTAATCCTAATAATTTCCTGATTTCTACAACTTCTTCATGGTCAATTAAAGCTTTCTCAAAACTTCTAAATATACCGCCAACCCTATAAGTCTTATTGTAAATCCTATTCATTCTAGAAGAAAAATCTTTATAATCTACATTTGGAAATGAGGCCTTCATTAATTTTTTAAAATCTTCTTCTTTTCCACTAAAATATACCCTGATTAAATCTTCTTTCTTAATCTTTTCCAGTAAAGCTAGTACGACCTGTGTCTCAATAGGATATCCTGCAGCTCTTATTGAATCAATTTGGCTTAGACCCATTGCTTGGTAAGTTAAATAATCTGTAATCCCTTCATTTATAGGATTAGGTAAAGTTCTGGATTTATTGTAAGAATAAATATGAAGTAATTCATGTGTAAGGGTTGCTAACATCTTACTATTTACTGGATTATCTTTATGATATTTTAAATATATCGTATCGTTATCGAAAGCAACTCCTACACTGTATTTACTTTGATTATTTAAGATATTATCTGACCCCTCTTTAACCAAGTCATTCATTTCTTTTTTAATATCCGCAACCGTTTTAACTATCTCTTGATTATTGATGATTGCATTATTGTGATTTTCTTCAATTATCAGTCTATTTTTTGCAATTGCTATTTTATTTTCTTCTATTATTTTCTTAAATTCTTCACAATCATTATATTTCTTCGCTCTAATACATCCCTCATCATATTTAATTCCATCATCAATAACATATTTTTTATACTGTTTATCTTCTTCATTTTTGAAACTTTGATATGAACTAATAATTTTAACATTTTTAGCAAAACGATCTTGATTAACAATCAAGTCTTTCTCTAAATTTGAATTCAACTTCTTTATATAAAAATCTTGATATTTCTCACTAGAAATGATTTCAAAAACTTTCAACCTACTATTTTTAAATGCTACATCCTCACGATATGAATTTGTTAGTATATTATTTGATATTGGTAAAATTACCCCTTTTAAACTCTTAATATCATTTACCTTGGTGATTATTAGATTATCATCAAGCATATACATGTCTATATCATTTATTTCTTTTTTTACATCTATATCCTTGTTTTTACTCAAATACAGTGGTAAATAGAAAGATTCATAAAATGAAAATTTTTCTTTCTTTTCAGTTAAAACCGACAATATACCCCCTGCATTTCCGTAATCCAAAAATACTTGTAGATTTTTATTATCGTTAATATACTTAAAAATATCTTTGCTATTAGTTGTTATTTTCCTTTGTGATAACAAATATATTGCTTTCTTTGTATCAAAACCAGCTTTTACTTTCATTGTTAACCACTCAATAGAACTAGGTATAACGACTAAAAAAATAATGTTGAGTATAATTACAGTAAAAATACTTAATAAAAAATAAAATACGGATTTGGCTTTTCCTAAATCATTTCGTCTTTTAAAATAGTAAATAATTAAGAAAATAAAAATTATAAAAGGAATCAAAAATATATTTATTACTATCGAGTCTTTAGAGTAGAACGTAGCAGAATCTAATAACCTCAAAAAGAAATTTAATATACTTGCATCAAAAAGAGTAGTCGGTGGAGAAATTGTATCAAAAATTTTATCGTTGATTACGTGGTAAGAAATGTTAATACCTTGGAACAACCAACCCGTTATCGAGATTAAAATTGAAATTAGTAAAGGTTTCTTCATATTTTTAATATTATTAGTCTAATTTACTTTAAATAATATACCTAGTTCATACTTTACTCAATCACATTCCCCCTACCCCCAAATCTTCAACCAATTCCCAACATCTTCAGAGGATACCTCAGTACAAGCAAAAGAAGACCGCATACCATTGGTGTAGTATGCGGTCGAGTTGAAGTGAGTTCGAACTCCTATGCGTTTCGAACGCTGTAGCGTTCGCGAATTTGTACCATCGTCTCTTGGTCCTTCCTTGCAGACCAACGGCCGAAAGTAATGCCTCCGATGAGGCCAAACCCTGCGAAGAACATGGCCACAAGGCCGATGTCCTTGTTGTTGATGGCGACTGCCGACCCAATGAAGTAGGTGACGACATAGAGAGCCAACAGAGTCCAAAGAATGATGTTTTTCATAATCTAATATATTTTGAGTGCGTTGAAAGGAGATAATCCGCTTAGTACTTACTAGCAAGTCGATTATTTCCTTAATATCGCACTCAATCTATATCTGAAATTCAAAGAACTTTATATTAATAGTATAACATATAGTAACACTCTTGTCAAGCATAACGTAATCCTTTCCTACCCCCAAATCTTCAACCAAACCCCTATATAATGAACTACAACATACAAGAAGAACATATAACCCAAAACTCCAACAACCAGACTAAGTGCCACATAATTTATTATTTCATTCCTTCTCTTTTTCACTTCATCTATCGTACACACTCCCTTTTTTCTATATAAATAAAATGCCAAAGATCCAAACAAAGCCAATATTCCAAATATTCTAAATATCCATTTATATTGTCCATACAGAACATCAGTAAGTGAGCCTGCAAAACTTATAGTAGAAACTCCGAGCAATACAAGTATTATTGGTGACAGACAACAGAGTGAAGCGAGGAAGACTGGTATGCTAGTTATTTTTAATATTTCTTTTATTTTATTCATTTTATTTTATTAGTTCTATAAACTCTCCATAACCTTGTTTTTCCATATCCTCTATTGGTACAAATCTTAATGCAGCAGAATTCATACAATATCTTTTCCCTCCTTTATCCTTTGGACCATCATCGAATACATGTCCAAGATGTGAATCAGCAATACGTGAACGAACTTCAATTCTTTTTGAGAATAGAGTGTCATCCTCTTTTAAAATAACAACACTGTCTGATATAGGTTTTACAAAACTTGGCCAGCCAGTTCCTGAATCAAATTTGTCTTTTGAAAGATAAAGGGGTTCTCCGGATACAATATCTACATATATTCCCTTTTCAAAATTCTTATCATATTTATTGTTGAAAGGTCTTTCTGTTCCATTGTTTTGAGTTACATCAAATTGGATTGGAGTAAGAACTTTCTTCAATTCATCTTTTGATGGTTTTATAAAGTTCTTGTATGATTTTGTTGTATTTAAGACCTCACGACCTTTCCAAACTTTTTCCAAGAAATCATCTCTTCCAGATCGTGAACGATAATAGTTGTATCTTAGTGGATTCTTTTTTGCATAATCTTGATGATATTCTTCTGCAGGCCAGAATTCTGATCGTTTTATGACTGGAATTGTAATCTCTTTATCAAAGACTTTTAGATCTTTTATTTTCTGAATAACTTGTTCCGCTTCTTTTTTCTCAATATCATTCTCAAAATATATTACGGGAGAATATTGAATACCTCTATCGACAAAAGAACCTTCACTGTCAGTAGGATCACCATGCTTTAAAATATTTTCAACCAGATCAGAATAACTAACTACACTTTCATCATAACTAACCTGTACTACTTCTCTATATCCTTTTTCTGAATAATTTTCATAACTTGGATTCTCGCCGATTCCGCCAGAGTAGCCAGATATAACTTCTTTGACTCCTTTTACTTCCTCCAAATCATGTTCAACGCACCAGAAACATCCATTAGCAAATACGGCTGTCTTATATACAACATTATTTGAATCTACTTTTATAACAACTGCTTTTTCTTTTTTAGGGAAAAGATTGGTTTGCAAAACAAAAGCGATAGCCACTGCTACAAATAGAATTATCAATATTAAAGATTTTTTCATTTTATTTCTTTCCTCCCTTTTTATCATCCTTTGGCTTCTTAGGTTTTGTATGTGAACCCCAATAAAATAAATAACCAAAAATCCCAGCTGTTGCTATAAATATCAGATTTTCCATAGTTATATTATACTATATGTATTATGAATACGTCTTGGGATTTTTACACAACAAATGAAGGTGGCTGGGATTCAATGCTTAAGGCTTGCTCCGAAGCAAAAGTCAGTATTGACCTTGAGCAATTTATATTCAAAACAGATGAAATAGGTCAAAAGTTCATAGATGTATGTGCAAAAAAGGCCAAAGAGGGTGTGAAAGTAAGATTCCTATGGGATGCTGCTGGGAGCTTTAGTTTCTTTGGTTCATCGATAATAGATGAATTAAAAGAAAAGAATATTGAATTGGTATTTTTCCAAACCCTTTTCCCTAGTTTTCTAAAATTTCATAACTATAAATCTTGGTATTTGAGAAATCATAGAAGGACTTTGGTGGTTGATAATGAAATAGGTTTTACAGGAAGTATTTGTTTTTCAGATGAAATGAGAAATTGGAAAGATACTGTAGTAAGACTTGAAGGTAAAGTGGTGGAGGAAATGCAAATCGAATTTGAGAAAATTTGGAATAGAGCTTTAGGTCAAAAGGTTCCAGTAATAAATCAGATTGATGATTCAAGTCTAGACTTCAGATATATTACAAACTATCCCTTACCAAGAAAGCACCAACTTTATAAAAATATAATAAAAGCAATTCGTGATGCAAAAAGTCATGTCTATATAACTACACCTTATTTTATACCAACAAGACATTTAAATAGAGTACTTCGAGCTTCAGCAAAAAGAGGTATCGATATACGAATCATCGTCCCAGAATATAGTGATCATCCAGTGGTGGATCTTTGCAGTAGATCATTCTTTTCGACATTATTGAAATCAGGAGTGAAGATTTATCTATATAAAGGAAAAATGATACATAGTAAGACTATAGTCATAGATGATAGTTGGGCTACTGTTGGTACATTAAACCTCGATACAGCAAGTCTTTTGTATAACTTTGAAGCAAATATAATAAGTACCAACAATCTTTTTGCAAAAGAGCTTTCTGTGCACTTTATAAGAGATCTTCTGGATACAGAGGAGATTGATTATGATAAATGGAAGAATCGATATTGGGTTGATAAATTACCTGAATTTTTCGCTAGATTATTGCGGGACTTCCTATAATAGCCTTTTGGGGTATATCACACTTGCTCAAATTACAAAATAATGCTATAAATATTGGATAAATTACCACTTTGAGCAACACCCGCGTAAGAATAAATAATTTCATAAAGGCAGAAGAATTGCGAGTAATAACCGAGGATGGACAAAACCTTGGTGTTCTTCCTTTTGCCAAGGCTATGGAGGAAGCGAAGGCTCGTGATCTTGATCTTATTGAAATATCACCAAATGCAGTCCCCCCTATTGCAAAAATCATGGATTATGGTAAATTTCAATACGACGAAAAGAAGAAGCAAAGGGTGGCAAAATCTCGCACCCAAACGTCAGAATTGAAGAATATCCAGGTAAAAATAGGTACTGGAGACCATGATCTAGAACTAAAGGCCAAAAAGGCCTCAGAATGGCTAAATGATGGGCATAGAGTAAAGATCGATCTTTATCTAAGTGGTAGATCTAAGTTTATGGATATCAACTTCCATAAAGAGAGAATGGATCGAATTTTCAAGCTTATCACCACAGAATACAAGGTTGTAAGCCCCACAACAAAAGGTTTGAAGGGTTTGTCAGCAACAATTGAGAAGAAATAATAATATTTTCCAAATACATGAAAACAAATAAATCATTTTTAAAGAGACTAAAGATAACTAGAAACGGCAAGATTCTAGCTCGTTCAACAGGTCAAAATCACTTCAATTCAAAAGAGAGTCGACGTGCTCAACTTGCGAAGAAGAGATCAACACCTTTCCATATGACAGCAAAGGAAAAGAGTCGATTTTTAATTAATGCATAAATAAATAAAATAACATGACAAGAGTAAAAAAGGGAGTAAATGCGCTAAAAACAAGAAAGAAAATATTAAGCCAAGTAAAAGGCTATCGTTTCAATCGTAGCACAAAAGAGAGAACAGCTTATGAAGCTATATCTCATGCAGGAGCTTACGCTTTCGCACACAGAAGAGACAAGAAGGGTGATTTCCGAAGACTATGGAATGTAAGAATAAATGCAGCTCTAAGAAACATTGATGCAAAGAATTCATACAGTAAGTTCATTGGAAGTCTAAAGAAAGCAAATATTGCTCTAGATCGAAAAGCTCTAGCAACACTAGCTCTTGAGAATCCAAAGTCTTTTGAAGCTCTAGTAAAGAAGGTTGCTTAATTAAAGCTCATATTTCTTTAACCTTTCAGGATAAAGAGCATTGAATCCGAGATTGTCTCGGATTTTTTGTACCAAAAATAGCGAAGCTTTCGGTTCACCCATAACAACAAAGATCTTTTTGACATTATTCCCTGCTGTCTCAGCGAATTCAACTAAGTGATCTGAATCTTTATGCGATGAATACCCTAGAATAGATTCGATTTTAGCATTAACATTTACAGGTTCACCGTGTATAAGCACCTTTTTTGATCCATCCAAAAGATGTCTACCGATAGATCCCAAAGTCTGATATCCAACAAGTAAAACAGTATTCTTTGGATTACCAAGATATACTTCTTCATGGTGTATAACTCTGCCACCAACTGACATTCCTGAACCTGCAATAACTATTTTTGGTGATTTTGCATGATCTATCGCTCTTGATTCTTGTGTACTTACAGTAAAAGAAAGTCTTGGAAAATTGAATATATCATCCCCTGACTTTATCTCCCCTTGTGCTCTTTCATTAAAAAGTCTTGAACTAGTTTTATATATTTCAGTAACCTTTGTAGCGAGTGGTGAATCAACAAAAACAGGAATGATTGGTATCATTTTTGTTTCAACCAGTTTATTTATTTCATAAAGTATTACTTGAGTTCGTTCTAGAGAGAAAGCGGGTATAATCAGAGTTCCTTGTCTTTTTATAGCATCCAAAATAATAGATTGGAGTTTCTCCCTTCTTTCATCTTTTGGTTCATGATTACGATCTCCATAAACACTTTCCATGATCACATAATCTACAGGACCCAATGCTTCGGTATCACGTAATATTGGTGTAGGACTATTTCCCAAATCTCCTGTGAAAACTATTTTTTTACCTTCACAACTAAAAATAAACATTGAAGAACCAAGGATATGTCCTGCATCTTTTAGAAAAACAGAGAAACCTTCGGCAAACTCTTTTTCTTCATGATATGGAATAGTCTGCCAAAGAGATATAGCTTTCTTTAAATCTTTATCTTCATATAATGGCAATATACCTTCATTTGTAGCTTCTCTAGTAAGAAGTCCCAATGCATCTTCAAGAATCAGTTGTGCCAGAGAAAATGTTTCTGGAGTAGAATATATAATTCCATTGAAACCATCTTTAACCAATTTAGGAATTCTTCCAACGTGGTCTAGATGTGCGTGCGTGATGAATAGAATATCTATTTCTGAAGGTGTATATGGGAAATCATTTCTATTTTCTATCTGTGCAGACTTTTCTCCTTGAATAAGTCCACAATCAACTAGAATTTTCGTAGTTTTATTATTGTTTGATATTTCCATTAAAAAGTTGGCACCCGTAACACTTCCAACTCCACTACAAAATGTTAGATTTATACTCATTTATTTATTTTTATAAAAATAAAGTGCCAAACTTCCTCCAAGAGTATCCATGATCAAATCTTTAACAGTATCGATATTGTATTCCCTAGTACCAAAATCGTGACCTGAAATACCGTAAGCCAATTCAAACAATTCCCAACCAAAACCGATAACAAAAGTGGAGAGTATCAATAACCAAAGATTATTTAATATAAAACCAATTTTAAATAATTTTGCTATACAAAACAAAGCGAGAGATACGCATACTCCTCCAAGAAAATGAAGGATGATGTCGTAGAACCAATAATTCATATAAAGATGACTTGCCATTCCTTGGATATGTAAATAAAGAAGAGCAAAAGAAAGAACTAAAGTAATTCCAAGAACTTTAAAATTATTCATGAATGAATTATATCTTATATCCCAATATAAACAAAAAATCGCCCAGATGGGCGGTTCTTTGTAGGTTACAGAGTATTAAGCCTAGTAAATTACTAGGTGGGTGATCTCAATGTTAGCACCAAGGTGCAACATAATATGAATCACGAGGATTCGTCGATCTCCCAAATTAAAAGTTATAGAGTTAATACTCATGTAACCTGTATTAATTATATTACTATCATTTTCAAAAACAATACTTAAAATCAATGAGACATTATTCTAGAATTCCGTCTATATTTATGTCATAGAGGATCTTTTCTTGAATATGAGTATATTCGATAAGATCCTTTTCATTGAACCAATGCTTTATCTCATCATTTGCTTCTTTGACTGATCCTGATGAATGGATAAGGTTCCTTACAGCTCTTCCATCGTGATTTGATATTTGATATGAATCTATAACAAAATCCCCTCTTATAGTACCAACATCAGAACTTAGAGGTTCTGTAGATCCAGTCAATTTTCTTACTATCGAAACCGCATGTACACCCTCCCAAACCATAGTTATAACCGGCCCACAAGTAAGATACTTTTTTAAAGAATTCAAAACCATTTTACCTACTTCCAAAGGCACTTCAGATAAAACTGGATTTCCTTTTTCTTTTGCACTTTTAATAGATTTTTCTCCTGCAATACGCAGCCATTCTGGATCCAAAGTATAGTGTTTTTCAACAAGTTCTTCTGTAGGAACCATCATATTCATAGCGATAAGTTTTAACCCTGTTCTTTCAAATCTAGATATGATCTCACCTATAAGATTCCTTTGAATTCCATCAGGTTTAATAATAACGAGTGTTCGTTCTTTCTTTGGGTGTATGTTTGTCATATAAAGGGATTATATCATGGAGGAAATATTAAAAAAATTAGGTGCGTCCAAGCTATTGAACCATTACGGCGCTATTGACAATATGCATTAAGAGTGCTATACTTTTTAAATAGTAAGCTACTTGAAAAGTTAATATAAATAACGATTCATACGTCTTGTTGGAGCAGTATCTTGGATACCTCCCTCTTGTGAGGATGAGGTGTTCAAGAAAACTGCTCCGACAGAAACGGTGGAGCGAGCCAGTCACAATGGTGGGAAATCCCAAACTGTGAGCTAATCCGCGAGATTGCAGAAAGCCTGCATATGACAATCAGCATCGATAGCGGTTTCCAACGAGGGGGTTCACTTCTTGCCTGGGATGGCGAGAAATTTAACCGAATCCAACGGGCAGCAGAGAACACTTGGGTTGATGATGGAGATAGTTCCTTCTCTACCGAAGTCGCCGATGACTTCAAGGGCGCAGTTGTGAGATTTTGGGGCATTACTTCGAGTTACTGCAAAGATGTAGAACTGATGGGATTCACTGATGAGGAGCTCAATGCTCCGACTCCCGTTAAAGGCTGGAATAATGTCGTTGTCGGGTTCCGCGCTGAAAAATGCGAGCTCATCAAGAGCTTTGGGGATTACCTCAAGGCACTCGCCTCCGGATCACTCATAGCGATTCCTGATACTGGAAAAGTTCACCCGGTTTCTGGAAACCGACTTGTAGAACTTCCGTTCGATTGGGGTGACCAAGCAGCAAATCATTATGCGGTAATTTCACCGAAGGGTGAAATTTTGACCGAAGTTAGTGGTTGTGGAGATCAAGCTCCTTACGCGCTGAAGGCGGGTGGAACGAGGGACTGGGAATTTTCTTCATCTTTCGAAGATGCGAATCGTGAACAACAAGAACGAAACGAACGCAACAATGCAGCGTTCAAACTCGGGTGGTCGGATGAGTGGGCGAACATTGCTCGCCACATCCGATCTAGCTACAAGGCTGGCCAAAATCCATTAAAGGGACTTCGAAGGAAGTACCCGGGGACATGGAAATATCTTGCCGAGGGCGACCTCCAGCAAGATAGCCAAGTCGGTGAAATTCGTTTCACCGAACTATGTCATCACGACAATGAATTGGAGATTGCTCCAGATGGATTCTCCGGTTTCTGGGGTAATGTCTGGGGCCGATGGCAGGTGAGTTACATCCCTGCCAAGTAACAAGTATCACGTGACGAAAGTCAAAGGAGAATACGTCAATTTCTCCACTTTATTAAGTTCGCGATTTTAATAAATCGTAAATTCATAGAGTAAACAACAAACTTATATTTCCTATATCACAGTCAACACCTCCGCCTCCCCTTTTGTTATCAAAATCGTATGCTCAAAATGTGCACTGGGTTTCCCATCTTTTGTCTTATATGTCCATCCATCTTTATCTAAAAAAATATGCCTTGATCCAAGATTAAAAATCGGCTCTATTGCAAGAACCATTCCCGGTTTTAAAATCTCACCTTTTCCAGCTTCACCGTAGTTTGGCACATAAGGATCTTCATGTACTCCATATCCAACACCGTGCCCTGCAAGTTCTTCAACAACTCCAAAGCCACCTCCAATTGCATGTCTTTCTATAGCTACACCTATGTCTCCTATCCTTTTTCCACCCTTTGCAGC
Source organism: uncultured Candidatus Saccharibacteria bacterium (assembly GCA_964367745.1). Lineage (GTDB taxonomy): Bacteria > Patescibacteriota > Minisyncoccia > Phycocordibacterales > PALSA-1337 > CAIOGI01. Next base: position 12,924 of record CAYIYK010000008.1, on the reverse strand, counting down.
CTTTATACCTGCGTCCAGAGCCTTTTTTGTAGCATCAAGCAAATCTTGTACATCTTTTGAAATATCACCAACAGGAACGGTTATAGCGGAATCGGTAAACAATCCTTTATGAACAAGCCCTAGGTCTATAGTTACGATATCTCCATTCTTTAGAATCTTCTCTTCCTCATTCGGTATACCGTGTACTATTTCATCATTCACAGAAATACAAACACTTCCTGGGAAAGGTCTGTCTGCACCATAAGGTTTGAAGTTAAGAAATGCTGCTTTGTCTCCTCCTTCTTTTATAAGTCTAACCGCTTCATCATCTATCTCTTTTGCAGTAATTCCTGGTTTTACCATAGAACCCAAAGTCTGAAGAATTTTTGCATGTCTTTTTCCTCCTTCTCTTAAAATCGCTATTTCTTCTTTGGTCTTAATAGTAATCATTTATTCAAAATTTAACTGAGATATTATATCTTTATGAACATCTTCAATTGGTCTTTCACCATTTATGTGTAAAAACTGATAGTTTTTATTATTTTTATAATAATCAATAGCCGGAACAACATCAGTTTCATACCATGATAGTCTTGCTGCTATATCCTCTCGATTATCATCAAATCTCTTTCTGGCTATCAACCGATCGATCGATACCTCTTTATCAATATCAAGATGAATGACAGCAGGACGCTTCAATCCATAAAATCCGAATATTGAATCGAGTACTCCAGCCTCATGAACTTTTCTAGGCATACCGTCCATAACGATATGTTCGTACTTTGTAAATTTCTCAACAAGAACATGTGCCCACATATAAATCGCCAAGAATTCTGGTTGTAATCCACCAGCATCGTATATTTCTTTTGACATCTTTTGAGTATCGGAAGGACCTTGTATGAACTTTCTGAATTCATCTCCACTTTGTATGTACAATATCTCTCGAGTCGGATCTATTTTCTTTAAATATTCCAAGAGCATAGCAGATTGTGTGCCCTTTCCGCACCCAGATCTGCCTATAAAAATAAAACTTCTTTGATTCATTTTTTAATTATAACACTTTGGAGAAAATATACAGAGCGAAAATTAGTATTCTCTCATTGAAACCTGAGCATCGATCTTTTTCAAAAGATCAAGAACTACAGATACAACGATCAAAAGTGCAGTTCCTCCAATAGCTAGTGATTGATTGCCTGTAATACCTTGAGTTACAAGAGGCAAAACTGCGATTATAGCCAAGAATATAGCACCTACTAGAGTAATTCTTGTTACGATCTTACCTAGATATTCCATAGTTGATTCTCCTGGTCTTACACCTGGGATGAAAGCACCTCCTCTTTGTAGATTTTCTGATATCTGCTTTGGATCAAAAGTAACAGCAGTATAGAAATATGTGAAGATAAATACTAGAACAAAGTACAATATTGCATGTGTCCAAGGATCAGCCAAGAAAGATGACACTGAAGTAGCTGCATCTGCAATAGCTAGGTTTGATGAATTTGAGAAATAATTTGAAATTATTTGTGGGAAAATAAGGATAGATAGAGCAAAGATTATTGGAATAACTCCAGCTTGATTTAGTCTCAAAGGTAGATAAGTGGAAACTCCTCCATAAACCTTATTACCTCTTACTTGTTTTGCATATGTAACTGGAACTGATCTTTCAGCTTCAGTAACAACAACTACTGCGATGATAACTACCAATCCAATAGCTAATGACAATAGATAAAATGGTAGATTTGCTATATCAAAACCTGCAATGATTTGGAAAAGTGTCTTTGGTAAAGCAGCAACGATACCAGCAAAGATGATAAGTGAAACCCCATTTCCAATTCCAAATTCTGAAACAAGTTCTCCAATCCACATAAGTAGTAGTGATCCTGCAGTAATAACCAAAATACTAACAACCATAGTCAATCCTGAAAAATGTGGGATTACATTCTGATTTTGAAATAGGTTTATAAAAGCAAAAGCTTGTATAGCAGCTAGAGGCACAGCAGCGTATCTTGAGTATTGAGAAAGTTTTTGTCTTCCCGCTTCACCCTCTTCCTGCATCTTTGCTTTCATACTTGGGAACATCATAGTCAAAAGCTGAACTATAATAGAAGCAGTAATATATGGACCAACTCCAAGCATTACGATTGATAGAGTAGATATACCTCCTCCAGAAAAAATATCCAAAAGTCCTAGGAATTGATTACCCGCTAGAAGTCTACTTAGACTCGCAGTATCGATACCTGGCATAGGAATAGCCGCCAAAAGACGGAATATAACTAATGCTCCAATTGTAAATGCAATTCGCTTACGAAGAGTCTCGTCCCGAAGAACAATGACTATTTTTTCGAGAATGTTTTTCATATATTTAAGTTTTAATTAACTTATTTTACCTCTACCTTCACAGAACCACCTGCTTTTTCTACCTTATCCTTTGCTTGTTTTGAAATCAAACAGTTTTCTATAGTAAATTTCTTTGTTATTTCACCTGCACCCAAAATCTTAACACTTGGTATTTTACCATCCAGAGTTGATATTGTCTTTCTTTCGATAAGAGTTGTTGGAGAGATTATTGATCCAGTCTCAAAAACTGCCTCAATCATATCTAGATTAACTATTATAGGCTTTAGATTTATACTCTTGTTTTGGTTTACACCTCGTCCTCGAAGCTTTGGAATTCTCTTTATGAAGTCTCTAAGCTCTGGTCTCTTCTTATTACCTGCTCGGGCTGTTTGTCCTTTTCCTCCTCTTCCAGAAGTCTTACCACGCTTGCCTCCTCGGCCAACTAGTATTGATTTCTTATTTTTAGTTTTTGGAATTAAATTGTGTAATTGCATATAGTTTTAATTATTTAACATCCTCCTTAAGAGTACGTGGGTGCTTTGATAATTTCTTCAAAGCTGTAACTGTTGCTCTGGCGATATTTAGTTTGTTCTTACTTCCTGATAGAAGCTTTGCACAAACATCCTTTATACCAGCTAGTTCAATAACATTTCTTACTGCACTTCCAGCCACAACTCCTCGTCCCTTTGCAGGCATGATCATAACTCTTGCTGAAGAATATTTTGCTTCAACCATGTGAGGGATAACCATAGCAGGAGAAAGAGTAACCTTTATCATATGCTTCTTTGCATCTCTTGTAGCCTTATCTATAGCAAGTGAAGTGTCACCAGCTTTTCCAAGCCCTACTCCAACCTTACCCTTTCGATCACCTGAAACTACAGCAACTGAGAAAGTAAACCTTCGTCCTCCTGAAGCAACTCGAGTCACTCGTCTTATAGCAATAATCTTTGTATCGAATTCTGGCTTTACTCTTTCTTTTGTTTCTCTTTGTGGTCTTCGTCCCCCTCTTGGTGGTCTTGTATCACGAGAATTTGTTCTCACAGAAGAAGGAGCTTCAGCAGGTGCTGTTGTTGTATCTTGTGAAATTGTTTTTATTTCTGGTTCCATAAAAGTATATTATTAAAAATTTAATCCCCCTTCTCTAGCAGCATCTGCTATAGCTTTTATCTTTCCAATATAAAGGTATCCACCTCTATCGAAGACTACTTTGTCAATCTTAATTGCTTTTGCTGCCTTTGCAATATCTGTTCCAACTTTCTTTGCATCATCAGAACTTGCTTGAGCAAGAGTATGACCCTTAGTGTCGTCAATCAATTGAGCATAAAGGAATTTGTGAGATTTGAAAACTGAAAGACGTGGTCGAAGAGCAGTTCCACTCAAAATTGAGCGGATTCTCTTGTGTCGTCTCTCTATCTTCATTTGTTTTTGTTTGCTTGTATTCATATAATTTTATTATACAGATTTCTTACCTTGTTTTCGTCTGATAACTTCATCACTGTATCGAATACCTTTACCCTTATATGGTTCTGGCTTCTTTAGAGATCTGATTTTAGCAACGAATTGTCCAACCATTTCTACATCAATTCCTGATACAGTAATAACGTTCTTTTCAGCAGTTACCTTTAGACCATCTGGAATAGGTCTTACAACTGGGTGTGAGAAGCCAAGAGCTAGGTGGATTTCTTTTCCTTTTACATCAGACTTATAACCAATTCCTTCTACGATAAGCTTCTTTTCATAAGCTTTATTTACTCCTTCCAACATGTTTCTTATATGTGAAGCGTATGTACCCCATAGAGCTAGTATATCTAGAGATTGTCTTATTGGAGTTAAAATGATTTCGTTATTTACAACTTCAACTTTGATTTCAGGTCTAAGCGCCTTCTTTATTTCTCCTAGAGATCCTTTTACAGTCAAAACACCTGATGCATAACTTACATCTGTCTTTGCTGGTATTTGAATAGGTTTTTTTGCGATTCTTGACATAAATTTATTTAAATAAGTCTATTACCAAATTTTGAATAGAACTTCTCCACCGACCTTTAGTTTCTTTGCATCAACATCCAAAAGAACACCTCTTGGAGTAGATAGAACAAAGTTTCCGAAACCACTCTTGAACATTCTTATGTCTTTTGACTTTTGATATATTCTTCTTGAAGTCTTTGAAATACGATCAACACCATTTACTCTTGGTTGATGACCCATATAAGTAAGTGTGATTTCTAGAGTCTTTTCAATTCCCTTTCCTTTTGTATTTACACTATCTACATATCCACCCTTCACTAGAACATGAGAAATATTCTCCTTTAGTGCTGAGTAAGGAATAGTAAGTGAAGCTTTGCCAGCATCACTAGCATTCTTAATTCTTGTTATAAAATCTGAAATAGGGTCTGTTACCATGATGATTTTTTAATACCTGGAATAACTCCTTCATTAGCGAACTCTCTAAAACAAATACGACACAAATCGAAGTCTCTCATATAGCCATTCTTTCTTCCACATCGGAAGCAACGTCGAACTACTCTCGATTTAAATTTCGGAGCTTTACTTGATCTTGCTATTGTTGATTTCTTTGCCATTTTTGATTAATGTTCTTTTTTTGAAACAAAACAGGGATTGGTTAGCTTTCGTCTCTTTCGAGTCTATTTGCTTCCAATCGCTAATGGGTATTGCTACCCTCTCTTTTGTTTTTCGAACGTGTAGACATACTATCAGAATGCATAAAATAAGGCAAGTGTTTATGCAAGTTATTTAATTAATTGGTTAAAACAAAAACCCCTTTCGGGGCTTTGCTTTATTTCTTCTTTGAAACTTCTTCTTTCTTAAATGGGAATCCTAGATATTCTAGAAATGCTAGTGTTTCTTCTTTATTCTTTGATGTAGTAACAAGTGTCATTCCGAATCCAAATACATCCTTTAGATCTTCATCTGATGTTTCTGGGAAAATAGTATGTTCTTTGATACCTAGAGTGTAGTTCCCCATTTGGTCTACGGCAGTCTTTGAAATACCTCGGAAGTCTTTTGTTCTTGGAAGTGCAATATGTACAAGCTTATCAACAAAGTCACACATTCTCTTTCCCCTTAGAGTTATTTGATATCCAACTAGATCACCTTGTCTTACTTTGAATGAAGCGATAGATTTCTTACTTGATCTTGGAGCTGGCTTTTGACCTGTTATCTTTGCTAGACGATCTGCAATAAGTTCAACCTTCTTTTTATCCTTTACTGATCCTGTTCCACTACTTATTACAATCTTCTTTAATACAGGAGCTTGCATTGGATTCTTATATCCAAATTTATCCTTCAAAGCCTTGAAAGACTCTTTATTTAATAAATATGTAGTTTTCTCTGTGTGTGAATGGTGTTTCATAAAATTTATTTACTCTTAGCTACTTTCTTTGTTGTCTTTTTAGCCTCTTTTTTTATTTCACTAGTTAAAGCAACATTTGATACATCAATAGAACCATTTATTTCTACAACTTGACCCTTTTGTCCTTGTCTTCGAGACTTTTGATTCTTCTTGAACATATTAACACCAGAAACGATAACCCTTCCTTCTTTTGGCATAGCCTTAAGAACCTTTCCAGTTTTACCCTTATCCTTTCCTGTTAGCACTATTACATTGTCGTCTTTTTTGATTTTCATATAAAAATAGTTAAAGGATTATACAATTTCTGGAGCTTTAGATGCAATAGACTGGAAACCTCTTTCTGAAAGTTCTCGAGGTATTGGACCGAATATACGTCCTGCAATTGGCTCTTTCTTTCCCTTTTCAAGGATAACAACTGCATTCTCATCAAAACGGATATATGATCCATCCTTTCTTCTATATGCCTTTACTTGTCTTACAACCACGCCCAATAGAACGTCTTTCTTCTTTATTGTCTTTCGTGGCTCTGCTTTTTGAACAGATAGGATCACTAGATCTCCGATTTCAGCGTATCTCTTCTTTGAACTTCCTAGCACTTTGAAGATACGGCCAATCTTTGCTCCGCAGTTATCTGTTATTTTTACTATTGATCGTGGTTGAATCATATATTTATGCTATTAATTTAAATGACTTATCTTTTGAAATAGGTCGACAAGACTCGATAGTCACCTTATCACCAATTTTCTTTGTATTTCCAGCATCATGCACCTTGTATTTCTTATGTGACATAACATACTTTCCATACTTTGGATTCTTAAGGAATCTACCTACTCTTACTACTATAGTATCTTTCATCTTATCAGACACTACTATACCTGAAAGAGTCTTTCTCTGTACATTTGATTCGATATTCTTTTGTTTAACTATTTTTTCCATATTATTTTATTGTATTCTTTCTTAAACTCAATTCTGTCATCATTCTTGCGATCTCCTTCTTTGTTGTTCGAGAAAGTTTTACATTCTTTGTTTTTGCACCTGCAGAACCGAATCTGAAATGTCTCAAAACCTCTCTCTTTTCAGCTATGAGTTTTGTTATTTCTTGTGGAGTTTTGTTTTTTAGTTCTTTCATATATTTAACAATTACATCATATTTCGACTAACTACCTTAGTCTTTACTGAAATCTTAGTAGCAGCTGAAAGTAGTGCCTCTTGTGCAACCTTATCAGAAACTCCGTCAATTTCAAAGAGGATACGTCCTGCTTTCACTGGTGCTACGAATCCCATAGGTTCTCCCTTTCCTTTTCCAAGCTTAACTTCTGGAGGCTTTTGTGTAAATGGTCGGTCTGGGAAAATTCTTGTCCAAATCTTTCCTGATTTTGTAGCGTACTTTGCAATAGCCTTTCTTGCAGCTTCGATTTCGTTTGATGATAGTCTTCCGTATGCCAAAGCCTTTAGACCATAAGATCCGAAAGATATTTTGATTCCACGTGTATCAACAGCCTTTGCAAGTTTCTTTGCATTACTTCGGCCTGTATGCCACTTTCTGAATTTTACTTTTTTAGGGAATAACATATATTTATTTTATATTTTTAAGATCCTTCTCGAAGATCTGGCCCTTATATATCCAAACCTTAATACCGATATCTCCATATGTCATGTGAGCCTTCTCACGAGCAAAATCGATATCCGCACGAAGTGTCTGAAGTGGAATCTGACCTTTCTTTAAATCTTCTCGACGTGCCATTTCAGCACCTCCAAGACGACCTGATAGCTTTATCTTTGCTCCCTTTACTTCTTTACTAGCAATAACTTTCTCAAGTGTTTGTTTCAAAACTCGTCTAAAAGGTAATCGCTTCTCTAGAGCCTCAGCAACCATCATAGCTACTATAGCGGCATTTGCTTCTGGACTTCGAACTTCTTCGATTTCAAGTTTTAGTTCTTGACCTGAAAGATCAATGTCCTTCTTCTTTAATAGATTTAGAATCTTATCTCTTAGTTTTGTAACACCGTCTCCACTTCTACCAATTATCATACCAGGTCGTGAACTTCGGATAATGATCTTAAGAGCTTTTTGATTTCTTTCGATTTGTACATCAGAAACATAGAAACTTCTTAGTTCTTTTGTAATATAAGCACGGATCAAAAGATCAGCTTTCAAAGCATTTCTATAACTCTTATCACGAGCAATCCAGCGACTCTTCCAATCGCGTATAACTCCTAGTCTATGTGAATATGGGTGTACTGAGTGTGACATGTTATTTCTTTTCTTTTTTAACTACCTTCTCTTTTAATTTCTTCTCTGCCTTTGCTTCAAGTATCAAACTAACATGACTTGTTCTTTTATTTATTGGGTAAGAGTTACCTCTTGCTCTAGGCATTCTTCTCTTCATGATAGGTCCAACATCAACTCTCAATTCTTTTACTACCAAACCATCTTTTTCTATATTAAAATTGTTCTTTGCATTTGCAACAGCAGAAAGTAGTAATCCGTATATTGGATCAGCAGCTTTCTTACTCAAAAAACTCAAAGTGTTTAGAGCATTATCAACTGACTTACCGCGTACTAGATTTGCTACACTTCGAACCTTTCGTGGTGATTGTCTGTAATTGTTAAGTGATGCGGTTATCATAAAATTTTATATTATTTTTTAGCTGGTGCAGCTACAGCTTCCTTAGCTGATTTTGCAGCATTAATCTCGGCCTCCTTAGCCTTTTGTTCTAGCTCCTTCTGCACCTTACCTCCGTGTCTTATGAACTTACGAGTTGGAGAAAATTCTCCTAGTCTGTGTCCTACCATTTCTTCAGAAACTAGAACTTCAACATGCTGTCGTCCATTGTAAACACCGAAGATAAATCCTACCATTTCAGGAGAAATCTGACTTCGTCTATACCAAGTCTTAATAACCCCAGTTTCAGTGGGTTTCTTTCCAGCTATCTTTTTCAAGAGTCGCTCTTCTACATATGCTCCTTTATAAAGTGATCGTGACATTGGTTTTTTATACTAATCAAAATAAGTGTTAAAGTCAAGAATCTATTTTAGAAAGAAGAATTTTATTACTTCATCTATCATGGATTTCACTGACTTTATCAATTTGCTAACCATTCTTTTCTGCGTTCTTATTCTTTCCCACTCGACGACGTGATACTACAAAGACATTTGAATACTTCTTTGGAGTTCGAGTCTTCTGGCCTTTACCAGCTGGCTTACCCCATCGAGTCTTCAATCTTCGGAGACCTCGACCTGTTCTCTGTTCTCCTCCTCCGTATGGGTGATCCACAGGATTTTGTGCAGAACCTCGAACTGTTGGACGAATACCTAACCATCGAGTTCGTCCTGCTTTCCCTATATTTACTAGACGATTTTCATCATTTGAAACTGTACCAACTGTTGCCCAAGCATTGTCGTGAACTTTTCGAACTTCAGTTGATGGAAGTTTTATATGAGTATAACCTGCATCGTTTGCAATAACTTGAGCGAATGAACCAGCAGATCGAACTAGCTTTGATCCACCTTGTGGTTTGATTTCAATATTGTAAACAAAAGTACCTACTGGAATTTTCTTTAGAGGAAGTCTATTCCCTGTTTCTACAGAAGCTGTTTCTGATACAATAAAAGTATCCCCAACTTTCATACTCTTTGGCACAAGTACATATCTCTTTTCACCATCTGCGTAGTTTACTAGAGCGATGAATCCTGTTCTGAATGGATCGTATTCAATAGTTGCAATCTTTGCAGGAACATTTTTCTTATCATAAGCGAAGTCAACCATTCGATATAGTTTCTTATGTCCTCCACCCTTATGGCGAACAGTAATACGTCCGAAGGCATTTCGTCCCATATCTCTCTTCATACCCTTTGTAAGAGCTTTATGAGGTTCTGAGGCAGTAATATAATTACGATATGGAATCGTAGTCATATGTCTTCGTGATGGTGTGTTTGGGTTATAACTTTTCATATTTTTATAATTATTATGCGAGATTTATCTTATCTCCCTTTTTTAGGTATACAAGAGCCTTCTTTACGGCTGATTGTACTCCTCTATTTCCTCTAACAAAAACTTTTCTCGCTGGAAGATTTATGATTCTTACTTTAGTTGGAGTAACTTTGTAAAGAGTCTTTATCTCCTTTGCAATAGTATCCTTTGTTGAATTCTTTTCTACTTCGAAAGTATAGACATTCTGAGTTTCACTCATAATTCCTGCTTTCTCTGTAATTCTTGGTCGAAGTATAGTAGTCATATATTTAAAATTATTTTAGAAAAGCCTTAAGTGACTCTTTTGGATTAGAAATAACTAGATACTTGTGATTTAGAAGAGAAACTGGGTTTATATTTCTAAATTCTTCGATTTCTAGGTTTCCGAAATTCTTAAAACTCTTTGTTAGTGTAGGAGTCTTCTTGTCTGTACTGATTATTGCAACATTCTTTGGCTTTGTAGCAAATTTCTCAAATCCTTTTATCTTTGAGAGAGCCATGATAGTATCTTTTGCTTCACTTGCCTTTGGAGCTTCAAAAGAAATTGAGTCAACAAAAAGCACTTCACCATCCTTTAACTTCTTTGAAAGAATAGTATAAAGTGCTTTTGATTTTACCTTTTTATTTATTTTTCTATCATAATTCTTATCAGCACGTGGTCCGTGAGCAATACCTCCACCAACCCATATAGGTGATCGTGTAGAACCGTGTCTAGCTCGTCCTGTGCCCTTCTGTTGCCATGGTTTCTTACCTCCACCACTTACCTCACCTCTTGTCTTTGTATTTGCAATAGAGTGTCTCATTGAAGAAGTCATAGAAACAATAACTTGGTGCACTAGATCGGCATTCCAAGCAAGTCCAAATACCGCCTCAGGAAGCTTTATTTTTCCTGACTCTTTGCCTTTTTGGTTGTATATTGTTTGTTCCATGTTTTTATTATGCGGTAATTTCTACTAGTGTTCCTCTTCTTCCTGGTATAGCTCCTCCAATATAGATAGTATTTGATGGTAAGTCAATATGAACTACCTTCAAGTTCTTTACTGTTATTCTGTCTCCACCCATTCTTCCTGCCATTCTCATTTTCTTTGGAACCTTATTTCTAAGTCCTCCTCCGATAGATCCTGGTTCTCGTTCTGAGTGCTTTTGACCGTGTGTTCTTGGACCTCCACCGAAACCATGTCTCTTAACTACACCCTGGAATCCTTTTCCTTTTGAAATAGAACTGATTCTTACAACATCACCTATAGCAAATTGACTCAGGTCTATAGAATCACCAACCTTTTGACTTGGTGTATCTAGTCTAAATTCCTTTTTTGATTCCAATTTAGCCTTCTTTGAACTTATCTGAACAGCTGTATAACCATCTGTTTCTTTTGTTTTAACTTGAGTAACGATACTTGGTGCTGCTTCAACCATAGTTGCAGGATGAACAATACCATCTTTATCGAATACTTGAGTCATATTTAATTTTCTTCCTAGAATGAATTTCATTGCAGTATTTATTATTGGATATTACATCATTTTCACATCGATATTCACACCAGATGGAAGACTTAGGTTTGTAAGCGCTTCGATTATCTTTTGATTTGGATTCAAAATATCAATAAGTCTCTTGTGAACTCTCATTTCGAATTGTTCACGAGCATTCTTGAATACGAATGAAGCACGGTTAACAGTGTATTTCTTAATCTCTGTAGGTAGTGGAATCGGTCCAAAGAAAGGTACATCGTAACGAATAGCTGTATCCATAATTTGCTTCAATGAAGCATCTAGAATCTTGTGCTCATAAGCACGAACTCGGATTCTTAGTTTTGCGATTTCACCCTCTTTAGCATCCTTGGCTACCCTAGGTTTTGAAATATTTTTTGTTTTTGCTGTAGATGTAGCCATGGGATTATATTTAGACTGTTATTTTTGTTATAACTCCTGCACCTACTGTCTTGCCTCCTTCTCGAATAGCAAATCTCATCTTGTCTTCTAGAGCAACTGGAGCAACAAGCTTTACCTTGAATGTAACTGTATCTCCTGGCATAACCATTTCTACACCTGTAGCTAGAGTTACTTCTCCTGTAACGTCAGTTGTTCTGATATAGAATTGAGGCTTGTATCCTGTGAAGAAAGGTGTATGTCGTCCTCCCTCTTCCTTCTTTAGGATGTATACTTCTGATTCAAACTCTGTATGTGGCTTAACTGAGCCAGTTTTTGCAAGAACCATACCTCGAGTAACATCATCCTTTCCTGTTCCTCTTAGAAGTAGACCGGCATTGTCTCCAGCAATAGCTTGCTTTAGAGATTTGTTGAACATTTCAATACCTGTAACTACAGTCTTTGAAGTATCTTTGAAACCAATGATTTCTACTTCATCGTTTAGATTTAGAGTACCTCTTTCAACTCTTCCTGTTACTACAGTTCCTCGTCCTTCAATTGAGAAAATGTCTTCGATAGGCATTAGGAATGGCTTATCAACTTCTCGAACTGGCATAGGAATATAAGTATCAAGAGCATTCATAAGATCCTTGATCTTTGCTGACCATGTTGGATCACCTTCAAGAGCCTTTAGAGCTGAACCTCGGATAACTGGAGCTCCCTTACCATCAAATCCATTCTTAGTTAGAAGTTCTCGAACTTCTTCTTCAACTAGATCTAGAAGATCTGCTTCAGCAACCATGTCGCACTTGTTAAGGAAAACTACGATTTGTGGAACACCAACTTGCTTTGCAAGAAGAATATGTTCTCGAGTCTGTGGCATAACACCGTCTAGAGCTGATACTACAAGGATAGCACCGTCCATTTGTGCAGCACCTGTGATCATGTTCTTTATATAGTCAGCGTGACCTGGAGCATCAATGTGAGCATAGTGACGAGCATTTGATTCGTATTCTACGTGAGCAAGAGAAATAGTAACCACCTTTGTAGCATCTCGAACTGTTCCTCCCTTCGCAATATCAGAGTATGCCTTAAGAGTAGCTAGTCCGTCCTTTGCTTGTACAGCAAGAATAGATGTAGTAAGAGTAGTCTTTCCGTGGTCAACGTGACCGATTGTACCTACGTTTACGTGAGGCTTTGAACGATTAAAATCTTGTGCCATAAATTATTTAAAATAAAGTTAATAAATATAATAAACTATTGAACACTCACAATGCATACTTAGAGTAGCAACTCACACCAACGCAAAAACGCGTACTCGCTATAGTAGCATAGTACGCGTTTTGAAGTCAAATTATTTGACTATATATGTATTATCTTGAGATTTGATTGTACCAC
>CAYIYK010000007.1:0-48995 GCA_964367745.1 uncultured Candidatus Saccharibacteria bacterium | reverse complement strand
CGAACTCCCACCAAAAGTTTGGAAAACTTCTATTCTACCATTAAACTAGCCCCGCAATTCCCTATTTAAATACAAAACTATATTATCAGAAAATATATTTTATGGCTACTTTTATCCTCTCTTTATCCTCTTGGATCAAAAATAGATGGTTTTAGATTTTCTCCAGCTACCAATCTAGAAATCTTTCTACCACCAAGAACAGAGGGGATTATACCTATTCCATTACAACCGAGATTGTAAAGCAGAACTTTATTCTTCGGCTCCTCCCCTATTATTCTAATTCTATTTGGTGTGTACCCCATAAGCCCATGCCAAGTGAATTCATAATCAATCTTATGATTTGGATCTGAATCATATTCTTTCTTTATCGCTTTATCTATTTCATTTTGAATAAGTTCAGGATAATCATAATCTCTCATATATTCTGCCCTGTCTTCTATATCCACTTCCGGACCGCCCATACAAACCAAGTTATGAGTTTTATCACCATATTCATGTGGTCTGCGTGTTAGGTATAGATAATAATCCCCTGGTCTTGATTGATCATATTTTTCATCCAAATAAGCAATAGCTGTTGGTTCTTTATTTAATTTCTCAAGATATCCTGACATATATCCGACAGTTCCGTTAATCAAATGATGGAATTTCTTATCAATCGCCAATCCTCCTTCATTGAATATTTCAAAATTCTCAAAACCATTTGTACATAAAACTACCTTAGAGGCATTCACAGTGCTCTTTGAGGCATCAAGTAAAGCGTGATTTTTTCTTAGAACGATCTTTTGTACTCTAGTATTCTCATAAATACTAAATCTATCGCTATATTTTTCTAATAAAAATGTAACTACCTCTTGGCAAAATAGTGCAGAGTTCATACAAGCTGCTTGGTCAGAATAAACAGCATAGAAACTTTTATCATCTGTCTCCATTTTATCAAGAATCTCTTTATGAGGAACAATTTTGTATAGTTTCTCGAAAATCTTAGGTATGTTTTTAACAAAAGGTGCATTCTCACTGATTAAGAATTCACTTTTTGGTAAACCAGAGCGTAACTCGATCTCAATATCTTTTAATGCATTTATAACCTGAAGAAGAGTTGAAAATCCGATTCTTCCATTTGTTCTAGAGAATACTATATCCAAACCGGCATCACTATACATCTCTTCTATCAAAAGCCATGTTGAATGTATGTCCACAAGAGCGTCTTGAGTCATTTCAAAACCAAATTCCTGTTCTATCTCGAACAAAGGCCTTTCGAATCTCGCTACTACCTGACCAGCATTGTGCCCTGTTGCTCCATGAGCGAGTTTACCTTGATCAATCATTGCAACTCTTTGATTGGTATATTTTAAAGTAAAGAAGGCTGTAGAAACCCCAGCAATACCCGCACCGATGATAGCAATATCTGTATCGAGATCTTTGTTTAAAGAAATAGATTTCCTATCTTTATCCAATTGATGTATCCAAGGTGATTTATTTATCTTCATATAAAAATCAATATATAAAGATTATATCACCACAATATAAAACTAAAAAATGTCGGAGCGCCGGGATTCGAACCCGGAGTCGCCTGTTCCCAAAACAGGAATGTTAGCCGTTACACTACGCTCCGATACAACGACTATACTAACACAATGATTGAGAAAACCAAAGAAAATCGTATTTATTTATACAACAAATACAAATAAATCTACAATATGATATTTTCGAGCATTTCGATGTCAGACTCCCCTGTCACCATATTCATCTTCACAACTATTACATGGAATCTAAAATCTGGCTCAGGGCCAATCTTTATTTCATTTAGATAAGTCTGTATTGTTCTTCTTAAGCGCTTTTGTTTCAAATTGTGAACATTTTCTTCTGGTCTATATGAAGGATTACCACCAGTTCTAATACTTTTAACTTCAAAAAAGTGAATAATATTGTCCTTAACAGCAACAATATCTAGTTCTCCCCATTTTTTATTATAGTTTCTATCTTGAATAAAATAACCTAGTTTCTTAAGGTAAATACATGCGATTTCTTCACCATAATTCCCTATTTCTCTTGTATTTTGTTTAGTGTTATTCACAGACATAATTTGGGTTAAAAGAGACAAAAGACACGAATATAAGCCATTTTTTCTATGTCTTATACCCACTATCCCCAATGTTATCCACAGTTTTGCACAGGTTACAGACATCAAGGACTATATAAAAGTCTAATGTGCGGGCACCGGGAATCGAACCCGAATCTCGTCCTTGGCAAGGACGTGTTCTACCACTAAACCATGCCCGCATTTTTCAATATTATATACTAAATTTTATATTTTACTAACAATATTGAAATATTGTGCACCCGGAGGGATTCGAACCCCCAACAACGGTTCCGAAGACCGGTATGATATCCATTTCACTACGGGTGCATTTGCTATCAAATTACTACCTCATCATAATACTTAATTAATAGCTTTTGCCAAGCTATTACCTTCCTAAGCACATTTACTCTGCTTACATCTATTCTACTATACTTATCGTAATTCCTTATCTTAATAACCTCTTCTTCAACCTTTATATACCTATCAAGCCACATTATCATAATATTGATCATATTTATATCTGAACTTGAGAATTGAAAAGCACTTCCCCTTTTTGCTCCAGATGACCAGTACAGAGAAAGTCCACATATAAACAGAGGTTGATTGATAAATCCTTTGAATTCCCTATTTGCTTCGTCTATGATAGTTTTTTCTGTGAATACCCTCTTAGACTTCACTGTTATAAGAGAGTTCAGCCTCCCTCTTGATACCCTTTTACTGACTCTAGTATTCATATCATCTAGTTGTTGTTTCGTTAGTGTGATATCTCTAAACCAAATAGAAAGAGTTGAAATTGGAATACCAGTTTCCCTTTTGATCTCTGATAGAGATAGTCCAGAAAGCCTCATTTCACGGGCTTTTTTTAACTTCTGTATATCATATACCATGTTATATGACATAATAACACATATCTAGTAGTGAAAAAAATACTGATTGGTGATAACATATGTAATATGAAAAACCAGGTTATACCGAAAGAAATAACCGATATCGTAGAGAAGATAGAATCTGCTGGATTCGAAGCTTTTCTTGTTGGTGGTTGTACTCGAGATCTTTTGCTAGGGAAGACACCGAAGGATTGGGATATAACTACAAATGCTACTCCAGAACAGATAATCCCTTTGTTTAACAAAACCTTTTATGAAAATTCATATGGAACAGTCGGGGTAGTGAATGAACAAACAGAAGACGAAAGAATTAAGATTGTAGAAGTCACTCCATATCGTCTTGAAAGCTCTTATACTGACCATAGACACCCAGATGAGGTGCGATTCAGTAAAAGTATCGGTGACGATTTAAAACGCCGTGATTTCACAATTAATGCGATTGCAGTGAGTCTATCTAATGGAGCAATAAAAGACATGGTTGATTTGTTCGAAGGATTAAAGGACATTAGAGAAAAGACAATACGTGCAGTAGGTATACCTAGTGATAGATTCAAAGAGGACGCTCTACGCATGATGAGGGCAGTGAGGCTGGCTACTGAACTAGGTTTCACGATTAACATTGATACAAAAAAGGCTATAGTTAGCCATTCTAATCTATTGAAAGAGATATCTGTAGAGAGAGTTCGGGATGAGTTTATCAGAATACTAATGTCCAATAGCCCAAAATCTGGTATAGAACTACTTGATGAGCTTGGTTTGCTCCAATACATAGTACCTGAACTTGTAAAAGCCAAGGGGGTAAAGCAACCTCAAGCTCATGCTTATGATGTATGGGAACACTTACTTCGAACACTCCAACACTCTGCAGATAAAGAATGGCCACTTGAGATAAGACTATCAGCTTTATTTCACGATATATCTAAACCTGAGACATTCAGGATTTCACATGAAACACAGCATATAACGTTTTACGGACATGAGGTAGTTGGTTCACGTGTGACAAAGAAGATACTGGAGAGAATGAAGTTTCCAACAAAGCTGATTGATAAGGTTACAAAGATGGTTAGATGGCATATGTTCTTCTCAGATACCGAAACAATCACTCTATCTGCAGTCAGAAGAATGATTAACAACGTTGGAAGGGAAAACATATGGGACCTTATGAATATACGGATATGTGACAGAATAGGAACTGGCAGACCAAAGGAAAACCCTTATAGACTGAGAAAGTACAAGGCTATGATTGAAGAAGCTATGACTGACCCTATATCAGTAGCAATGCTAAAGACTGATGGTAAACGTATTATGGATGTTACACATGTAACACCTGGACCTAAAATAGGCTTTACTTTGAACGCTTTACTAGAGGAAGTCCTTGAGAATCCTAAGCTTAACAATGAAGAATACCTAGATAAAAGGGCAGTAGAACTCACAAACCTAGATATAAAGAAATTAGAATCCCTAGGCAGAAGTGGTGAGAATAAGAAAAAGGAGGCTGAAAGTCATAATAAAGAGGAGATTCATAAGAAGTATCACGTTTCATAAGAAACAATTGTATCAAAACATTGTGAAAAGCCTTGTAAATAGGGTCTATTTTCACGTGAAACCTACTATTTAGTACAAACAAAAACAACCGCAGCTTTCTGTGTAGCAAATCGAGGTTAGATGACTTGCTACGTAAGAAGTGACGGTTGTTCAAAACGAAACCAAACAAAACGATGAAACCTAGAAAATAGTGAAGGAGTCCGAAAGAATCCACAGATTCGATGTGAGACTCGCGAAATTGACCTCAAATTCGACAAGAGGGAGCTTGTGCATGTACTACTAAAAAAAATGATGTAATTGAGAAGTCATGCAGTGACTCGGCTAGAGCCAAATAAGGGTTACTTCTCTTCGAAACTAAGTTTCAAAAAAAGCTATACCCATACTACTAACTAAATTGTTCGAAGAGCTAACGCACTGACCAGCCTCGGTGAAGGACAATGCTGATCTGGGATAATAATAACAAATATAAAAGACATGTAAAGGACATACAAATGAAATATGTGGATAACTCATATTTATATTTGTCCTTTATAAAAGACAGTGTCTTTTATTAAAATTCCAAGCCAATAGGGCAGTGATCAGAACCTAAAATAGTGTTGTAAATATTGGCTTTTTTAACTTTTTCTAGAATTCCTGGACTAATGAAAAAATAATCAATTCTCCAACCAACATTTCTTTCTCTTGCAAAAGTTTTCATATCCCAATATGTATATGCACCAATTTTGTTTGGATTTTTTTGTCTAAAAATATCTATAAAACCATTGTTAATAACTTCATCAATCCATTCTCTTTCTTGTGGAAGAAAACCTGTATTCTCTGAATTTTCTTTTGGTCGAGCAAGATCGATTTCTGTATGTGCTGTATTTACATCACCACAAAATATTACTTCATATCCTTCTTTTTTTCTTTTATTTATATAGTTTAAGAATTTATCATAAAATCTCATCTTGTAGTCTAGTCTATCTGGACCACTACCACCGTTAGGGAAGTATGAGGTTATTAGTACGAATTTCTTACCTAAAATCACTTTATCTTCATAGTATAGTGATATAAACCTGCCTTCTTTGTCCAAATCCTCAGATTTTGCAGTATTAAACCCATAATCGACACCGTCTGCTTTGATCTTTGCAAATATAGCTACACCACTATAGCCTTTTCTCATTTTAGAGTGATCGAAGTAGGAATAATAGCCATTTGGATTACGTATTCCTTCTTCAAGCTGTTCTGGGTGTGCTTTAGTCTCTTGTAGACAAAAGAAATCAGGAGATTGTTGTAAAAGCCAATCAAATCCACCTTTCTTAGCATTAGCACGGATACCGTTTACGTTCCAACTTATGATGTTCATAGCCACATGATACCAGAAAAGGGTATTTTACTCACTCTTCCTATGGAATTTCTTATGTATCTTCTTCAACTCTGTATCCGTCACATGTGTGTAAATCTGTGTAGTATTTATATTTGCATGCCCTAGAAGCATCTGTACTGAGCGTAAATCAGCTCCATTACGCAACAAATCAGTTGCAAAAGAGTGTCTAATGACGTGAGGTGTCACTTTCTTTGATATTCCGCAATTAATAGCGTATTGCTTTATTATCCTCTCTACAGAACGGGGAGTAAGTCTGAGTGAATCCTTGTCTTTAGACATCTTTTCTCCTTCTTTTAGGTTAATAAACAAAGAATCGTCCATATCATCTCTTTTATCAAGATATTTCTTCACTGCATTACGAGCATCATCAGAAATAAATACAACTCTAACTTTTTCTCCTTTTCCTCTTACTGACATTTCATCAAGTTTCAAATTTATATCACGGGGTAGGGCACATAGCTCAGAGACTCGAAGTCCAGTTGAAAAAAGCATTTCAAACATCGCTTTATCCCTCAATCCACGCAATGTATTCACATCTGGTGCTTTTAATAGACTTTCCAATTCCTCAATGGTTATAAGATCGAGAGATCTTTCTGGTACTTTTGCCAATTCTATACGGTCTGGAGACAAAGAAGTGATGTTTTGTCTTGCCAAATACTTTAAAAAAGCTCTAAGCGCAATCAAATAGTAGTTTTGTGTCTTTTTTTTAAGAGTTGTTGATGCTTTGCCTTTTTCATTCTTAGTTTCTTGACGATTAAGCCAAATACGGAAGTCGCGCACGATGGTATCGGTAATATCTTTTGGATCTTTAAGCTTTGTATATTCCAAAAATCTACTTAAATATTGGTCGTAATTGCGAACAGTATTGAGACTTCGCCCTTTTTCTATCTCTACGTATTGAAGAAATTCAGTTTTTAAAGATAAAAGGTTTTGCGACATGCTAAAAGTATAACAGTATGGAGAATTACTACCCACTTGACAATAAATCTAGATATGCTATACTATACCCAGATTGATCGATGAATGACATCTTTATCTAACTTCTAGCTACACCTACGTGAAGCTAGTGAAATTGGAAAAAGACCGTGAAAATCGATCATGTGCCAAAGGCGCCTTATGAACAGCCCGCCCCAAATCGCCAATTATCTCTTCGAAAATAAATTGAATTTCGTCTCCGGCCCCGGCCCGGCAGCCATCTCTGAATGAGATCGGCGGCCTCCAGCAAAGCCAACGAAAAGAAAGGATTTAAAATGTTGATGACGACAGGTGTTTGAGAAAATCACCGCACTCCAAAAAAATATTCTCCCTTTATAAAAAAACGGACATTTGGACTCTCTTCATGAGAGTCCATTTTTTATTATAAACTTTCCAACCTATTGCTCTTTAAACGCATTCGTGCTACTATGGTGCAATCATGTTAACAACACGACAGAAATCAAACATCATAAAGACATCAGCAATTCACGATAAGGACACTGGTTCTCCAGAGGTTCAAATCTCAATTCTTACAAAAAGAATCGATGAACTTGCTACTCACTTGAAGAAACACAAGAAGGACAATCACTCAAGACGAGGTCTTCTAGCTATGGTTGCAAATAGACAATCTCATATGAACTATCTAAAGAAGAAGTATCCAAAGAGACACACTAGTATTGCGAAGAAACTTGATATTAAAGCTAAATAGCTTTTGGTGTTATAATTTTCTAGTATTTCGATTGTCGTTTTAATACGTGTATTTTATTTTAATAATTTATTAAGCAATTTTTATATGACAGTAATCAAACATAAAGAACAACGTGTCGGAGTTTTTATCGACACACAAAACATTTATCATAGTGCAAAGAATCTATATCATTCAAAAGTAAATTTTGGGAATATAGTAAAAGATGCAGTAGGGGAGAGATCTCTTATTCGAGCAGTGGCTTATGTTATAACAACAGAAGCAGGTGACGAAAAAGCATTCTTTGAAGCACTTACAAAAATGGGTATAGAGACAAAAACTAAAGACTTACAAATCTTTGGTAGTGGAGCAAAAAAGGCAGACTGGGATGTCGGTCTTGCTATAGATGCAGTAAAACTGGCACCTAAACTTGATGCGGTTATTCTTCTAACAGGCGATGGTGACTTCGCTCCACTAGTAGAATATCTACAAGTAAATGAAGGGTGTCAGGTGGAAGTAGTATCGTTTGGCAAATCTACATCTTCAAAACTTAGAGAAGTAGTCGACGATTTCTTTGATCTAGATGAAAATCCTCAAAAATATCTAATCGGCCAGCAAAATAGATTCCAAAACAAAGACAATAGAAAGAATCAGAATTCAAAACAAAATTTTAATAAGAAAAGAGGTCCAAAAGATGCTACTCTTGGCAATGTTGCAGATGAAATAGCTGATCTATCAGGACAAGAGTAATCCTGCGCATTTTTTACAATATAATTATAAAATCTACGTGCTATAATTATTTTGATGAACGAAGAACAAAAAAAATCTAATCTTCAGGCTGCAATAAACTCTCAGATCGGAAACGCTATACCAAATACAGAAGACCATCCGTTACATATGTTAGACAATCAAGTCGATCCAGAAAGGAAGACTCGTATATATGATGTACCTCAAAAGCCGATTCGTACATATGAAAAGGATATGGAAGAGGCTCTTGCTAGAATAAATGGAGGAGGGCAAATGCCTGTAAGTGAAATCTCTCCAGAAGAAAAGAAAAAGCAGGAAGAAGAGGCAAAGAGAGTAAAGGAGCAGTTCGTACAAGATAAAATAAAAGAAGAAAAGGATAAAGAATCAATAAGAATAGCAAAAGAAAGAAATGCTGATCTTATACCTAGAGTAGAGGAGGAACACCCTATGGTACCTCCAGCAGAGGTTATTCCACCACAAATCCCAAAACCCAAAGTAAATATAAGAACATACGAGGGTGATGTAGCTCAAGCTATGAGTGGACCAAAGTCTACAGTAGTAAATATGGTCTTGGCAGAGAATGAGAGAAGGACTGGTACAGCTAGTATTGCGAATAAACCGGAATCGCATTTGGCAAGGAATTTATTTTTTACCTTAATTAGTTTGATTTTTATTGGTTCAGGAATCGGTGTTGGATATTATGTATACAAAACTGGAGTTTTTAACAAGCAACCTGTAGAGCAAGTCGCCAAGAAAATACCAAGTATAGTATCACCAGACACTCAAAAGATAATAAATGTGCCTGTACTTGAGAGGGATCCATTGAAAAAAGCTTTGATCAATCAATTCTCTTCAGAAGAATCAAATCCAGGTAAAATAATTGAATTTATACCTGCACAGACAATAGGTTCAACAACAAAAAGAGTTTCTGGATCTCAATTCTTAAATATTGCTGAATTTGCCATGACGGATACTTTGAAAAGATCATTGACTGACAAATGGATGGTTGGTGTGTATTCATCAACTGAAGAACAGGGCAAAAATATACCTTTTATAATAATGACTACTGATTTTTTCCAAAATGCATATTCTGGAATGTTAAAATGGGAACCAACTATGCCTGAAGAGCTGGCAGACCTTTTTATGTATAGAGAAAATGGTAATCAGACAAATATATCAAACACAGAAGAGTCATCTAGCACAACAGAGCCTATTGATAACAAATCTATTCATCTTTTTTACAATGTTAAGGGAGTATTTCGTGATAGGGTAAAATCAAATAGAGATGTTAGAGAGTTTATTTCTCAAAAAAATGAACTCCTTATGTTATACACATTCTTAGATAAAGACACACTACTTATCACAACTTCTGAAGAAGTTATACCGGCACTACTTGAACGCATTGAAAAACAAACCTATGTACGTTAAAATTACACTATGAATAAAAAAGATTTACAGTATTTCAAAGATAAGCTGATCAAGGAAAAAACATTACTCGAAAATGAACTAAATAGTATTGGGAAGATTGATCCTGAACATCCAGGAGATTGGAATGCTACTTCTGGCGATATAGCTACAGATAGTGCAGATGACAATGAAGTTGCAGACAAGTTTGAAGAACTAGAAGAAAATAAAGTTATTTTGAATCAGTTGGAACCGCAATACAATGAAGTAAAAGCAGCATTAGAGAGAATCGAGAAGGGAAGTTACGGGATATGCGAAATATCTGGTGAAGAAATAGAGAGAGATAGACTAGAAGCAAATCCTTCAGCAAGAACATCGAAGAAGCATATGAACGACAGATAGCAAATAAAATCCTGATGAAAATTTTATCAGGATTTTATTTTGTTTTTATTTAGATTTTATCTCTACAAACTATGATATACGTATGAGTATATCAAAGGTCTATAGCGCCCAGCTTTCAGGGTTGAATACACATATAGTTGATATTGAAGTTGACCTGTCGAATGGTCTGCATTCTTTTTCCATAGTTGGATTGGGTGACAAAGCCATAGATGAGTCCAAGGACAGAATATCCGCAGCTATTAAAAACAGTGGTTATGTATCTCCAAAACAAAAGAATCAAAAGGTTGTTATATCTCTTGCTCCAGCTCACATAAAGAAAGAAGGTCCATCTTTCGATCTTGGTATGGCTTTGGCATATCTTAAAGCTAGTGGGGAGATCGATTTTGAATCAGAAGACAAAATATTCTTAGGAGAACTGTCGCTCGAAGGGGAAGTGAGGGTGGTAAGCGGTGTACTTCCAATAGTAAATAGCATAAAAGAATCAGGATTCAAAGAGATTTATATACCCAAAGACAATGCCATCGAAGCGGGATTGGTAAAAGGAATAAAGATATATCCAGTTAAAGATCTAAATGACATAATAAAGCATTTAAAAGTATTGGATAAATATAAAATCCCGATACAAAAACATACTAATATAAAACACAGTACCGACAAACATGAAAATGATTTTAATGTCATACAAGGACAAGAGACCGCAAAGAGGGCATTGGAGATTGCCGCAGCGGGAGGACATAATATCGGATTATTTGGCCCGCCCGGAACTGGCAAGACCATGTTAGCAAAAGCCTTCAAGAGTATATTACCAAAGCTAAAATATGATGAAATACTTGAAGTAACTAGTATTCACTCGATTGCTCACACTCTAGATAGACCTTTTATATCCGATCCGCCTTTTAGATCTCCACATCATACTTCTTCATATCCATCACTTGTAGGTGGTGGACCTTTTCCCAAACCTGGAGAGATAACATTGGCACATAGAGGTGTTCTTTTCTTAGACGAATTCCCAGAATTTGATAAAAAAGTAATAGAAGCACTGAGACAACCTCTTGAAGATCATTGTGTAACTATATCTAGAGCAAAGGGTGCACTGACTTTCCCAGCAAAATGTATAGTAATAATATCCATGAATCCATGTCCGTGTGGTTATGGCAAAGAAAAAGGTTGCAATTGTAGCGATAAGGACATAAATAACTATAATAAAAAGATTTCTGGGCCAATAATCGACCGAATAGATATGTGGGTTTCTGTTTCAAAGATAGAATATGATAAATTGTCCAATTCATCAAAGAACAATGAAAGCTCAATAGATATATGTAAAAGGGTAGAAAGCGCTAGAAAAATACAGGAAAAAAGATTTAAAAAGTTTAATATTCTAGGCAAAAACTATATTGATACCAAAAGCCAGAGTTATATAAAGAAATACAATAGCGAAATGAATGTATCTGATATAGAAAAGTGTATTGTATTGGATACTGATGTCTCTGATTTATTAAAATCATCTACAAGCAAACTTGGTCTATCAGCCAGAGCGTATCATAGGATAATTAAGCTCTCGAGAACTATTGCCGATCTAGAGAGATCAGAGAAGATAAAGAAACAACATGTATTAGAAGCTCTACAGTACAGGCAGAGGTGGTTTTAGAAAGGATTCTTTGCTCCTCTTATCTCAAAGTGAACGTGTGGGCCAGTAGTCTTACCAGTCATACCGATTTTTGCAATCATTTCTCCTTGTTCAACTTCATCACCTACCTTAACAAAGTTCTTTTGTGTATGAGCATATAGTGTCTTTGTGCCATTGTCATGAGCAATAATCACATAGTTTCCATAACCTCCGTTCCAACTACCGTTTGAAATACTAGAAATAACTTTTCCTCCTGCTGATGCTCGTATAGGTGTACCTACTGGTGCAGCTAGATCCACACTGTTATAACCATGAAGTCCTTGTGATTTGTATCCACCAGCTATAGGTCTTATAAAATATCCTGGATAGAATGGACCATTTGTATCATGAGCTTTATTTGTTGGAGTTTTAGCTTTAACTGCTTTTGGAACTTCGACATAACTAGGTTCAGCATCTGGAATAACTATTGTACTACCTACAGTAAGAGCTGATGATAGGGTAATGTCATTGTATTGCAATACTTCATCTAGATCAGCTTTGTATCTAAAGACTATACCTTTTATTGTATCTCCCTTTTTAACTGTATATCTTATACCTGAAATAGGGAGGATAACTAGAGTCTGACCCTCTTTTAGACTTGTATTACGTCCCAATTCATTTGCCCATATAATAGTATTTATTGAAACATCGAACATATCAGCAATAGAAGATATATTGTCTCCTTTTCTTACTGTATATATACTAATTTCATTCGAAACTCTACTCTCTATATCAGAGACTGTGCCTTGTGGACCTATCTCGGCTGAGAGAGCATTTCCGAAAGCTAGTATTGGTTGCTTGTCACTCTTGTATGGGTTTGGATCACTATTTACTGGCGCTTCTAGTAAAAATAGATCTTGAGAACTTGATGAAGATACTTCCACAGTTTTTGCTGAAGCTTTATCGCCGGCAAGGTCAGTAATTGCAGAAAATATACCGGCATTGGCTGTATTTGGTATAAATGAATAGAACACAGTGGCAATAGCAACAATTGTGATTTTGTTGATATTACTACATATTTTTTTGTAACCAATTTTAGTTAAAAATTCCATAACATAAATAGGCATTCGGCAAGGCTTTCATTCGTCAAAAATGACGGTTCATTCGTATCGGGAATTTCGGTAAACGGCTCTGTTGAGCCATCTTTATACCTCTATTTCTAAGGTACCTATACAGCCTACGCTAGCCCAATTTTAAAGTCAATGACGCATGTGAATAAGAAAATAGATGTATGGTACACTGTATTTATGTCATCAAACGAATTGAATCAACGGCAGAAAGAAGCGGTGGAAACATTATCTGGTCCAGTACTTATTATTGCTGGTGCAGGTGCCGGAAAAACCAAAACTATTACACATAGAATTTTGAATTTGATCAAGAATGGAGTCAAACCTTCAGAGATTTTGGCTATTACTTTTACAAACAAAGCTGCAAAAGAGATGCGAGAGAGAGTTTTTCATTTAATAGAGACTGATAAGAGTCTAAATATACCGATTTCTTTTACAGAAAGGCCCTTTGTTAGTACTTTTCACGCTTTGGGAGTTCATATTATAAAAGAGAATGCTTCTTTGCTTGGTATTACTAGACACTTCACCATTTACGATAGAGGGGATTCAAAAAGAGCAGTCAAAGACGCTTTAGAAGAACTTGGACTAGATACGAAGCAATATGAACCTGGAGCAGTCCTAAATGCTATATCTAGGGAAAAAGGGGATGGTGTTAGTATGAATAATTATAAAAATGGTCATAAAGATTTCTTTCACAAGATAGTTGGTCAAGCGTGGGAGAAATATGAACAGACATTAAATAAAGAGAAGTCACTTGATTTCGATGATTTACTTCTAAAAACTGCTTGGCTTTTAAAAACATACCCTGAGGTTAAAAAACACTATAGTAAAGTTTGGAAATATATTCACATAGACGAATATCAAGATACAAATAAAGTTCAATATGAGATCGCTTCACTTCTTGCTGAAGAAACTCGGAATATTTGTGTTGTGGGGGATATAGACCAGAATATATATTCTTGGAGAGGGGCTGATATTGCAAATATGCTTAACTTCGAGAAAGAATATCCGGAAACAAAGATAATTACTCTTGAAGAGAATTATCGTTCAACGCAGACTATTCTTATGGCAGCAAACAATGTCATAAAGAAAAATGTACTGAGACCTGAAAAGAACTTATTTACAAAGAATGTAGAGGGGGAGAAGATAGAATTGCTTATTTCATATACTGAGCAAGAAGAAGCAAGAATGATCGCTGAAGAAGCAAAAGAATTGATAAATAACGGTGGTGAACCTAGGGAAATTGCAGTGCTATACAGAGCCAATTTCCAATCCAGAGTAATAGAAGAAGCTTTTTTAAATAAAAACATTCCATATCAAGTCTTGGGAGTTAGATTCTTTGAAAGAAAAGAAGTAAAGGATGTTCTGTCTTTTATAAAAGCGTCAATGAATAGAGACAGTACGAATGATCTTGTCCGAGTTGTGAATGTTCCTCCGAGAGGAATCGGGAAGGCTACAATAATGAAAGTAGTTACCGGACAAGAGAGTACACTGGGCCCAGCGCTTAGGAATAAAGTTGGTATTTTCTTAGATTTACTTGAAAGAATAAAAATTGTTGCGCTGAAAGAAAGACCTTCTGAACTAATAAAATACATAATTAGAGAAAGTGGAATGGAAAATGTATATAAAAATGGTGGAGCTGAAGAACAAGAAAAACTGGAGAACCTGAGAGAACTTGTAACTGTTGCTTCACAGTATGATTCACTTCCAATGGGAGAAGGTATAGAGAAGCTATTGGAGAATAGTGCTCTTGCTACTGATCAAGATGAATTGGAGAAAGACAATAACGCTGTAAAGCTAATGACCGTACACGCTTCGAAAGGTCTTGAGTTTGATTATGTATTCATAGCTGGTCTTGAAGAAGATCTTTTCCCTCACCAGAGAATGAATGAAGAAAATATGAGTCAATCACAATCCGAAGAAGAAAGAAGGCTATTTTATGTAGCCATCACAAGAGCTAGGAAAAAACTCTTTTTGAGTTATACTCAACTAAGGACAATATACGGTGCACAAAAAGTAAACACTCCTTCAAACTTCATAAGTGATATTGGTGATGAACATATAACATCAAAGGGGGATACAGAAGAACCTAGAGGAATTAAAGCTATATTTATCGATTTCTAAAATGAATAATCAAAACAACTTTACAGCCAAGAAATCACTTGGACAGAACTTCCTACACGCTCCAAACGTGATTTCTGCTATGGTTCATGAATCAAATATCACAAAGGATAGCTTAGTTCTAGAAGTTGGCCCGGGAAAGGGAGCTTTGACCACAAAACTTCTTGAAACTGGGGCAAAAGTCATGGTTGTAGAGAAAGATGATAGGGCAATCCCTTTTTTACATGAAAAATTCCCAAATGAGGTAAAAAGTGGACAACTAGAGATAATACATGGTGATATATTGGAATTTGATGAAAAAAACCTGGAGAAATACACACTTATAGCCAATATTCCTTATTACATAACCGGAGAATTCATGAGAAAGTTCTCAGAATCGTCAAATCCGCCTATAAAAATGGTAATTATGGTGCAAAAAGAGGTTGCAAAGAGAATAGTGGATACAAAAGAAAGTATATTATCTATATCAGTAAAAGCGTATGGTAACCCTAAATATGTTTGTACAGTGCCAAGAAAGTTTTTTAGACCTATACCAAATGTTGATTCAGCAGTAATTTCTATAGAAAATATAAGTAAAAAATTCTTTTTTGAGAATAAAATAGATGAAAAAACTTTTTTTGAAATACTTAAAACAGGTTTCGCACACAAAAGGAAGGTGGTTATCAAGAATTTACAAGATAAAATTGATAAAAATACCCTTGAATCTCTTTGGAATAATGAAAATTGGTCAAAGGACCTAAGAGCAGAGAATATAACACTAGAAATGTGGAAAAAAATCGTAGGAAATACTTGTAAATCTTGATACAATTATCTCAGTATCTATGATACTACCCATGTGAAGTATCCGATAAAAAATATTATGCTGATTATCGCAGCAATCCTTCTTATTGGAGGAGCTTTTCTATTTAATAAATACAGGAACGAGAGAACAAAAGCTCTATACGTGGCAAATGAAAATAAAAGTAGTGTAAGTATTTCAAATGTTGATCTATCTTCGTCATCTGAGGAAGATAGCGATAACGACGGTAGTAAAGATTGGGAAGAGATACTTGTTGGAACAGATCCAAAAAATCCAAAAGATAAACCTAGTTCATCAAAGAGTGTTGCGACTGCAGATCTAACAAACAAATCTAGTCAAGAAAAATTGGATCCTATGGACCTTGTAAGTAGAGAATTTTTTGCTAGATACATGGAACTTAGACAATCTGGTACATCTAAAGATAAACAGAACCAAGAAAGTCTAGCTCAAAGAACAGCAGGGAATATAGTACTGTCACAGCCTGGTAAATACGAACTGAAAGACATCATTACAAAACCAGAAAATGATGTTGAGAGTATAAAACAATATGGCAAAGATATAACTTTAATTTTCCAGAAGAATGCAGTTAGTGCAAGAAATGAAGCGGTAATAACAAAAGAGGCTTTCGAATCAGAAGACTTTGAAATATTAAAAGAAATTGATCCATCAATAGAAAGTTATAAGAAAATTGTGAATAGTCTATTGAAATTAAGAGTTCCAAAAGCAGTTGAAACTCTTCATCTAGACCTAATAAATTCTATGAATGGTTCACTTTTTGTGGCAAAATCTTTTAGAAACTCTGGCACAAATCCAGTTGAAGGTATACAGGCAATTCAGTATTATCCAGTGATTCAAAGAAGCTTTTATGATTCAATAAACGCTATAAGAAGTTATTTTAAATATTTAGGAATAAATGAACAAGTATTTTAATAAAAAAATAATAACTTACTTCATAACAATATCTTTTGTTTTTTCTATTTTTATTGTTCCAGATAGAGCAAATGCGCAGTTGGCTACAGTCGACGCGGGGAACATAGTTCAATCAACTATTACTGCTGTTAACTCAGGAATTTCTTCATATTCTAATATGGCCATCCAGCTTAAGGAATATGTACTCGATGGACTTGGAACAATGATTGTAAAACAGATCGTGAGACAGATTACAACTAGTGTAGTTACATGGATAAACTCAGGTTTCCAGGGTAGTCCTTCATTCTTACAAAATCCCAGTTCTTTTTTCCTTGATGTGGCAGATCAAATAACGGGTGATTTCATAGCAAAACATGGTGGGCCATTACAGGATCTTTGTTCGCCATTTAGCATAGATATTCGTATCGCTCTAGCATTCAAGTATCGCCCACGCGTTCTAGAAAGATATTCTTGTACAATAACAACAATCATTAAAAATTCTAAGAATGCAGTTGAAGGTGCAACGCTGAATGGTTTTACTGCTGGAGATTTCAAACAAGGTGGTTGGCCAGCTTTCGTTACAATGACGACTGAACCACAAAACAATATTTATAGTGCATACCTAATCGCTGAATCGGATCTTTCTTGGAAAGTTGCAAGTGCAAAAGCTGAACAAAAAGACGAAATCAGTGCCGGTAGAGGATTCTTATCTTGGAGGGATCCGAAATGTTCTGCTGAAGTTAAAAGGTTTAATGATGATGTAAAAGCAAAAAGGGCAGCAGCGTCGGATCCAGAAGAAGGGTATTTAGCAAATCAGCAACTAAAGAGTAAGAATGATTGTCCTGTACAGACTCCAGGATCAGTTATACAAGGATCACTTCAGAGCAACCTGGATGGTCCTCAGGATGAGCTGAGAATGGCTGATGAAATAAACGAAGTTGTAAACGCGCTGTTTGCTCAACTTGTGACTCAAGTACTACAAAAGGGTCTTGCTGGGAGTAGTGCTAAGGGCTCTGACGGTTCTTCATATCTAGATAGTACGATTGCTGATATTAATGATGAAAAGAATACTCAGGTTGATAAGATCAAGGCGGAATTGGTTACAAATCTAGCTACGTACAGAAATAATGCTTTGGAATACAAGCGTCTTAGAGAAGAAGCATTCAATCTAGTTAATGGATTAAAGAATGGTTATGATTCTGTTATTCTGTGTTATACAAATAAAATAGCAGGTGTTCCAACAACCATGAGAGCTATAAACATACCGGATGCTAGAAGAGGGATTGATGAAATAAACAAAATTATTGAAACAGCAATCGGTCCAAAACTATCAAGTCTAGATTCTAAAACAAAAGACGCTGATGAGGTATTAAGAACAATTCAAGACATAGAAACAAAAGCAAATGCAGCAAAAACTCTAAATGATCTCAATGATCCGAGTCAGAAATACAGTCAACTTCTATCAAGTGGTTCATTGATAAATGGATCTGATTTACTGAAAGCAAAAGAAGAGCTTGAACAAACAGATGGAGTAGTGACTGCGAGAGATTATGTTGATAGATACCGATCAGATGTAGGAAACAAGGATAGAAAGTGTTCTATATTATATTAATTAAATGAAAAATAAATTTTTCAAAATTGTAAAATTCTCTCTAGTCCTTGCTATAATAGGGTGTATAACTTCGCCAAATATATCTAGTGCGGCAAGTATGCTCGATGGTCCCGCTTTCTCTGTGGTTAACAATATAATTGGTATAGTTGGAAACGCTTTCTTGTTTTTAGCATCACAACTTCTAGCAATCAGTGGAACTTTGTTGAACTTATCTTTAAACATTACTACTCATATTGGTGACTTCTATAATAGTATCCCTGCCTTAAATGAAGTCTGGTTAGTTGTTAGAAATATGTCTAGTATATTTATAATATTTGCTCTACTCTATAGCTCTATAAAAGTCATAGTCGGTGCAGGAAGTAGTTCTGCCACAAAAGAACTGATAGTAAAGATAGTTATTGCTGGTGTACTGATAAACTTTAGTCTTTTCTTTACGAAGGTATTAATTGACGGATCAAACCTCGTATCACTACAATTTTATAGAGCTATTGCTCCAAAATCTGCAGGGGGTCTGTCTACACTGAGCAGTGCTTTTAATGATGGGGGATTGTCTGACGTATTTATGTCTAGCTTTAAAATACCTAAAATATATGAAAATAAACCTGTACTTAAGTCAATAGATGTTGGTCTAAGTATAGGTATAGCGACTATTGCAGGAACACTGATGATGGTGACCGCTGCAATCAGTATTCTTGCTGCTTCGGTGGCTATTATGTTTAGAACGGCTATCTTGATTTTTATCATGGCAGTTTCTCCTATATATTTTGCTGCTATGATATTTCCACAACTTGAGGACAAAGCCAAAAAGATTACTGAGATGTTTAAAGCGCAACTTATCTTTATGCCTACTTATCTGTTTTTAATGTATGTAGCCTTAAAACTTATAAGTAGTCCTGGATTCTCAGCAATATTTAATCAAGGTTCAAATGGTGTTCCAGCTGCTGGGGAAGGGGCATTTGGAATAACATTCATTGGGGTAGTAGTGCAATTCATAGTTGCTTCAATTTTTATAAACGCTCCTCTAATAGCCGCCATTGCAGCAGGTGCTTCTGGGGCTAAGTTCGCGGAAGGGTGGACAAAGGCTCTTAATGATAAAGTTAAGGGGTTACCAGGAGCATTTGGGCAACATACTATTGGTAGAGGAGCAAAAATTGCTCAAGAATCTTTCAATTCAAGTGGATTTGCTAGCCGTAATCCGAATATAGCTATAATGGCAAATAGAGCATTCAAGAGTGGGGCTGAAGCGACATATGGTGGAACGAAAGGTGGTTTCGAAAAGAGAAACAAGGAATTCATCAAGGAAAGAACTGAGTACGGAACAAAGGGTATTAAAATGAGTGATAAAGACAAAAAGAAAGCAGTTTCGGAAGGATTGGGTGAGTGGCAAACAAAAAATGAGAGGCTTAGTAATAGTATAAGTTTCAACAAAGAACTTATTGACGATCCAAGAATAACAGATCAGAAAGTCAAAGATGAGGCTAGGCGAGATTTAGCAAAACTAGAACTAGAGAATAAAGCAAGGATCAATGCTGAAAAAGCTGGAACTAGAAACAAGTATCTAGAGGATGAGGCATTGAAAGCCAGAAAACTTGGATATGCTGGTAACTTGTCTAGCGGACTAATGGGTAACAAGTGGTTAAAGAATCCTTTTGTTAAAGGTGCAAATGCTGATGCAGCCAAAGCAATAAGAGATGAGTTGAGTAAATCTGAAGATAAGCAATTGACAGATAAAATTAAAAAAATGTTAGCAAAAGAAGAGAAAGAGGATAAAGAGGATAAACCAGCTGATGGAGATAAGAAATAAATAACATATGGACACAGAGCAAATAATTAAGGAGAGATTGGAGGTTTTGCCAGAAGAAATAAAAATGGCTATTAAAAGTACAGATTTAGCTGTTAAATTTAATGCTATATCTGAGAAACATAGTCTTCTTCTTGATAAAAACGCAATTCTTCAAAACGAAACTATGTTTGTAATGTTGGGACTAGAAAGCACCAATGACTTTGTTAGAAATATTGAAAGAGAATTAGATATATCGAGGAACGAAGCAGTCGCAATCACCATGGATATAAATAAAGAAATTTTTGATCCATTGAGATCTTCATTACAAAAAATGCAGGAAGAAGCTGATTTTGAAAGTGAAATAGAAGAAGAGGCAGAAAAAGAAACAGGTAGTGCACCAACGATAGGGAACATAGAAACGCAAAAACCTAAAATTATACCTGGACTGGTCAGTCAAACTCCTCAACCAGCTCCAGTCACACCACCAACCCCTTCTGCAGTCCCCGCAACACCACCTTCAATACCAACACCTCCACCAACCCCAACCACACCTCCAGTCTTTGTAGCCAAAACGATAGCAATCCCGAAGCCCGAACCAATGCCACAACCTACAATAATGCCGAAAACTGTTGAAGAAGCAGGTAGATTTACTATAGAGAGACCACCAGTAGGCATGCCACAGTACAAAGAAACTGAAATTAAAAAGGATGTAATACTAGGTATGATAGAAGATAAAGAAGAGATAAAGACACCAACTCCAATAACAATATCAACTCCATCTTATATACCAGAAAAACCTGTGATAAATCTGCAGCAACCAAAGCCAATACAAAACACAGTTGTTGAAAATAAAACAATAAATCCAGAACCTCCGAAACAAGATTTGCCAAAGACACCCGTAGTAGAGAGGAAACCATACACAGTTGATCCGTATAGAGAGCAAATATAAAAACAACTGCATGTTATAATAAAGTCATGAGATATCAAGTTCCACAGTTCATTGAAGTCGAAGACAAAATTTTCGGAAAAATTTCACTCAAACAATTCGTATATCTTGCTGGTGGGGCAGGGATTTCTTTTGTCTTCTATCGATATCTAAACTCTTTTGTCTATGCTTTTATACCAATCGTTATTGTAATGTCTTTCTCTCTAGCTCTAGCTTTTTACAAAGTAAATAATAAACCTTTTATAAATGTAGTTGAAGCTGCTTTCAAATACTATGTATCAGCAAAACTTTTTATATGGAAAAAAGTTCCAAATCAAAAAGCAGACAATGCAATACAAGAAGCAAAAGAATATGCTGGAATCATGGTACCAAAAATTTCTGATAGTAAATTGAAAGATTTGACTTGGAGTTTGGATATTAAAGAGAGTATGTATACAAATAAAAATCAAAAATAATTATGGCAAAATCAGCAAAAACAACACAGGAATTCGTACCAATACAAGAAATCCGTGATGGAATTGTAATACTTAAAGATGGATCGATGAGATCTATTATTCTTGCTTCTTCTTTGAACTTTGCTTTGAAATCTTCTGATGAACAGAACGCTATCATCTCTCAATTCCAAAACTTCTTGAACTCTTTGGACTTTTCTATACAAATTTTTATTCAATCAAAAAGACTAGATATAAGGCCATATATTGCACTTCTTGAAGAAAGATATAAGGAACAATTGACTGAATTAATGAAAATACAGACCAGAGAATATATAGAATTCATAAAAACTTTCGTAGATAACAGCAATATTATGACAAAAGGATTTTTTCTAGTCGTTCCATATATGCCACCGATTCTAACTGCTCAAAATAATCCAATTTCAAATATAATTCACAAAAATAATCAACCTGATGTTTTGAATAATGAAAAGTTTGAAGAATATAGAAGTCAGCTTGAGCAAAGGGTAGGGGTAGTAGAACAAGGACTCGTACGCTGTGGAATACGTGTAGCAGAACTCGGAACCGAAGAGGTGGTAGAATTGTATTACAAGATATTCAATCCTGGAGAAACTGAGAAGCCAATTCAAATAAATTAGTTTAATAATTTCCAATAAAAATGAGCATATTTTCAAAATTAACAGGTAAAAAAGATGAGGAAGCTCCAATCGTCTCTTTGATGCCACAAGAGATATATGAAGCGGGGGTACTAGAACTAAAAGATGTTATAGCACCTTCAGCTCTTAAGATTAGCCCTAAAGAAATAAATTTGGGAGAAAAGGTGGCTAGAACTTTCTTTGTTATATCTTACCCTCGATTTTTATCTGAAAGTTGGTTTGCTCCTATCATAAACCTAGACAAGATTTTTAACATTTCTATTTTTATACACCCAGTTGATACAGCGAAGATACTAAGACATTTTCAAAAAAAGGTAGCTGAGGTACAGAGTCAGATAAATAGTCGAGAAAATAAAGGATTGGTTCGAGATCCTATGCTAGATACAGCATATCAAGACCTTGAAGCTCTTCGAGACAACCTTATGCAAGCTCAAGAGAAGATATTTGATGTTGGAGTTTATATAACAATATTTGGAGATAATAGTGCAGATTTGGATAAAATAGAATCAGAAGTAAAATCAATTCTAGAGTCAAAACTAGTGTATTTGAAACCAGCACTATTCCAACAGGAAAGTGGGTACAAGAGCGTTCTACCAATAGGGGACGATCAATTAGCGGTGCATTCAAAGCTCAATTCTTCACCTCTATCTAGTCTATTTCCTTTCGTTTCTTTTGACCTAACATCTGATAAAGGAATTCTTTATGGTATAAATCGCCACAATTCATCACTTGTACTATTCGATCGTTTTCTTTTGGAAAACTACAATTCTGTAACTTTTGCAAAAGCTGGATCTGGTAAATCATATTGTACAAAACTTGAGATTCTAAGAACTCTTATGTTTGATACTGAAGTTATAGTTATTGACCCAGAAAAGGAATATGAGTATATGGCAGAAGCTACAGGAGGGAAGTATTTTAATATATCTCTTAACTCTGAACATCATATAAATCCTTTTGACCTTCCAGTACCAAGAGAGGATGAATCAGCTGCAGATATTCTACGATCAAATATCATAAACCTTGTAGGACTTTTCCGAATTATGCTTGGAGGACTTTCACAAGAAGAAGATGCGATCATCGACCGAGCTATAAGTGAGACATATGCTCTAAAAGACATTACTCCTGAATCTGATTTTAGAAATGTTGAGCCACCTCTACTTTCTGACTTTGAACTTGTTCTTGCAGGAATGGAAGGAGCTGAATCTCTAGTAGAAAGACTGACGAAGTATACAAAGGGTACATGGTCAGGATTTATAAATAGGCCTTCAAATGTTGATATAAATAAGAAATTCGTAGTGTTTTCTCTTCGAGACATGGAAGATGAATTGAAACCGGTAGCAATGTACATAGTTACACACTATATATGGAATGCTATTCGAAAGAATCTTAAAAAGAGACTCTTGGTAATTGACGAGGCTTGGTGGATGATGAAATCTGAAGATACGGCTTCATTCCTACTTGGTTTGGCAAAGCGAGGAAGAAAATATTTCTTGGGTCTTGCAACCATCACACAAGACGTGGACGATTTCCTAAAATCTCCTTATGGTTTGCCTATCATTACCAACTCTTCAATACAGATTCTTCTTAAACAATCACCATCTTCAATCGACAATCTCCAAAGAACATTCAACTTAACCGATGAAGAAAAATATCTATTACTAGAATCAGATGTAGGGGAGGGAATATTCTTCGTAGGTCTAAAGCACGTTGCTCTAAAGGTGGTTGCTTCATATACAGAAGATCAAATAATAACAACGAACCCAGCGCAGGTTCTTGCAATGAAAAAAGCAAAACAAGATTTGGCTTCTGGTCAGTAGGTAGTACTTGGTTTACAATATCAGTATGGATACTCCTATAATAGGGAAAGGTGAAAGATGGTTGATCTATGGTTTTGCTGGCATAGTAGACTTCATACAAATAATCTTTAGTTTATTCGTCGCTACTGAAGTTTTTAACCATGGAATTGATATTGTTATTGGTGGTGTATTACTTATATATGCGTACAAAAGGAAGCTACTGACACCAAACAAGATAATGGTTTTAGGAGCTACATTCGTGGGCGAACAAATACCTTTTGTTAATGCTTTACCTTTCTGGGTATATGATGTCCATAATCTTTATAAAGATGTGCCGAGCGATGCTTCTAGTATAAAAATGGATGTGGTAGTCGGTAGAACACCTCCAAGGAATCAAAGAACTCCTGTAAATTCTATTCCAGGAAGACGTCCACCTCGTTTGCCAACAAAAATATAAAGTATGTTAAAATAATAGTGATGAAATTGCTATTAAAAATATCAGTTATAACTCTCTTTTCAATATTTTGTTTTGGTTTTTATTCAAAAACAAATGCTCAGGTTCAGACATCAATAGATGGTGTAACCATAGACACAAGTAGCAATAATCCTAAACCTGGGGAAAATGTGGATGTTTTTATTGAAAGTTATTTATTTGATTTAAATTCTTCATCAATAGTTTGGACAGTGAATAGTAAGGTAGATCAGAAGGGGGTCGGAGTAAAGAGAATAACCATTCCTGCTCCGA
Organism: uncultured Candidatus Saccharibacteria bacterium; assembly: GCA_964367745.1. Lineage (GTDB taxonomy): Bacteria > Patescibacteriota > Minisyncoccia > Phycocordibacterales > PALSA-1337 > CAIOGI01. The sequence goes on along the minus strand of CAYIYK010000007.1, from coordinate 24,352 downwards.
AGATAGGGGCAATAACAAACGTTTCGGTTGATATAAAGGGATCTGATGGAAGAGAGGTGAAGAAAGCTATTAGTGTGAGATCTGGTTATGTAGATCTAATATGGGAAAGTGATGGCTATGTGCCACCATTTTATAAAGGAAAAACTCCTTTTTCATATCAAAACAATGCGAGAATCACAGCAATCCCACACCTAGCAAAGACTTCTGGAGTAGAAATAGATCCAAAAACTTTGGTTTATACTTGGAAACTTGGAGGCAAATATATAGACAATGGGCAAGGTTATGGCAAACAATCAGTTGTCATTGAATATGGCGACATTCCTAAACCTCTAGAAATAACTGTTGATATTATAAACAGGGAACAAACACTTCATACAGCAGGAGCAATGAACCTTACACCTTCTGAGCCTTCTTTATTATTTTACGAAGAAGATTCACTTTATGGAATTTTCTATAACAAAGTTCTTCCAACTAATTTTAATTTGAAAAATATTGAAGCAAAGATCCTCGCTATTCCTTATGGTTTCAATTTGAACAATCAAGAGATTGACTATAATTGGTCAATAAACAATATTGAGCAAAGTGATTTACTAAAGAATCGTAGTATCATAATAAGAACAAAAGGGGATACATCCGGAAGCTCAAATCTATTCCTAGATATCAGGAATCAAGATCGAATACTACAAGGAGCAAGAGGGAGTTTTACAATTAACTTTAAAAAGAAAGATATATGAAGAAATTAATATTAACTTTTATTTTAACTTTAGCACTTATACCTCATATAAGTTTCTCTGCAGATACCTACAAACTTATTGAGCCATTACCTTGTATCGATGGGGTAGGTAACTGTAAAGCTGGGGATTTGCAAAAAGAGATAGAGATAAATGACTATATTCTTTATGTATATAAGTTCACTATTGGTATATCAGTTTTTCTAGCAATAATAATGATAATTTGGGGAGGTTTCCTAACCATAACTAGTGAGATTCCTTATGTTAAATCAGATGGTAAAGACAAGATAACAAATGCTGCAGTTGGTCTTGTTATGGTTTTGGTATCATATATCATTCTAGCAACGATAGATCCTAGATTGGTGAATATAAATACCACAATAGAGCCAATAAAAATAAATGACGCTGATCTAAAAGCGGTGAGAGACTTTAAAGGGGCTTTGGTAAATGATTTAAGGGATCTAAATGCTGAAAACCAAATCAAATTTCAAGAGATTGATTCTAGAATAAAAGAATTGGAAAAAGAGAAGGCAGATATTGACTCGAAGATTGAGCGTGGGGAAATAGCAACTCCTGAAGAAGCTAATCTAAGAAGAAAAGATCTTGATGAACAAATAAAATCAGCTAGAGTTGATAAAAATGTATTATTAGCCAAGAACACAGGTGCTTCTAGTTACGCTACAGCTTTAAACAATATCGATGTATCAGAAAATTTGTTTCCTTATATAGCGCCAGTTTTACCTAATACAGTAGGTACTTTTCCTCGTCCAATAAATTCTCAAAATGTTATACAGAATCAATATAATGAAAAAATTAACACTATACTAGCATCTTCAAACACTAGTGGGGATAGAGTACAGGAACTTGAAAGGCAGAGAGACTTTTATATTGAGCAAATTAAAGAAGATGTTGATATTAAGACAAAGATCGATAAGAATGGAACTATGCAATCAACAGGTACTCAGGGGCCTGGATTTAAAATAGATAATAATGATTATCTAGAAAAAAAACTAGTTCAATATAAAGCGGATATAGGAAGTCTAGACAAACAAATCAATTCTGGTTTATCTGTTACTGATTATAGTAGAATACTAGAAGCAAGAATCAATACGATAGAACAAGCGACTGGTAAAAATGGAAAATAAATGAAAAAAACACTATACATAATAACAACTATAGTCATACTAGCGTTAATCGCGGCTGGTATTTATTATTGGTTTTTTTATTCTAAAGTCACACCACAAAATCCTGATGAAAATGTTATTGATACTGGTTTCAAGCCAATAGGTAATGGCAATTTGTCTGGAGGTAATGGTGATCAAACGGGGAGTGAGAGTAATGTTGACAATACCAATAACAATCAAAATTCAGAAACCTCTGTATACAAACTTCCGAAACTGAGACAAATAAGCTCTGCTCCAGTAGCAGGATATGTTGCTAGTACTACAGCTAGTTCTTCTTTGGTTCGATTCGTAGATCGTGGAACAGGACATGTTTATGAAGCTGACAATTTGTCTGATAAAGTAATTAAAATATCAAACACCACTTTACCAAAAATATATGAGGCTTATAGTAATAAAAATGGTACCAACTTCGTATTAAGATATTTAAAAAATGATTCAGATGTAGTATCAAACTTCTATGCAGAACTGAGGAAAACTGGAACAAGTACGACAGAAACTCCTTTTGAAATAAAGGGTAGATTTATTTCTCCAGATATAAAACAAATAGTTATTTCACCAACAGGGGATAAGGTCTTTACTTGGAATATTGAAAATAATTCAGGTGTAGGTTATATATCAGCTTTTGATGAGAAAACGAAGGTTAAAGTTTCTGATTTTCCTTTTACTCAAGTAAATATTGATTGGCCAGAAAATAATACACTTATAGTATCAACAAAACCATCTGCTTTGTCGTCAAGTTATATATATTCAATAGATGCAAAAAATGGTTCTTACAAAAGCATATCTAGTGGAGTAAAGGGCTTATCAGGAAAAGTCAGTCATGATGGTTTGAATATGCTTTCTTCATTTAAAAACAATGACAGCTTTATTACTTCTGTTTTAAATATTAAAAGTGGATCTTCACAAGAATTGATATTCAAAACATTATCTGATAAATGTATTTGGAGTAATATCAAAAAAGACGAGTTGTTCTGTGCTGTTCCAACTGAAATACCTGGTGCAGTCTATCCAGATGATTGGTATAAGGGTACTGTTTCATTTATAGATCAAATATGGCATGTAAACACAACAACTGGGGAAGTGCATCTATTAGCAAACCTGACTCAGCTATCAAATAAAGCGATAGATGCTATGAACCTTACTCTAGATCCAAAAGAAAATACTCTGTATTTTATAAATAAAGAAGATTTGAACCTTTGGGCTTTAGATCTAAATCAATAAAAATCTTAGGGAATCGAAAGAATTTATTATAGAGGTTGATGCTTTCTTATATGCTTCCTTACCACCAACTCTTGTCCTAGGGTAAACAAACTACTTACTGTCCAATATATAGCCAATACTGCTGGTAGTCCGTATGATACTAGAAAAATGATTACTGGAAAAACGTATTTCATATTCTTCATCATATCCATAGTTGCATTCATAGCCTGATTGTCACTTTTTGTATTTGAAGGATTTGATGCAAAAGAGTAGTGAAGTTGTAAGAATTGTCCTACACCTGCACATATAGATAAGAATAGACTTTTAATACCTATATCAAAGATACCTAGGAAGTGCATATTAATAGTAGGAACATCAATAAATGAATATAGTAATGAATCATTTACTATTGGGAGCCCAGATCTAGCAAATATATAGTATAGAGAATATATAACTGGTAGTTGCAAGAATAGTAGAAAAATACTTGAAAAAGGATTTATCCCTTTCTTTTTATACAAATCCATTTGTAGAAGTGCTTGTTGTTGTCTGTCTGAAGTTTGATTTTTTATTCTATTTAATTCAGGTTCGATTTCTTTCATCTTAACTTGAGTAACAATAGCCTTTTTTGAAAGAGGGAAGAGAATAAGTCTGACAATTATTGTAAAAATGATAACCGCAAATCCGGCATCCATCCAAGGAAAAATATCAAATAAAAATATCAATCCGTTATAAAGTGGATTGAAGATAATAAGGTGGTATAAATATGAAATCATAGGGTGTATTTTACTTTAAAAGGCCACTTTTAACAAAGATTTTCTCTACTTCATCCTTCACTTTATCAAAGCTTAATTTTTCTAAACCTGTTTTTGCTATAACAATAACTTCAAAGCCTTCTTTTACATTTAGTTTACTTATAATAGAGTAGATTTGTCTCTTTATTTTATTTCTAGAACTAGCGAGCTTTGAAACCTTCTTTGGCACAGATATTCCAAAATGGCTCTGTTTAGCCGTTTTATAAGCTCTAATAATCAAAAAAGGACCATGAAATGATTGTCCTTTTTCGATTATCTTTTTAAATGTTTCTGTTGATAGTCTTTTTGACTTTGGCAACATATAGAGTAGACGTTTATACTAAACAGCTATCTTCTTTCTTCCTTTTGTTCTTCTTCTCTTCAATACTCTTCTTCCTGTTGAAGACTTTGATCGAACTAGAAAGCCGTGTGTCTTTGCTCTCTTTCTTTTCTTTGGTTTGTATGTAAATGACATAGTAAAACTAGTATATATTATAATCCACAACTTATCAACATTTTTAATGCATTCCCGCAAGTTCTATATTTTTTAAACAAGTATATACTATTTGCATGAATGATCACGCTGAATTATGGGAAAAGGCTCTTGTTAATATAGAGTTAGCTGTATCACAAGCTAATTTTTCTACTTGGTTCAACGAAACTTATATTATAAAAAATGAAGACGGTATTATTTATCTTGGAGTACCAAATTCTTTTATACAAGAATGGTTATATAAAAAATTCCACAATACAATTCTAAAAACTTTAAGAGTCTTGAATGAACAAGTGCGTGGATTGGAATATGTGATAGTAAAAGAAGGGGATAAGAGGAAAGAAGCTATTAAAAAGGCTTCACAAGCAAGTCCTACTATATCAATGCCTCTAAATGACTTCTATGTAAACAAAGAGGACAATCTGAATCCTAGATATCTATTCGATAGTTTTGTTGTTGGACCTTTCAATGAACTTGCTCATGCTGCTTCTAGATCAGTTGTGAAGAGTCCTGGATCTACTTATAACCCTTTATTTATATATGGAAACACTGGTCACGGCAAAACTCACTTAATACAAGCTATAGGCAATCACATAAAAAAGGATTTTCCTCAGAAAAAGGTATTTTATCTAACATCAGAAAGATTTGGATCAGAATACTTCTCATCTCTACAAACCAATACTACACAGAAGTTTAAAGATAAATACAGAAAATACGACGTTATTATAATGGACGATATTCAGTTTTTTGCTAATAAAGAGAAGTTTCAGGAAGAGTTGTTCCATCTATTCGAAACTTTCTACCAAACAAATAGACAATTAGTCTTTTCTTCAGACAAACACCCAAACTTCATACCTGGACTAGAAGATAGATTGAAATCTCGTTTCAATCAGGGAATGATCATCGACATACCTGCACCAGATCATGAATCTCGAATTGCTATTATAAAAGCAAAGAGTTTGCTTAGTAATATAGATTTAAAGCCAGAAATACTAGATTTCTTGGCTGCAAACATAGAAAGTAATGTTCGAGAGCTAGAAGGTATAGTAAATGTTATTGTTTGCCAGACTCAGGTCAAGAATAGACCCCTTTCTCTTCTTGAAATAAAGAATTTAATAAAAAACAATACAAAACCAAAGAAAAACATATCTATTAAGGATGTTATAAAGCTTATTTCTAATTTCTATAACATAGAAGAGGAGAGTGTTTATGATAAAACAAGAAAAAAGGAGGTTGTTAAACCAAGACAAGTGATAATGTACATTCTCCGAGAGGATTTCAATATATCTTTCCCTTCGATAGGGGAGAAAATGGGTGGAAGAGACCATACAACCGTTATACATTCATGCGATAAAGTAAAAGAGGACCTAAAATCTGACTCAGCTCTTATAGAAGAAATCAGTCAAATAAGAGCAATGATGTAATTATCATGTTGATAACTATCTAATAAGAAATAGTTTTCTGTGGATATTTTTTGAAAAAGGTATATATTTAAGAAAAGGTCAGAAGTTAACAATATTTATTAGAGACTTATCAACAGTTTATGTTCCCAAAAAATGGCTTAGATTGGTGATATAATCGACTTATCACCATATCCACAGGACTAATAATAACAATAAGTATTTAATATAAAAGAATACCCATATGAAAATAGAGTGTGTACAAGAAAAACTAAAACAATCTGTAGAATACGCATCACGTATTTCTAGTAAGCACGCAACACTCCCGGTTCTTTCTTGTTTACTATTTGATGCAAGTGAGAAAGATAAATTGGTTATTAAAGCTACAAACCTAGATTTGGGTATAGAAATCAGTTTACCAGTCAAAGTCATTGAAGAAGGAGTTGTGGCAGTACCAAGTAGTACTATCAATTCATTCCTAATCAACGCTACGGCGGATGAAAAAGCAGTTTTAATGGAAACTGTGCAGGGTAATATAAAAATCAATACAGCGCGCAATTCTGGGCTAATTAAAATACAGCCTCATGAAGATTTTCCAACTATACCTAGAGTAAGTGGAGAAAATTCTTTTTCTTTGAACTCTACCGAGTTCGTAAAAGGGTTAAAATCAGTATGGTATAGCTCGTCTGTTTCGAGCATAAAGCCCGAACTATCTAGTGTTTATATATATTGTGATGGGGAATTCGTAGTTTTTGTTGCTACAGACTCATTTAGACTAGCTGAAAAGAAAATCAAGATAAAGAAAACAAAAGATTTCGGCCAAATTCTACTCCCATACAAGAATATTCCAGATATTATAAAGGTTTTGGAATCAATAAATGATGAAGTTGAAGTAAATCTTGATAAAAACCAAGTTTCATTCGCATACAAGGGAATTTACCTTATTTCTAGGGTGATTGATGGAACATTTCCGGATTATAAACAGATTATCCCCAAGACAAGCACAACTGAAGTAGTGGTGTTAAAACAAGACTTTGTTAATACTCTGAAACTTTCGAATGTTTTTTCTGATAAATTCAATCAAATCAATATTAAAATAGATCCTTCAGATAAAAAGACTCACATCAAAACTAAAAATAATGATGTTGGTGAAAATGTAACCATACTAGATTCTGTTATAACAGGGGAGGCAATAGATATAAACTTTAATTACAAATATATAATCGATTGTTTTCAGTCTATAGATTCAGATAGTGTAAACCTAACCTTCAATGGCTTAAATAAGCCGGTAATCATAAGTCCTGTATCAGATACATCTTTTAGATATATAGTGATGCCAATGAATCGTTAAAATGAAAGAGATATCATTATTTTTTGATAAATTTAAGAATTCTGCTTTAAAAGAGTTAAATAAAAGAGAAATAATAGCTTCTTCTTTATATAAAATAGTTAAAATCAAAATCGAAATTAAAGATTTGGATATAAAAAATGGAATCCTTTATATAAAAGGGAGCCAGATGCTAAAAAGTGAAATATTTCTAAAGAAAAAAATCATACTAGATACCTTTATCAAGAATAATATCAAGATAATTGATATTAAATAGTTATTTATTAACTCCTACATCAATACTAGCCTCGCCTCTATTGTAGATATTGTCATAAACGATAACTTTAACAATATTCTTTAGTTCAATACCTTCAATGTCTTGTGGAACGAAAGATAATGATTTTGGATTCTGTTCATTTGAATAAATGTATTTACCATTTACATAAAGTTCAGATTTCTTAATTGGGAATTTACTCTCGATATTTACAGTAATATTTATTCTACTTGTTTTATCAAACAATGTTTCTTGAGAGGGGATAGATAAAGTAACCTTCGGAGATGATTCTGGTGTGTGTACATCATCATTTTCTGTAGGAACAGGGACACTCGTATTTTCAACAAATGAAGGATTTGAAAGTTTCCAAATATCAAACCAGTTTCTTACACCAAATTCCCAGTTTTCGTACTGAGAGTCCTTTTCAGGGTTCTTAGGTACTTCTCCTGTAGGATTAGTTTTGTCTACCCAGTGTAGTATGTCATGCACACTAGGGAAGACTATTTCTTGTGTAGTTTCTTTGGGAGTAAATTCTGTAGCTAGTTTTCCAGATACTGTATCTTTTTTATATGAAACTCCACCTTTCCATATTCCTCTAAGTACAGGTTTTGCATCATCAGGTGTAGGTTCTGGTTTCTTGAATGTTTCCTTCGGGAATTCATTGTTTATTTCAGTCATAAAAGCTGCCCATACTGGAGTTATGATAAGACCAGCAACCTTTTTATCCATAGCAGAGTTATCATTTTTACCTGCCCAAGCGCCAACAGCAATATTTGGAGTATATCCTTGAATCCAAACGTCTCTATAATCGTTTGTTGTACCGGTTTTTGTAGCGATTTGTCTATGTAAATTCTCAACTGCAGAAGTCATGGTGCTTAAACGAACTGATGGGGAAGGGTCAGATAGTATATCGTTGATCTGTCTTGCAATCTGTGGAGGAATAGCTTGAGTCTGATTGAAACCAGCTTCTTCGAGTACATTTCCTTTACTATCTTCAACTTTCAATATTGATCTATAAGGATTTCTTAATCCATCATTAGCAAATACACTATAAGCACTTGTTAATTCCAGTAAAGACACTTCACCACCTCCAAGTACAAGTGTTAGTCCATATCGATCTGGATCTTTTAGACTCGTTATACCCATAGCCTCAGCTGTTTTTATAGAATCATTTATACCAGCCAAATAAAGAGCTTTAACCGCAGGAACATTTCTTGAATGTGCCAGTGCAGTTCGTATGTTCTCAGGACCCTCAAATGCCAAATCATAGTTGTTTGGTGAATAACATACTTTTATATCATCACTAGGTTTTTTGGGTTTTCCTTCTGGAGTACACTGAGAAGAAAATTCTGTTTTTACATCAAAAAGTACGGTGTCAGGAGTATATCCTTTCATAAAAGCAGTAGCATAAACGAAAGGCTTAAATGTAGACCCGGGTTGTCTATACGCAGTAGTAATATTGAAGTTTCCGTAACCTTTTTCAAAATAGTTTCTTGAACCAACCATCATAAGTATGTCTCCAGTTTTTGGATCTATAGCAACCATGGCCGTATTACTAGCATTGAATGATTTTTCAAGGTTTGGAGCAAAGTTTGATATTATTTTCTCTGCTTTTTCTTGGATTTTAAAATTAAGAGTTGTAGTAACCTTAAGACCACCTTCTTCAACCATACTTTCACCATATTTACCTACAAGATAGTCTTTAACATAAAGAGCAAAGTGAGGAGCTCTGATTCCAGTAGTATTCTTCTCTAAGAAATTAACTTTTTCTTTTACTGCCAAATCATGTTCTTCTTTTGTAATAAAGCCATTGTTTAACATTTGTTGAAGAACTAGATTCTTTCTAGCATCCAATCTCTCTTTATTTTTACCATAAGGAGAATAGAAGGTAGGTGCTTGGGGAATAGCAGCAATATAAGCAGCTTCAGCTAGAGTTACGTCTTTTGCAGACTTACCAAAAAAAGTTTTACTAGCTTCTTCAACACCATAAATACTTCCTCCATAAGGATTTTCATTTAGATATGTATTTAATATCTGATCCTTCGATAGTACCTTCTCAAGTTTTACAGCTAAAACCCATTCTTTAAGTTTTCTGGTTATAGTTCTATCTTGAGTCAGAATAGAATTCTTAATAACTTGTTGAGTAATAGTAGAACCACCCTGAGTAGCACCAGAGCCTGGAGTAAGGTTTGCCAAAACAGCTCTTATGATAGAAGAAGGTTTTATTCCTTTATGATTATAAAACTCAGCATCTTCAATAGCGATAGTGGCATTCTTGATTTTTTGAGAGATATTCTCATACTCAACTAAAGTTCTTTTGGCATCATTATGAACATCATAGAGAAGTATTTCTCCAGTACGATCGTATATCTTTGTTGATTGTGAGACTTTTCTTTCTTCAAAAACACTCAAATCTGGTATCTTTAGACTAGAAAACCATATGATAAGTAAACCGGCTCCAATAAAGCCAAAAGATACCATCAATAAGGTTAGAGACTTAATAATCTTCCATCTGAGAGTTTTAAAGAAGCTCCTTCTTTGCGACATTTAGAAATATTATCATAAATATGATACATTACATAGTAATAATCTTTTTAAATAAATAAACAAAATGTTTAATTTTAATAAAAAAGTAGAAGTAAATACTGATTCAAAAGAAATAGAAAAGGTTCTATCTAGAGGGGTAGAGTCAATTTTTCCAAATAAAGACTTCTTAATGAGTAAAATGGTAAAGGGGGAAAGACTAACTTTCTATCTCGGAGTCGATCCTACGGGCAAAACTCTACATTTAGGTCATGCAATCCCTCTAAAAAAGCTTGGACAATTACAAAAGCTAGGTCACCAGATAATTTTCCTAATCGGTGACTTCACGGCTATGATAGGTGACCCTACAGACAAAAGTGCTACAAGAAAGAAACTTACTAGAGAAGAAGTTTTGGAAAATTGTAAGCAATATCAAAAGCAAGCTTCAAAATTTATCTCTTTTTCAGGAGCAAATAAAGCATTGCTGAAATTCAATTCAGATTGGTTAGGAAAAATGAATTTTGGTGACGTTCTAGAACTTGCTTCAAAGATGACTGTTGATCAGATGTTAAAGAGAGATATGTTCGCAAGAAGAATAGAAGAGAATAAACCGATCTATATTCATGAATTCATGTATCCACTTATGCAGGGTTACGATTCTGTTGCTATGGATGTTGATGGAGAAGTAGGGGGGAATGATCAAACATTCAATATGCTTGCCGGTAGAGATTTATTAAAATCTATTAAAAATAAAGAAAAGTTTGTTATTGCAACGAAACTTCTTACTGATTCAGAAGGTAAAAAAATGGGGAAGACAGAAGGCAATATGGTAAGTCTAGACCAAAGCGCTGATGACGTATTCGGAAAAGTTATGAGTTGGAATGACAACCTTATAATTCCAGGATTTGAAATAATTACAGGTGTATCAATAGAAGAGATATCATCTATAAAACAAAGTCTTGATTCAGGTACAAATCCAAAAGAAATAAAGACTCGTCTAGCAAAAGAGATTGTTAGTATGATCCACGATTCAGAATCCGCAGAACGAGCAAACGAAAACTTTGAGAAAGCCTTTTCAAAAGGAGGAGTTCCAGATGATATCCAAATCATAAAGGTTTCAAACGGTTCTAGCTTAAGAGACATCTTGGTAAAAGAGGGAGTAGTTAGTTCCAATTCAGATTGGAAAAGATTGATTGATGGTAAAGCAATTTCTCATGCAGATACTGGAGAAGTAATAAGTGATGCATTTATAAAAATAGAAAAAGGTTTGGTGTTAAGGGTTGGAAAAAAGAGGTTTGTGAAGATAGAGCTTCAATAAAACAAAAAAGATAGGGCGACCTATCTTTTTTGTTTATATTATTCTTCCCATCTATCTCCGAAAGGATTAACCTCATCGTCATCAGGAATACCATCATCATCCATATCTTCATCATCAGCTAGTATATCTCCTGGAGCTAAGTCAGGATCAAGGACTTTTTCTTCATCATCAACAATAATTTCTTTTGTCTCTTCACTTTTCTCAACATTCTTTTTTGGTTTTGGCATATTAAATCTTTTTACTTTAATAACTTTTATAGGATTTCATATTTGTAACAAAACTGATTAAAATTTGCAAACTATTTCATCTGGGGAAAACTTCTCCCTTCATGCGCCTGGCAAGTAAGTGCCACCGCAATCGCATCATATTCATCATCCAGAGCCTTTTTTGCTTTTATTTTTAATAGTAATGGAATCATTTTTATGATTTGTGTTTTATCACTCCCACCATGTCCAGTTATAGCTACTTTTATCTGTGGAGGACTGTATTCAAATATAGGGATATTCTTAAGACTTGCTTCATAAGATATAACACCTCGAGCCTCTGCCACCTTCATGGCTGTCTTTTGATTCTTTGTTATAAAGAGTGATTCTATAGCCATCACATCCGGCGAGTAATCAAGTATAACTTTATTTATTCTCATACCTACACCTTTCAGTCTCAAATGAAAATCTTCTTTTGGATTAGTACTGAAACATTCTGAATGTAGTAGGATATTATTTTCTATAACAGCGATTCCAACTCTGTCATAACCCGGATCTATTCCTAATATTTTCATTTACATTACTCAGCGTTAGTATAAACATCCTGCACTTCATCGTTTTCTTCTAGTGCTTCAACCAATGCTTGTAACTTCTCTATATCAGCATCTTCAAGCGGGGTAGTCATGTTCGGAACTAGACCCTCAGGACCTTTTGTAAATGCCCAAGAAGCACTTCCTGGAGCTGCTAGAGCACATTCATGCTTTGCGAGTATCGCTTTTACTTCTTGAGCGGCTTTGTTTCTATTATCTGTTAGACCTTCAATGATAATGGCAACACCGCCTGGACCATAGGCTTCGTATGTTACATTCTCCATTGCTGCACTATTGTCTGTTGTAGCTTTCTTGATTGCTCTATCAATAGTATCGTTTGGCATATTTTCCTTCTTTGCCTTTTCAATAGCCAAAGCTAATCCAGGGGATTTCATATTGCCACCGGCTTTCTTTGCTTCTACTGATATAAAACGTACAAGTTTACCAAAGATTTTACTCTTTTGTCCGTCATTCTTCGCTTTCTGATGTTTAATTTTTGAAAATTTATTATGTCCAGCCATGTTTAAATGATATCACTCGTTTATTTTACGTCAATAATTTACGATTATATTTATAAAGAGATCTATAAAACTTATATTAGTTTCTTCGCACTACCTTTTATATTCAGATGACCATAAGCTTTGTCAGTCACTATTCTTCCTCTAGGTGTTCTTTCTAGAAGACCCAATTGTATTAGATATGGTTCATAAACTTCTTCGATAGTTGCTTGTTCCTCTGATAGGGCAGCTGCAATAGTGTTTAGACCTACTGGACCTCCACCGAACTTATCAATCATAACTTTTAATATATCTCTATCTGCACCGTTTAGTCCCAAATCATCAACCCCAAGCATCTTTAGAGCTTTCTCAACTATTTCTTTTGAAAGTGGGCTTTTCTCTATCTGTGCATAGTCTCTACATCTTTTTATAAAATAGTTCGCAGTTCTTGGAGTAAATCTACTTCTTTGTGCAATGGCTGATATTGCTTGTTCATGAACATCAATATTTAATATTTTTGCTGAGCGCTTAATAATCTCGCCAATTTCTTTTTCTGTATAGAATTCAAGTTTAAAAACTCCACCAGAGAATCTCGAACGAAGCGGAGAAGAGATCATAGCGATTCTTGTAGTCGCTGCTATTAGGGTAAAAGAGGGAAGTTCCAGTTGTATAGTTCTTGCCGAAGGACCTTTGCCTATAATTATATCCAAAACGCCAGATTCCATAGCTGGATACAATACCTCTTCAATAGCTTTGTTTAATCTGTGTATCTCGTCTATAAAAAGAATATCTCCATGAGAAAGATTTGTAAGAATAGAAGCCAAATCACCAACTTTAAGTATTGCAGGACCAGAAGTTACTTTCATTTGTGCGCCAGTTTCTTTTGCTATCAAATGAGCTAGAGTAGTTTTGCCAAGTCCTGGTGGACCATAGAATAAAATGTGTTCTGGAGGGTGTTTTCGCTCTGCTGCAGCGGTCAAAAGTATATGCAAATTGTCTTTTATTGACTGTTGACCGATGTAATCTGGCCAATGCGAAGGTCTCAGGGTTTGATCTAGATAACCCGCTTCCTGTCTATCATCTTTGTTCTTATCTGTATTATTACTTGACATATTAAATAAAATATGCTAGGCTTCTAGGGTCAGCATATTTACATTATAGCATTCATATCGGGTTCATAATTCTCTAAACAATATGTCTTGTTTACGCAAGGCATCTGATTTATTATTGAGGACGTTCTGGTTATACACCTTGTGTGTATTTACTGGGATTATCCTTGGGAATATATTTAACTTTTGGTGATCGCATTGAAAGTATTGTTTAGAGAATTACGCATCCGATTTTTTTTATTCTCTTTTCTAAATGATCTGATACTAATATTACTCTTCTTTTTCACAATTTCAATTGACAGTCGTTTTATTCTACTTCTTAAATCAATCTTCTATGGTAATTACTCTCTCAAGTTCGGCTAGGGAAGTGATTCCATTCAAAACTTTTATAATTCCGTCTTGTCTTAGTGTAAGTATTCCTTGATTTGCAGATGCTTTCTCCAAATCTTCTTCACTTGGGTTTAGATCTATAGCACTATTTACTTCTGGAGTAATTTTCATTCCTTCATATATACCAACTCTTCCTTTGTATCCTGTTTGATTACACTTTTCACATGCTCCAGCAATAAAAATGTTTGTTGGTATTGGAGGAATTTCTGTTTTATCAAAAATAGTTTCCAAAACTTTATCGATCTCACTTTTTATATCACCCTCAAGGTTTTGGGGTTTTTTGCAATGCTCACAAAGTTTTCTTACAAGTCTTTGAGCGAGAACTATGTTTATAGCAGAACTCATAATTCGAGAATTTATTCCCAAATCTATAAGTCTAGGGAATGATCCCGCTGCACTGTTGGTGTGTAGGGTAGAGAATACCAAGTGTCCAGTCAAAGCAGAATTCACTGCAATTGCTGCTGTCTCACTATCTCGGATTTCTCCCACCATGATTATGTCTGGGTCCTGTCTTAGAGCTGCACGAAGTCCGTCAGCAAAAGTATATCCTTTATCATTCACTTGAGTCTGAACAATTCCAGCAAGATGGTATTCGATAGGGTCTTCAATGGTAATTATCTTCACTGACGGACTATGTGATTTCTTTAGAAATGCATAAAGAGTTGTAGTTTTTCCAGAACCAGTTGGACCTGTTGTAAGAAGCATTCCATTTGGTTTGTCTATTTCTTTTAGAATAACTGAAAGAAGCTTTTTTGGTATTCCCAATTCTTCGAGAGGGACTCCAATAGATTTTGGATTTAGAATACGCATCACGATAGATTCATTGTAAGCACCTGGGAGTATTGATGTTCTTATTTCTATATCAGAATCTTTTATGTGAATACTAAAACGTCCGTCTTGTGAATCCTTTTTAATATTTAGTTTTAGGCCAGAAAGAAGTTTTATTCTTGATAGTAAAAGGTTGTATGTGTCTTTATCAAAATCTAATGCTTTTACTAGAACTCCATCAAGACGATATCTCAGAGTGATATATTCTTCTTCAGGTTCAACGTGTACGTCAGACGCTCCAACGCCGATTGCTCCGGCTAGTATGATCTCTAGAATTCTAGAAATTCTATAACTCTTTTTTAGTGAAAGTGTAGATTGCAATAACGTAGCTATATCAGGAATACTGGTAGCTTTGTCGATAATGGTATTGATTTCTTCACTAGCGATTTCTAGTGAACCAGCTTTACTTTCATAAGCAAAAGAAAGGTCTTTGTATGAATTCCATGCTTTCTCTAGACTCTGCATAGAGCAAATGTATAGGGTAGGGATGTATCCTTTTGCTTTTATATCTTCTAAAATTTTCTTTGTACTTTCATCACCTGGATTTCTTGATGCAACCTTTATTTTTTTATCAACCAATGAGAATGCAACAATTTTATTTTCTCTAGCTGTGATTTCATCTATAAGTCTTAAAGCATCGGTGTTTATTAAAGTGATAGATAGATCAATATATCCAACTGAGTATTTTGCAGATAGTAGTTGTACAAGCTCCTCCTCCTCTCTTTTTAGAAGATCACTTATTTTTCTCTTTTGTTTATCTTCATCAAATTCGATCATAATTTAAATGTTTATTTGTATATATTATATATTACAAGGCTAATTTGCCTTGTATTGACTTTATCTCCAAATATGATATAATAGTAAAAGATATATGAATCCTACCTTTACTACGGTTCTGCTCTTCGTCATCCTCACTGCCTACTCGCTCGTCACCTCGGCTAAAGACCGTTGGGTGAAGGATCAGGGTGCTGGTGTGATTGAAGTTGTCGTAAATACGACACCTTCAGTTCCACCGCCAGTCATTGTGATTGCAACAAATGCAACCACAACGATTCCCGTAACCGTCACAACCACAACCAATGTGGTTGTGTATCAGCAAACGAACTGGCCTGTGAAAGCAGCTTCGACAACCGTCTTTGAAAAGACGCCAGAATACAAAGCAACGAAAGTTGCCAAAGTTCAGGAGCCTCGCCAAAAGAAAGGTTTCCTTGCAAGATTCTTCGGTCCTTCGCAACCGATGATGACTGACGCAATCAGTCAATCATCGCTTCCAGTGGAACCGGTTCGCAGGAGGTCCCTGGACTTCACTATGATGAATGGTGCTTATAACTATCATCACTCGCAAGGTACAGACACTTATGCCGAGAAATCATGGGATGATTACGGACCACGAGAAGTGGTACATCAATCGACTTACGTTAACACCTCCGAGTCTTACTACCCAGAAAGACGTCGGTGGGTGGCACCGACTTACTACGACAATTCTGGTGTTCAAGCCAGAACCGTTACATGGCCCTAAAAGCCAAAAAATTTCACAACTGTCACATTCCTCCGGGATTGTGACAGTTTTTTCTTTTATATGTTATATTTTTGTCATGAAGAAGATCACTAATTCACTAGAGGAAACACAAGCTTTTGCAAAAGAGTGGATTCAGACTTTGACTGAAACAAAAGATCAAGCAATAGTAGTTGGTCTATATGGGAATCTTGGTGCTGGTAAAACAGCTTTTACAAAATGTCTTGCAAAAGAGTTAGGAATAGAAATACCTGTTACAAGTCCAACTTTTGTTATACAAAAAATATATGAGACCAAGCATTCTTTTTTAAAGAGATTAATACATATAGATGCATATAGACTAAATAGTGGTAGGGAATTGCAAGACCTCAACTTTGAAGAAATAGTAAATAATAAAAATAATATTGTAGTTATAGAATGGCCAGAAAATGTAAAAGAAATCTTGCCTGATGATCATATAAAAATATATTGTGAGTTTATAGATGAAAATACTCGGCAGTTTGATGTACAATAGCTATATGTCAGAAAATTCAAAAAAACGATTAGTACTACTCGATTCCCACGCTATCCTTCATAGGGCATACCACGCTCTTCCTGACTTCGTATCAGCAAAGGGCGAGCCTACAGGAGCATTGTATGGTCTAACAACAATGCTTATAAAGATAATTGATGAACTGAAGCCAGACTATATAGTTGCTTGTTACGACCTACCAGGGCCTACTTTTAGAAATGAAGTATATAAAGACTATAAAGCGGGTAGAGTAAAAGCCGAAGATGATCTAGTGTCACAAATGAAAAGATCAAGAGATATCTTCAAAGGTTTTAATATTCCAATTTATGATAAACCTGGGTTTGAGGCTGATGATATGCTCGGAACTATAGTTGAGAAGATGAAGGATGATGAAGATGTAGAAATCGTAGTCGCTTCTGGTGATATGGATACACTACAGTTGGTAGTTGGTAAAAAGGTACAAGTCTATACTCTAAAGAAGGGTATTAAGGACACTATTATCTATGATGAAAAAGGCGTTAAAGAAAGATTTGGTTTTGGACCAAAACTTCTACCTGACTATAAAGGTCTAAGAGGAGATCCGTCTGACAATATCATTGGTATAAAAGGTATTGGAGAAAAAACAGCAACAATACTTATAACTGAATTTGGTAGTGTAGAAGATATTTATAAAGCTTTAGAAAAAAAGGATGGCGAAGAGAAATTTAAAAAAGTTGGAATAACAGAAAGAATAATAACTCTTTTAAAAGAGGGTAAAGAGGAGGCCGAGTTTAGTAAAATGCTTGCAACGATAAGACGTGATGCTCCTATTGATTTTGTTTTACCGAAAGAATTCAAAGAGACATTAGATTTGCCGAAGCTATCAAATCTATTTACTGAACTAGATTTTAGAACTTTGCTATCAAGACTTAATAACGTTTTGGGTAATGAAATTGAAATTGCAAAAGAGCAAGAGAAAAAAGAAAAGAGGGAACAACAAGAAATTCCAAAGAATGAATTAGTAGAAACTTCTATAGCACTTTGGATTTTGAATTCTAATCTATCAGACCCAACTGTTGATGATATTTTTAATTTTACTAAGACAGATGATTTTAAAAAATCTAGGGAAATCATTTTTACTGAACTAGATAAAAGGGGATTGAGAAAAGTTTTTGATAGTATAGAAGCACCTATTATTCCAATAATAGATAAAATGGATGAAAAGGGAGTAAAGATCGATACAGTTTTTCTAAACGATCTTTCAAAGACGTATCACACTGAACTTTCAAAGTTGGAAAAAAAGATTTGGGAATATGCTGGAGAAGAGTTCAATATAAATTCACCGAAACAACTTGGAGATATTCTTTTTGATAAAATGGCACTTACTGCTAAAGGATTGAAGAAAACCACAGGTGGAGCTCGTTCTACTCGTGAATCTGAACTTGAGAAGCTACGCGATACGCATCCAATAATCCCTTTGCTTTTTGAATACCGCGAACTACAAAAGTTACTTTCAACATATATAGATACTATACCTACTCTTGTAGACAAGAATAATCGTTTGCATGCACATTTCATCCAAGCAGGAGCGGCAACAGGTCGTATGGCTTCTAAGGGTCCAGGGTTGCAAAATATTCCTGTAAAAACAGATCTCGGTCGAGCTATAAGAAAAGCTTTTATAGCTGAAAAAGGTTTCGTACTGGCATCACTTGATTATTCTCAAGTCGAGCTTCGTATCGCAGCTTTTCTTTCTGGAGATGAAAAACTTATTGAAATATTTAAAAACGGTGAAGATGTACATACAGCAGTTGCATCTGAAGTATTTGAAGTGCCAAAAGAAAAAGTAGATAAAGAGATGAGAAGAAAAGCGAAGATAATAAACTTCGGAATTCTTTATGGTATGGGAGTAAGTGCTTTGAAGATGAATCTTGGAGAGGGTACAGAGCGAGCAGAGGCACAGAAATTTTATAATGATTATTTTACCAAGTTCTCTGGTCTCGCTAGTTATCTAGATCAAGTAAAAGCTGAAGCGAAGAGAAAAGGCTATACAGAAACATTTTTTGGCAGAAGAAGATATTTTGAGGGTATAGATTCTAAGGTCCCATTTATAAGAGCAATGGCTGAAAGAATGGCAATCAATGCGCCGATACAAGGAACAAATGCAGATATAGTAAAGATTGCTATGAAAAGAATCGATGACTATTTGATTTCAAAAGGATTTGATAAAGATGCATACTTGATTCTACAAGTTCATGATGAATTGGTTTATGAAATACGAGAAGGTATGGCAGAGAAAATAGTGGGGGAGATAAAAAATATAATGGAAAATGTTATAGATCCAAAGGATATGAAAGGGGTGCGATGCACAGTAGGATTTGCTATAGGTAAAAGTTGGGGAGATTTGAAATAATATGATCTACTTCTATTACGGCACAGACACAAATAAAGCGAGAATAAAAGCGCATGAGCTTGTGGATTCTCTTTTGAAAAAGAAGCCTGATGCATCTTTTTTTAAAATGGATACAGAGAATTTCAATACCTCACAGTTGCAAGAATATATAGGTGGCATGGGCCTTTTTTCTAATAAATATATAGTTTTTCTTGATAGATTGAGTGAAAAGAAAGATATTAAAGATGAATTTTTGGATAAAATAAAAGAGATAAGCGAATCAGAAAATATCTTCATAGTTCTAGAAGGTAAGCTAGATAAAGCTACTGCAACAAAAATAGAAAAGAAATCAGAAAAATTTCTGAGTTTCGTTTTGGAAGAAGTTGCTGCTAAGCCTGTATATAATGCTTTCGCTCTTGCTGATGCTTTTGCAAAGAGAGATAAAAAGCAGGCTTGGCTTTTGTATAGGAAATCTATAGATGCAGGTGAAGCACCTGAGGCTTTGCATGGAATGATATTTTGGAAAGTTAAATCAATGTTACTTGCAGGGTTTGGTGGAGGATGGAAACAAGATGAGCTTCTAAAGACAGCAGAAGATTTGGTTATTCTTTACCATGATGCAAGAAGAGGGAAGCATGAACTAGAGACTGGACTGGAAGCTTATCTTTTGGGAATTTAGTTTAAAACAAAAAACCGGATATGTTTCCGGTTTCTCTAGACTACATAATATTCGGTCTTTCGCACATTGCTTTTGTCCCATCATCTATCGCTCTGCCTTTTCCTGAATAACCCACACTATCTACACAGAAAGTTTCCATTTTCTTTTCATTAAGTTTTACTGATACTGCATAACTTGTATCAAATGCTTTACAACTAAGATTCTCCTTCGGAAGAGTATTTATAATTGATTTGATCTCATCACTAGCGAATGCCCCTGAATCACAGTCAGTTGCATTAGAGTATGAATTGTTTTGTGATTGATACACCTCCATATTTGCACGTATCATACTTAGTTGTGATCTTATCTTGGCATCTTCACTACGTGTTCCAGCGGTGTTCATTGAAATTAGTACGACACCAACAAGTATACCTATTGGAGCTAGGAGCGAAAACAATATTGAAATTCCAATAACTACTTTTTTAATAACTGAAAGCTCTTTTGTTGGGTCTTTATATACAACCACACTGCCTGCCATAAGATCATGCAATCCTTGTTTCTTCTCTGTAAATGCCACCATGATGTACCCGATACCTAATATAATACCAGAAACAATCTTTCCAATAGTTTCTCGGATTATAACTTTGCTAAGTGAAAGTCTCTGATTGTCTACAGATCTAACTTCTATACCCATAAACATCTTTCCGTAAGTAGCACCTTTGTAATGGGTCAATAAACAATAATATAAGAATGTAAGTACAAAAGAAATTATAGAAGAAAATACACCAACTATACCTGCTACATAACCAATACTAATTGTTTTAAGAACGGTCGCTACCACAAACATTAAAATGTTAATACCGATTGCTGTTATAAGACTATCAATAAAAGAAGCACCAAATCTCAACCAGAATCCTGCATACCTAACTGAAGTAGGGGTTGAGGTTGGGGGAGTGCTAGTAATCGGAGAAACGTTTGTTTGTTGGTCCATAAAATTTTATTTAATAATATGAGGAAATTATATCACTAGATAAAGAGGGTGGGAATCGAATAACGATCACCCTATGCAAGGAAGATGCTTACAAAATTGTGCGGCTAGTTGGAATCGAATAACGATCATTTTGTTAAAGAGAGGTGTATAGATATTGCGTTACTTCAGCACTTATTAGCCTTGCATTATCTGCTCATCAAACTCTCCTCGTGTTCGCGTATTGGTAATAAATTTTTCTCTAATTTATTAGCTAGTAAGATTCTCTTTTAAAATGAGACCTTTTTCGGATATAAGAGAGTATAAACTGAATGCACTGACTATGATAAGGGCTACATAAATAGCCCAGCCTGAAAAATCAGTAACCAAAGAATATATATTTGCAAGTAATATAAAAGAAGATATAACTAATCCTGCATACCACGACCACTTATGGTGTCGAATCATCCCAATCGATATGACAAAAAATATAATCGAGAAAACCAAAATAATCATCCCCGCACGATTTGCAGAATCAGCTAATACCTGAGTACGGTAATCTGTTGTGTATTGTAAACTGTTGCTGACAAAGAACAACACACCAAGACTCAGTATTAAATTTATACACCCTGCAATTTTGGTTTTCATAAAATGGGTCTGTTATGATTTTTAATACTATTATTTTACCTTACATTTAAACCCCTGCGAAGCTCTAGTTACCAACTTCAGGTTTTTTGTTCTAGACAGATTCTAGAGTTAACTTCATTACTTTAAATACTGTTCTAAAATTTGTTCACTTGTTAATGATAACAATTTCTGTGCGGCTAGTTGGAATCGAACCAACGACCCACTCCTTAAAAGGGAGATGCTCTACCAACTGAGCTATAGCCGCATATATTTAAATTCTAAACAAAACTTGTATTTGGCTATAATGTTCTGGGCCTACCAAAACAGCTATAGCCGCATATATTTACGCATATTTTCGCACGAGGGAAACTATATCATATTTTATTTAAAGTGGAAGGTCTAGTGCAAAAAACCCTGCCCCTGTAAATAAAAGACTAAGTGCAATTACAAAAAGTATCAAATAGTAATTCACTCCATCTGTAAGGAAAGCTCTTTCTTTTATTTTCTTAAATAATCTAAAACCAAGTATTCCACAAGCAAATAGTGCCGCTAATTGTGTTACAAAACCAATAAAAAGTAATATTCCAACAATTCCTTCTAAAATAGATTTTGTTCTATCTATCTTAAACTTACTATATGCCCACAAGATAAATACCAAGCCTAGTGTTACACGAAGTAGTAGAGGTACGACGTGATCAAATGATAGTAATGTTGGAAAAATTGAGAACATGTTGATATTTGATTAATTTAATATAAAGTACTCATATGGTAACACAAATACATCTCGTTCTCCATAATATCCGTAGTACCCACAATGTTGGGGCTATATTCCGTACTGCTGATGCAACTGGTGTAAAAAAGATTTACATTTCTGGTATAACACCTGCGCCTATAGATCGTTTCGGTAGAGCTAGACCAGATATATCAAAAGCATCTTTGGGAGCAGAGAAGACTGTTGAGTGGGAAAGCATTGTCGATATTAAAGATTTTATTAAAAATATAAAGAAAGAGAAGTTTCAAATAATTGCAGTTGAGCAAAATAAAAAGTCTATTGATTATAAAGATTTAAAAAGGAGTGAAAAAGTTCTTTTGATTGTAGGGAATGAAGTGGATGGGGTAGATAAAGACGTTTTGGATTTGTGTGACGATATAGTAGAGATACCGATGCTTGGTAAAAAAGAATCTTTGAATGTATCTGTTGCAACTGGGGTGGTGCTTTACTCTTTGATCTGATGCTTGTCACAGAGATGTGTCCCTCTACCACCAACTACTATTCTAACTATTTTTCCACCACATCCTTTCTTTAGACAAGGCTGTTTGTTTCTTCTATAAGCCATATGCTTCTCTTGGAATTTTCCTCTTTCTCCGTCTATATTTCTATAATCAGACATAGAGTCACCACCAAAATCTATACCCATAGATAATGTCTTTTGTATTGCTTTGTAGAGTTCTTTTAATTTCTCTTCCGGGATTTTATTTACGACACTCTCTGGGTGTATTCCAGATCTCCATAAACTTTCATCGCTATAAATATTTCCAATACCAGCAATAATAGTTTGATCCAATAAAACTATTTTTATTTTTCCATTCTGTTTTTTGTGTATTTGTTCTTTGAAAACTTTGAAAGTAAAATCTTTCTCAAGTGGTTCGGGTCCAATATCTTTTAGATGAACGGTTTCATGCATAGTATCGCTTGGGAGCAGGGTAACCTTCGCAAACTTCCTTGTATCACAAAGCTCCATAGTTTTTCCATTTGAAAGATAAAAGATTAAACGGATGTATTGATTGAAAGGATCCTTTCTATTGTAATTGCCATACATGACATGTCCCGTCATTTTCATATGAATCAAAATAGTATGACCATTCGATAGGTGAATGAGTATATTCTTTGCTCTGCGAGTAACTCCAGTAATCTTTGAGTTCTTTATTGTTTTCTTGAAATATTTAAAATACTCAGGGTCTTTTATTGAATCTTTGCCATGATAATAAGGACTATTGTACTCAGTCCATACATCGGTAATAACCAAACCGGTTGTAACGCGGTTTAGTCCTGAAACTGTGGTTTGTACTTCTGGCAATTCTGGCATACAATTCTTATATCATACATTTACAAATGAAACACTACAAACATCTTTTTATAGCATTTTTCGCAATGATTATTTTAGGAACTCCTTGGTTAGTTTCTGTTCACAAGCCTAGTAGTAAATTTGTGAATAATTTGTTTGCATACGTAAAAGTAAATTACAGTGCGGCTTTTTTTCAGGAGAGCGTAACATTAGCACAATTACAGAACAAGTATGATCAGGCAAAGAATGGTCAACAAAAGATACGAGTATTCATCATGCCTGGCCACGAGCCGGATGCTGGTGGAACACAATTCGGTTCACTCAAGGAGCGTGATATGGTTGTTGATCTCGCGAAACATCTAGAAGGGTATCTATCTAATGATCCACATTTTGAGGTTATTGTTGGTAGAGATAAAAAAGACTGGAACCCAACGATCGAATCATATTTTAAGAATAACTGGGAAAGTATAATCTCTTTTGTTAACAATAGTAAGAATGAGATGATTAGACTTCTAAGTAGTGGCAGACTATACAGACTCGAGGAGGGTATTGTGGAGCATAATGATTTGCCAAAGAGTGCAGCGCTGAGACTGTATGGAATAAATAAATGGAACAATGAGAATAATACAGATATAGCAATTCATATACACTTCAATGACTATAGAAGGTCAAACACATCAGTACCGGGAGAGTACACTGGTTTTTCAATTTATGTTCCGGAAAGACAGTATTCAAACGCGACATCAACTCGTGTGATTGCAGACTATTTATTTAAAAGACT
>CAYIYK010000006.1:0-49779 GCA_964367745.1 uncultured Candidatus Saccharibacteria bacterium | reverse complement strand
CGGCGTGCGGGATTCTCACCCGCATTGTGGTTACTTGTGCCAACATTCTTACTTCCACACGCTCCAGCATGGCTCACGCCTTTGCCTTCAACGCAGAGTGGAATACTCTCCTACCACTGTAAATTATCGAAATAAATTACAATCCTCAGTTTCGGTATCATGTTTAACCCCGATTATCTGCGGCGCAGAATCTCTCGATGAGTGAGCTGTTACGCTTTCTTTAAATGATGGCTGCTTCTAAGCCAACATCCTCATTGTTTGAGAAATTCAACCACCTTAAGTGTACTTAACATGAATTTAGGGACCTTAAATGGAGATCTAGGCTGTTTCCTTTTTGACGCATGGAGCTTAGCCCCCACCGTCTAACTGCTGAATAATTAATCCACTGTATTCGGAGTTTGATAGGTCTCGTGATCTTTCGACCTGTCGAGACCTTCCAGTGCTCTACCCCAGTGGGGTACATTCAACGCTAGCCCAAAAGCTATTTCGGAGAGAACCAGCTATTACCAGATTCGATTAGCTTATCACTCCTTACCTCAAGTCATCGCAGAGAATTGCACAACTCTAGCGTTCGGTCCTCCATAACTCTTTCGAGTTATTTCAACCTGCTCAAGGCAAGCTCATCTGGCTTCGGGTCTGATGCATACTACGAACGCGCTATTAACACTCGGTTTCCCTGTGGCTCCAGTCTCTCGACCTTAGCCTGCAGCATGCTTCAACTCGTTGGCTCATTCTTCAATAGGCACGCAGTCGAGGTATTGCTACCTCTTCTACTCCTTGTAAACATATGGTTTCAGGTCTATTTCATCGCCCTTACCGGGCTGCTTTTCACCTTTCCCTCACGGTACTAGTTCACTATCGGTCTTCTAGAATATTTAGCCTTACCGGTTAGTTCCGGCAGATTCCCCCGAGCTATTCGTGTCTCGAGGTACTCAAGAATGGAAACAAAGAAGACTTTTTGATTTCGACTACAGGGCTATCACCTTCTGGGGCTAAGCTTTCCAGCTTATTCTTCTATCAAAAAATTTTGTAACTTCTCTGTCATAAATGACACATTTCCACCTTACAACCCCCAACCTTTATCGCACTACAAGACAACAGAATAAACTGCGTCTCATCGTACGATAAAGGTTGAGTTTGGGCTCTTCCGCTTTCGCTCGCCGCTACTTACGAAATTCTTATTTAGTTTCTATTCCTCCAGGTACTGAAATGTTTTACTTCCCTGGGTGTGCATTAACACGTCAAGCGTGTTAATTCTGACTCGAAGTCAGAGAGTTTCCTCATTCAGAGATTTTCGGATCAAAGGTTGCTAGGCACCTCCCCGAAACATATCGTCGCCAAGCCACGTCTTTCATCGCTTCTTAGAAGCCTAGGCATCCACCATATACTCTTAAATTTCCCATTAGGAAATCTAAAAACCACAATTATTTGTCTACAATTACAACATACTATACATGTATATATTCGAAAAAACCCTCTTTTAATATATACACTTTTAGTATTACCTTTTTCCTAGACAGCCTCCTGATTGTTGAGACTGTCTAAGTATTTAATTTTCAATGTATCAGTCGTTATTTTGTTACAAAAAACCGCTTTTGGCGGCCATCTCTAACACTACTTAAAAAGCAATGAAAGTTATGGCCGTTTAATGTGATTCTTTAACATATTTCTGTGTAAGGAGTAGTGTATACGAAGGCTAATTTAAAGTCAAGAAGTATAATATAAATAATCATATAAATAGTATATAATTAAACTATGAGTAAGAGTTCCATCAATATGGAAATGGACTTAAAAGATAAGGTAATTAAAATACTTATATTCGTTGTGGGTTTTGCTTTTGCATTAACTGTAGTATCAATTAGCAACAATTTTCATAGATCCAGCTTATATGAGCGAAGGGATAAAAAGGCCGCAATTAGGTTCCCTTTGGTTAGTCCATTACTCTTTTGTGGTGCAAACGAAGGTATGGAAAATAACGTATACTCATCATTCAGATTTAAGGTTGAACATTATGTAAACGATATAATGTCTAACAAAAAAGCAAATCATATATCTGTATACTATAGAGATCTTAGTAACGGACCCTGGTTTGGTATTAACGAGGATGAAGGTTTTACCCCATCAAGCTTATTAAAATTACCACTACTTATAAGTGCCCTAAAGGAGAATGAGGAGGTTGATAATGTTCTAATTGATCGTACAATTAAATTTGAGAAAAAAGAATTTATAGGTAATCAGTATTTCAAACCTGAAGTTGAATTGGAGATAGGTAAAACATATACAGTATCAGAACTATTAAGAAGAACAATTATATATTCTGATAATGAATCTGCAATCCTTCTATACAAATTATTGGGTGATACTAAACTCATCGAAACGTATGTAAACCTGGGTTTAATTAGTCCTCAAGGAGTAATGGATTTTAATATGAATGTTAAGGAATACGGTTCATTTTTTAGAGTACTATATAATTCATCTTATATAAGCAAAGAAAGTTCAGAGTTTGCATTGGAGCTTCTAGCAGAATCTAAATTCATAAACGGAATTAAATCAGGAGTACCAAAAGATACCATTGTCTCACATAAATTTGGAGAGCAGATAAATACCGATGGCGTATTACAATTACATGATTGCGGAATAGTGTATGCACTCAAAAAACCCTATTTACTTTGTGTTATGACGAGAGGTAATAATTTCCCAGAATTGGCGGGAATAATAAAAAATATATCTAAAATTATATACGACGGAGTCACTGGTGAAAATTAAATAATATTTTTCCTAATTAGCAAGAAATTTATTCCTATAACAACAAACAAGAATGCTGAATGGATTGCCATCGCTCCACCTAATAATGTAGTCAAGAAAATCCACTGGACATCAAATATAT
Organism: uncultured Candidatus Saccharibacteria bacterium; assembly: GCA_964367745.1. Taxonomy (GTDB): domain Bacteria; phylum Patescibacteriota; class Minisyncoccia; order Phycocordibacterales; family PALSA-1337; genus CAIOGI01. The sequence continues at coordinate 46,892 of CAYIYK010000006.1, read as the reverse complement.
AATTTAACAAAACTATCCAAGACAGACAAGATAGAATAGTGCCACCAGCTAATAAAGCTTTTCTCGCGCATTCCTTACGGATTAGAGTTATATATTGTAGTACTTGTATCAAGGAGAAACATAACAATGTAAGTATCGATGGTATGTGCGGAATAGTTGTCCAAGGATCGTATTTCTTACTAATAGGAATAAGTGACAGCACGTCGCTGAATATATTCGGTGATATATGAACAAAAAAACAAAACACTATAACAACCGACACGAGTAGCATTGTATTAGTATAAAATGTAGACTTTACCAATGTACCCTTAATAAGATAATTTCTGAATTCAAATAGTTGGAAACCTAAAAGAAAAAAAAGAAATGCAGTAAAAAACTTCATAGATGTAAAACTTGGATAAATCTGTATCAGAAACCTTGAGTCAATAATCCAACCAAACATAACCACGACGCCGGTGATTCCAACAATCCAAGGACTTGAATTTATTAACCTACCGTATTTCATGTATAAATTGTAGCATAAAAAATACCCGCATGCGGGTATTTTTTACTTGAACTATTTATTACTAAATTACTCTTTATCTGAAACAGTGTGAATCAATTTCTCAAGCATTCTTCCAGCAACTTCTTTTCCTCCAAGTCCGAAAGCTAGTCCTGAAGCAAGAGCACCTGAAACAACAATTCCCATGAATAATGTTTGTATTAGAGCTGGCGCAATTCCAAGGTGGAATAGAGCTGTTAATAGTGCAAAGATCCAGATTGACCACTTTGCAATCGTTCCAAGTAATGATGCTGATTTTACATGTGCTGCTCTAGCTGAAGCAACAATAACTTTTTGTACTGCATCTGCAATCACAACTGACACCATAAGAACTAGAACTGCGATTATTACTTGTGGTAGATAAGTCAATACTACACTCTTAAGGAAATCATTCACTTCACTTAGACCTAGTACATCAAAAGATGCAATCAAGAACACTACAATAACAAACCACTTAACTAATGAGCCTACGAATCTTCCTGAATTCAGCTTGTGTCCTGATCTTTCAACAACATCCTCAAGACCTGCTGTTTTCAAAAGTGTATCAACCTTGAAACTCTTGAACAAACCTTCGATAATTCTCTCTATTAAAACAGCGACAATCCAACCAAGAACAAATATAAGTACTGCGCCTACAAAACCAGGTAGAAAATTTAAAATTCCATACCAAACTGATACTAATGATTCAGTAAATCCTCCACCCCAAGTTTCTAAAAACATCATATGTTAAATATATTAGCTATTAATAATTACTAATGTATTTATTATAACATTTTATTTTCTCCAATTCCTATTTTATCCACAAGTGTTGCATGGGGTAGGTCCATAATATCCCTTATCAAGCGATCATGCATACCATATCGATATTCAAAATCCTCAGTCTCAAATGCAGAATATATTATTTCTCTTCCAACCTCAGACTCTATTGTCTTCATTACTGTATCAAGTTTACTTATATTCAAACCATCTCCAACAATCAATAGGTCTACCCTTGTATCCCACTCTTGAATGAACACACCTGAAGCAATAAATAGCTTTATTCTTCCAACAGAAGAGAATCTTTTTACCAAAGTATCATCCGCATGAAGACTGACCATAATAAGTAAATTCTTTAATGCAGGTAAATAAGGGAATTTATGATCCAGACTATACCCTGTTTCACTTACCTTCTTTATTATAATTTTCTTTTTCTTCTTTAACTGAACTTCTCTCGTAATAGATTTCTTTTTTATAATACCTGTTTTTAATAAGTTTATTATTTCTTTTGAAACCTCCTTTTTATTTGATTTAGTCTTATCAATAGTCTCTTGTAATGAATAATTATTATCGGGATTAAAAAGGAATAAACGCAATAGTTTTACCCTTGTTTCACCCCCAAACAGTTTTGCCAAAATTTCCATAAAATACATGATAGCAAAAAACCACCCGATTTCATAATTGTATCGGGTGGTTTTTTGTTTGTTTATTTATTTATATTCTACCTTTCCTCCTGCATCCTCAATCTTCTTCTTTAGAACGTCTGCATCTTCCTTCTTCATTGCATCCTTAACTAGGATTGGAGCACCGTCAACCATGTCTTTTGCTTCCTTTAGACCTAGGTTTAGAGCTTCCTTAACAACCTTGATAACTGCAATCTTTTGTTCACCTGCTGAAGCTAGGTGTAGAGCTACAGTTGATTTCTCATCTGAAGCTGCAGCGGCTACAGGAGCTGCTGTTGCTACAGCTGCTGCTGAAACACCAAATTTCTTTTCTAATAGTTTTACTAGTTCGTTTAGATCTAGTACTGACATTGTTTCGATTGATTCAACAATAGTTTTGAACTTTGAAGGAATCTCAATTTTTTCTGTTTCCATATTTTTAATAAATTAATTAATAGTATTATAATTTCTAACTAAACTGTCTTCTTTTTTGCTATTTGATCTAGAGCCATAACAAATCCTTGTATTGGAGAATTTATTACGTTTACAAACATAGCTTGAAGAGTTTTCTGTGAAGGAATAAGAGCTATTGCTAGCATTTCTTCCTTTGACATAAACTTTCCTTCGAACACTCCTCCAAGAATTGATACATGACCCTTATATTTCTTCTGGAATTCATATACCTCTCTTGCTGGTGCTATAAGATCTTTTCCGTATGCCAATCCAACTTCTCCGTCTAATTCAGGTAGTGTACCTGTAATTTTCTTACCTTCCAAAGCCTTTTTTGTTAAAGTTTTCTTTGAAACGAAGAATCCTACATTTTCACTCTTTAGTTTTCGACGAACGATAGTTGTATCTCCTACATTGAGACCATGAAAGTTAACGAATACCATTGATTCAGCATCCTTAACTATTGATTCAAGTTTCTCAAGTATCTCTTTCTTCTGAACTTTTGTACGTGCCATTTTTTTAGGTTTTCACCAAAATAAGATGAGCTAATAAAATTCGACCTATTAAGGTTTTAGAGTATCTCGGAAGGTCTTAATGGTATTTAAACCTCGCCTTCTGTCTCTGACCTTATTACCAATACACTAACAATGAATACACAAATAGTCAATATTTCGTTTATTTATGCTTTCCCCGAGCAGTAGAGTCTACATATGGCAATAACTCTTCAAATAAGTTTAAAATTGCAGTTTTTTGTTTGTCTGTGATTTTGTCATTATTATACCCATCTTTTCTAGACAATCTTTTAACTATCCTTTCGACCCTACTTCGATTCCTTACTTGATCTATATTTGAAATAGAATCAATGCGGTTTAACCAACTCTTCTCGACTTTACTTGATAGACCCAAAGTCACTATTACTTTCCTCATTGATTCAAGGTATGACTGTATATCTCTTATCGGCCAAGTTGTCGTAGATCCCCGGTATTCATCAGAACGACTAATGATATCAGTCATATGATCACCATCGAAATCAATATTCATATATGCGCCTTTTAAAAATGTTTCGGATGAAGTTCCGACCACAAGTTCTATGTTTGTAAGCGGAGTTGCTACTAACTCTGAGAAACTAGTTGTAACGGCATTTTCACCAGCTTTTTCTCTACTAAGATCTACAACAAAAACACCGACGTCATTCCCTCTCATCATTATTTTATATTCTTGACCAAAAGGGACAGATACGGTCTTTGTGCTTCCTGCCTCTTCATAGTAACTTCCAGGTATCGTATTATTATAATCTTCGAAATATCTCTTAAAATAAGTATTATAGATAAGACCAACATGTCTTCCTTGTTTATCATATATATCTATATCGAGAGGAGAATATATATCTATTCTTAGATCATCACTATCATCTATTGGTTCAGTAGTTGAAAAATACTTACCGTAGCTTGGATTCTCTGGTTTTTGATCTTTTATTGTATCTGTAATTTTATTTAGTAAATCTGTAGATTCTAAAACATTGGCATGATTTATATCGTCACCTTTATCTTTATTTAATTTATCTAAATTAAAATACTCTAATATACTACTATTCCCTGAATTACTTTTTGTAAGAACTGTACCATCACCTGATTTATTTTTGCTTACTCTTAAATTTATATCACATGAGTATATATCATTACCCTTACAATGTTTTTTGTCTTTTTTATACAACAAACCAGCGGTTGTCTCTAATCCCCAACCTGATATTGATGTAACCTTGGTATCATTTTGTATCTTTAAATCATCAATTTGTGAATGCAATTCTTCATTTCTACTAAATAGTTTTTGATTTAAAAATATAGGTATATCAGCGTCATTTGAAAAAGCTCTTGAAAAAGGATTGTTTAATAGGAAATTCTTTAGACCTTCAAATGAATTGATCGTCGTACTAGCTGAAAAGAAATTGGTAATGATCGATATTGGATTATTCTCAAAAAACTTCTTAGATGGTAACAGACCATAAGCGCCTGGTAGATTCTTTGAGAACTCTCTTGCTTCATTGTTATTCATTATTAATCCTTTTGCCAGACTTTCATCATAACCATGTAACATAGATGATATTGCCTTTGGTGTACCGAGTTCTGGTACAGTCACCAGAATCACATTTTCTACTAAATTGGTTTTCCCTAGATCTTTTAACTTCTTCATCAACACTTTTGTAATCAATCCCCCATTACTATGAGCGATTATGATGACCTTGCCTGTCTTTGAATCACTTGATAGATCAATAACTTTCTCAATAAAACTATCATCTACGATGTCATATATGCCCTTTCTCCAGTCATAAGGAGTAGATATCCACCTTTTTATAGTTCCGTCACTTACCAATCCATCCATAGTCTTTATAAAGGAATGGTAAATATTTCCAGATAATGGGATTGAACCTATTATGTCTTTTGTATATACACCATCGGTAATACTTTTACCCTCCGAATCCATCGATAATCTCTTTATATCGCTATTTGTAAGTGGTTCCCAGAGTTTATCCGTTGTAGTACCAAATAGACCCATATTGTCAGTATATAGACGACTAGACTCAAATCCAGGTATGAATACAACGTTTGAACAACAGATTTTATTGTTATATGTCTCCTCACTTATAAGATCACCGCCGAATATTATAGCTTGAGCCTTATTTGGATAAAATACAAATACACAAAGTACTAATGATAAGATTGTCGAACACAAAACTAATATATAGTTATTTTTATTTATATTTTTCATATTTAGATATTGTTAAATTTATAATATCCAAATATTACAAAATGAAGATAAAATCTATATAAAATCCAAATAAAATTTACATAAAAACTGACATTGCACAATTAATTGTACAAAAAGTAAATATGTGAATTAAATAAGCAGTAAAGATCTAAAAACTTATATACTTAAAATTGAGGGTTTAGAGACTTAAAAAATTCAGTGGATTATTCTTTTTACTCTCATTTATTGATTTTAGAACTAACGCCTCTTCTTCGCTTAAAGAAACACTGTAGTTACCTACAAAAAACAATATTGCAAAACTAGTTATTAGTATAAAAGTAAAACCCAAAAGAAATTTAAAGAAATTTTGATCAAATGGATTACTCATATTCTCCACTATTATATAATATTTTAGCCAAACAAAAAACCACCCGTTAAGGTGGCTTTTTGCTTCAACATTTTAACCCGTTGAGAGGAGTGTATTCCTTAAATTTATTAAGGGAATGAAACACCAGTTGTTCTCCAATCAGCTTCTCCAGCCATGAATGAAGTTCCGTATCTAGCGTTTGTTTGTATGCCTTCTAGACTAACTGAGTAGATTCCGTCTGTTAGAGGTGCTGTAGCACTTCGTCCTAGGATCTTGAATGTTACTGGAACATCCACAGTCTGTCCTTCTGGTAGTGTCCAAGAATTACTTGACTCTGTTAGACCAGATGGAGTTGTGAAGTCAGTTGATGTAGCGTATGAACCAACTCCGGCAAATGTACTGTTTCTGTACACCTTGAATGTTGATGTTGTAGTATCAAACATAGGAGTTGATGAACCAGCTGCACCGAATGACAATGGACCTCCAACTGCCTTTATTCTAACAACGAAGTTAGCTGTAAGTGATGAAGTAGCGATATTGTTTGATCCACTTGTTTGTGGAGCACCAGCTGTAACAATTGACTTTGAAACTAGAGACACTTCTGCTCCTACGTTTCTAACTCCGATTGTTTGTCCTGTTGCTGATCCACTCTCTGTTAGAGAATCGCCCTTACTGTTTTCAGCTACTAGATCTGCAGCAACTGTTGTTGAAGCAATTGCATAGAATCTTGCATCTACAGCATTAGCGTTTCTGATATCAACCTTAACTGTAAGAGTCTTAGTTGTATCCCTTGTAACTACATAGTCAAAATCTGCGAATGTAGCTACTCCACTTGTGATTGAAGCGTTATCAAGTTCTGTTGAACCATCGTATAGGTAAGCTGTCTGAGCTGTAGCTGCTCCAGATCCAGACTTAACAACACCGATCTTGATATCTGTAATCTTCACATTGTCCTTCTCAGCCTTAACATCGAAGTTCAATAGAGTTAGTCTATCAAGTTCATTTTCTGATGATCCACTTGTAGCCATAACATCAGATTTCTTTGGACTTGAATTGTTTAGTGACACTGTTAGTGTAGCACTATCAGATAGGTCTGAAGAAATGTTTGGTGTTCGTGTGATTGAAGTTGATCCAGCGTATTGATCAATACCAGCACCGTCTTGTCCTCGTACTCCGTCTGTTGCAAGAGCTATAGGATAAGTTTCTGTGTCGATATCTGTTGAATCAATAGTTGAGAATACATCAACAGCGATAGATATTGTTCGTGTTCCATTTCTTGGAATTACGAAGTTCATACCTGTGATTGTGATGTAATAGTTACTTCCATCCTTAACTACTGTTGAAGAGTTAAGATCTGATGAGCCAAGTACTGTTGATCCTTCCATAACATAAACCTTTGAGAAGATCTTGTTATAGATTTTTGAATCTGTACCTAGACTCAACTTTACTCTTTGAACATTGATATCTGAACTCTTAGCTTCAAGCTTTACGCCCAAAACTGAGACCATTTTATCATTTTCATAGATAGTTGAAGCAACTCCTGCATTTGACTGACTTGAAGAAAGTGTTCCTTCAAGACCTGGAGTTGTAATAACACCTGGTGTTGTTGGAGTAGCAGGAACTGTTGTTCCACCTACTGGAGTACAAGTAAATCCTGCTGGGCAACCTGCTGCTACTGGTGTAGAAGCTGCACTTGTTCCGTTAAGGATACCTCGTGTAAGAGGACCTACGAAACCTGTACTTGGTAGACCAACACTAGCTTGGTATGCAACTACAGCTGACTTTGTTTGTGATCCAAAGTAACCTGGTGTTGCTGCACCTGAACTAATTGAAGGAATACTGAAACCTTTACTAATCAACCATGACTGAAGAGCAGATACATCTGCACCTGTACTACCTACTGTAAGGTTTGTACTGAATGCTGCATTTGCTGTTGAAGCACCTACTGCTACTATTGCTAAAGCAATGATAGCTGCTTTTAAAGAAATTTTCATAATAATATTTATAATTAAATATTCTTCTTCTCGATTATTAATAATTTTTGAGAGAAAAATATTTATAACTTACTTAACTAATAACACTAATAAACTATTTCACCATTTCTCTCCCTTTGTTTTCGACTCAAAAAGAGAGATTAGGCTATAAGGATTTATGACCGAATACAACAATTAACTAACCATTTCCGAATAAGAAAATCTGTATTTTTTAGAGCACATTTAAATTGTCAAAGACCCTCGGGTGTATTATATCGTGAAATATAAAAAACCCGCAACCCAAATGTGGATAACCCTAGTTTACACAAGGGATGCCCCCTAATATATAGGTGGCATTGGCTATATAAACAGCCAATAAACACCTCCACATACTACACAAAACAGGGTTAAAAGTCAATAAAAAACCGCTTAATACACGGTCGATTTATCGTTGAATTTTAAACACAAAATAGGGTCAAATAATGATGTCTTTTGACCGCACTGCGGGACTTGGAATCGAACCTAGATTCACACAAAAAACGATCTTAAGACAAAGAATAAGTACTCCATCTTCTCTCTCCAACTCTCTTAACGACACCACTCTTCACCAAAGCTATAAGCTCCCTCTGAATTGTCTTTTCACTACAATCCTTAATAACCTTAGCAAAGTCCTTTATAGTAAGATTTGAATTCGTTCTTAAAATAGCCAGAATACTATCTTTTCTTGATACGCCCTGCTTTGAAAGATTGGACCCACCAATCGTATTTGTCCTTGATTGAATATCATGTCCTTTATCTACAACACTGTCTTTTTTAATGACTTTTTCGTCTGAGAAGAAACTGTCCGATAGAATATAACCTGGTAGTAGATTATTCTTACTCTCCTTTTCAACAAACAACAGTAATGATTCCAACTCATGAATCATGATTGTCGCATTCATATTCGATATAACCGATGAGATCAATGTAACATTGAGTAATGAAATTATTTTCTCAAGATTCAAAATAACTGCTCTATAAGCATTCTCTTTTTCGGATGGATGAATAGTCTTTATATGCATTGAATTCGATATAAGTAGAATTCCATCCTCTCTGATCTCCCACTTAATAACATCACTGTCTTTTATATGATCAGTGATTAAGTAAAGCGCAGAAACGATTTTTTGAGATTTTTGTAATATGTATTTTTCCATGTCTGTTATATGTCCTTTGTCTTGAAATCAGAATATATTTATTGTCTTTTATCAAAATCTTATGTCTTATTATATAAGAGACAGCGACTTAAAGTAAATAGTATTTTTTCTTTATGACACGCTATAAATATATAAACAATAGTATGTTATTATTATTCGATATGGCGATCAAGAAAAAAACTAGAGAAGAAAAAAAATCTAGGGTTGAACCTGGAGTTGGAAAAGAAACGATGCAGGCCGTTTTTGCAATCGTATTTTTCCTAATAGCTTTATTATTTATATTAGCTCCATTTCATCTTGCAGATCCTATTGGTCAGAAGGTTTATGAATTTTTGAAAAAATGGTTTGGTCTTGGATATTTCTTGATTCCAATATCTTCTATTATGACCGCTCTAGCGTTCCTTAAGGGTGTTAGGGCTGAATTCAAACCAGCAAAATTCCTCGGTGTTGGGCTATTCTTTTTCTCTGGTTTAGGGATTATGAGGTTACTTGCTGATGAAGGCGGTTATGTAGGTAGATGGATTACATACCCTTTTATAAGTGTTATAGGTGTTTATGCTACACCAATCATACTCATCGGTTGTGTTGTTATATCTGTCTTAATAACTTTTGAAGTACATTTCACTCTTGAACATTTGAAGTTCTGGAACTGGTTTAAAAAGGATGAAGAAGAGATCGATGAAAATGCTGTAAATGATAAGAAGATCGATAAGGTAGTTGATAATGTGGAAAATAAACTCCAGAAAGAACAACTAAAGATCGCTGAACAAATACAGAATAAGGGTAAGGTTGATAAAATAAATAAAGATGAAACTGGAGATATTAAGCTATCTTCAACATATTCTATGACTCCTTTTGTACCGCCACCACTTTCACTTCTTGAGAAAGACAAAGGCAAACCAGAGACTGGAGATATCAAGGCAAATGCAAATATTATAAAGAGGACACTGGCCAACTTCGGTATAGACGTTGAAATGGATGAAATATCTATTGGGCCATCAGTTACTAGATACTCTCTAAAGCCTGCTGAAGGTGTGAAGCTTTCAAAGATTGTTGCTCTAAACAATGACCTGGCTCTTGCTCTAGCTGCACACCCAATACGTATAGAAGCTCCAATTCCTGGTAAATCTCTAGTAGGTATTGAAATCCCAAACACAACAAAGACCACTGTTGGTCTTGCTACCCTTCTTAGTTCAGATGAATACCAAGAATCAGAGAAACCATTACTTATATCACTTGGAAAAGGTATTTCTGGAAAATCATATTTTGCAAATCTAGCAAAAGCACCTCACATGCTAATCGCTGGTGCTACAGGTTCAGGTAAATCAGTGACAATTCATGCAATCATTACTTCTCTGCTTTTCAGAAATTCACCTGAAAACTTGAAATTCATCATGATCGACCCAAAGAGAGTGGAGCTTACTTTATATAATAAAATCCCTCACCTTCTAACTCCAGTTATTACCGATGCAAAGAAAGCGATTCTTGCTTTGAAATGGGCTGCAAAAGAAATGAGCAGAAGATACGATACCCTAGAAAAGAATACTGTTCGAGACATTGATTCATACCACAAGACTGTTCTTTCGCCAGCAATAGAAAAGAGTAAAAAGAATAAGGAGCAAGTTTTACCAGAAAGTATGCCTTATATAGTTATCGTTGTAGATGAATTGGCAGATATCATGCAAACTTACCCTAGAGAACTAGAGTCTGCTATCGTGAGACTAGCTCAAATGAGTCGAGCTGTCGGTATTCATCTTATTCTTTCAACACAAAGACCGAGTGTTAACGTTATTACAGGTCTAATCAAGGCAAACGTCCCTACTCGAGTGGCGTTACAAGTTTCTGCACAGATAGACTCTAGAACTATTCTTGATACTGGAGGTGCTGAGAAGCTACTTGGAGCCGGAGATATGCTATATCTTGGTGGTGAGATGTCTAAACCATACCGATTACAATCTGCTTATATATCAGAAGCTGAGGTTAAAAAAGTTGTTGGTTATCTAGCTGATACATACAGAGATGAAATCATGGGTGAAATCAACCTTGCTGTACCTGAAGCTGGAAAGGATTCTATATTTGAAGCAAATTTTGATTCTGAGAACTCAGATCTTGGAGATGAAGACGAATTGCTTGGTCAAGCAAGAGATATAGTTATAGAAAGTGGAAAGGCTTCTACATCATGGTTACAGAGAAAACTTGGTATTGGATATTCAAGAGCTGCAAAACTAATAGACTTACTAGAAGCAAAAGGAGTAGTTGGGCCAGCGAATGGCTCTAAAGCCCGAGAAGTTTACGGTACAAGTTCTGGAAGTTCAGATACTGGATCGAGTGAGAGTTCATCTACCGACTCAATGACTGGAAATACAAATGAATAGAGATGGTGTAAAGAAAATAATTAAAATAGGCACTTTTATGATAGTGACTTCAATTGTCATTGTTTATATATATTTTTCTTTTAAAGACTATGCTTCGGGACCAGAAATATTTGTAAGTGAGCCAATAAATGGTTCCCTTATTAGTACTTCTACCGTGACAATAAAAGGCAGAGCTCAGCATATACAAAACATCACTCTAAACAATAAACCAATACTCATAGACAAGGATGGCAATTTTACTGAGACTCTCCTACTCTTTCCTGGCTACAATGTGTCAGTAATATCTGCAAATGATAAATTTAAAAGAACTACTGAATATAAAATGGAACTTGTCTATCAAGACAAAGAATAAAAAATGATATAATTCTAGAAGTACCCGCTTTATTACTTAATACTGAAAGATTACTAATATGATTAAAAAATCGAAGAATACAAAGAATAAGAATTCTGAAGAAACAAAAGAGGTAGAAGTTGAAGAGAAAATAGAAGAAACTGACGAAGATGGAAACGTCAAAAACAAAAAACTGAATAAAGAATCAAAAAGTATAGACCCTACCCTAAGTATTGGTTCTACTCTTGACGCTATTCGTTCAAAGTTTGGTGATGAATCAATAATGAAACTTGGTGACAAACCAAAGGTAAATGTTAATGCAATACCAACAGGTTCAATAGGTCTTGATGCTGCACTTGGTATAGGAGGTATGCCTAGAGGTAGAATAATAGAAATATTTGGTCCAGAATCTTCTGGTAAAACTACCCTTTCCCTACATATCGTAGCTGAAGCTCAAAAGATGGGAGGAATTTGTGCTTTTATAGATGCTGAGCATGCACTTGATCCAGAATATGCAAAAAGATTAGGAGTTAAGACTGAAGAACTTATCATATCTCAACCAGAATCTGGAGAACAAGCTCTAGGAATAGTAGAAAGTCTAGTTCATTCAGGTAAAATGGATGTTATTGTCATCGACTCTGTTGCCGCTCTTACACCAAAAGACGAAATCGAGGGCGATATGGGTGCACACCATGTTGGAAAACAAGCTAGACTAATGTCTCAAGCTCTAAGAAAGCTGACAAGTATTGTTGCAAAATCAAAGACTGTAGTTATATTCATCAATCAAATAAGAATGCAGATCGGGGTAATGTTCGGCAATCCCGAGACAACTCCAGGTGGAAAAGCATTGAAATTCTATACTTCAGTTAGATTGGATATTCGACGTATAGCTCAAATAAAGAAAGGTGAAGAAATAATGGGAGGAAGAGTAAGAGTAAAAGTCGTAAAGAACAAGGTCGCTGCCCCATTTAAGCAGACTGAGTTTGATTTGATGTATAACGAAGGAATATCACAAGAAGGCGAAATAATAGCTCTAGGAGAGAAAATGGGGCTAATAACGAAGTCTGGAACATCATATAGCTATGGAGAAGCGAAGCTTGGAAGAGGTTATGATGCGACAAGACAATTTCTAAAAGAAAACCAGGATATTCGCCAAGAGATATTGGGTAAAATCAGACTCCAACTTGCAGAAGTAAAGTAATCGTGTAAGATAGATTATTATGTCAATGTTAGAATATAATGAAATAGTAGAGAGGAAGTATATTGTTCTAGATGGACAACCATATGAAGTAGTTAGTTCACATGTATTTAGAAAACAACAAAGAAAGCCTGTGAATGCTACAAAACTCAAGAATCTTATTACAGGAAAAGTTACTGAATACTCTTTCCATGTATCAGAAAAGGTTGCTGAAGCAGAAATAGACTCAAGAGAAATAAAATATCTTTATGCAAATAAAGGTAAAGGAGAATATTGGTTCTGTTTGCCTACTGATCCAAGTCAGAGATTTAGTTTTACTGAAGATGAGATCGGTACTCAAATCAAATTTATAAAACCAAATACTGTTATTACGCAATTACTTTTTGGTGATAAGACTACAGGTTTCAAAATTCCAAACATTGTAGAACTAAAGGTTACTGAAGCTCCACCAAATATTAAGGGTGATAGTGCGACTGGAGGAAGTAAGGTTGTAGTACTTGAGACTGGAGCAACAATAAACGCTCCCCTATTCGTAAACGAAGGTGATATCATAAAAGTTAACACTGAAACTTCTGAGTACAGAGAAAGAGTTGGGAAATAATAAATAAATACAAAATAAAAACCGATATCGAATGATACCGGTTTTTATTTTGTCTAAAGATAATTATTTCGCTACGTAAGGTAGAAGACCCATGAAACGAGCTCTCTTTACCGCTACTGACAACTGTCTTTGACTCTTTGCACTAACACCTGACTTCTTTCGACTAATCATTCTAGCGTGAGGATTAAGGAATTTCTTCAATATCTCAGTATCCTTATAGTCGATGTGTCTGATATTATTTTCTGAAAAATAACACTGTTTATTCATATTTTTTATTTAGATTAATAATTAAAACGGTATATCATCTGGATTTATCTCTTCTTCTGGATAATCAATAGTGTCTGCCGGTGGAACATCCTTTGATGAAGAATCATCTGGAATATTCTTTGACTGTGGTGCACCAGTTGATTGTCCTACACTTGGTCTATTACCGAATTGTACCCTATCGGCTACAATCTCAGTTCTATATTTCTTCTGTCCATCTGGAGCATCCCAAGAGCGAGTCTGCATTCTTCCTTCTACCAATGCACTAGATCCCTTTTTAAGATATTGCCCTGCGGTTTCAGCTTGTCTTCCGAATACCACGATATTGTGATAATCAGCAGATTCTTGCTTTGCACCGTTTTTATCCTTCCAAACTCGATTTGTAGCTAATGAAAAAGTACAAACCTTTGTTCCTCCTGGAAGAGCTTTTATCTCTGGATCTCTCGTAAGATTCCCTATGACTAACGCTTTGTTTAAGTACATATTTTTTGCGAATTAACGCATTAATTAATTTGGTAAACTAGGCCTCTTTTACCATAGCATCAATACTCTTATCCATATCATCAACAACTGCTGATGTAGCAACTGGATCAAGTCCTGATTCTACTGAATCAACTGGAGCTTCAACTGGAACTTCTGGCATAGGTACTGGAGATTTCTTTCCAAGATATGTATTCTCCTTTATTGTACTTATAACCAACATTCTAAGCATGTTTACATTAGCTTCGAAAGTCTTCTTTATTCCTTCTATTTCTTTTGCTGATAGCTCGAACTTAAACCAACCGAAATACCCCTTATCGAATCTATGGTTTGAAGGACCAATCTTCTTTATCATTGTATAAGCCAATGTTCGAAGTTCTGGTGCTTCTTCACTTATAAATTCTGCTCCTTTCTTTGAAAGGATTTCCTTTAGAGAATCTACTTCGTGAGCTACTTTCTCTTCTGGAATTGAAGATACGAGCAAGTACCCTATTTCATATACTTGTGATCGATCTTCTTTCATATTTTTCTCCATTTTTTTATGCCTACAAGGCAACAGTGACAGTAATTCGCGCTCTTTAAAACTGGCGAAGCGTGACCCGTGCGAGTCAGGACTGTTCACATATTTAGTTGATAATTTGCACGTACACGCAGACTATCATAAATAGGGCTAAAATTCAAGAAAATCGTCTATGTATATAGATTATTGATGCCATTTAAGATGGCATAGTAAATTTACCAAAAACAAATAAAATCTATATAAAATATAGATAAAATAGTAATGAATTTTTTATTTAGATTTTATTTAAGATCAAAGACCTCAATAGCATTCTCGAGAAGTTGTTGTCTTATGAATTCCCTATCCTCTCCTCTGATATCCGCAATCTTATTTGCTACTTCTACAACAAAACTTGGTTCATTTCTTTGTCCTCTAAACGGAGCTGGGGTTACAAATGGTGAATCTGTCTCAGTCATGATCATATTCAATGGGACCTTTTTTATAACCTCATCATAATCTCTAGCAAATGTTATAACGCCAGTAAAAGACACTCTGAAGCCGAGCTTTATGAAGCTATGCGCTTGTTGTTCATTCCCTGAGAAGAAATGCACATTACCGTGAACTTTTGCATGCTTTGAAAGTGTATCAAGAGCATCTGCATAGGCATTTTCACCATTCATGCCATTTCTTATGTGTAGCATAAGTGGTTTATTCAATTCATTTGCTAATGCTATATGTTTTTCAAAAATTGCTTTCTGTCTGTCTTTATCAAATCCAGGTCTATGATAATAATCAAAACCGCATTCCCCTATCGCCACTACTTTTGGATCTGAGGCTAGATTTTTATAAAAATTATATTCGAAAGTCTCATTAGGATCATCGGCTGGATGTAAACCTATGCAAGCCCAAATGTTTTTATTTTCTCTAGCAAGCTTCACCGCTTTCTCTGAACTAGATTTATTTACTCCTACAACTATAATACCTACTTCTTTTTTACCAGCACGAATAATAGTTTCATCTAGATCGATTTCAAACTCTGGCATATTCAAATGACTATGTATATCTATGTATTTCATTATTTTCTTAAGAATAAAGGCTTATCAGGCATTTTACCAGATTTTACACCTATTTGTATTAATTTTGATGTCTCTGGAAGTATAGGTTCAAGCGCTTTGGCTATATACCATACTGAAGAGAGGCAGAAAGAGATCTGTTTTTTACCCTTTTCTTGTTCTACTACATCATTTGATTTAACAGTTTTAAATGGTTGATATTCTTGTATAAATTTATCAACTTCTTGAATCTTAGACCAAATATCATCACACACTTTATCGATTTCAAAAGCATCATAGTATTCTGCATGCTTTTTATAATCAAAATCAGAAGAAGACTTGATATCCAAAACGACTCCATTTGTCTCTGCCATTTTCATAACTCGACTAACAAGATTCCCCAAACCGTTTGCTAGATGTGCATTGTAAGCCTCTTTGAATCTCTCATGAGTAAATGGACTATCTTCAAAAGGCTGAATTTTACTGACTAGGAAAAATCTGAGAGCATCTATACCGTATTCCTTTATGATATCCATTGGTGCTATAACATTGCCCAGTGATTTACTCATTTTAACGCCACCCTCACCTGTTATAAAGCCATCTATTATTATCTGGCGAGAATTCGGCAGACCAGCAGCTATAAGCATTGCTTGCCACATAGCGCTCTGTTGTCGGAGATTATCTTTGCCACAATATTGAACTACATTGTCAGAATCGATCCACCACTTTTTAAAATTATCCTGATCATTTGGCCAATCGAGTGTTGATATATAACTAACCAAAGCATCAAACCAAACATACATAACATGTTCACTATCGTCAGGAACATCTACACCCCAAGGCATTTTGCTCTTTAATCTTGATATACTAAAATCTTGCAATCCCCTTTCGACAAAAGCTTTTATTTCATTGTAACGAAAATCTGGTACAACAAACTTGGGATTCTTACTATAAAAATCTAAAAGTGGCTTTTGTAATTCACTAAATTTGAAAAAATAATTCTCTTCCTCAATCTCTTCTATTATCATCAAAGGATGTACTGGGCACTTACCTTCCACCAATTCACTCTCTGTTTTTTCCAATTCACAACCAACGCAATATTTTATTTTATAATTCTTTTTATAAATATACCCATTCTTTTTACATAAACTCCAAAAGGCTTGAGCGGCTATTTTGTGTTTTTCGTCTGTAGTTCTTATTATATTTACACTTGGAGACATTCCGAATTGGGGAATTATCTCTCGGAATTTACCCGCTAAACCGTCTACATACTCTTTTGTTGTTTGTCCCATCGCTTGAGAATTTCTATAGACCTTCAAGCCATGTTCATCTGTACCAGTATTGAAGAATACTTCATAGCCTTGTATCTCTTTTACACGAGCTATAACATCAGCACGAATAAACTCCAGAGCGTGGCCGATATGAAGCTCAGCATTAAGATACGGTAGAGTTGTTGTTATATAAAATCTTTTCATTTATTTAAAAGTAAGGAGCTTCTCGAATCTTTCTTTATCCTTATATGGTCCAATTATAGCGAGATTTAGCTTTTCATCAACAAAGATTTTCTTTGCAATTTCTTTTATATCATTTACAGTTACCTTTTTAATCTTTTCTATCTCTTGTTGTGGCGAATCGATTTTACCTTTTAATATTTGATTTATAGCGCAATACTCTGCCCTAGAGTCAGATGTTTCTAAACCAAGGACAAATGAACCTGCAATATAGTCTTTTACTTTATTTAATTCTTGTTCAGATATTTCTTCATTTACAATCTTTTTGCATTCATTCAATAGAACTTTTATAACCTCATCAATTCTTGTTGTATCGATACCTGTCGAAATACTGAAAATTCCATGATCAGTATACGCATCATGATTTGCACGAATATAGTACCCAACCCCCATTTCCTCTCTAAGTTTTTGAAATAGTCTAGAACTCATTCCACCACCAAGTAGTGTTGCAAGGACACTCAAAACTAGATCGTGTTCGTCCTTTGCATCAAATGATCTTACTCCAAGTATTAGATGCGCTTGCTCTGTCTCTTTGAATTTTAAAAGAGTTTGTGGTTTATTTTGTTCTTCTTTAACTGCAAGTTTTGTATGTTTCTTTTCATTACTGATATTCAAAAAGGCTTTCTCTACTTTTTCTATAGCATCTTTTTCATCAAATGTTCCAGAAATAACTACGGTAGTCGCTTCAGCTACATAATGTTCGCTAAGATATTTTACAAAGTCTTCCCTTTTGAAACTTTTAACAGTACCCTCATTCCCTGCAATATTCCAACCTGCAGGCTGATCACTGTAGACTAGATTCATGAATAAGTCATTTACATGTCTATGTGGTGAATCTTGATACATTCTTATTTCTTCTACGATAACACCTTTTTCTTTTTCAATTTCTTTTTCATCAAAAAGTGGGTGTAGATAAATATCTGAAACGATATCTAGAGCTGTATCTATTTTTTCTTTACTTACTTTTGCATAGTAGCCAGTATATTCTTGTGATGTAAAAGCATTGTACTGAGCGCCGAGAGAATCTAGTTCTCTAGAAATATCCATAGCAGTTGGTCTCTTCTTTGAACCCTTAAAAACCATATGCTCCAAGAAATGTGACAATCCACTTATCTCTTTTTTTTCATATTTTGATCCAGTCTCAACAGTCACAAGAACTGTAACTGCAGGGTTGTCCTCCATCGGGATTGTGACGATCTTTAAACCATTTGAAAGTGTAGTTTTATTAAATTTCATTAATAAAATCTATCATATTTTATGTTTTTTTGCTTGTAAAAAAAGAACACCAGGACATGCCTGGTGTTCGGTGGTTATAGTTCACTCCTAAGAAATTGCATGTTCCTCTTGAGGAGAAAGTGCTTCTTCCTTAAGAAGGATATTGTTGACCACAGAGAACATCAGAGACATGCGACATTTGATTGCTCGCCTTAATACCTCAGGTGGATGGTTCCGTATCTTCAATTCCTCAATAAGACGTCCAGCCAAATCAAGAATCAACGCATCTTTTTCGATCTCATCCTTGGTTGCGCCAGTGGTCTCGACATGACCTGTACTTGGTTCGAATACAACACCAGTTAGCACAGGTTGCTCTCCGATACCTTCGCGTATAAAGCATCCAATTTTTTCTGGTTCGTCCTTACCTGGATCGTGTCCCTTTCCTAAGGATATTCTTTTCATTTAAGCCTCCATCTTTGTACCGACGTTCTAGTTTTTGTCCGTCAGAACTCTACTATATCTTTAGATATTTAGTCAACTCCTCTATCTTTACCCTCTCCTGCTTTCCTGTATCTCTATTTCTTACAGTAACACCTGAATCCTTTTCTACAGTATCAAAATCTACAGTCACACAGTATGGAGTACCAATCTCATCTTGTCTTCTATATCGTTTTCCTATGTTTCCATTATCATCAAAAACAACATCATCTATTTCTTTCTTTAACATAACAAAAACTTCTTTTGCTTTTTCAACTAATTGAGGTTTGTTTTTAAGTAAAGGAAACACCGCTACCTTTATTGGGGCTACTTTTGGAGAAAACTTCATATAGACTCTCTTCTCACCATCTATCTCATCTTCAGTGTATGCATCTGAAAGTACAGCGAGCACAGTTCTCTCAACACCAAAAGAAGGTTCTATACAATGAGGTATAAATCGAGTTTTTGTTTCTTCATCAAAGTATGACAAATCTACCTTACTTGCTTCTGAATGAGCTTTCAAATCAAAATCTGTTCTGTATGCAAGTCCATAAAGCTCCTTTTTTCCAAAAGGAAAATCAAATTCAAAATCTATAGTTCTCTTTGAATAGTGTGCCCTATCGCCATCAGCAACCTCTAGTTCATGAACGTGCTTGTTGTCCAAACCTATATCAGTTGTAAATGAATGAATCTCATTTACAAAATCTTCAAAAGTTACTTTCCAGTCATCTGGTTTTACGAAATATTCAATCTCCATTTGTTCAAATTCTCTAGATCTAAAGATAAAATCTCTCGGAGCTATTTCATTTCTAAATGCTTTACCGATTTGTGCCAAACCAAAAGGAAGAGTTGGGTGAATACTATCCAAAACATTTTTAAAATTCACGAACATTCCTTGAGCAGTTTCTGGACGCAAATATGTAACAGACACATCACCTTCTATAGGTCCAGCATTTGTCTTAAACATCATATTGAATTTTTTCGGCGTGTTCCAGTTACTACTTCCGCAATTACTACATTTCTCAAATTTATTAAGGTAAAACAATACTATTGATCCCGTATATTGTTTAGCGAGCTTCAGTTGTTCATTGGCTTTCTTAACAAAGTCTAGACTATCTTCAAAATCAGCAATAATCGACTGTATTTCTTTTATAACACTGTCAGAGACTTCATTTGATAATTTACTGCTATATTTTATCAATTCTCTAGGTTCATCTATTTTATCATGAAGATTTTTAAGATCATCATCTACAATATTTTTAATAACATTTATTAAGTCTTCAAATGAC
Organism: uncultured Candidatus Saccharibacteria bacterium; assembly: GCA_964367745.1. Classification (GTDB taxonomy): domain Bacteria; phylum Patescibacteriota; class Minisyncoccia; order Phycocordibacterales; family PALSA-1337; genus CAIOGI01. The sequence continues at coordinate 26,913 of CAYIYK010000006.1, read as the reverse complement.
TTAGTATTACTTATCAGACTATCGACTCTGAATCTGATACCGCATTTCTTACACTCAACAAGAGGATCTGAGAATCCAGAAACATGGCCACTAGCCTTCCATACATTTTGATTCATCAAAATTGCTGCATCTACTCCGTACATATCAGATCTATCTTTTACAAATCTTTTCCACCAAAGATTTTTTATATTATTCTTAAGTAATAGACCATAGTGAGCGAAGTCCCATGTACCTGAAAGACCTCCATAAACTTCTGAACCTTGAAAGATAAAACCTCGTCTTTTGCACAACGATATAATCTTCTCCATCTTTGTTTCTTCTTTTGCCATAATTATTGAGTTACTTTATCATAACCATCTTTAAACTGAGGATCAGTACTAAATTTGGTAGACTGTGAACCTAGATTACTCTTTAATGATTCATCTGTAAAGTCGTCTGATGCGGTCAGGTTCGACTGATTTACCAAGATTAAATCGTTGCCAACTTGATTTATTGTCGGTGTCAAAGCGATTTGGAATGCTACTTGTCTTCTCTTTGAAGTACCTGCCGTATAGGTATTTAGTCCTCCTACATTCCACACAATACTTCCATTTGATTTATCATAACTAATATCTTCTCCGAGTGGATCTATTTTGCCAAGCCATTTTACATTCGAAGGTAAACTAGATTTTACAACTGCATTACTAATACTGTTTGCAGTATTGTCGACAGTCCAAATAACTGTATATGTCGTTTCTTGATCTACCTTTGGTGGTATAGGACCGGTATTAGCAAATGGACCTGATGATCGGATAATTTGTCCTCCCAAAGATATAACTGAAGAAATCTTAACATCCCTTTTTGCTGTTGATACTATTTTTTCTGGAACATTTGTTTCTGATGTTCTTTTGCCATTTATATTTACCGTAAACCTTAGATTTGGATTTGTTACTTGTTTATTTGAAGTACTTTGATCGCGTGGAGTTATAGTAAATCTTACAACACCATTTCCACCTGGTTCAATTTTCCTTAGATCTTCTGTATTTATTGTATTCCAAACAATTTCATTATCAGAAGATTTGTATATACCGTCCACAGGAACAACTGAAGCTCTATCATAAGCAGAACCTTCTAGCTTCACTCTAATCTCTGCATCAGTAACAGCAGTAGGTAGATTGTTAAAATAAGTCACATCGACATTTATAGGATTGTTGAAAGTTGAAACAAAATCTTGATCTGTTGTATCACTATTCAATCCAATACCTACAGTCATAAAAGGTTTCCTAATTGATACTTCTTGTGAACTAGCTATATATTCTGTACCTATAACATTCTCATTACCGAATTTCGCTGAACCTGTAACAAATCTAAAGACCCTCATTTCATCATCTTGTCCATCCAATTTACCTTTTATCTTTATAGTCTTTTTGCCACCTGGTGGTATATCCCCTATTTTCCAAGTTGAATTGTCTGAAAGAGGTTTTACATCTGAAGAGATATAACTATAACCAAATGGATAACTAGATTTCAAAAGTAGATTTTTTATTGTTTCTTTTGAATTCGATTTTACTTCTACTGTCATATCGAATTCCTGTCCAGAATTCACTTCTTTAAAAGAAGATACTGAAACATTCAGTGGTGATGAAGATATAAGAACGTCAAAAGTCTTTTCTTTCAAAGAGACAGCATTTGAACCATTTACTCTATATTCAATAGCAACTTTTATCTCTTTTTTAGTATTCTCTTCTCCATAAAGAACTGCTTTTATAGTCTTTTGTCCTACCCCACCTGGATTTATATCAGGTATCAATTCTCGAATATTCTTTAATTCTTTTAGACTATCTTCGGCATCAACTGTACCTGATGGAAAATCAACAGATAAATCTACAGTCTGTAACTTTATATTGTTATGATTTGAAACTTGTATTTCAAAACTTGCAGGCTCTCCTCCAGCCACTGTAAGCGGACCATTTATCGTTATATCAACGTTATTTCCAGAAATAGTATTCATTCCATTAAATACCAAGAAGGCTCCTATTCCAAGAGAAGCTAAAAAGAAAACAATTGATACTAGAAGAATCTTTGTAAAAAATGACATATTACTATCTTTATATTTTTCATTTAATAAATTACTCGGCAATGTTACCTCCTCTTTCGGATGATCCCAATCAGTCTTAACTTCAACCTCACTTTCATGAAGTCTCAATCTTCTTTTTGTACGGATATCAGGAGTATTTCTGGAATATAGCGATTTATTTAATTCACCAATCTTATTTTGATCATCTCCATTCATATTTAACCTATTATACCATATTGCTATAGCTGACTTTCTTTCAAAGCATTATTTATCATAGCTATGACTTTTGATTTAATATTTTGGAATTTATTTATAATATCTTTATCTAAAGAATTGTTATCGAGAAAAACCTTAACTTCTTCATCATTTTTAATATAACCCAAGGTATTTAATATTCTAAATACCGTCAGAGTCTCAACAATATCGAATTCATCATCCGAAATTGGTGTTAGATATAATGTTTCAATGATATTAAACAATTCTTCATTCTTCTCTTCCCCGTGAAGTAGTCTCTTTAATAGTTTTAGGATTTTAAGAGTTAAAGAACTATTTTTTGTGCATGGAAGTTCATGTGCACCTGTTAATCTCCAAACTTCTTTGCCACGAACAATAGAAACATCTGAGAAACATGCATCTTGTACATGATATCTTAACTTTGATTCTATTTTTCTTATACCTTGAGCTGTGGCCCCGATCATTCCAAAATCTTTTGTAAAAAGTAATAGGAACTTCCCAGCTTCGCCATGTGGACTACTATGAACTACAAATGCTTTAGTAGTATATATATGATGCATTATTTCTCTATATCAAGCTTTAGTAGATATTCTCCAAAAGACATTGCTTCACCTTCTAGTGTGCTGAATCTTATATCCTTTAGTAGAGTGGTGTTCATGATATAGTCTTTATTTTTATTTATTAGTTCTGCAAGACTTCTATCTGTATCGACAATCAAAGTGAGTCTATCTTGTATAGTAAACTTTCTTGATTTTCTCAAGTCTTGTATTGCTCTTATCATCTCACGAACTGTTCCCTCTTCTTTTAATTCTGGTGAGATTTCTGTATCAAGATAAACACCTTCAACAATTGAATCATCACTTATAACTTCTTTTACATTTACTTCATCTTTTATCAATTCAATAAGTGGTTCTGGGAATTTACCTTTAACACTAAGCTTGCTCAATGGTTGTCGAACGATTATTTTTGCTTTTGTTCTTGCTTCTAATGCTAGTGAACAAATCTTTCTAACTTCAGACATACTATCAATTGTCTTTTGATCAAACTTTACATATTTTGGCCATGATTCAAGATGAACACTTTCAAGTGAACCCTTTAGTCTCTTATATATATCTTCTGCAACAAAAGGCATAAACGGTGCAATCATCTTTGCGAAATCTAGTAGAACTGATCTTGTAGTACTAAGAGCTGCGATCTTGTCCATTTCATTATCACTCTTGAATCTATCTCTAGATCGTCGTATATACCAAGTAGAAAGATCGTCGATAAAGTCTGCAATAGGTCTAGCTGCTTTATCGATCTTATAGCAATCTAGATTGTCTGATATTTCTTTATTCAATTGCATCAATCTTGCTTTGATCCAGATATCTAGTTGATTTGTACTCTTTAATTCCAGAGAATTGCCGAGTTCATACATTTCATAGAATGAAACTATATTGTTCAATCTTCCAATGTGTTTCTTTACAACATCATCAACTGCTTTTTCTGAGAATTGAAAATCTTCAGCATGAACTGCTGGTGAAGACATGAGTACATATCTCAAAGCATCTGCTCCGTAGCGGTTTATAACCAACATCAAATCAGGATAGTTCTTCTTTGACTTTGACATCTTCGATCCATCTTCAGCTAGAACAAGGCCATTCACTACTACATTCTTGAATGGAGATTTGCCAAATAGTGCAACACCTATAACGATCATAGAATAGAACCACCCTCTTGTTTGATCCAAGCCTTCAGCAATAAAGTCTGCAGGAAAACCTTTTGTATTTCCCAAAATTTTACTAAATGGTCCTGGCTTTGGATTGAAATCTTGTTTACTAAATGGATAATGCGCTTCACCGAAAGGCATAGAACCTGATTCAAACCAGCAATCAAAAACTTCTGGTATTCTCTTTAGTTTATTACCCTTTTCAGAGACTAGCTCAATATCATCGATGAAAGGTCTATGAAGGTCTAGTTCATATTCTTCATTGTGTGGAAGTGGATAGAAATCCAACTGTCTTGGTTGAGCATTCTGGATGAAGTGATCACTTGAACCTCTTAGAGCGATTGTTTGTTTTCTATTGAAGCCATGAGAAACAGCCTCCAGCATAAATAGCGGAGTATCGTGAGAAACTATTAGGATATTCTTACCCGCATATTTATTTTCTAAATCATAGATAAAATCTCCAACTCTTTTCTTTATATCAGCATAGTTTTCACCTCCCTCTGGAGTAACATCGAATCTATCTACTTGTTTGAAATTCAAAACATAATCTTTGAAACTTTTGCCGTTCCATACTCCAGCATTTATTTCATGTATTCTTTCATCAACGATTATTTTTGAAATATCTATACCCAATCTTAAAGCAATTATTTCTGCTGTCTCTCTTGTTCTAGCAAAAGGCGAAACAAAAATCATATCGATTTTCTTATCTGAAAGCCATTTTGCTGATTCTTGTGCTTGCTTTTTACCTAGTTCAGTTAGGTGATGTGGATTTTCAACCAAAGAACTCACAACCATTTTTATATTGTTATCTGATTCACCGTGTCTGCAAATATAATAAGTATTTTTTGGTTTTATAAAACTCTTCATTGCTTCTACTGAGCCAATGATATAAGTCTCATCTGTTTTTTCTTCTCTCCAAACTGGAATAGGTGCTCCCCAGAATCTTGATCGTGATATTGCCCAATCACGAGCTCCAGCGAGCCAATTCCCGAATCTTCCCTCTCCTACTTCTTCTGGAACCCATTTAACCTTTTTATTTTCTTTAACCAATTTATCTTTTATATCTGTAACTTTTACAAACCATGATGAAGAAGCATAGTTTAGAAGTGGAGTATCACAACGCCAACAATGTGGATACGAGTGTATTATTTTTTCTTTAGCAAATAGTCTTTCTTTTTTTGCTAAGAACTTTATTATTTCTATATCTGCTTTTTGATGAGCATCTTTTTCTTCCGTACTGTCTTTTTGCTTTACTAATTGACCAGCGAAATCTGTAACTTCTGGTTTGAATTTACCATCAGTACTTACATGCTGAACAAAAGGAAGATTATTTTTTATCAAAAGATCATAGTCGTCTGCACCAAAAGCTGGTGCTATATGAACGATTCCTGTTCCACTATCTTCAGTTACAAAATCTGCTGAATATATTTTCCAGCCTTTTTCTTTATTTTTAAGATTTGCATCTTTTATATAATAATCAAAAACAGGTTCATAAGACTTACCTATTAAAGTTTTTGGATCTATTTCTTCTAAAATTTTATACTCAGATTTGAATACTGATAATCTTGATTTAGCTAATATGTATTTTTTATTTTCAAATTCTACTTTTACATATTTGATTTTTTGATTTATTGCCAAAGCAACGTTGCCTGGTAGGGTCCAAGGTGTTGTAGTCCAAGCCAATAAGAATGTGTCTGGAGAATGTTTTAATTCAAATTTAGTGTAGACAGATATGTCAGTTATGTCTTTATAACCCTGACTTACTTCAAAGTTTGATAATGTAGTCTCACATCTTGGGCAAAGGTTCATCGATTTGAATCCTTCGTATATAAGACCCTTTTTATACATTTCTCCGAAAGCCCACCAGACTGATTCTGTATAACTAGAATCCATAGTTCTATAATCATCTTCCATATCTACCCATCTTCCCAATCTTGGAATGATTTTTCTCCAATCATCAGCAAAATTCATTACACTTTTCTTTGCTTTTGCATTAAAATTGCCAATACCATAATCGATGATATCTTTTCTTGATGTTAGTTTTAGTTCTTTTTCTACAAGGTTTTCTACTGGTAGGCCGTGACAATCCCAACCCCATCTTCTTCGAACTCTGTACCCCTTCATAGTTTTATAACGAGGAATAATATCTTTTATTGTTCCAGGCAAAACATGGCCATAATGTGGTTCCCCTGTTGCAAAAGGAGGTCCATCATAAAAAACAAAATCACCTTTTGGATTTGGTTTCTCCAATGATTTTTTGAAAATATTATTGTCTTCCCAAAAAGATAGTATCTTCTCTTCGGTTTCTACTACTTTACTTTTTACTGGTGCGTCCAAAAGCTTTTCTGGGTCGCGTTGTTCACCTTGAAGGGCTTTTTCTTCATTCATAAGTCTATTTTAGCATTTTTTTGATAAAAAACTATTTACATTCTCTTCGGTACTCTGATCCCTAATAACCACAAACCGTTCTTCATAATCTCCACAAAAACCTTAGTTAAAGCAATTCTGTATGGCGATATTGGATCCTTTTCATCGATTATCTGATTTTGAGCATAATATGAATTGAATGCTGAAGATAATTCTGTTAAATAAGTAATGATGTGGTGCGGTGCATACTCTTTCCTTGATCTTTCTATAACTTCTGGGAATCTAAGAATCATTTTCTCTAGAAGACTAACACTATCAGGAAGTTTATCAATTGATATTTCTTTATTTGATTTATTTATCACCGCTTGAGCGCGAACTGTAGCATATTGTAAATATGGACCTGAATCACCTTCAAAAGAAATCACTTTTGTTGGATCGTATATGATATCTCCACCAATTGATTGGCGGAGGATTGTATATTTTAGACCTGCAATTGCGACATCGTTACAAATAGATCCTTTTTCATCTGGTGAAAAATCTCGATCTTTTATTTTATCTATAACTAGTTTTTCAAATTCTTCTATGAGATCTTCTGCGGATACTATATTCCCTTTTCGAGATGACATCTTACCTGAACTTGGTCTTAGCATTCCGTGACTTAAATGTTTTACCTTTTTAGCAATATCTGGATATATCTCTCTCAAAACCGCCATTATCACTTTGTAATATGCATCTTGTTCATTTGCAGTTATAACAACTGATTCATCTAGTTTTGGATACAGTTCGAATTTGCGTTGTGTCAGACCTAGTTCTTTTGCTTCATAAGTTGGTAGACCTTGTGAATTTATAAATACTCGAGTGTGCTCTCCATATTTTTCTCCAGGGAAAACTATAGCTCCTTCACTTTCTATAAATATATTTTTCTTCAAAAATTCCTTTACTATCTTTACACCATCATCTGCTACTTCACTTTCAAAAAAGAAATTGTTGAATCTTGTTCCAAGCTTTTCATATATTGTGTCAAAATAATCCAGACTCAATTTTCTTCCTGCATCATAGATTTTATTTATATCTTTATCAGATTTTTCAAATATCTTTTTATTTACTTCTATGATTTCTTTCTTTGCTGTTTCATCATCCTCAAACTTCTTTGACCCAACTACGTACATATCACCAAGATACTTGATATCATCTTTATAGTTACCGTCTTGCATAATAGCCCAAATAGTTTTTGCTACATGCATACCAACATCACCTTGATAACAAGCTCTTATAACTTTTGCACCAGTAAATTCTGCTATTCTTGAAAGAGATTCGCCGATAGTATTCGTCATCAAATGACCGATATGGAAAACTTTAAAAGGATTCGGATCGGTATACTCAACCATTACTTCCCTACCTTTATCAATATTTAATTTTCCAAAAGACTCAACGTTTTTGTATACCTTTAAAATCTCTTCAGAAAAATATGAATCTTTAATTTTGATATTTATAAAACCAGGACCAGCAACAGATAGAGTATATAGATCATTTGAATTTATTTTATTAAATTCATCTACGATTTTAAGAGCCAAATCACTTGGTTTCATCTTTAGGCTTTTTGAATGAGCAAGAGCGATACTAGATGAAAAATCACCATAAGATATATCTTCTGGGTGTGTGAGTTCTATTACAGGATTGTCTATACCAGCTTTTATAGCAGATTCCTTCAATATCAAAGTGATATTTTGTTTCATATTTCCATTCTAGCACCAAATGACCTTTTTTGAAAAAATTTGCCTTATTTTATATTGTATGTTATTGTATGACGGGTTGCTTTTTCATTTAACACCTTTGAGCTAGGGGTTATTGATAAAAATATCACCTGATGAGGTTCCCTCCATTTATCCTCATCGGACCCTTTCGCCGAGCGTGAAAGGGTCCCTTTTTTTATAACAATGTTTACTACTTTTTTCTCAAAATAGAATCGATCTTCATTGCAATCTTTTTCATATCCTTTTCCTTTTTACCTAGAGTAGTTTCTGCTGCAGTTCCAAGTCTTATTCCTGACGGATCCATAGGTTTTCTTGTATCAAAAGGTATAGTGTTTTCATTTACTATAATTCCCTCTTTCTCTAGCTTATCTGCTGCTTCTCTACCACTTATTCCTTTTCCATTATTCCAAACGTCTACGCGCAATAGATGTGTCTCAGTACCTCCAGCCACAATTCTCCAACCAAGCTTTGCAAGTTCATCTGATAAAGTCTTGGCATTCTTTATAACCTGCTTTGCATACTTTTTGAAACCTAGTTGACTAGCTTCTTTCAAAGCAACTGCAACAGCAGCGATCTGATCCATATGTGGACCTCCCTGCAATCCTGGGAAAAGTGCTTTATTTATAAGCTTTGGTAATTCACGATTGTCGTTTTTTGTAAAAATAATTGCACTCTTTGGACCACGTAGAGTCTTGTGAGTTGTAGTTGTAACAACATCAGCATATAAAAATGGTGATGGATATTCTTTACCAGCCACTAGACCAGCGAAGTGTGACATATCAACCATAAGGTATGCTCCGCATGCATCTGCAATCTCTCTAAATTTCTTAAAATCAATTATCTGAGCATAAGCAGTAAAACCAGCAACAATAAGTTTTGGTTTATTTTCTACAGCAATACGTTTTACTTCTTCATAGTCTATAAGTTCAGTATCTTTGTTCACTCCATAGTGAACAGGTGTCCAGAATTTTCCTGTAGCTGAAACTTTTTGACCATGAGTAAGGTGTCCTCCATGATCAAGTGACATACCCATGATTTTTTCTCCAAAAGGAATAAGTCCTAGATAAACTGCTAGATTTGCCGGTGAACCTGAAAGTGGCTGAACATTCACATCCCATTCTTCATCTTTCAAATCAAAAAGTTTCTTGGCACGATTTTGAGCAAGAGTCTCTATCTCATCATGAATCTTTGTACCACGATAATATCTTTTGCCAGGATAACCTTCAGCGTATTTATTATTTAATTCAGAACCAAGAACCTCTAGAATATCTTTTGAAACATAGTTTTCAGAAGCAATAAGATTTATAACACCCTTCTGTCTCTTTTTCTCAGCATCCATCAATTTCTTTATTTGTAGGTCTTTCATGGGATTTTGTATTATCGTTTAATGTAACTATTCTATCAGTACCGGAGTGGGAAATCCAACAATATTATTTTCACATTAATTGACTTCTATTTGCATTATAAGTTGTTGATGATAATGTATCACAGGATAAATATTGGTTTTTAAACAATTACTTAGGTATAATAACTTTATGAAAAAGTATTCAGAAAGAACAGTTGATACTCAGTACCGAGACCTACTTGCTAGAATCATGAAAGAAGGAACCACCGTCAAACCTATTCATGGTGAACTTTCTAAAATGGTTTTGGGTCATCAGATGAGATTTGATTTAAATAATGGCTTCCCTCTTTTGACCGAAAGAGATCTTTCTAAATTAATGAAAGGCGCATTAGCTGAGCACATGGCTTTTCTTCATGGTGCCAGAACACAAAAAGAACTTGAGGATTGGGGTTGCAAATGGTGGGATCGCTGGGTGACAGCAGAAAAGTGTGCAATCTTTGGTCTACCTCCTGGAGATCTTGGACCGGGATCATATGGACCAGCTTGGGCTGCTTTCCCAACGGCCGAAGGTAAACCATTCAATCAGATCGTCGAGGTACTCAAGCAATTAAAAGAAAGGCCATATCTCCGAACACATATCATTAGTCCTTGGATTCCACAGTATGCAATACAGCATTCTGAACTCAAGCGCCAAGTGGTCGTGGCCCCATGTCACGGATATCTTCATATCTTTGGTTTTCCTGATACAAAAGAAATAAGCGTTCATCATTTTCAAAGAAGTGGCGATATTCCTGTCGGTGTTCCTTTCAACATCATACAGTATGCAGCTTTTACTCTAATGGTAGCTCAATTCATGGGATGGAAAGCAAAGGAGTTGGTCTACACTATTTCCGATGCACACATCTACGAAAGTCAGTATACTTTTGTAGAGGAGCTTCTTAAGAGAGATTCTCGTCGTTTCCCAACAGTTACGCTTGATTCTTCAATAACCGATGTTTTGGATTTTCGTCCAGAACATTTTACACTTACAGATTACGAACCACATCCAGCGATGAAAATTCCCACTCCAGTCTAAATCTATGAATTTCGTAGATCCAAAAAATTCACAGCACCGACCAACTGGAAACTATGCTGAGGTACTTCATAAAATTATTGATGACGGAGTCTGTCCTTTCTGTCCTTCACACTTAACTAAGTATCACAAAAGACCTTTGGTTGAAAAGAAATTCTGGTGGGTTACTGACAATATGTACCCGTACTCACCCGTTAAACATCACCGACTTTTAATTCATAAAGAGCACATATCCCACGCAAACGAACTAAGTACAGAAGCATGGATGGAAGCCCAGCAAATCCTAAATGAGGAAACAGAGCGTTTAAAAATTAAAGGAGGTACACTTATCATGCGATTTGGGGAAACTCGTTTTACAGGCGGATCAGTTTCTCATCTCCATGCTCACATCACACAATCAGACCCAGATCATGAATCATATGATCCAAAAAAAGGACTGACAATGAGAATCGGTTAAAAAAATTATTGAACCAAGAAAACCTCGATCCCAAAATGGTCGAGGATTTTTTCTGCATCAAGAAGTGAGTAGCCTTTAGAATAATAAATTTTTTTGATCCCTGCTTTAGCGATCAATCGCGCACAATTTGAACAAGGAAAAGTTGTTACATAAATTATTGCATCTTTTAAACTGATTCCCCTATTTGCGGCTTGAGCAATAATATCTGCTTCACTGTGGATTGAAGTGTAGATATCTTGGTGTTGTCCAGCATCAAAGTTACTTCGCGGATCACCAAATGTCGATAAATGATGATCATTTGGAAGATGATGATTATGACTAGCAAGGACTACTTTCCCATCAACCACAATCACTGAAGCAATCTGTCTCCACCAATCAGAACTTTTATTTGTTTCACCCTCAGCAATTTTAATAAAATCTCTGTGAAATTTATCACTCGTAATCTTTCTATGTGTAGGGATTTTATATTCTTGCAAAGTAATTATTCTATTCCATCTTAGAAAGATTGATACGTACTTAACTTTTTCTCCTTTGAGATATTTGTCGGCAATATCATGAGAAATTTCATCCTCTGGCATTATAAAATTGTACTCATTCTTTGCTAATTTTTGTATTTTTTTATAATTTAAAAGCTCAATTTTTCTTTTAGGCAAAATCGCCTTCAAAGCTTTCTGTGTTTGAATTGGATCAATCACTCTTAGATCACGTGTTAAATGTGTAAATGATTTTATTATTGTCTTATCAAAAATAAATATATCTCCCTTAGTTTTGGAGAAAAATTTGATGTAACCACTATGCAAGACCGGAACGAAAGAGATGATTACATTCTTCATTATTTTGACTTGCGAATCTTATTTAAAAATTCTTGAATAATCCTATTCATTTCTGTAGCCAATTTTTCAGCACCCTCAATGGTCAAATTACGAATCCTAGCAGAAGTAGTTGAGATCCCTTGCGGTGGTAGAGATACGATTTTCCCACAAACATCTTTATACTCATTTGCTATTTTTATATCAAAATCTTTTGTAGATTTTGATACTACCAAAACGTCAGGTTGGACAAGTCTAATAAGGTCACCAATATTGTGATTAACCTCTCTCAGCGTCACGATATCTACACAACGCAAATGAGCAAGCATCATCAATCGTTCATTCTGAGGAACAATTGGGCGATCGGGGCCTTTTCTTTTGCGTGTAAGCTCATCTGAATCAACCCCAACAATAAGCACGTCTCCGTATGATCTAGCCACCTCAAGATACTTAGCATGGCCACCATGTATGAGATCATAAACACCCTGTGTAAGCACGACCTTATACCCCATCTTTTTAAATGTTTCTACCATTTTATTTAGCTCGTCATAGTCTTTTATAAGACGATGATCGGTATTTGAACCAGGAGAAATAATATGTTTAATTGTAGTTTTCGGATCCTTCATTCTCTTAACTGAAGTCATACATCAAGTATAATCATTGAATATTTAAAAGCAACATGACAAATTTTAAAAGTGTATTGTAAATATGTTACAATATCTAAATGATAAAAGTCTTCCTCATCGCCGCCATGTCTGCAGACGGCTTCATAGCAAAAGACGCACAACATAGTCCTATGCATTGGAGTAGTAAAGCTGATAAAAAGCGCTTTGTTGAACTGACAAAAAAAGCTGGGGTTGTTGTTATGGGCTCTTCTACTTACAAGACCATAGGTCAACCATTGAAAGAAAGATTGAATATTGTATATTCAAAAAACCAAACTTTCCCTGACGTTGAGATGACAAATAAATCCCCTATCGAACTCATAACCGATCTAGAAAATAGAGGTTTCAAAGAAGTAGCAATTTGTGGTGGTTCACATATCTATACAATGTTTATGAAAGCAGCGGTAGTAGATTATGTTTATCTAACCATTGAACCAATATTTTTTGGAAAAGGTATGACAATATTTAACGAAGATCTAAAATATTCTCTAAAACTACAATCATCACAAGTATCAGAATCGACCGGAACACTTTTATTGGAATACAAGGTAGATTATTCTGGTACTCCCAAAATGAAAGATTAAGAAAACACCGGCTTGCCGGTGTTTTTGTTATGAGAAATAAATCTCTGTGAATCTGACTGTAGGATCTATCCTGGCTTTATCTGAACCGACGAAAGCAGGATGATCCATCAAATCAGATTGGTCATTGGGTGGATCGAAACGAAGTCTCTCAGGAACAAGTTTCCCTCCCACATAATAGAATCCAGAAGATATGTTGTATTTACAAAAATCTTTAACTGGACATGCTCCGCAAGTACCGCGAACCCTATCTATTTTATTTTTCGAAAAAAGTTCATTTACATCGAAACGTAGACCTTTGTATCTCTTCCTACCTTTGATGATTGGCTCTTCAGACTTCAAGTCAGAATCTACATTAAAATTAGTGGGGAGATAAGATTGTTTGTTTTCTTCTTGATCTCTCTTTATCTCTTTCCTTCTTTCGTCATACACGTAACCTGAATTACCAGGGTTACTCCTACACAATGTTCGAGAAAGAAGCCATAGAGCATCACATAGAGCTATTGGTGATACTTTGTATACCCTGCTGTACCACTCAGTCACCTCTCGAGCTAATCGAAGGGTGAGAGGACGATAGAAATCAATACCAACAGATTGTTCGACATCTTTACCCTTTACCCTAATGATAAGGTTTGAAGTAAGTAAACGAAGAACATGGAAATCAACTGGCACTGGAGTTACGAAAAGTTGAACAAGTTTTGCATCCATTAAAAAGTATGCGATCATGCTTGCCATCTTTTCTCGAAAATACATAAAACCATTTGGTGAATCCTCATTAACAAAATCGAAGTTTCCACCTCTGGTTTTACCGATTATTCTTTTTGATAAAACCTCAAAATCCGGTTTATCAATCATGAGTAATCTTGGATCAGAATCCCAGTGACGCGCCAATTTCCTCATATTATAAACCCAACCGATTGAGTTCTCTTCAACTCTTTGATTCAGTCTATAACGAATCAATTCCGCTTTGATATTATCAATAAGTCCCTGAACAGTTATATTCCTTCGATCAAAGTACATCGATGGATTGAAGTATTCGGGTTTCTCTTCGTGGAATTTCTTAAGGAAAATAGTTGCGGTATCACTCTCGACACCACCCCTCATCCAAAGACATAACATAAAGAGAAATATTGCATGTTGTCGACTCTCCCTTTCAAGATTGTTTGGTAGATAATGATCAGCTTGAGGTACATGAGCAGAATTGTATGGAATCCCCTTTTGACTAAGTCTCTGTATCATCGCTCCAAAAACTTGTCCTGCCATTCCATAATCAATATAGAATTCAACCCCAGACTGATCTGGTTGTAGAACGACATGATATTCTTTCATAAAAAAACAAATCTATAAGCAATATAATACTTATAGAAATAACAATCAATGTTTTTATAAATAAAGAGTATGCTAGAATAAAATGCGGAAAGGAGGTGAAAATGAAAAGATGTACTAAAAAAATCTTTGCGGCTACAGATGAAAGGGGCTTATTTCAACTGATAGGAGATATGGGGGAAAGGATCGCTGAATCACTCCTATTAGGAGAGCGTGTTTCAAGTGATGAAGTTTACCCTAGTGCAGATGTAGTTAATATCAGAGAAGGAGTAGTCTGCGAAGTAAAAATGTGCAATGCACGACATGCTATTAGAATATTACCCGATCAAATAAATAGATTGGGTGAACAAGTACAAGATGGTGGTTTTGTTTTTAAAACTGGCCTATATGTATTGGTGTTCTATAAAGGAGTCGATGAAGCTCGCGGAGGTAAATCTCTGCTCTTCAGCAGGAAAATCTCCAGAGAAAAAAGGAGGCGAGTAATTGCAGAGCAATTACAGTACATCTATGTCGTTGATGTACCTCTACTTGTTCATATAACTAAAAATCATCCAGACTTTTATAGACTAGGATGTATTGTATCTTCACAAGGTAAAACTGGCCGAGAAGGAGCAGTTTACCTAAACCGAACAACTCTTGCTGGATTCAGAGCCAGGCAAGAACCATTTAAAAAAATATTAAATGAGGAGTATGGTCCACATTGTTGGACAACTGGAAGTACTCAGGTTGAATTCAGCTTCACAAAAAACGATTCAACTATAAAAAGAATCCTCCCTGTTCACTACATAGGATCAAGAAAAACCGCACGAGTTGTTAGAGAGAGAATCCGCTCAACTCACCCAAACATACAACTTAGTCGTAATAATGTCTTATTGTAACAAACCCCGAGAGGGTTCAAGCTTCCACCAAAAGTGGAAGTTTTATTTTACATCAACACCCATTGATCTACATGAACCTTCGATAATTTTCATCGCAGCTTCGATAGTACTAGCATTTAGATCAGGCATTTTTCTTTCAGCAATTGCTCTAACTTGAGCCTTTGTGATTGTACCTGCTCTCTTTACTGCATGTTTACCAGATCCACTCTCTGCACCAATAGCTTTTAGTATTAGAGAACTTGCAGGTGGAGTCTTTAGAACGAAATCATAAGTTCGATCTTCATACACAGTAATAACTACAGGTATCATATCCCCTATCATAGTCTTTGTAGCATCGTTGAATTTCTTTGTGAAATCACCAATGTTAACACCAGCCTGACCCAAAGTAGGACCAAGTGGAGGAGCGGGAGTTGCTTTACCTGCTGGAGCAATAACTTTTACTTTTTTAATTATTTTTTTAGCCATTTTATTTAATTGAATTTATAGGCCTCTAGAAGCTGAGGTAATAGAGATACTATATTAAATCTTACTAACTTGCAAGAAGTCTAGTTCTACCGGTGTTTCTCGACCAAACATAGAAACTAGAACCTTTACCTTACCTCGACTATCATCAACTTCACTCACCTTTCCTTCTAGATCCTTGAATGGACCATCTACAATCTTCACATTTTCATCTTTTACTAGGTCGATTGTGTGTTTTACCTCATCCTTGTTCATTCTAGCAAAAAGACTATCTACTTCTTTCTTTTCTAGTGGAACCGGGAAAACTCCTGATCCAACGAAACCTGTAACTCTTGGAGTATTTCTAACTACATACCAAGAATCGTCAGTTACGATCATATCTACAAGTACATAACCTGGATAGATTTTCTCTTCCTCTTCTACTCTTTTACTTCCCTTTATCTTTATCTTCTTTTCAGTTGGAACAAGAACATTGAATATTCTGTCTTCCATACCCAAAGACTCTATTCTCTGTTTTAGATTTCTTGCTACAGCATTCTCGTAGCCAGCGTATGTATGTATAGCGTACCAACTTCTCTCACCACCTATTTGTTGTTTTGACATATTTTTTAAATTATTAAACTAGTAATGTTAGGAGTCTTGAGAAGATATAGTCGAAAAGACCCAATAAAAAAGCTACGATAACTGAAACAGAAACAACCGCTACAGAGTAAATAATTGCTTGCTTTCTACTTGGCCATGTAACATGTGCCATTTCTCCTTGTGTCTCTTTAATATATTCAGTGATTTTCATATCTTTTCTATTAATTCTTGTAATAAAAAACCCCGAGGGGGTAGTAACTGAATACTACCCCCTCTTGGGCTTTATGTCAATAAAAAGGTTTTATTAACGAATCTCGTACGTTATAGATACGTTTGCTGTTATCTTTTGTTCACCTGTTGGTATTTGTGGGGCTACTGCAGCTTTCATGGTCATCACATCGCCTCCCATAGCCATAGCTGATTCTCTAGCGTATGGATAAATCTGATTATCACTTGAATCGTAGTAACTTGTGATCTTTACTAGTTTTACTCCTAGATCTTTAGCGATTATCTTTGCTTTTGCCTGTGCATCTTTGATAGCTTGTGCTCTAGCTGTTGCTTTAACAGAATCAATATCATCGATTGAGAATGATAGACCATTTACATTCTTTATACCCGCACCACCGATAACATCAAATAGTTCTCCGGCCTTTGTAAGATCACGAACTTTAACTTCTATAGTCTGACTTACATCATAACCAGTTAGAACTTGTTTGCCTCCAGGACATCCAAATGATGTACAAGCTGGCTGATTGTATTCGTAATGAGGATTTATACTGTAAGAAAGAGTCTTGATATCCTTCTCTGCTACACCTCCAGTCTTTACTGCTGTAAGAGCATTGTTTATTTTTTCTGTTGCTTTATCTTGTGCTTCTTTTACAGTTTTTGCTGTCTCTTCTACAGTAAATGAGAATGTTGCAATATCAGGAATTGATATAGCTTCTCCCTTTCCTGTTACAGATATACTATTCATTATCACTCTG
This sequence comes from uncultured Candidatus Saccharibacteria bacterium, assembly GCA_964367745.1. GTDB lineage: Bacteria > Patescibacteriota > Minisyncoccia > Phycocordibacterales > PALSA-1337 > CAIOGI01. The sequence goes on along the minus strand of CAYIYK010000006.1, from coordinate 9,634 downwards.
TCCTTTCCTACATATCCAATTGATTTTAATTCTTTTACTGATATTACAGCTAGGAATATAACTAGCATCGCTCCAACCCATTTAGCTATTTTCCAGATTTGTTCTTGATTGTTCATATTATATTTTATTAGTTTTTAAATCACTTACCCTCGACTGAGAACCGCATTATAGCACAAATCTACGACATTTTCAAAAAGAGCCAGCACGGTCATTTGACCCACACCACCTGGAACTGGAGTTATCATACCAACAATATCTTTTACATTGTCGAAGTCGACATCACCTATAAGGTTTTTACCTTCACGAGTTATACCAACATCTACCACTATTTGATCCTTTGATACATAACTTGAATCAATCAACTTTGGTTTACCAATTGCAATCACAAGTATTTCTGCATCTTTGGCTTTTTCTTTATTATTCTCTGTCTTACTGTGGCAGACTGTCACCATCGATCCTTCTTCTTCAAACATCTTTGCTGTAGGAGATCCAACTATTTTTGACCTGCCAAAGACTGTGACTTTTTTCCCAAAAAAATCAACATCATAAAACTTCAAAAGTTCTTTTATCCCCCGTGCAGTTGCTGGCATTACTTTTGAATTCTCAACAAGTCCATCTGCATCTTTTTTAATTGAAATAGAATTTATTATTTTTATAGAATCAAAATTTGAAGGTAAAGGAAGTTGCACGATAATACCACTTACATCACTGTCATCATTTAGTTTATTTATGATATCTATTACTTCATCTTGTTTAGCATTCTCATCAAATTTATTATGTAAGACTTCAACTCCAATCTTCTCTGCAAAAGACTTCTTCGCTTTTATATATGCATTTGAATCTTCTCTTTCACCAACTTGAACGATTGCTAGTTTTGGAATATAACCCAATTCTTTAACCCTATTTTTGAGTATAGGAAAATAGTGCTCACGTGCTTTTTTACCATCTAGAATTATCATTACGATACATTACCACGTTTTCTTTGGAATCTCTATAGTTACTGTTTTTATCTCATCTGTTGTTGCAGTATTGAAAGATAATGAAGTTTCAGTCAAAAAGATTCTTTGGTCTGGAGATTTTATCGTTGAACCATACTTTGTATCACCTACTATTGGATGACCGATATGTGAAAGTTGTGAACGTATCTGATGTTGTCTTCCAGTTTTTAATTTTATTTTTAAAAGAGAAAAATCTACATCACTTTCGATAAATTCATAAGACAGCTCTGCCCTATCAGAGTCTCTTACTTGTTCATCAAAAACTTCAGTGTAGTTTTGATTTTCATTATGTCTTAGGAAATTTATTAAAGTTTTACTTTTTTCTTTAACAATTCCAGAAACCCAAGCATGGTATATCTTCTCTACACTATGTTCACGGAATTGTTCTGAGAGCCTACTTGCTCCTTTTGATGTTTTGGCAAAGAGTACTACTCCATCAACATTTCTATCTAGTCTATGAATTAGACCGAGGAAAACATTCCCTGGTTTATTGTATTTGTTTTTTATATACATCTTCACTTCTTCAATCATAGATATATCGCCACTTATGTCTCCCTGCACCAGAGTTCCAGCGGGTTTGTATACAGCGATTAGATGATTGTCTTCGTAGAGGACTTTTATGTTTGATAAAGGTTGCATAATATTAAGATATCACACTCCATAACTTTTTGAATGTTTCTCTAAGATTGTGTGCTAGCATAGCATCATGAATTTCAATTAGATAAAATGGATGTTGTCTTGTTGATACAGTAATTATATATTCTCCCACTATCCAGATAGTAGACGTAAAATTCATATCTTTTGCGAATCTTGTATTTCTTTTTGATTTAGGAATTTTCTTTTCAATCTTTACTTCAATTGAAGAATTATTACTTAAAAGTTTAGCATTGATTTTTGGATCATTATATTCTTTAGTCTTCCCTACCCACAGAATCCAATCCTCAAAATTTTCTACGAGACTATGATCTTGAAATCCCCACCAAGTACCGTCGAATTTCATCAATTCTTTATTCCATCTTGAAGCATTGTCGTATAAATATTTTTCTAAGTTTTTTTCTTCAATAAAAGTTATCTTTGGCACTACATATTTACCACCCAAACCAAGACTACTTAGTTCTGTAATAGCTTCCTTTACCATTTTTTCTTTCTCATTCAATTCTCTTCTTGAACTATCTATTGTCTTTAACAAATTCTTTGGAGGTAAAGGTAATAGATGCAAAACAGAACCAGCTAAGTCTTCGACGACCAAACCTCTAGCGATCAGTTCTTTTGCAGTGTGATATACAGTTGCTCTATTGATGTTTGTAAGCTTAGATAATTGTGTTGGTGTTGAGCGTCCATTCTCCAATAAAACCTTATACAGCTTTATCTCCTTATCGCTCAATCCTAGTTTATTTAGTATTTCCATAGTTGGAGTATATATAGTTGTTGAAATATTGTCAACAATTGTTCTACAATCTTTGACAAAGAGATTACCTAATGTATTCTCATAGAAGAAAATATGACAAAAACCAGAAAAAAGCCCGTAAGGAAGAATACGGTTCAGATTTCAATGTCTATGGCTAAAGAGACACTAGACTTGGTTAATGAATTAGCAAAAGAATCCGGATTAAATCGCTCAAGATATATTAATGAGACCATATTAGAATCTCCCCAGGATGGAATATTGAAAATTGAATACAAAACACAAAAACAACTGGAAATATGCGTGGCGATTTATAGCTTACAAAAAGAGGATCCCCCTACTTACCTTAGAATAGTCGACAACAATGAGACTAAAAAAATAGAAGTAGGTGGTATGTCATTTAAGTTCATTACACAAATCATCGTTGTGATGCAAGAGCACTCTGAGGTAGTGTCTATAAAATTAGCCTATAAAAAAGTACCCGAGACACCCCTAATCAGTTGAACTAAATCTAAATTTTATTATGCCAGATTCAGACCCAACGATTCGTACAACTATTTCTCTTAAGAAATCAGAACACGAAAAACTACTGGAAATATCGAAGAATCATGGTTTACCATTATCATACTTACTCGTATCATCGGCACTTGGAGTTGAACATTTAACTAGAATATTGCGTGATAAATTTCGTATTACAGTAAGTAACATTGGTTGGGATAAACTTATTGAATGCTGTACATCTTTTACAGGTGATAATACTAACAATGAGATTACAGTAATCATGAAAAGAATCGTAGGTTTATATATCATTGATGGAAACTTTGATGATGTGAATCATGTATTCGAACTTATTGTTAACTTGAAATCTAAAGGAGGAAAAATAGAAGGTTTTATTTTGCCTTAGAATATTATAGATAGCCGATACTAACCGTTCGGCTATTTTTATTAAACAAAAAAAGCGAATCATATTTCAGATTCGCTGTGTGTAGGTTTTACCTACTATCGGATTTCAGATCCGACAAGTTTTTTGAAGTGTTCATTGCTCTCCGATAGTTCTTTAAAACTACCTTCACCAACGATTGAACCTTTTTCAAGAACGATGATCCTATTGGCATTTTTAACAGTTCCCAATCTATGGGCAACTATTATGCCAGTGCGGCCTTTCAGAGCATAGCTTATAGATTCATAGATCCTTGATTCTGTATGAGTGTCCAAAGCACTTGTTGCTTCGTCGAAAATCATGATCTTCGGATCTCTTGCGAGAACCCGTGCAATCGCGACTCTCTGACGTTGTCCACCGGAGAGCTGGAGGCCACCTTCACCAATTAACGTATCAAGTCCTTTTTCTCCGAGTCTATCGGAGAACTCACTGATCTGTGAAGATTCAATGATAGAACCCAAACGTTCATCGCCAATTTCTCCTTCAACCGCTTCGAGTATGTTATTTTTTACAGTTTCATCCCAGAGTGATGTTGTCTGGGAAACCTCACCAACTCTTCTACGTAAAGAATTAATCTCGATTTCATTGAGCGGAATATCATCGATAAATATCTCCCCTTGTTGTGGTACATAACACCTCAACAGAAGAGCAAGGATGGTACTCTTTCCACTTCCTGATGTACCGACGAATGCTATTGTTTCTCCTGGTTTAATCGTGAAAGAAACATTGTTTAATGCATGAGTCTTACCAACTTCATATGCAAATGTAACATTCCTAAACTCAATATACCCTTTTGGGTTTTCTAAAGTTATAGGATTTTCAATGTCAGCACACTCTGGTTTTTGCTCGATCATATCTTTCAATCGATCGATCTGAATACTGTATCTAGTGATCCTGCGTTGGATTACACCAAGACTATTCAGTGATGCATAGACGCTAGTGACTTGTGACACAATAACCGCAATATCACCGATACTGATTCCCCCACCTTTAACAAGTAGGAAAATCAAATAATACAAAGGTGCTACAGCCAAATGTTCGAATGGAAGATTTCTGGTCAAACCTACAATGTGATTGTATCTTGTCCAGATTTTTTTCCCTTCTGAGTCAGAAACATTTTGTTTTACTTCAAGACCCTTCAGTGTTTTTTCTTGATTCGCAGTCAAGATCACATGTTTCAGGTTTTTTACTACTTCCCAAAACTTGACCTCGACATCAGATTCTAACTTTCTTGTCCTCCTAAATTCATCTACGAAATGGTTATTAACCATAATACTCACAGTAGAAAAAAGGATAGCTAGAACAAGAATCACGGCACCTATCATCCAATTTATATAGAACAACAGAGATATTGCTATCACTGTTCTTAAAATAACCGGGATTATGGTGCTAGAGTGAAAATCCATAAGCTCTTTGATGGCACTTTCACCTTTTACCAAGATGTCCATCTTCAAGCCAGAATTCGTAGAATTAATTTGCCCAGGCGATAGATTGAATAATTTCGTGGCATAGTACCGCGAAATAACCCTGGAAATATCGTAAGCAATGTAATTCATGTGGTAATACGCATCCAATTGGCTAAGAACAGCTTTCATTACTGTTATAGCGAAGATGCCCCACAAAACCGACTCAATTGTCAGACCAGTATTCTTACCGACTATAACGTCGATACCCTTTCCAGTCGCAATTGATAATACAATCGTTAATAATTGCGAAAACAGTATTGCTACTGCGTAAGTCAAATATCTCGAATGCAGACTTTTTGTTATCTCAAGCATATACTTATGCGCTGAGACAATCATCTCTTTTTTCGATTTTTTATCGTTCACCTATTCCTCCATTAATTAGTCGTTGACTTTCAAATCTGTTATATTTATAACATATTATTCTATAAAAATCAAGAGTACATAAAGTTTCCTACCCCCTCCACCTAGCAAATATTCCACAAGGTAATTCTCTTTTCCCACTTGTCTCTTCCAAAGTAAGTTCCCCAATCTCTATACTTCCTCCGAATTTATCTACAAGGACTTTGAGTACATTTCTATACGCTATAGAAGAATAGCCAGCTGAATATCCATTTATTATAAAAAATAGTGGTTTGTCTTTTAAAAGTTTTATACAGTCTTCAACCAAAGGTAGGAAATCTTCTTCAATCTTCCAAACCTCTTTGTTTGCTCCATGTCCAAAAGCTGGCGGGTCCATGATAACTGCATCATATTTATTCCCTCTTTTTATTTCTCTTCCAACAAAAACCCTAGCATCTTCTAGAATCCATCTTATAGGTTTATCTACCAAACCAGAAAGTTCGGCATTCTCCCGAGCCCAAGCTATAGCTGATTTTGATCCATCAACGTGAACAACCTTCGCTCCCGCTTGGGCGCAAGCTAGAGAGGCTCCGCCGGTATACCCGAACAGATTCAAAACACTTATATCTTTTTTATCCTTCAATGTATCTCTCATCCAATCCCAATTTGCATATTGTTCAGGGAAAATTCCGGTATGTTTAAATGCGGTTGGTTTTATCCAAAACTTTAATCCAGAGAAATCTATACTCCATTTATCTAACTTTTCTTTTTTATATGTCCATTCAGCAGAAGCTTCTGATCTTGAGAAGTTTGCATCAGCTTTTTTCCATTCTTTTTCATCGAGATTTTTCCTCCACAAAGCTTGTGGATCAGGTCGAGACAAAATAACAGAACCAAATCTCTCTAGTTTCTCCCCTTCTCCAGAATCTAAGAGTTCATAATCACCTCCATAGTTTTTATTCTGATTTTGCATAATTTTTATAGAAAATATATACAGAGACAATAAAAATAGATATGGAAGAAAAAGCAGATACAGCACAATACTGACAAAATGCTTTGAGCACAAATGCCATAATTGAAATGAAGTACAGAGATCCTACAAATCCAACAGCAGATATAACTAAAGGAATTTTCAGGAAAATTTCTTTTTTAGAATCAAAATAGATAAAGAGAGAAAGTAGGACAGTAAAGTAAAATGCCATTCCAAATAGTGATACAGGAATTCCAAGTATTTCTGAATATGAACTTGTAAGCACAACTTCGCAACCCTCAATAGAACAAGGAGGGATAATACCCTGAAAATGTTTTACCGTAATATAAGTAGCATCACCAAAACCGATCAATGCCAAAATGACTATGGCAATTATCGTCCATTTAGGAATTAGTTGAAGTGGCTTCGTCAATAAGTTTTTTAAGTTGATCATAATTTTGTGGACTAACCTTTTTACCATTCAAATAAAATGTTGGGGTACTATTAACACCTGCTTTTATACCGCTCTTTTGGTCATTATCTATCTTTGTCGCTACTTCTGGAAGTTCAAGATCAGCATTGTACTTTTCAATATCTAGACCCAAATCTTTTGCATATCCTTCAAACACAGATTTTGCATCGGTAGAAGTTGCCCAACTATCTTGATTCGAAAATAGTTTTGAATGCATTTCCCAGAACTTGCCCTGCTTACCTGCAGCTTCAGAAGCTTTTGATGCTGGAATAGCATTTGCATGTTGAGTTAGCGGGAAATGTCTATAAACGAATTTGAAACTTGTAGAATTCTTAGAGTAGAAATCTTCTATTACCGGGAAATATGCTGCACAAGCTGGGCATTGAAAATCACTGTATTCAATAAGAGTAACAGTAGAACTAGCATTACCCTTTACCCAATCAGTAGCTGTAACAGCATCAACTGGAGCCATACCAGCACTTTCTCTTTCCGCTTTATTTGCAGCAGCAATCATACCCCAGATAATAAGACCGATAATAAGTATAAAAGCACCCCAAGTAAATATTCTTTTTGTATTCATTTGGCTATTATACACTAATCACAAAAAATGAGAAAATTGAATCAAAAGGTAAATTCCGAGCATGTTCATGATCAAGGCAAGAGGTATTAGAACGATCACTTTTATCTTCGACATACCAAGAAGTGTTATACCAAATTCGTCTGGAATTGGTGAGGCAATGATGAGAGCACCGATAAGTGGAGATAGCCATCTCATAAAACCAAAATGTAATGATTTCAAAAAATATTTGACTGAAGAAGGTTTGAATACACTTTTCAAATCTTCAGCAAAACGGTCTTTAATAAAAAGGAAAAGAACTAGGTCGCCACACATAGCACCCAAACCTCCCCACACCACTACGCCTGATATCGGAGAATTTTGTGCAATATGGATAAGAGTGATAGACGCTGGCGCAAGAGTAAAAACAGAAGTAAAAAATATTCCAGAAATAAAACTAGCGATAATATAATAATCTTTAAATAAAGAGACAAGATAGTCTATAACCCCAAGTCCAGATAAAAGTAATGCGAAAATAATACCAATAGAAATCATCAATAGATCTCGTATCAATGCTCTTTTATTATTTTTTTGTTTATTAGACTTCTTTTGCATGGAAGAATTATATCATGTCAAAAAACTTCATGAATTTCTCTGGATCGATTGATATACCATTTATCTTTATACTCAAATGAAGATGTGCACCAACTGCATATCCAGTATCCCCACTTAGACCTATGAGCTGGCCTCTTTTAACTTTATCTCCCTGTTTAACTTTAAATTCTGAAAGATGTAGGTATAAAGTATTTATCCCCAAACCGTGATCAATGATTACAGTGTTTCCATATGAAGGATAATTTTCGGCAACTTTAACAATTCCATCATTCATAGAAAAAACTTCAGTTCCCACCGAAGCTCTGAAGTCTGTTCCTTTGTGAGTGATATTGTAACCGAGTGTATCTCTACCATATCCATAAACATCAGTTATTTTTATTTCTTTTAGCGGTTTCACAAAGGGATCTGACCAAAGCATTTCCTTTTCACTTTTTATACTACTTATGCTTTTACTTTCATTTGCTAGACTATTTACTAGACTCTTAACTGCAGTTTTTGTATTACCTCCAAGACTTTCTGGTATACCTAGCGTCTCTGTCTTTTTTATTCTATCAAAGAGTTTTATATCTTTCTGTAATTTCATACCATTTGAAAGAAAGACCGTGACTATATGATCGGTCTTTTTTTCTTCTAAAGGTATTGGCAGTAGTGCCCTCTTAATCTCTTTATATTCAAAAATCGGAATTTCTTTTCCATCAAAAGCAATTTTTGTAGGTGTTGAGCTTGCATTTATTGTAATAAATACTGGATCTCCGAATTGGACCTTGTTGGGATAAATCTCAACCAAAGGCAAATCCTTTTTATTTGCCATATCTTTCTTTATATCATTCACTCCCCCATTCGGTACAAAAGTTAAAATAATAAAAATAGATAAAACGATTCTATACCAACCAAAAGCTGTAAGAGATATTTTTGATAAATGGTTTTTCAAAAAGAAAAGGATCAAAAATGCAGTTAAAAAAGAAACTATAAAACCAGAGAAGAGTCCATTCCATGATTCTATATGTGAAAGCATATCTTTTGATTTATATGCATCATAAAGAATTGCAGCTCCAAGAGTTGGCAATGCCAACATAAAAGTATATTCAACAATAACTGCCTTTTTTACCCCTCTCAATATTCCAGCAATTATAGTTGCTCCAGATCTGGAAACCCCAGGGATGATAGCAATGGCTTGTGCTATACCAACGACTAGAGCATCCATTTTATTCATCTCATCACGGCCAAAGTTTTTTATATCTTTATCTCCATATTTTTTCATGAAAATTTTCTCAAGATAAATAAAGATACAACCACCCAAGAAAATCATCAGAGCCAAAAGTGGCATATTCCCCACCAGAAGATGTTTGAATATTTTATAGAAAATAAAACCAACGATTGCGCTAGGTATAAAACTAATTAAAACATTTGTAAGTATTTTTTTATGGAATAGAACTTTCTTTGAGAACAAAATAATTCCCGCCAAAAGCGCCCCCATTTGTATAAAAAGAAAATAGAATTGAATATAAGGATCAGCAGTATCAAGACTTAATAGCTTTGAAGTGAGTATGAGGTGAGAGGTAGAAGATACAGGCAAGAATTCACTAATCCCTTCGATGATAGATACGATGATTAAATGGAAGTCCATATGACAATAATACCGCGAAAAGAGATTTGGGAGAATGGGTAATAAAAAAAACCAGCCCGTTTGGACTGGTTTTGAAATATTGTATTTGTTTAGGAGAGTTGCTTCCCCGCCTCCTGAATTTTCAACCTACACTTTTCCAAGTGTTCAGAGATGAGCCTTGGTAGACAATTTTTGTCCGCAAGATGGTCGGCAATTTAGGTAATCTAAAGAAAAAGGAGCAGATTTAGTATGATTAAGGTGCTAGCC
>CAYIYK010000005.1:0-53691 GCA_964367745.1 uncultured Candidatus Saccharibacteria bacterium | reverse complement strand
AGACAATATCATATGACCCAGGTTGCGCATCCCAAGGCACAGTGAATGTAACAACTTCATTATTTGAGTTTGTAAAATTAGTAAATCCATATTGACCGAAAGAGAAATCATCCTGTTTTAGACTTAAGCTTTTTGGGTTATTTAGCTGCAGCGTAACCTTTATTCCTGGATACCCTGCTAGAGGATATACACTTTTAAATCCTTCAGAAGCAACCGATGCACTTGGAGATACCTTTGATTTTAGATTCACCTTTACATAGTCACTTGATCCGTTTTCATTTGAAACATATAGATAATATGCTCCAGCAGAAAGATTTGGAGCAACAACCCAAGCAAGATCATTACTTATTTGTGATGCATAGACCTTTTGTCCACCCAAATAGATATTTGTATTTCCACTTGCATAAGTCAAAAGATTTTTACCCTGTATTGAGAATCTTTCGCCCGCATACACAACCATTTCTTCACCAGCTAAAGATTTTACTGAGCTGATAACTGGCTTCTTACTTTCTGTTGAATTTAAACTAGTAACACCAATAGTGAAAGGTATATAATTTTCTGAACTAAAAGCAGAATAAGCTCCTGCCCTGATTGTATATTTTCCTGGATTAAAATTTGGAACAACAAAGCTTAAATAAGTGCTGTCATTTGATAATGTAGCATCAACACTTGAATCAGTAGACGCATTATTAAAAGACACATAATACTTATAAGAAGAGTTTTTTGGGAAGTTAGAAATATAGAGAGCTACTCTTTCTCCAGGTAAAGCATTATTTGTTCCTAATCTAACAATAGTGGGTACTGGCGATGGTGATTGTGTAGGAACTGGGTTCACATTTGTTGGAGGAATTACTAGAGGAATTATTGATTTACCTAATAGAACATTATTACTATCATAAGCTATCAAAGTTGCTTCTACTGTCTGATTAACACCTGACTTATTGATGAAATGATATTCTTTATTTTCAATATTTCCGTAACCAGAGTTATTACTCATTTCAGTTATACCGCAAGAATTACCAGGAATAGAGATGATACTGAGTTTGTCTGATTTACAAGGTAGATTTATCTTCCACTTTTTAACTTGTTTATTTGCTGATGAACCTGTAAAACTAAGATTTATTTGATATGATTCTGAATTCTTAGCAAAACCTACTGTATTTACTTTCAATTGTATATCACCAGCTACTTCAGTTGAATTGAATGGCTCAATAGTAAATGTAGAATTACTGACATCGCATGGTGCTAGTACAGCTGAACCTTCACTACATACCCTTACTTTGTATTGACCAGAAACATCCGTTGCATTTGCTGGTATTGTATATGAGTTCAAACCAACTTTAGAAGATACAGTTGGTGAAATGAACTTATTTACTGGACTGTTTGTTGTTCCATAGTAATCCAAATAAACCTTAATATTCTTTGATTCAAAACTTGAATACCATGTAACTAAGTAGTCTTTGCCAAATTTATAATTTTCTGTGCCGTTTGGATAAAATATACTTATGTATGGGTTGTCTCCTACCTTCGTACAAGATTCGTTTATTTCGCCTCTTGTTAATGGACCTACAAATCCTGTTGCGGGAATACCCATTCTGTCTTGATATTTAATAACAGCACTCTTTGTATCTTGGTCGAATACCCCACTCGCAATTCCACTCAAATATTTATTTGAAATCAAAAAATTCTGTAACTTCTTAATATCATTACTATTTGTTGATCCGACCGAAAGATTTACATAAAGTTTAATACAAGAAGAAACTGATGTATCTACGATTGGAGGTGGAGTCTGTGTGGGTTGGTTAATAAGTACACAGGTATATCCAACAGGACACATGACTTCTGCTGCTTTAGCTGTATTTGAATTTACAGCTAGAACAAGCAATAATAACAATAAAATACTCGAGAATTTTAATAATTTCTTCATAAAATAAATATAATAATAAATAAACAAAAATAACTACATATATTGTACCAGTTCTCCATAACTATCTCTTAATAGTTATTAACACATGTATCACCTCCAACTTGAGAGCCACATTCTACTATTTAACTGTTCGCTATTTAATTCCAAGCCATAAGTTAAAGGGCTGAAATATATAAAAGAAATAATACAAATCAAAACGATAGCCAGAGTAGTCATTTTTCTATTTTTTTCACTCTTAATAGAGTCTAAAAGAAATGCGATTGCCATAATCGCAAATATCAAAGCCGCTTCATAGTGATATAGAAACATTACCCTACCGATGATTATAAATGGTAAAAAATTACATATAAATCCCGTAACTATAAATGCCGAGGCACTATCTTTAATTTTTCTTAATAGAATAAGTAGTGAAATATATGAGATAGATAAAATACCAAATAAATATATAAAAGGATTCCCTAGTAGATATATAAATCTAGTTTGTTCTATATTTTGCCAATAAAATATGGGTCGGAGCATTATCGGCCAAGTAAACCACGAGCTGGAGTATGAGTGTGTTGCGGTCATCGTTGTACTTGATCTCAACATTTCTATATTTAATACAGTAAAGTCATGGAAAAAAGTACCAGGCAAATCTGGGAAAAATAGGAAATGTAAATAAAAAACTAATAGATATACAAGAGTGCCAACTGCAAGATAAACAGATGCGAATTTGAAGAGTCTCTTTAATCCAACTTTATTCTGTATTTCAATTAGAATAATAAACAAGACGAATGCTAAAGCAGTCCATTTTATACTAAAAGCCAGAGATGCGGATAGTGCAGATAATACTAAAAGGTATTTTTTCGTCTCTTCTTTCTTGTATTTAAGATATAAGAATACCGAAAGAAAACCGAGGAGTAACATCATTACATCAAATAGTATGAAACGACTTTGGACAATAAGAGAGTTTTCAATACAAACAAGTATACTAGCCGAAAATGAACTAGTCTTTGAAATATTTAATTTTATACATATTAGATATATAACTATTGGTAGTAGAATCCCTGCGATGAGTGGTAGGAGGCGTAAATACGCAACCTGCTCTGATAGAGCATTCCCTATCGATCCAAAGTCGATACTTTTATAATCAATTCCCAAAATTTCGCCGACACCATAACCCATTAGTTTTGCGAGTGGTGGATGTAGATCAAAATAATACTCCCCTTTTGAATATGAGCTTATAAACCTTGCTGTATATACTTCATCAAATACAACTTGTTTTGGTTGTCCGAAAAATAATAAATGAGTAAGAAGACTTACTGCAAATATTATAGCTAGTGGTAATTTCATCTATACATTATACAGCCTAGTTTTATATACCAACTAGTATTTTAAATACCTGCCATACCGATGCTCTGAAGAGGCTTGTATTCATGTACGCCCCAGATGAAGAGCTTGGTGATGGTGAATATGATGGTGACGGAGAGTAACTTGGTGTTGGTGAACTAGAAGGGGTTGGGGTTGGTGAGTAACTTGGTGAAGGAGAGTATGTTGGTGTAGCGGTTGGGGTTGGAGAATATGTCGGTGCGGGTGAATAACTCGGAGATGGAGTTGGTGTCTGTGTTGGTATAATAGCTTTTATTCTTACAGGGCAAGTAATTTCAATAATCTTAGCTTTTGTCTTTGGACCAACAACTGCAGAAATAACCGGGTTGACGTCTAATGGTATACTGTATGCCTTCTGGAATTTAACTAACGCAATAGCGGTATCTATATTAAATAATCCATCAACATTACCGAAAAAGTAACTTCTATCCTTCAAGAATTGTTGAATCATGGATACTTCACCGTTTGTATTCGAATTATCAGAACCAAAACTAGGTGAGTACTTAAACTGCAAACAAGAACTAGTACTGGCATTGGTTAAACTCGGGATAAACATTATTAGAGATAAAATTGTAATATAGGTTATTTTTTTCATTTTAGTTCAATATAATAATAATTACTTGCACCATATTTATTTACAATTTGTATCGGAATAAAACCTTTTTCAAATCCTAGGTATTTAGGAATAAAGCTAACAGTATCTTCAATATAGCTATTTGTTGGTGTAGTATCTACTCTCTCATCCTTACCGACCAAAATTCTTACGGGTTCTTTTCCAAAACGCACACCTCTTATGATTACTGGTTTATCAAAATAAACCGGACTATCAATGCTGTTTATATAAGGTGCCTTTTCGCCAATGACAGCTAATTTGTTTGAGATGTTTGGAGATTTAGTTGGTATTGCTAAATATGTATTATAATTAGATCCATAAGACACACCAGAGACACTAAAAATGTACACTCCTGGAAAAAACTTGATAGCATCTACGGTATTTGTTACCAGACTAAATTTATACTTCTTACCACCCGCAAGTTCGTAGTTCTCACCATTAATTTTTGCATCATTAGTAGTATAAAGTGTATCTCCTCCTACATAATAACCATTTCCAGATCGACCATTAACACTGAATGCGTATCTTTTAGGTACAATCATCGTCGTACTTGCAGGCACATCAATATTGATTTCTGAATTTACGACTATCGATGACTCAGAATAGTCTAAATTATAGTTTAGTTTAGCCTTTATACTTGATACAGAAATTGAGGACTTTTTATTATCTGTATGTAAGTAATTAAACTGAACCCCGTCTGACATCAAATCTGAATCACCGTACTGAACAAAAATTGTGTATCTACCTTCGGCTAGACTAGTTGATACATAATTATTTAATTGATACTTATAAACCTTATTATAATCCCAAACAAATTTGTTATTGAGAATACTTACCAGATTTGGGTTTGTTAAATAATATCTATATCCAGAAGCATCAACTAGAAAAATTGTAATGCTTTTATCTTTTTCTCCAGACCAAGTTATTGTATAAGTAGAAGTTGCTCCAGAATCAATATTTTCATCTTGTTTAGGTGTTCTTAACACAATAGGTTCAAACCTGCCTAGTGAAAAAATCTTTGTTTTATAATTAATTTTAAATGGATTAAAATTATTATTTGGAGTAAAACTTTCTAATACGAATTTATAATCACCTTTGAATATGAAATCCGCGGCGATTGTAGACCTCAAATTAATACTTACAGTTGTATTTGGTGTTATTTCATAATAAGGGCCTACAACATTTTCATCAATTCCTTTTATTGAACTAGTGACTAGATATATTTCCCTTACCTTTTTTTCATCTTTACTATTTAAGACACTCATTACAAAAAATGGATTCTTTCTATACAATTGGAGTGCTTTGTCACCCGTCTTAACATCGACAGTAAAACTAATATTATAACTTGAATTATCTGTACTAGATGACAATGAGAAGTCCTTTATATCTGAAACAGTGACTCCTTTTAAATCAATTTTAGGTAAATAACATTTATTACCAAAGTCGATTAGAGCATTGCCGTATTCTTGGTTGTCTTTAAAAGGTAGATTTATTACTACAGGTGAGTGAATTTTATTCAGACTTTTTGCAAATTCACTTGAATTAACGAAGGTAGAATTTTGATAAAATCTAATCTTCAAGAAATTCTTCAGTAATTCCCCATCGACATCCTTGTATGGGAAACTATCTACGAATGACAGCATTTTGTCTAAATTTTTTGAATTTAAAAATATTTCTCTTGAGACAGAATAGAAGATGTCTTTATGTTTTTGATCCTTTGAATACATAGGGTAGAATCTATCGAACAACAATCGTCCATCGTCAGCATAGCAATCAAATGAGGCATCAAACCCATGTGGTATGGATTTTACTAAACCAGTTTTTATATCGATACCGCCATCCTCATTATGTAAAAAAGCCATATCACTTAAGTCTAGGAAATCGGTTAGTATATCGAATCTTATTTTTGTCTCTATGTCAAAGTTAACTACCCTCTCTTCGTTAGTCTTAGAGTTAGTGATTTTTTTACTAAATACAAGCAAAGAATTATCATATCTATGATACCACCCTGACCCCTCTCCTGATGAATATATTTCGGGTTTAAAATTAAACTGTGTGGTAAAAGGAATCTGATCATCAAGCTCCTGTGGTCTCTGAATGATCATATACCTGAATATTTTCCCACTATAACTAACATCATTACTAGCTATAGTAATATTTGCAAAACCTAATACATCGGCAGTAGGGACATTAAAAAATCTGAAGATCTTATGTATCATATACTCCCTCAAATTGACATTTAGTTGCCCGTCGAAACCAATATTTCCTCCATCAAAATAATCATTCCAAACATCACATTCAGGAATCAATCTTATCTTTTGATATTGTAGTGTCTTATTATCTTTGTATGTACTTAGTCCTGTAAAAAGTTCTTTGGCATTACCTTTACTATCAAACTTATCGAAACTTAAGTTTATAACTGGTGGTTCACATATCCCTCTGCTATGACCCTTTTTCTCATATTTGATTTTCCAATCCTTAATCTTCTTACCATTAGCATATTCAATCAATTTACCATCATTCTCAATGTCTACATTAGAATTAAACAGTGACTTACCTTGCGTATCAATAGTGAAATCCCTCATCTTTATTTTATCATCTTGTGTAGGTAATACTTGAGCCAACTGAGGTATACCCGAAAAGAAATTTAAAAATGAAAATTGATCTTGATAAATGTTGCCATTACTTCCGTTTACGTATTTTATAGAAAAGAATAGAGTTAAAATAATAACTGCAATCGAACAAAGTTTAAATGTTTTTATCATATTAGAATAATTATACCCCTATACCGATATATCTATAGCAGTTTTATCCCCATGTTATAGTATTACCACATGAAATATATAAGAATTGTTATATACATATTTGCACTAATTGGTTTTGTTATGGTCTCTGGATATATTGCAATGAGATTCGGTTGGACGAAGACTGGTGGAGTTGTCGACAATCAACATGATTACTTTCAAAAGCAAATAACGAATGATGATTGGAAAAATACTGATGAGTGGCAAACTCTCAAGCTAGCTATTTTAAAAGATAAAGAAATAATAGATAAAGTAAGCGAAGAAACAGGTATACCACCTAGGGTAATAATTACCCCGCTAGTAGTAGAACAGATGCGACTCTTCTTTTCTGAAAGAGAGATTTATAAACAGATTTTTGCTCCATTAAAGATTCTTGGCAATCAAAGTCAATTCTCTTGGGGAGTTATGGGTATCAAACAAGATACAGCAGAACAAATAGAGAATAATCTAAAAGATACCAGCTCGCCATGGTATTTATCTAAAGATTTTGAAGATATACTTGATTTCAAGACAGATAACCATGATAGTGAGAGATTCGAGAGACTTACAGATGAACATAGTAGATACTATTCATATTTGTATGCCGCTTTATATATAAAACAAATAGAAAATCAGTGGAGTAAAGCTGGATTCCCTATTTATGATAGACCTGAAATAATATCGACTCTTTTTAATATTGGTTTTAATAATTCCAAACCGAACAATAATCCTCTATCAGGTGGTGCAGAAATCGAAATAAACAAAACCACCTACAGTTTCGGTGGTTTTGCTTTAAGCTTTTATAATTCTAGTGAATTGACTGAGGAATTCCCTTTAATTCTAAAAACCGAGTAGAGACTTTATCGCACTCCAAATTGATGCCCTATATATACCCTTATCCATATACGCTCCAGATGAAGAACTCGGTGATGGTGACGCTGATGTAGATGGACTTGGAGAATAACTAGGTGAAGGAGAGTATGTTGGAGTAGGTGTTGGTGAATAACTTGGTGAAGGTGAAGGAGAGTATGTTGGAGTAGCTGTTGGAGTTGGAGTGTAAACTGGTGTAGCAGCTGGGGTTACAATTGGGTAAGCGTTGGTGCTTTCAACTGCGTAAACCGTGAAGTATGAAGTAGCAATTGCACCATTACTTCCTTTTATCTTTACAATATAGTTACCACTTGCAGTGTTTGCTGGTATTGAATAAACGTAAGAACCGGTATTATTTACAGCTGAACGTAAGAAGATAACCTCAGAACCTTTTGAATTAAGTATTTCTATAGATACTGTTGGAACAACTCCTTCTGTCCTCCAGTTAATATTTACATTTGATCCTGCATTATACTTATCGCCATTTGGTCTAATAATATTGATAGGATACGGTGTAAGAGTTGGAGTAGTAGAAGCTACCGGCGGTGTTGAAGAAGAAATTGAAAATGGAGAATTACTTAGATCGTAACAATCTAATTCAATACAATCTATTCTAATTAAATAATTTCCAGAATATTTTTCTATCTTTCCAGTATTTGGATTGTAGAAAGTATCACCCAACTTCTTAACGGTCCAATCTTTGAAACCACTGTTATCAATGGTTGAAAATAATTTCTGACCAACTTTTGTTGGACTATCTAGTATCCAAATATTAATCCTCTTGCTTCCACCCACCCAGTTTATCCTGTATGTTTGACCTGTTAATAGCTTTTCTCCTCCATTTGGATTAACTACAGTTACTGATGATGTGGTAGCGTTGTAAGCTGGACCGCATTCGAAAGGTACACTATCTGTTTCCCATTTCTTAGGATCTGCTGCGGAAACAAAAGTTGTACTAGCAAAATTTCCACTTGAATCAAGTAATCTTATTGAACTTAATCTAAAACTACAAATTCCTTCTGAGAGAGGTTTTCCTTTTTTATTTCTTCCTAAGAAAGTAATCATTGCTATCATTTCTTTCTCTTGACCCTTTTTTATAACCTCACTTGTAATAGCCGATCCGTAAGGCGTAATATATGAAACTGAGTACGAGTTATCACTTGTTATTGGTATATTTACGCCATTTCTGAATAAATTGAAATTTACAAAGCCTGTTGGTGTGGTAGAAGATAAAGTATTCAAATTATAAGGAATCACCACATCACTACCAACCGCTTTTATTTTAAATCTAAAAATTGCCTGTAGTGTTGAGGTACTTAAACTATTAGATGCGTTTATCTGTGGACTACCTTGGGCGGCTATATATTTTGAGATTAAAGTATATTCTGGAGCCCCAAAATTAGTTGTTGAGGTTGCAAATAATACAGTTCTTCCTCCTATAGTCGATACGGAAGCATTATTCATATTACCCGTCTTTCCTGTAACCAAATCTATATATTCGAAATTAGTCATTCCTAATGTTAATTTGATGCCATTATACGGTGCACTATCAACTAATCCTTTTAGAAAAAAGATACTAACTCCATTTTTCACATCAAATGGTTTATTCAAAATATGATAATGAAGATATGGTTCAAGCGGTGCTACAAGGCCCTGACCATCAAAAATACCTATATTTGCAATATTAGGTCGTTCTATACTTGGTTGATAAAACCATAATTTTGTAATTCTTATTGGATTTGGTGTACTTAGTCTAAATTCAGCGATAATTTGATCTGGTTTACCGACTACTATATCCGGCCTCCCTCTTACTGATGAATTTATAATACTCACAGTTGTTGTTGCGGGAATAATTGTTATACCTGGAGCTGTACTTGTTGCTGTAGTTCCATTACTTAAAAGGTACTGTAGTGATGCATTCACATCTGCTAGACTAGCATTTGATGTTGAAGTACTTATAGTAATTGTTGTTTCAAAACTAGAAGAATTTGCTGGTACATTTAGCCAACCTATGTTACACAAATTCGGGTAATTATTTAAAGCAGTATAATTCTTATCTGTAGAAATAACATTAAAACCTTTTCTACATGAAAAAGATATTTTTGCAGAATTATTTATTGATGGTGTTGCCCATCTGTAATATACCTTTTCACCTGAATTTATAATATCTCTATCTACTATTATATACCCTTCAGATGGGGCTGGTATATTTTGCGCATTAGTACTATACACATTAATAGAGAACGATGATACAAACAAAAACAGTAACAGACCGGAAACCTTTAATAATTTTTTCATAGAAAAATAAATATAATAATAAATAAATAAAACAAAAAGAACTAGTATATATTGTACCAGTTCTTTTTATCTATTCAATAATAGTTATTAACAACTACTTCCTCTCTGCAACAATAGCAGCTTCTACGTTCTTTGGCACCACATCATAGTGATCAAATTCCATAGTTGCACTTCCTTGTCCTGAAGTCATTGATCTTAGTTGTGTTGTATATCCGAACATTTCTGATAGAGGAACCATAGCGTGTAGTACTTTTGATTGTCCTCTTTCTGTCATTTCTTCAATTGTTCCTCTCTTTGAAGAAATACTTCCAGTAACATCTCCCATGAACTTCTCAGGGAAAAGAACTTCAAGCTTCATTATAGGTTCAAGGATAACTGGCTTTGCTCTCTTCGCAGCCTCTTGGAATGCTTGTGATCCTGCGATCTTGTAAGCAATTTCAGATGAGTCAACGTCGTGGTATGAACCGAATGTTAGTTCACAACTTACGTTCACCATTCTAAATCCAGCAACAACTCCTCTATCCATAGCTTCGTGTACTCCCTTCTCAACCGCTGGGATGAATTCGTTTGGAATAACACCTCCCTTGATTGAGTCTATGAATTCGAAATCATCATATCGACTAACATTCTTTGGAATCTTTTCACCCTCAACAAGCTTTTCCATAGGCTTGATATTGATCTTTACGTGACCATATTGACCCTTACCTCCTGATTGCTTGATGTATTTGTGTTCAGCTTCTGCAGTACCAAGAATTGTCTCTCTGTATGCCACTTGAGGCTTACCGACATTTGTCTCAACACTGAACTCTCTTTTCATACGATCAACCATAATATCAAGGTGTAGCTCACCCATACCTGATATGATTGTCTCTCCTGTTTCACTATTTGAAGTAATCTTGAATGTTGGGTCTTCGTTTGCAAGCTTCTTAAGTGCCATACCCATTTTTTCTTGATCAGCTTTAGTCTTTGGTTCTACTCTTAGAGAAACCACAGGTTCAAGGAACTTAATAGCTTCAAGTATTATAGGCTTTTCTTCATCACAGAAAGTATGAGATGTTAAAGCATCCTTTAGACCTACAGCGGCTGCGATTTCACCCGCATACACTTTCTTTACTTCTTCTCGTTTATCAGCTTGTAGTCGAACGATACGTCCTAGTCTCTCCTTTTTACCTGTTGTTGAGTTGTAAATGTATGTTCCTGATTCGATAGTACCTGAATACACTCTAAAGAATGTAAGTTGTCCTACGAATGGATCGTTTTGTAGTTTGAAAGCAAGAGCAGCAAAAGGTTCTTCATCTGAAGGGCCTCGGAAGATTTCCTCTCCCGTATTTGGATCAATACCTTTAACAGCCTTGATATCTGTTGGAGCAGGTAGATAGTCTACTACTGCATCTAGAACTAGTTGAACTCCAACGTTCTTTAGAGCAGAACCAGTGAACACTGGGAACATTTTATTTTCAATAACTAGCTTTCTGATTTCAGTCTTTAGGACATCTACTGGAATTTCTTTTCCATCTAGATACTGTTGCATCAGAGCATCGTTATGTTCAACAGCCTTTTCTACTAGTTCAGCATGATATTTCTTTGCATCAGCCAACATATTCTCTGGAATTTCTTTTTCAATAACATTAATACCCTTTTCTCCATCAAAGAAATAGGCTTTCATTTTCAATAGGTCCACAACTCCTTCATGATCCCCTTCTGTACCAATTGGAATTTGGAATCGTACTGCTCTTTTATTCAATCTTTCTAGAATAGAAGCATATGACTTCTCAAAAGAAGCACCTGTTCTATCCATTTTATTTATGAAGCAAAGTCGAGGCACATTACTTTCATCGGCATATCTCCAGTTCGTTTCTGATTGAGGCTCTACTCCAGCAACACCGTCAAAAACCACAACAGCACCGTCTAGTACTCTGAGAGAACGCTTCACTTCTACTGTGAAGTCGATGTGTCCTGGAGTATCAATAACGTTAAAACGGACCTTCTTTGAAGTGTCAGTCTTTGGCATATATGAAGGATTCCAGAAACAAGTAATAGCGGCAGCGGTAATAGTAATACCTCTTTCTCGCTCTTGTTCCATCCAGTCAGTAACTGTTGCACCATCGTGCACCTCACCTATCTTATGAATCATACCTGTATAGTAAAGGATTCTTTCTGAGGTAGTTGTCTTACCTGCATCAATGTGGGCAATAATACCGAAATTACGTACTTTTTCTAATGGATAGTCGCGTTGCATAAATAAAATTAATTAATAATAAATTCGAATATTGAATAATACGAAGTAGGCTCTAGCTTACCTCAAAAGTCTCGGAAATGCAAAATATTTACCTAAGCAAAAACCACCTTTTCTAATTTTTCAGTTCTTTGTTCAGTATCAATAGTTTTGAATATATTATTATTAATCTTAGTCTCAACCCTTTTAATATCAACACCTAGTGTGGTAACCTGCACAGAAACTTTAGCGATTTGTTCCGCATGAGCATCAAGTTTTCTATTAACATCATTAAAACCTATTTCTAAAATAGTAATACTTTCAGAGACCTTTGCTATTTGTTCTTCGCTAGCGTCAAATCTTTTATCTATCTTATCGAACCTTGAATCCATATTGCCGAACCTTGTATCTATCTTATCGAACCTTGAATCCATATTATCAAGTCTTGAATCCATATTATCGAGTCTTGAATCCATATTATCGAGTCTTGAATCCATATTGCCGAACCTTGTATCTATCTTATCGAACCTTGAATCCATATTATCGAACCTTGTATCTATTTGATTAAACTTATTATCTACACCATCAAACTTACCTAGTAACTCTTCCTTAAATTTCGTAAAGTATTTTGGTTCTTGATCATTCATATAGTTATCAGTTATTTAATAATAGTATAAGTTTAAAATATATTTTCCATAATACAATGCTAAAATTTATAAAAATTTTATCAAGATTTCATAACTCTGTGGATAAATTATTTTTTATCACCGTTGATCGAAAAGAATATCATTATGCAAGTAATAAAAATGAAAGCTACTATCATATTCTCATGCGAAAGAGATAGAATATCTTTATATCTAAAATATAAAACTAAACCCAATAAAACTGCAGATAATTGCACACCTAGAGTAAAGTCTAGGATAGAATGAACGATAATAGAAAATAGTAAAAACGTTGCCATTACTACTATTATATAAGAAGTATATAAAAATAAAACCACCTTTCGGCGGTTTTATTTTGTATTTTATATCTATCCTTATATTACCAAGCGAAGTGTGCGAATGCTTTGTTTGCTTCTGCCATCTTATGTGTATTTTCTCGCTTCTTAACTGCTTCACCTTCATTCTTTGATGCAGCGATTATTTCATCTGCAAGCTTCTCTGCCATTGGCTTACCCTTCTTTGATCTAGCTGCAAGCACAATCCATTTCAATGAAAGAGTTCTTTGTCTATCTGGTCTTACTTCTCGTGGAACCTGGTAGTTCGCACCTCCAACTCGTCTTGATCTAACTTCCATTGCTGGCATAGTATTCTTAAGAGCAAGTTCAAAAACTTCAATTGGAGATTCTGACTTTGTCTTTTCTTTTATTATATCGAAACAATCGTATATAACTTTTCTTGCTGTTGCTTTCTTTCCTGAGTCCATCACATAGTTTATAAGCTTTGAAACTTTTACAGACTCAAAAACTGGCTCTGGCTTTAATATGTGCTTATTCTTTATTCTTCTTCTCATATATTTTTATATTTATTTAATTTAGAAATAATATATTAAACCTTAGCTGCCTTTGGTCTCTTATTTCCGTATTGACTTCGACCCTTTCGTCTCTTCTCTACTCCAGCTGCATCAAGTACACCTCGAACAACTGTATATCTTAGACCTACGTCCTTTACTCGACCTCCTCTTAGAAGAACCACTGAGTGTTCTTGTAGATTGTGTCCTTCTCCAGGAATATAAGCTGTAACTTCAAGACCGTTTGATAGACGAACTCGTGCAATCTTTCGAATAGCTGAGTTAGGCTTCTTTGGAGTCTTTGTAGTAACTTTAATACATACTCCTCTCTTGAATGGAGATGGTAAGAAACTTGGGCGGTTTTCAATAGTATTGAAACTTCGTGTCAAAGCTACTGACTTTGGCTTTCTGATAAACTTCTTTCTATTCTTTCGAACAAGCTGATTTATTGTTGGCATTCGTAAATGTTTGGTCAAATGACCTTAATTAATAATATTCCAAAAACTCTAAATTCTATTGAATTGCTTAGGGTTGATTGTTTTCACCTAGCGGTTACTCACCCCTTTGCATTTTTGGACGTGGGGTTACTCTATCATAAAAGTAAGAAAAGGCAACTATATAGTCACCCCCGTAATAACTTTGAATATATAAGGTATTATCGGCTCAACAAATCTCCAAAGGACGAATATTAGAATCAGGAAAAAGAAAATAGAATATCTCTCAAGTGTCACTCTGACATTGTTCATACTTGGTGGTAATAGAGAGAACAGTACTTTTGATCCATCAAGTGGTGGAAGTGGAATCATATTGAAGACTGCCAAAACTATATTTATAAGGATTACATAAACAGAAATTTGAATAAAAGATGCAGGCAATTCGTTTCCAAATATTCTAACAATAAGACCAAAAACAATAGCTATGAGTAGATTTGAAGCAGGACCAGCTATAGATATAAGTATTTCACCTACCCTTTTATTCTTTATATTATAAGGATTCCATTCAATAGGTTTCGCCCAACCAAAAGTAAAACCAGTTAACGAAGTCAGAACTGGAACAAGAAAAGAACCGAATAATTCTAGATGCTTTAGTGGATTTAAGGTCAATCTTCCTTGCAAACGCGGTGTCGGATCACCCAAAAGCTCTGCAGTATAACCATGAGAAATCTCATGTATTACAACTGACATTATTAGTATGATTATTTGAAAAATGAATATAGAATCGTTCATATACTTGCTTAATGTTTTTATTATGATAGCATACTAACACTATGGCAAAAGTTTGTGAAATAACAAAAAAGGGTTCAATGAGAGCTGGTGGCTATTCAAACGCTACTCGTGCTACTCAATTCAACCCTACAGGAATAGTTCGAAAGTATCCAAATCTTCAAAAGAAGAAGGTTTATGTACCTGAACTAAAGAAATCATTCAATTTAACAATATCAACTCGTGCGCTTAAGACAATCCAGAAGAGAGGAGCTTTTGCTACACTAAAGAAAGCTGGGATTATATAATATCTATATTTCCCTTTTGAAGAAAAGACCATCTGATATCCATCGGGTGGTTTTTTCTTTTGTATTAAAAATGTATTTAGGTTTTATCTTTTCTATCAAATCGTTGTTTACTTTCGTGTCGGTACCACTATGATAAAACTCGATTATATTTTCTTTATTTGCTTTTATATTTTTTGAAATACTTTTTTGAATTGTCTTGGATAAATTACCCATTAGGTATAGCGAGGTATTGTTATAAGAAATATCTAGCGCCAATTCTGGTAAGCTAGTTTTATTAAATTTAAAATCAGGATTAGGGAAAATTACATTAAAAAATATTCCATCAATTTCTATTTGATCATTCAATTCAATTTCTTTTATATGAATATTATTTTTCTTTATTTTATCTTTAAGATTTTTTAGGACTGTACTGGTCGACATATTTTTAGTTAAAAATATTTCATCAACTTTGTATCTATCTACTATCTCTATTAAACCTCCGATCTGTGCTGGAGTAGCACTAGGGATAAAAATATAATTTATAGTTCTAGAATAAAATGGCATAACTTTTGTCAGCTCGCGAATAGTATCAGTATTCTGTCCCCCACCGACTAGTACTGTTTTATTATTTGGAGTTCTAAGGAATATTGATCTGCCACGATTTAAACTAAAGAAATTAATTTCTAATACTTGTTTTCTAAATTCCCATTTATAAATATAAAGTGAGATAAATATTAAAAATACCAAAAGACCAGTTGAAGATAGTATTAAAATTTTTCTCTTATTTTTCATGATATTATATGATTATGAAAAAATTTAATGAATTAAAATTTAATATACCAAGTCTAAAAGGAATTTCAGCGAAAACAATTGAAGAGCATCTAAAGCTATATGCAGGATATGTAAAGAATCTAAATGAAACATTGGAAGGAAAACAAGATATTAGGAGACTTGGTTTTGAATATAATGGAATGAGAAACCATGAAATATATTTTTCGAGTCTTGAAGATGGAAGTACGGCGATAAACAATGATGGAGAATTGATGAAACAAATCATCACTGATTTTGGATCATTTGAAACATGGATAAACAATTTTAAGTCTGTTGCATTAACAAGAGGAATCGGTTGGGTAATTCTTTTTTATGATAGAAAAGATAAATGTCTCATAACAAATTGGATTGAAGAACAACATATGAATCAACTCCAAGATTGTACTCCCATACTAGCTCTTGATATGTGGGAGCATTCTTACGTTGCAGATTATCAACCTTCAGGAAAGAAAAATTATGTTGAAGATTTTTTTGTGAATTTAAATTGGAATAAAGTTGAAGGCAATTTTATAAGTGCAACAAAGTAACTCAAATAAAAAGCCACGACAATAACAAAAGAGAACTTGGGTAATTCTATGGACGCGAAAGGCAAACTAGAAAAATTCGTAACAACCAACAATTCATAGTTCAATAAGAAATGCGAAAGCCATCCAAATATCTGAGAAACAAAAATTGATACGAAGCCAAATATACCAGCTAGAGTTACGAATAACATTGTCATAGGAATAATTGGTAATACAATAATATTTACAATAATCCCTATTATTGATAATTGTCCCATCATATACAAAATATATGGTGAAACAAAAATCTGAGTCGCCAGAGTAGAAGCTACCAAACCTCTTATACCAAACTTTTCAGTTATAAAGCCTATACGCTTTTCAATTGGTGGAGATAGAAGTATAAGACCTAATGTTGCAAGGAAGGATAATTGGAATGAAGGATCATACAGGAGTATCAAAGGATTTTGTATTAACATTATCACTCCAGCAACAAACAATGCTTTACCAACATTGTAATCTTTCCTTAACAGTGAACCGATGAGTGCAATGACAGCCATAATACAAGAACGAATAACTGTTGCACCTCCACCAACCAGAATTCCAAAAGCTACAATACCAAGACCTCCCAAAACTATACCGATATTTCTAGGTAAAAAAGATAGTATCCTTCTTATCGAATCCGCAACGATTGTAATATTGTATCCAGACAAAACTACAATATGTATCAATCCTGATTTTCTAAAATCATCGATTAGTTCTTTCCCCAGAGCACTCTTCTCCCCTACGACCAAACCTCCAGCCAAAGCGGAATGTGGTTCTCCTAAAACTTTTTTCAAATTAGAAAGAAAGCCCTGCTTGAGCTCGAAAAGTTTTTTTGAAATAAAATTCCCACCATCATTACTTACAATATCGATTGTAGGTTTTTTCATCTCAAAATATATCCCATCTTTCAAGAGAAAATCTACATAATTAAAAGTTCTACCGCCATTACTTTTAAAGTTAAATGGTACAGAAAGTTTACCTTTTAGATTCAATACCTGACCATATTTATATTCTATATATCTTTCTGTACTGACTTTAATTGATATATCTGATTTCTCTTCATCGATTTCTTCAACCTTTAAAATAAAAGTTTTTGTAAAATCTTTTGTCAGAGGTTCGCTACTAATATACCCTTTAACATCAACTACTTTACCTTTATACTTTTCAATCAAGTCTTCGCGACCATTGTGACTTACAGAAATAAATCTAATTATAAAAATAATTATTAAAGCACCAATAACAACTAGATTTATAATATTCTTATTTTTGCTCACATAAAAATATTACCAGCCCTAAATAAAATCTATATAAAAAGAAAATGAAATCTAAATAAAATTTTTATTATTATTTTATTAAAATTTATTAAATTCTTCTATAATTTGCTGTTCTTGTTCTTGTGATATTGCTTTTCTATATCTAGTTCCGCTTTTACCTTTTACGCGAGCTTCGCATTCTGCCCAAGTCTTATGTGTTAATATTTTTCCATCAAGTTTACTAACATAAGAATACGCTTTTGCTTTTGAATGATTCCTCTTTTCACTTTTATCTTTTTTTAATTCTTCAACATGAGATAGATCTAAAATATTTTTTATCGAATAGTTTGAGATATTTCCATTAAACAAATCTATAGGATCATTGTCTGCAAATGACGTAGCTATAACATCACATCTCTCATTCCCTACTATTCCTGAGTGACCTCCTACATAATTCCAATTTATTTCTTTACCCCCTTTTGCTTCCACCAGTCTCTCCCAAAGATCGCGATTCAATACTTCATCTTTTGTTTTTGTTATCCAACCATTTCTTTTCCATCCATTCACCCATTTTGTTATTCCATTTATTACATAAGATGAATCTGAATTAACAGTGATATTATCTTTTTCTTTTACGATAGATAGAGCAGATATTACTGCTTCAAGTTCCATGCGATTGTTTGTTGTATCATCTTCTCTACCACCAAGTTCTACTACTTTATCTTTTTCAACAACTACACAACCCCAGCCACCCTTGCCAGGGTTGCCTCTAGACGCTCCATCTGTAAATATTGTTGTATTCATTGGTATCATAATAACTAATTATAGGATTTTAGACCACATCCTCAATCCTCATCCTCAGCTCTGCCCTTCCTCTAAACATAGATTTTTCAAGAGTTGCAATGAGATCTATTTTATCCCCAATCTTTATATTTTCTCCATCTTTATTTTTAAATGTTTTACTATCCATAAAAAATCCCATCGCATTTATCAAACTACCATTGCCCTTCTTGAAACTTAATTCCAAATGATTCTTTTCTTTTCCGAATTCCTTTATTCCAAATATATTTATATCTCTTAAAAGAAAAAATGGTTTTTTATTTCCAATACCAAAAGGAGCCAGCTTCTCTATCTCTTTATACATATTCCAATCTATTTCATCCAAGGATATTTCCATATCGACATAATCAGGTTCGATATTTTTTTCTTCTTTTAAAAGTAAATCAAAAGCAGAATTCAAATGATCATCAAAAAAATGAATATTTTCATCTGATACGGCGAACCCTCCAGAAGCGCTATGTCCACCATATTGAATCATTACTCCCTGTTTTACTTTATTCATAATATCCACAACACTTACAGTTCCACCTGAACGACATGAACCTTTTATTACACCATCACCATCTCTTCCCCAAAGGAATGCTGGTCTACCGAATTCTTCTGCACAAGAGTTCGCAACAAGACCAAGAAGCGAGGGTCGCCATTGTGGATTACCTGCAACGATTACATTTCTTGGATTGTTATTGTATCTTTCTGAAATAATCTTTTTAACTTCTTTTACTATTGAAGCAACTTTCCCTTTTCTTTCATTATTTATTTCATCTAAATGTAATACATATTTGTGCGCTTCATCGTCATCGTCAGTTGCAAGCAGTCTAAAAGCATCCATGGGAACACCCATTCTAGAAGCGGCATTTATTCGAGGGGTTATCATAAAACCTATATCATCTTCAGTTAGATATTTTTGATTTATTTTTAAATGATTCAAAAGTCTCATAAGACCTTTACGAGGACTTATCTTCAAAACCCTTAAACCAAAATGTGCCAGTGCCCTATTCTCACCAACAAGCGGAACCATATCAGAAAGTGTAGCCATTCCCACCATATCAAGAAACCATTTTTCATGACCGTCCTTCATATCAAATCTCTTTATTTTAAGAATTGCTTGAATCAATTTAAAACCAACTCCGGATCCACACAATATCTTTTCAGGATAGTCACAATCTTTTTGTTTATGATCTACAATTGCAAATGCTTGTGGAAGCTCTTCATGAGGTTCGTGGTGATCTGTAATGATCACATCGATACCATTACCTTTCGCAACTTTAACCGCTTCAATATCAGAAATCCCACAATCCAAAGTAATCAGCAAATTCACTTTATCTTTTATAAACTGGTTCACAGCTTCAACATTCAAACCAAAACCTTCATCATGTCTATGAGGAATATAGTTAATAAAATTCTTAAAATTTATTTTTTTAAAAAAATCATGAAAAAGAACTCCTGCAGGAATACCGTCAGCATCATAATCACTATAGATCACAATACTTTCATTTTCTTCAATTGCTTTTATGATTCTCTCCGCAGCTTTCTTTGCATCTTTTAAAAGAAAAGGATCATGAATGTGTTTTTCATAATTTGGATTTAAAAAATCCTCTTTTTCTTGTGGAGTTTTTATATTTCTATAAAAAAGAAGATTGTCTAGCATACTTCCATTCACTCTCTCCCGTACAGAATATTTCTTCATGCAACAAGTATATCATCTGGTATAATATGATTATGACTCACGAAACAAATTGTATATTCTGTAAAATAGTTAAAAAAGAGATCCCTTCATATGTTGTTTATGAAAATGAGAACTTCCTTGCCTTTTTAGATATAAATCCTCAATCTCCAGGACATGTTCAAGTAATTCCAAAAGATCATTATCGTTGGGTATGGGATGTTCCGAATTCTTCAGAGTATTTTGAAATAGCAAAAAAGATTGCTCTCGCACAAAGAAAGGCCTTTAACACTGATTTTATTTTGAGTAGAATTGTTGGCGATGAAGTTCACCATGCACACATATGGGTATTTCCAAATAGAGATGTGGAAGGTAGTCCGAAGAATTTTGAAGAGAATCAAAACAAGATTATTGAGAATCTTTAAGTGCCTCTATCCCCGGTAATGTCCCTTTAGCAAGGAAATCTAGCATTGCACCCCCTCCAGTTGATACGAATGTAAAAGAATCTTCCAATTTTAATTCAGCGATAGTTGCAAGTGTATCTCCACCACCAACTATAGTTTTTGCACCCTTTCCTGTTGCTTCAGCGAGGATTTCTGAAAGTTGTAATGTTCCTGATTTGTACCCTGTCTCATAAGCACCCAAAGGACCATTCCATAAAATAAATTTTGCTTTATCAATTTCTTTTCTCAATTGTTCAATAGTATTCATACCGACGTCCATTATCGCAGTATCCTTTAAAATATTATCTATTGGTAAAGAAAGTTTTTTATTATTCATAAACTTATTTAAATCCAAATCTGTAGACGAAACCAAAGAACTTCCAATATCTTTGCCTTGAGCTTTAAAGAAATCGTTTGCCAGAGCTCCACCGATAAATACTGAATCGGCGATTGATATAAACTTTTCAACCAAAGGAAGTTTCGTCTCAAACTTTGCTCCTCCAAGAATAAAAAGAAAAGGATGATCGGGTTTGAAAGCAAGACTTAAGTTTTTTACCTCTTCTTCAAACTGAAGTCCCATATAACTTGGAATAAATTCTGTAATAGCACAAACAGAAGCATGCTCTCGATGTGATACTGAGAATGCTTCATTTACATAAATATCTGCCAATGAAGCGAGTTCTTTTGCAAAAGTCTTATCATTTTTCTTCTCCCCTTCATGCTCACGAAGATTCTCAAGTAAAATAATTTTATTTTTATTATTAAGTGCTTTTTTATAGTTTTTCTCAAAAACGCATTTTATACCTAGTTTATTTAAATATTCAGCAACGGGCTTTAGTGTAGGATTTTCTTTTGTTTCTATATGACTAATAAGGATAAGATGAGCACCTTTTGAATCCAAGAAATTTATAAGAGGCAGAGATTTTCTTATTCTAAAATCATCTACAATATGACCATTCTCTATAGGTACATTGAGGTCTAGTCTTACTAATACTTTCACATCTTTCAAATTCTCAACGTTTTTTATAGTTTTCATATTATATTGAATCTACAGTCTTTAATAATTCTTTAAACCCTGAAATATTCACACTTTCTCTACCAACAAGCAATCCATCGATTTGACCTTTGGTGAAAATCTCTGCTGCATTCCTAAAATTTACTGAACCGCCATAAAGAACTGGTGTAGCAACTGCGGTATCTTGCCCATAAAGATCTGACAAGATTTTTCGGATAAAAATAGACATTTCGTAAATATCTGCAGGTTGCATTGATTCTTTTGCACCTATTGCCCATACAGGTTCATAAGCGATAATGAGATTGTTTATATTTTTTCTTGAAACTTTGTTTAGAGAGTTTTTAATCTGATTTTTCAAAAAATCCAAATGCGCCCCATCTTCACTTCTTTCCTTTTCTCCAAGACATAAAATAGTCTTTATACCGAGATCAAGAAGCAATGCGACCTTTTTTGATATATTTTCATCAGTATCCCCTTTTGCTCTTTTCTCTGAATGTCCAACGATAGAATACTTTACTCCCATATTCTTCAACATGAGTGGACTTATTTCTCCAGTAAAAGATCCTTGTGATTCAAAGAAAGAATCTTGTGAACCTATAGACACAGATTCTGATTCAGTTTTTAAAACCGTTGATAAATAGACAAACGGTGGGCAAACTATGACATCTAATGATTTTGATTTTTCAGCTGCACTCTTTGTTGCTTTAAATATACTTTTTGCATCCTCAATAGTAACAGGATTCATCTTCCAATTGCCGATAATTATCTTCTTTTTCATTCAGATATTATATCATTTACTTTACCTCTTCCCAAGAAAGAATCGAGTACTGACTAGATGTTAGAGGAAAGTTTGGTGGTGGAGCATATAGGAAGTTTGCATCGTATGTTGCAGGCTGATTGTTATAACCACTAACATTGGTACCGTATGAGAAATACCCCTGACCGTTCGAACCAAACATTCCGTATGTAGTTAGAGTATTTCTAACCCCAGTACCACATGATGAATTGTAATAAAATCGTCTTGTTGAACCATTTTGCGCGATTAAGGCTCCGTGGATACTAAGATTATTTGCACTTGAAAGTCCGACCAGGAAATCACCTTGTGCAATAAGACCAATAGCGTCTGATCCATCGAAATTTGTATAGGTCAGATTATCATTTACAATAATATGCTTGTAGGTACTAGAATTTACTGGAAAAACCCCCGCAGCAATAGTTAATCTTGCTGTATTTATTTGGCCTTCAACCCATATATGATCTTCGAAGAACATGATTCCATTTGATGGAAATGCATAATTACCGAGAAGAGTTGTAGCTCCACCGGTCGTATTTATACTCCAAGTGCCCCACCCTGTCTGACTCTGAGAATTCGTACAACCTCCAGGAGCTGGACGTAGAGAATTTATCTTATATAAATCAAAAGTATCATCTGTTCTTAGTACTACTCTATAACCATTACCTCCAGATGAAGCTCTGTAGAACCCTGCTGATTGCGCGAGTGTCTTTAATCCTGATAGATCACTAGTTATACTTGTAAAATCAACAACCGCTACTGGGAATTGTCTTCCCCCCATAAACACATCAGGTCTATTCGGTATAACTTGTGCAACTGTTGTAGTAGGGTTTGGATCTGATGTGGGTACCGACGTAAATACACCGAGTTTTCGAGTACTTCCGGAAATAAAAGTCGAAAGTGCGCTTGTAACGAGATTGTGTACTTTTGGTGCTGGATTTCCACTCAAAAACCCTACTCCATTATTTGAATGTATTGGACCAAAAACTTCTTCTCCGGCTCCGTAATAAACAACACTGTTTGTAACCATAGCGAATCTTGCTAGAGAAGGAATAGCGAGTGAAACTTGTATGCTTCTACTCAAACCAGGATCAGACAATACGGTTCCGGTTGATTTTATTTTAATCAAAGTTGAACCAGTAGGAGGTGGTGTTATATTAAGAGAGAATTGTCCAATAACATTACCGTCCTTATCTTCAAAATCATGGACAAATGGACCATTCGTAGTAGTCGCTGTCCCATCTTTATAATCATTAGGTGCATGAGCCAAATGCCATCGATAATAATCAATTCCAGCTTCAGCTATCTGTATAGCTTGCTCTCGAGCACCCAACTGTTTAGTATTTTTCAACATTACCGCCGCCCAGTTTACAAGTGATGTTGTAACAACAATAGCAATAACACCGAAAACTAAAACATTAACAAGTATTAGGCCACTATTTTTATTTTTAAAATTAATCATAAATTATCTTTCAAATTTCTCAAATTTACCTGGGAAGTATAAGTTCTAACGTTCGGTGACTTATTTGGATCAACATCAACCATCAAGTTAATTTTAACCAATCTAACATTTGATATAACAACAGGTTGAGTTAGTGGACTACTCGTTCCCGCATAAGCATTATCATAATATTCAAAAAGTGGAGTGCTGGAAGAGTTCTTTAAATTATACGCTAAAATACTGAAAACTTCATTTGCAGCAACGTATGTAAGTGGACTACCTGTAGGTTTTATCAAACCTTTCGTAAGAGTCGTTGTAGCTACGTAGTATCTTACTTTATCTTTCAAACCATCAGCATCAACATCACTATAAAAAGACAAGGTGCTAGTAGATGCTGAGATTAAGGGGTATGAACCATCATTCCCAGAAGATGAAGTACGTAGTTCACGCACCATCATTCTCAATATATTTCTAGAATCCTGAGTTGTAGACAATGAATCTTGAGCAAATTTTGTATTTACAAAGATATCTCTCTGGAACGCACCTATAACCACCATTATCATGCCGAGTATTCCGACAACGATAACGATTTCCGCCAAACTAAATCCTTTATTATTTTTATACATATTTATGGTGATAATAATACTTCTTGTTCAACAAAAGCTGAATCAACATCTACATCTGCAACCGAAGTGGTATATCCTGACTTACTTATATCAATATGATATGTACCTTCAGATAATCCAGTGAAGACTACTTGCCCTGGTGGTGTGCATTGGGTGGTCTCAGTAAATGAGATATCTGAAACATTAGGTGTAGTGGTTGAGCTTATAGAAGCTAGGTAAACTTTGTATCTGGCGTATCTATCTCCATTATGAACAGTTGAGAGTGTTGAGTTTGGATTTGTATAATAAGTTCCAGAAGTACCATCTGGACCCTTATAGTCCCAAATTGTGGTTGTGCTTATATTTAGATTAGTAGCAAATTGAAACCTCACACTATCTGAACCAGCTGTTATAGGCTGATCCGTTGGAGTCCAACTAAGATTATAAAAATTACTTGGTGATCCAGTATCGAAAGTAGAAGATTCCAATATCCCACTAGGATTATAGTTTCCAAAAACATTTCTAAGTTTGATTTCACCGTCCGGACTCCCCACCTCTATACTTCCATCATCAGAGAAATACATTCTTGAGTCTACATAAAGATCTTGCGATCCTCCGTTTGACCAATCAGTTTGATTTATAGAGCCACGTCCAGTTGTTTTACTAACGTCGTATGAATTTCTTGTAACTCTCACGACTGCATCTGTTACCGGTAATTGTGTAGCATTGTCTTTTACTGTTATCAATAGACTTTTTTCATCTATAGCGCTAACAACCAACTGAACACTTTGTGTCGAGTTTGCAATAAGATTTATTGGATTTAAAGGATTGATACCGATAATATCGTATGATCCATCAGTACCCGTCACGGTATAAGTATCCCATTCCATTGATGAATTCGAGTAATTTCCAGAAGCATCTGTTACTAAACTTTGAGAGTATTTATACACGTTCGGACCGAGAGTCTTTCCACCTTTTAAATTGAAGTTAATATTCGCGACAGGAGTACAGTCTAGTTTTACACTAGAAAAAGAAAGCGTTGATAGCCTATCAATAGCAAAACTTACTTGAGTTAATTGTTGAAGTATTACAGTTGCATGAGGTTTTGTTGGGGTTGGGTTACCAACCGCTCCTGGAGTATAGGTCATATCAGTTGAATATCCTGATTTGGTAACTGTTATCTGGTACGCATCGACTCCTGGTGGAGCATCCACTATTTGTAATACTCCATCAACATTTGTAACGTCGTCTATGACAATATTTGGATTTACTAGAGCATTTACAACATGTACCGAAGCATCAGATACAGGAACACCGTTTGAATCAAAAACTTTTATTACCAGTGCCCCGTTTGTTGATGCTGTCTCGAGATTCTTAGGTGCGACGTTCGTTGTAAGTGTTACTGAGGTAAAGCTTCCACAAGTCGAGCAAGCCACCTCTACCTCTACCACTTTATTATCTGCTGGTGAAAGATCATTTGTTGTACTTCCAATCTGCCCATCAAAAGGCTGATCGATATTTCTTATTGTTGTAGTAACTGTAAAACTAATATTACTTCTAACGAGTGTTTGGGTATGGGGTATTTTTCCATTTGGAATACTTCCCGGCACACCGACATCTGAATATGGTAAATTTCTAATAATTTCAAATTGCTCATTTGCCAGGTTTAAAGCTGCAATTTTGTATTGGTTTTGATTTATAATTTTAAATAAACTTATATAAGCTTGATAAGCCGCACTTGCTACCATAACAAAAACAGCAACTCCGACAATTGTCTCTACTAGAGTGAATCCTCGACTTTGAATTTTTTTTATTTTGTTAAACAACATTTACGAGTGAATACATAGGTGAAATCATAGCTAGAGCAAAAAATCCCACTGCGGCTCCAATAAATACCATAAGGAATGGTTCGATGATTGTAGACATATCTTTTGTCTTTTGATCTACATCGTCTTCGTAAAAAGTAGCGACACCTAGGAGCATTTCTCCGATTTTACCAGTCTCCTCTCCCACACTCATCATTTCTCCCAAGAAAATTGGATAGAACTTCTCACTTTGAGTAAAGATCTTTGAAATTGGTTCTCCTTTTTCTATAGCCTGCCCCGCTTTTTCTAGTATCTGTTTATAATAAATATTTTGGATAACTTCAGTAGTTATTTTTACCGACTCAACAACATCTACCCCAGAATTAAGAAGTGATGATAATGTTCTAGCTGTTCTAGCAGAATTCATCTCTTTTAAAAGATTACCAACTACTGGTATTTGTAAAACTATATAATGGAAGAATTTTTTTCCACTCATCTTTTTTGACCAAACAATTAAACCCGAAACAACAACGATAAGTCCTAAAAATGTTATAAGCCCATGATCTCTAAGAGTATTACTTACAAACAA
Source organism: uncultured Candidatus Saccharibacteria bacterium (assembly GCA_964367745.1). Classification (GTDB taxonomy): domain Bacteria; phylum Patescibacteriota; class Minisyncoccia; order Phycocordibacterales; family PALSA-1337; genus CAIOGI01. Next base: position 26,796 of record CAYIYK010000005.1, on the reverse strand, counting down.
TACGAATCTTGTTGTCGCTGGCAAATCCAACTTTAATTCTGTAAAAGTCTTCATAAGAGTTGGAACAATAAAAGTAAGCATGAGAACCGCTACTATTAGCATTGCCCCCATGATTATTCCTGGATACATCATCGCACCTTTTACTCTTCTCTGTAGTGCGAATGATTTATCCATTTGTAAACCGATAATTCTTAAAGATTCGGCGAGCGTTCCACTTTGCTCCCCAGCAGCAACCATAGACACGAATAGTGGAGAAAATACATTTTTAAAAGCTCCCATAGCCTGACTCAAAGTTTTTCCTCCACTTATATCACTTTGTAATGCAGCAAGAACTCTTTTCATCTCTTTTCCCTTTGCTTGTCTTTCCATAACATTCAACGCTCTAGACATAGACAAACCCGCAGTGATCATGGATCCTAGGTTTCTAGCAAAATTTATTTTCTCTTGAGGTTTAACCGAATTTAAAAATGGAAGATTGATAGAAAATCCTTTCAGAGAAAATCCTTTTCCAGATCTTTCGTCGACCTCAACAACTTCATCACCAGATTCTTTTAGTATTTTATATAGCTGATATCGATCGTCGGCATCCTTTTCACCTTTATATATTTCGCCAGAAGGCTTTTTTGCTTTAAAAATAAAATGTGACATATAGATTATTCTGAAATAACTCTTAGTACTTCCTCGATGGTAGTATTGCCTTGTACTGCATTAAATATACCATCTTCAAGCATTGTGAGCATCCCCTCTTTTTTAGCTTGCGCTTCGATTTCTGCACTTGTTGCACCTTTAATAATCAAATCCTTTATACTATTTGAAACTTTCAAAACTTCATGAATTCCAACTCGACTCTTATATCCATCATCATCTTTCGATGCAACAGGTTTCCAGAACGAAATATCTTCCCAATCTTCATTTGCTTTAACTATCTTCTCATCCCTCAAAGCTTTTAATACGCGATCTAGATCTACGGTTTTCTTCAATACAGCAAGCTCGTCTTTCGATAATTTATATTTCTCTTTTTTATCTGACAATCTTCGTACTAGTCTCTGGGCAATAATTATATTTAGAGTTGAGACAAGCAAAAATGGCTCAATTTTCATATCCAAAAATCTAGGTATTGCACCCGCCGCGCTGTTCGTGTGCAGTGTCGAGAGCACCAAGTGCCCAGTCAGCGCGGCGTTTACCGCAAGGGCAGCTGTCTCATTGTCTCGGATCTCCCCCACCATGATCACGTCTGGGTCTTGTCTAACAAGTGTTCTAAGTCCAGATGAGAATGTAAAACCGATTTCAGGTTTTACTTGAGACTGATTTATTCTCTTCATTTGATACTCAACCGGATCTTCGATTGTAGAAATGTTTACATCAGGTTGATTCAAAATATCAAGGATTGTATATAGAGTTGTAGTCTTTCCAGATCCTGTAGGACCAGTAGTAAGAATCATTCCTGTTGTAAGCTTTGTCGCAGCATGTATTCTCTCTAGCCCTTCACCGTGGAAACTCAAATATTCCAAAGTAAAACCAGAAACACTCTCTCTCAAAAGACGCATAACGGTCTTTTCACCATAATATGTTGGGAGTATAGATACTCGGAAAGATACTTTTTCACTATTCATTTCAATCTTAAATCTTCCATCTTGAGGCAAACGCTTTTCGTCCAGTTTAAGATTCGAAAGAACTTTTATACGTGCAGTTATAGAAGCTTCAGCATTTTTTGGTAGTACCATGGCATCATGCAAAAGTCCGTCGATTCTATATCGAACAAGAAGTTGATCGTCCATCGGTTCAATATGGATATCGGAAGCGTCTTGTATGATAGCGTGCTTCAATAGAGTGTCTACGATACGGATAACTGGCAAATCTTCAGCGATTTTCTTCAAATCCTCTTCTGAAGCAGGTTCTCCAGATTCTTCAGCAATAGTCTTAAGTGTCGCAGATTCTTTTTGAATAATATCCCCGAATTCAGCTTTCAAACTCTTTTGATATTGAACAATAGAATTCTTCATTGACTCAACATCAGTCAATCTCGGAAGAATTTTAAGATTTACTTTCTTTTTAATAAAATCAATAGCAGACAAATCGTCCACATCAAGCATTGCTACTTCTAGTGTAGAATCGTCTTTTTTAAAGGCTACTATATTGTGAGTTCTAGCTACAGGTTCAGGAATGAGTGATAGAGTATCAAAAGGAATTTTCTTATTTTTCAAATCAACGAATGGGATACCTAGAACATATGCCTGCATTCTTCGAAGGTTATCTTCAGTGATATTGCCATTTTTAACCAAGATCTCACCTATTCTTACTCCCTTTTTTTCTGCTTCTTTTTGTGCATTTTCCAAATCAGGTTTAGACACCAAGTTGGAATCAAGAATAAATTTATTCAACTGTGAATCTTCGATGAACATTGAATAAATTATACCATATAGTTAAAGTTCCATATCAAGTTCAAAATAGAATTCTGACCCTTTTCCCTCACCTCTTGATTCTGCCCAGATGCGACCGTGATGCGCTAGGGCTATTTGGCTAGCTATATAGAGTCCAAGTCCTGTTCCAAAGATATTTTGTTTATTCGCATTATCAGCTCGTACAAACTTTGAAAACAATTTAGGCATAACATCAGGAGATATACCCACCCCAGTGTCCTTTATAGAGATTAAAATCTTTCTTCTGCTCGTATCTTTATCCAGACTTACGTTAATAGAACCTGATGGTGTATATTTTACTGAATTATCAATTAGATTCGATATTACCTGTTTTATTTTATCTTTATCAGCTCGCACCATAAATCTAGTATTTATACCGGTTGAATTTACCATTACATTAAACTCAAGACCTTTCTTTTCAATATTTGGTTTCAATTCCCCCACCACACTATCAAGCACATCCTTTAGATTTACCATATCGAAGTTATACTGGAGAGTACCAAGTTCGATTCTTGATATATTAAGGTAATCATCAACAATATTTTCCAAAGTACTAGAAGAATCAAAAATTCTTTTGACAGCTTGTTTAACATCAGCGTTTACTTTACCCATTTCTCCCTCGAGGATAAGTGAGGTGTACCCTTTCATCGCAGTAAGTGGAGCTCGAAGCTGATGAGTGGCAAATGAAACGAATTCAGATTTTTGTTTATCAATTTCAAGAAGTCTGTTGTTGGCAGATGTAAGATCAAAAGCAAGCCTTTCATTTTTTTCTCTTTGACTAACTTCGTTTCGCACAGACTGAATAAGGATAAGTCCAAATATGATTGAGATGATAAGTGTGATGCCGGTGACAGCGTGACTGATGTTGATGTCTTGGATAGTAAGTAGCGATGCGGTAAGTATCCACAGAGACAGAACGAGTACATTAGAACCGATGAGTTTGAGGTTGAAGATTTTAAATTTTACCATTAGGTATGATAGACAGCTTAGAAAAATTAACATACCAAGTGGACCCCAAAGGTTAAACTCATAGACCTTTGTTACTTCAGCATAAAAATTTGATAAGAAAAAAATAAGTAAGAAAAATACCATACCCAAAGTAAATAATGTAAACTTTTTTTTATCATTTATATCTTTTGATGCTTTAAAATTTAGATAACCGATATAAGAAATCCAAACAATAAGACTCGATTCAATTATGTAGATAATTTTCCATATATTACCAATAACACCTTCACAATTTAAAATATCATAACTCATTATATTGAATTTTGTTGGTAAGAATACTGACACCAACGCAAAAATAGTAAGTAATAATATTTTGCCAAAATAACTTATATCTTTTTTAAACAAAAAAACGTATGAAAAATATCCTGCACAAATATACATACCTAATTCAAAAAACGCAGTAAGTTGCCAGGCAAACATAAGTACAACATGATAAGAAGAGATCCATTGAAAAATTATATTAATGACCCACAATACAAAGAAAATAGTTAAACCAAAAAATAACTTTCCTTGCAGAGATCTTTTCTCTTTAAAGTATACCCAAAAACCTATGAATAACGATATTAAAATTATAGGAATATATGAATAAAACAATAATTGTGGTGCTGTAGAAAAATCTAAACCCAAAAATCCTGGTAACTCGTTTCCACAAACTTGATTTGGAAAAATATTAAAATTCATCTTTACAATTATACCTTGAATAATCAAGCTATACTCATTAGATATCCACCGTATATAATTATAACTATAGCCAATATTTTATAACTTAGATATCCAAACTTCATTTCCTCCTTACTAATCTTCGGGAAAAAAATATAAATCAATAAACCTATAACAAAAACAAATAATGATTGTAAACCACCAATTGCCAGAACTAGCGACACGGGTGCTAAAGTAAAGCATAATGCAACAATTATATTTGCAGAAAACACAATCGTTTCATTTACCGAGTTTATAACAAAGACTCCAAATTTATTGCTTTTAATTAGACTTACAAATTCTACTCTAAAACTTTTATAAAGAACAAAGAGACATATTCCTGATATAAACAAACCGACATATTCCCAAAAAAATGATTTTATAAAATTTTCACTAATAGTAACAAATTTAAATAAAGAGCCGTGTAATCCAAAAAGTACAGTCGAGATTAGCATATATATTGCAGTTCTCCACTTAAACACCAGCTCTCCTCCAGAAAGACTGAAACATAACATAACCGAACCAGCTAATATAAATAGAGCAGCAAAAAATTGAGCATTTGTTATTGTTTCGTTAAAAAATAAAAAGGAAAATACGTAACCGGATACAGGTGTCAATTGTACCAACGGTACCACAATTGAAGCATCTTCTTTAGAAAGTGCAGTAAGGTAAAATAGTACTCCGAGTGTATTAATTATACCCACAATTATCAGTAATAGTATATCAATGCCACTAACTTCAATAACATCTGGTCTGAAATAAAAATAGATAGGCAGAATAAAGATAGAAAATAAGCACGAAAAAATTATTAGTGATCCGACACCGCCACCTTTTATATATTTTGACAAAAGGTATTTATCAATATGATTTGCGATTGAAAAAAGGAATGGTGGTATTAATGATAAGTAAAACCAATTCATACCATATTTATTTTACATCTCCTCATTGTAATTAGTAACATCAAACTTCCTCTCAACCATGGTCTTATCAAACGTAATCAGTAAACTAAAAACTATTACTGCAATTAGAATTCTTGGAATATATTTTGTGTTAAGTCCCATAAAATGATATATTTTCTTTGTAATAATTATACCATGCGAATACTGTTTATCTCAAACGATCTAATTGCTGGAAATGTTGCAAGAATACTTAGAAATGACGGGCACGACGTTAAAATTTTTATTGAAGAAAAAGATAGGAGACGCAACTTTAAGGAAATTTTAAACAAAACTTCAGACTGGAGAATAGAACTTAATTGGGTTGGTAAAGATGGTCTAATAATATTCGATGATATTGGCTACGGACACGATCAGGATAGATTAAGAAAAGATGGATATAATGTCTTCGGTGGTTCATTATATGGAGACTTGCTTGAGCAAGACAGGGTTCTAGCGCAAAATATATTTGAGGAGTATGGTCTAAAATCGATCCCAAGTTATAATTTTAGTAGTGTTAAAAAGGCTATACATTTTATTAATAAAAACCCCAAAGCTTGGGTAATTAAACAGAATGGTACATCAAGTAAAAGTATAAATTTTGTAGGAAACTTTAAGGATGGTAGTGATACCATCGATGTACTTAGATCATACAGTAAAAATAATGCCACAAAGGCAGATGTAATAACACTTCAGGAACGAATTGTCGGCGTCGAGATTGCTGCGACAAGATATTTCAATGGTAAAAATTGGATTGGTCCAGCCTTGATAAACATTGAACACAAAAAATTATTTCCAGGTGACTTGGGTCCCACCACAAGTGAAATGGGCACTCTAGGTTGGTACGAGTCTAAGGATAGTAAATTCACTAAATTAACATTAAATAGAATCAGACCATACCTTCAAAAAATTAATTACAGGGGTGTTTTTGATATTAACTGTATCGTAAATAAAAATGGATGCTATCCTCTTGAAGCTACTTCTAGGTTTGGGTCACCTATTGTACACCTTCAAACTGAACTTAATAATTCATCCTGGTTTGAAATATTAAATTATACAGCTAGAGGTATAGATTTTGATTTGAAATATAAAAAAAAATTTGGTGTTGTTGTATTGGTAGCAATACCTCCATTCCCTTTTGCAAAGAAGATAGATGAACAATCACAAATCGGTACATGCCTCCATTTCAATAAAGCGATTTCAGATAAAGAATTCAAGAGAATTCATTTTGAAGAAATTTCTTTTGATAAAAAAAGAAAAAAATATTATGTATCAGATGACAGAGGATATTTGATCTACATAACGGGGACAGGTAAGAAAATTGAATTCGCTAGAAAAAGTACCTATGATCTAATAAACAAAATTCATATCCCCAAGATGTTTTACAGAAACGATATAGGATTGAAATTTTCGAATGATGGTATTTTTAAACTAAAGAGGTGGGGTTACCTTAAATAATTAAATAGTCATTAAAAATAACATACCTGAGATAAATAACAATAGTCGAGACCGTAATAGAAATAAAAAATAATAACAGTAAGCGCTTACCCTTCTCGTCAATTTCATTCATATAAATTAATTATACTAAAATAGCATAATTTAATGTATTATACTTCTCAATCATGTTTTGTCACTCGAGTAATCCAATTTATCTGATATTTTCTGAGAACGTCCCTTCTCTAGTATATTATTCTCATATACCTATCTTTATAATTACTTTATATATAGGAATATATTTCTATCTTAAAAATAACAAAAGATTAGTAAATATTGTATTCTTTATAATTACATTATTCTTTTCACTGTGGGTAATACTTGATCTAATTTTTTGGGCGAGCAACAAAAGTGACATAATAATGTTTGTTTGGTCAACTCAAATACTTATTGAACCAATAATACACATAAGTAGTACCTATTTATTGTATTTGCTTATATATAAAAAAGATGTACCTTTCAAATTTAAAGTCATTACTTTTGTTATTTATATCCCATTAATTATACTTGCCCCAACAAAATTAACCTTAACTTCTTTTGATATTGAAAAATGTTTAAGTCAGGAATCACTCTTTTCTTATTATTCATATGTTATTGAAATTTTGTCAATATTCTCTTGTTTTTACATTTTTCTTAAAAAATACAAGAAGCAATTGAAATCTGAAGATAAGAAAAAAGATATTTTTCTTTTAATGAATATCATCATGATGTTATCTTTGTTTACTTGGGGTGCTATTACTGGTAGTTTTACTGAGAATTGGAATATTGCACAATTTGGCCTATTTGGAATGCCGGTATTCTTATCACTACTAATATACTACGCGATTGAATTTGATATTAGTGAATTAAAGATGTTGGGTAAAAATTCTCTAGTCATTAGTATGTGGATATTAATAGCTTCACTAGTAATAAACAGAAATACTGACACCAATTTAATTACGGTATTGATTACCTTCATTATATCTATAATATTCGGTATGGTTATAATCATGTCGCATAAAAAAGAAGCTCGACAGATGATCACTATATCTAACCTCGCTGACGACCTGAATATATTAAACTATAAGCTAACCGAAAAAGTTGAAGAACAAACCCTCACCATCCAATCTTCCTACGACCTCGAGATGAAAGCTCACCGTGAACTTAAAAAGCTCACCGATACCAAGGACCAATTCATCACTCTAGCCCAACACAATCTTCGAGTACCAATCAGTAATATTTCAAACAATCTAAAAGATATTCTCACCGGCAGATACGGCCAGATAAATAGCGAAGCGAGGAATGCAATCGAGGACACAATAAGATCAAGCGACAATCTGAAGCATATTGCCGATGATTTCAAAGACATTACCAAGATGAAACTAGGCTCTCAAATCCTAAACATTTCAGCCGTCGATACACACAAACTAATAAATGAAGTAATAAATGATCTCAAGCTTGATATAAAAAATATGTCTATCGCCCTGTCCTACCCCACCGACAAGAATGACTGGTCAGAAATTAGAGGTGATTATGGAAAGATCAAGGATGTATTCATAGTAATAATTGAGAATGCAATAAAATATAATATAACTAACGGTAATATAAATATATCTACTAATAAAAGACCGATGGGGCTTGAAATTGAAATTTCAAATGCAGGTGTCGGGATGACGAATGAAGAAAGAGAGAATGTCCTTTCAAAATCATTCTATAGAAGTAAAAGGGTTCAGGAAATAAATCCAACGGGTATGGGTATAGGATTATACATTTCAAAATCAATAATAGAGTCTCATCACGGCAAAATAGATATCACCTCTCTAGGCCAAAATAGAGGTGCAAAAGTGACGGTTTATTTACCCTACGACTTCTTAAATAACCTAGATATTTAGCCATATTTTATCCACAGTTTTACTTGCTTTACTTTTAAAACCAAACGTGGTATGATATTTATAGATGTCAGCTCATTGATTTTTGAATCTTTGAGAGAAATAGACAAAACAAGCTTTCGTCTCAGCGAAAGCGCAACAAAGAGAAAGATGTGAATACATGGCTAAAGTCGGTATTCGCGATCATTTTGATCGCAGTCAGCTCCATTGCGCTTACCGCAATGGGACAACCCGCGAATAGCGGGGTTTCGACTCAAACGGTGGTCAATCCTTCCCCACTGCCTGATTCGCTCCCAATCGGGAATGAGCAGGTGGCGTCGGACTGGATCGTTTCTGAAAAACTACTGAACGGTAAGATACTTGGAACCTTTACTCCAATCGGGGTTAAATATCTCGGCACAAACGGTATTGAAGGGGTGTGGAGTACTGATTTACCAGGTAAGTTCAGTTCCTACTCAGACTTCGAGTCTGAAGTCAGTAAATACGGTATGGTACTTATTGATAAGATTAAGAATGACACGAAAATTGATCATTCTAAGCCTCTATCAATGTATACATATCATATGTATAACGACGCCAGACTTGGAGCTCCAGCAGTTGGGATATTCTTGTCCAAGTCACTCGGTTTGGCTTCAGATATTAACCAGGAAACGTTTTTAGGGCTCAACGTTGTTTCAAGACAAGTTGTGATCCCGATTACTAACCTGGAAAGATTTGAGGTTGAGGTCGATGTAGGATCTGGTGTCCCATACAAGTACGTGTGGACACCACGATCTACAAGTCAGAACATGACGAGCATCGGCTCGTTTAAAATCCCAAAGGAAATGACCGCAAGTGGGTACATCGCCCTACAAGGCTGGTACTCTACTGGTGCTTACAAGACACGACTCAAGATTACTGCAGGTGGTGAATCTAGAGTTTACAGCGAGCAGGGTTCGCTGATCGTTCCACCCGTACTGACTCTGAGTAGTTTCGGAGTGAACGTGGAGTTCACTCAAGGTAGGAAGACAATTGTTGAGGCTTCTACGAACCTTAAGGACTGGTCCGAGATAATGACCATTCCGGAGGATATCGAAACTAACTCTGTTTGGATTCCGTTCTACCCAGGATCTGGTTCGGTGATTTCATCGAAAAGATTCTTTAGAGCAAAGTCCCTGTGACTTTGCACAACAAAAAAGGCCCCGCTTTGTGCGAGGCCTTTTCTTATTGCTAATTACCTATGTCTACTGTTCTATGATTGTTGATTCTACTACCTGTAGCTTCACTATGTTACTTTGTTTATCAGGATTTCCAGGATCTTGTGCTGGATCAGTACAGAATAACTGGAAGCTATATATACCCTTTTCAACGTTTCCAGTTGTAAGGTTTGTTGTTTTATCACCCTTACTTTTATTTGTATTCCAATCCCATGTAGTGAATTCTATACCATCACTCTTTTTTGTATTTGCTGTACATTCATAACTATTGTTTAGATTACTATCCCACAATAGATTGAATCTACTACCCTTTTTAACTTTATATGTAGCATTTGGATTTATAGGTGTAGCCAAATTGTTTGATAGTATATTTGCTCCACCGATAAATAGTTTTATAGAATTTGGATCTATAGCTATATCAGATAGAGCCATTTTTGCCGTATTACCTACTCGTGGAGTCAACGATGGATTATTTGAATCAACACAGTAAATATCGAAACTATAGGTATCGGGGTTTGCTGAATTTGTTTGCAAATCATTAAATCCCACAGTTTGATTTGATTGATTCCATAACCATGTGTTAACGGGGTTGTTATTTGAATTATGAGTCTGTGAACTACATTCGAATCCAGACGGAAGATTACTTACCCACTTCAAAGTAAAGCTTTCGCCTCTATTTCTTTGGTATGGAGTAGTTGGTATTGGACTAGATAGATCATATGTCTTAACAGAAGTATCACCGATAAACAACTTAATATTTGGATCAGATCCCCCTCCACCACCATTAGTCATTATGCAATTACCACCACTATCCTTAACCATCGCATCCGGAACCACAGTCTGAATACCAGGAAGATTCGGACAAACATCTGTTGTTGTGTTTATAATAGTCACCTTAGCAGAATTACTACTCAAAGCTAATACATAATTCCCTGTTGATGTATCTAGCATATCAATCTTAAATATATAATCTCCAGCAACCACAGCTTGAGGTGTCGAACTCAAACCTGTTCTACTTCCACTACTTCCTGTTCCCCAAGTCCATAGACCATTACCATTTATTCCTTGAGGACCAATAACACTATTTGAATTCATATAGACACTACCGTTTGGATTCACTATAGTCCATCTTATATCGAAATTTTCACCTTTATTGATAGTAATCGCCGAACGATAAAGAGTATTTGATTCTGTTGACTTCTTTACTTCAAGTTTAAGAGATAGTGTAGAACACAGAGTTGTATCTTGTGATGGAGATCTAACAACAATTGTTGGTGATGATGGTGCAATAGCAACACCGTTAGCCACCGCTACAACCTTATAGGTATAATCTACACCCTGAACAAAAGCCGCGGTTCCGTTTGCAAGACTTTGTGTAAATATTCCGCTTGAGACTGCATAGTTGCTTGTTTGCCCTGTACTAACTTGTGTTCTAGTTATTCTATAACTTGTGGCACCTGGTATTAGACTCCATGTTAGGCGGATTTGTAAGTTATTTATATCACATTGATTTGCTGAGGGAGCGACGATGAAGTTGTAACTTATAGGATTAACTATATTTACATTTACAGTATTACTTTCTACAGTTGATGCTCCTTTTGTACATGAGACCTTAAAACCATATACTCCCGTAGCTACAGAACCTGTTCCTTGCCAGTATACTGTTCCATTCGGGTATGTTCCATAACTCCACAGCGCATTGTTTGTAGTACCAGTTGGCGTTGTTGTTACTTGAGTACAGACATAACTATTATCAAGACTACTCATCCATTTCAAATCAAAATATTCTTGACCTTTTGTAACCACAATATCACTATTTTGTGGAATTAATGCTGTTGCGGTTGTATATGCTGAGAAGTTAACTGTTGAATCCGTAGATTTTCTAGTAAAAAGCTTGATAACTGGTGTGACAGGACAATATACCTTAGGTGAGGTTATAGTTATCGGAGCAGAAGCTAGTTGTTCTACACCACCAACTATTGCAGAGATTGTATATGTATAAGCTGTAGGTGTACTACTGAATGAACCAAATAGTTCAGTATTCAATGTAGGGATAGACGGTACATTGTATACTACGGTTCCAGCTCCACCAGTTCTTGTTATCTTATATGAAGTTGCATTAGATATTATTGACCAAGATTGCTTAATCCAGATATCTGATGTTAAACACTGATCTCCTGATGTAATCACGTTCAATTTGTAATTTAATGGATCAATTATAGTTAAATCCACTACATTACTTACAACAGTTGAGGCCCCGTTTGTACATGATACTGAGAATGTATATGCTCCAGGAAGATATCCTGATGTACCAAGACCATAAGCTGCACCATTTATATATGATCCGTAACTCCACAGTCCATTTCCTGAGCTTCCTCCAGGTCTAGTTGTAACCTGACTACATGTATAACCAGTACCTAGATTACTTGCCCATTTTAAATCAAATGAATCTTGACCCATTTTAACTGACGCATTCGTATTTGAGGAATTTAAAGCCGATAGAACATTGAATGAAGTAATATTTACTGAAGTATCATTAGACTTTCTAATAAAAATCTTTATTGCTGGGGTTCCGACCGGACAAACAACTCTTGGTGAAAGAATAGTTATAGGTTCTGAAGCTTGTTGCTCTACTCCGCCAACGACAGCAGAAACTGTGTATGTGTATGATGTAGGTGTGCTACTAAAAGCAGCGTATGGTTCAGTGTTTGTTAGAGTTGGTGATGCGATAGTATAAGTGACAGGTCCAGTTCCTCCAGTTCTTGTGATTTTATATGAAGTTGCACCAGATACTGCTGACCAAGACTGCATTATAGAAACATTAGAACTCAAACATTGGTCGCCTGATGATATAACACTTAGATTATATACTATTGGATCAGGTAGGATTGTGATCTTCACAATATTACTTATCTGAGATGTACCATTTGTACAGGATACCTTTAGATTATACAAACCTACCGCTTGCCCCGTTGCTCGTAGATCTACGGCAGCTCCACTTCTACTATTTCCATATGGCCAAATAGTGTTGTTTGTACTTCCCCCTGGAACCTGAGTATCTTGTGTACATGTATAACTAGCGTCTAGATTACTTACCCACTTTAGATCAAAACTTTCATTTCTATTTAGAGAAATTTCTGTATTTGCGGTATTTATTGCAGTAGATGTATCGTAATTACTTAAGTTTATAGAAGTATCTGAATTTTTCTTAGTAAAGAGTTTCAAGACGGGTGCTGGTGGACAATTCACTCCTGATCTAGGGGATGTGATTGTTATAGGCGCTGAAGGTGTTTGATCAACTCCTCCTATTACTGCAGTTACAACATAAGTATATGCTGTTGCTGTAGTGCTATTGAAAGCATTGTGGTCTTCGTTATTTATAAGATTTGGAGATGCGATAGTATAGTTAACTGGTCCTGATCCACCTGTTCTTGCAATCTTATATGAACTTGCTCCTGGTACTGCTGTCCAAGTTTGTTTTATCCACACATCTGAAGCTAGACATTGGTCGCCTGAAGGTATAACACTGAAGTTGTATATAGGCTCAAATAGAACCGTAATTCTTACCACATTACTCAATACAGCAACACCGTTTGAACAAGATACCTTTAGAAGATTCGTTCCTGTATCTAGATTTGATCCAGCTATACCAATACTCGTACCATTCGTAGAATTACCATATACGATTCGTGTATTATTTGTTGTTCCATTTGGTAGAACAGTGACTTGTGTACATGTATAGTTTGGACCCAGGTTACTTACCCATTTTAGATCAAAGGCTTCATTTTTTGATATTGATATCTCGGTATTTGCAGTTGTGATAGCCGTGTTTGCATCCATTGCGCTTAGATTCGTTACGGTATCATTAGTCTTTTTTGTAAACAATTTAACAACAGGAGTAACTGGAGGTATACAATTTGTGGTTAATTTTGGTGTATATACCGAAACAAAATCAGATTTTTTTACCTCTACCCCGTTGACTACAGCAGCGACATTATATTGAACAAGGACATTGTAATTACTAAATGCTCTATCTACATATTCTACATATCCATTCACTGGTAAGCTGGTTACTGAGATAGTCGCTGTCGGTGTTTGATTATTATTTCCTTCGAATCTATATAGATTGTATGAACTAGCATTAGGAACTGCTTTCCAGTTTGCTGTTATAAACAATGATGAAGCTGGACATCCATCAGGTGAAGGAGTTGCTGACAGAGCATAATCAATATTCGCCACGGGTGGTTGCACGATAACATCAAAAGTCGTCGATTTATTTATTGTTTGTGTTACTGGAGCAACAGCCGTGACAACACAAGTGAAATCTGTATTTGGATTATCCGCATCACCAACCACATTTACAGTACCTGGGCAAATTGAACGACCGTATGATTGTCTGAAATCTCTGATCTGTTCTTTAGCAAAAAAAGTCAGTACTTTTTGTGCAGACGCACAACTTGGTTCAGGACCGAATGTGTCTCCTTCTATACATTTCACAGATGAAGATTGACCATTTTGATAATCATCTTTTGGGTTAAAATTTGAATCAGGTCCGCAACCAAAGTAATAATCTCTACCCTCCCATACTAAGCTACAATAATAATTTGTAACACTACCAGATGTTCCAGCAACTGTTTTTGTATAGACACCGGAAACATTCACAGTATATGTATCAGGCAATACAGAATTATTTGCTATAAAAGATAGAGGTGTGGTTACTTGTTTGATAGTTGGGGAAAGTGTGGCTGTATTTGTTTTTGGACTAAAAGGATTTGCACTTACAGTAAATCCATTTGTAGCATTCATAACACTTACACCATTGCTATTTTTTATTGAATCTATAGTTAATTTAACATCTCCTGAAACATTTGAAACAACAGAGTTTATGAACAGAGCATTTGAAACAGTATCACCGGGATAGATATAGCGATGCCCATCACCTGATATTGAAAAATCGAATTCTAGTGGATTTGGTGTAAAAGTTAGCTTACTACAATATAAGTCATTTGACCTACTGTAATTTTCTCCCATATCTATAAGATTGAAGCCCGTAATTACATAATCATCTGGACACGAAGAAGCTGCAATTTGAGTTGAATTTCCACCGCTCCCGAAAGGGTTCTCTATAACTGTTTTTCTAATTGTGTTTTGAGAGCCAATTGAAACAGACTGAGTCTGCCCTGTTGAACTCACCTTTGCAGATAAGACTTGTTTACAATATAGTATACCTTCACTAGAAGCGTTTGAACCTGCATTCAAGACGTTAAAACCTATAGCAGCGAAACCATTTGGACAACTTGAACTATTTATCTGAGTAGAATTTGCTCCACCTGTACGAGGGTTCTCTATTAACATTTTTGTATAAACAGATGCACCTCCTAGATTCACCTCCACTGATCTACAATACAAACTCCCCAATCTACTGTAATTACTTCCTTGATTGTACAAATTAAATCCAACCAAAACAGAACCATCAGGACAACTAGATGATGATATTTGACTTGGATCTCCGACAACATTTGCTGGATTCTCAATCACTTGCTTGTTTGAATAATCTGTAATAGCTCCAAAATTAGACGTTGTTTGAGCTGATGATATTTGAGCATTACCAAATACAAAGAATGCTATAGCGATTAGGAATACTGTCAGATTTTGTATTTTTTTAAAATTATTTTTCATATTAATTTAATTATTTAATGCCTTTAATATCATTTTCTTCTCTTCTGAAGTAAGTTGCATTGCATTCCCATCAGAGAAATTTGCCACTACAATCTTCTTCTCTTGTTCAGTTAGAGGTTTAGAATCAGTATTTGCTAGTCTCGTAAATAGAATATCCTTCTTTGTAGATACATCTTCCTCCCCTTTTATCACTAGATTTCCACTTCTATCTATTACAATATCCACTTTCCTTGCCGGAACGAAATTCTTAAATCGATCACTTGAGTATTGCCATAGGACCGATACAGCTATCAACAGAATGATTACTACGAGCAACCATAGAGCCTTCTTGTGATTATCATCCTTTGGTTTATTTAAAAAATCCATATGTATATTGTATTTTAGAACTATTAATTACCGTTTCATTAT
Organism: uncultured Candidatus Saccharibacteria bacterium; assembly: GCA_964367745.1. Classification (GTDB taxonomy): domain Bacteria; phylum Patescibacteriota; class Minisyncoccia; order Phycocordibacterales; family PALSA-1337; genus CAIOGI01. The sequence goes on along the minus strand of CAYIYK010000005.1, from coordinate 11,089 downwards.
AGCATTCTAATAACTTATACATTTATTATTTAACTTGTGGATAACTATATTGTGTGATATATTAGTAGCAAGTAGTTCGCGTCCGCGAGCTCTTTTTATAAATAAAATTAAAAACATGTTTGATCTAAAAGTAATACACTCAGTTTTACAACAATTGGAAGACGAAAGAGGAATTCCAAAAGATAAAATGCTTGAGGCTATAGAACTAGCTCTTGCTACAGCCTATAAGAAGGAATATGGCAAAAAAGGCCAGATTGTTAGGGCTGTTTTCGATAATAACTCAGGGAAAGTTGAGTTTTATCAAGTTAAAATTGTTGTAGACGAGTCTAAGGTCATCATGGAAGATGAAGAGGATGAACAGGATATAAAGAATACTGCCGAAGAGAATATCCGTGTCCGATTCAACCCAGAGCATCATATTCTCCTTGCAGATGCTAAAAAGATCAAAAAAGACGCTAAAGTCGATGATGAAATCGTATTCCCTCTTGAAGAAAAGGGTGATTATGGAAGAATTGCAGCTCAAACAGCTAAACAAGTCATCATTCAGAAAATAAGAGAAGCTGAAAAAACATCAGTTTTGGCTGAATATGGTAAAAAAGAAGGTGAAATAGTGTCTGGAACAGTACAAAGAATGGAAAGAGGCTCTATTTTCATAGATATGGGACGTGCTATGGGTATAATATCGTATGAAGACCAGATCCCAAGTGAACACTATAAGCAAGGCGAGAGAATACGAGCATATCTATATGCTGTAGAAGAGTCTCCTAAGGGAATTATGTTGAAATTATCACGTTCTCATCCAAAATTCCTATCAAAATTGTTCGAGATCGAAGCTCCGGAGATCGCGCAGGGTGTTGTTGAGGTAAAAGCTATATCTAGAGAAGCAGGTGCTAGATCAAAGATTGCTGTATATTCAAAAGATAGTCACATTGACCCTATAGGTTCACTTGTAGGACAAAGAGGAGTGAGAGTTTCTACAGTTATGAGCGAATTGTCAGGAGAAAAGATAGATATCATTCAATGGAATGAAGATCCTGCTATTTTCATCCAAGAATCACTATCTCCAGCCAAAATACTTAAAATTGATCTAAATAAAGAGGAAAAGAGAGCTGTAGTACATGTAGCCGACGATCAACAATCTCTAGCCATAGGAAAAGGAGGACAGAACGTTCGTCTTGCGGCAAAGCTAACAGGTTGGAAAATAGATATACAATCCACAGGTACCACTTCACAAAGTGCTAGTGTATAATTAACGTAAGGTTAAACGCCTTTTATTCGTTAATTATATAAAAATGATATTAAAAAAGATTAATACAGCAATTTTGTTATCGCTCGTCGTTTTTGCTATTTCATCTGATAAAGCTTTTGCTCTATCAATACAACTAGCTCAAGAACAACAAGGTCAACCACCAATCAAAACTCGTTTGGAGGTGAGACAGAAGAATATGGATGACAGGAAGGAAGTTCGAGTTGAAACAAGAAATGAAATCATGGGTGAAAGAGGTGAAATGCGTAAAGAAATAAGAGAAATGCGTGCTTCTACTACTATAGAAGTTAAAGGTATAAGAGCAGATATGAAAGATGCTCGAAAAGAGTTTGGTGAGGAGAGAAAGGAAATGAGAAATGAAATGAAAGAAAATATGGGTAATTTAAAAATGCCTATAAGACTTCAAAGAGCATCAAGTACAGAGATGTTCAAGAGAATGAACAATGAAGGAAAGGATTTGATAAAGAAGATGAAAAAAGATGATTTCGAAGTAAGAAAGAAGGCATTACTCGGACAACTAAACATTAGTCTTGAAAATCTAACTGCAATAAAAGCAAGAATAAATGATAGGATCCTAAAGCTTGAATTGGAAGGCAAGAATACAACTGATGCAAAATCAGCACTTGCTATAGCAGATGAAAAGCTAGCAAAAGCAAAGACTGCTGTAGAAGCTCTATCAGCCCTACCAGCTCCAGTTCCAAGTTCTGGTACAGCTTCAAGTACAGAGGTTGATCTAGCAAAGCCAAGACAAGTTGGTGATTCAGCAATCAAAGCGGTAAAAGAGGCTCGAGATGCATACAAGAAAGTTATCGATATAATTGCAAAAAGTATGGGATTGGGTGATAAGCCAGCATCAAGTACTCCAGCAACAAATTAATAATTTATAATTAAATAAATAAATGGAACCAAATACAAATTCAAGTGGAATGATGAACGGACTTCCTCAAGTACCAAAAGAAAATAAGAAAATCGGACCTATACTAGGCGCATTAGCTATCGTACTTATAATCATAATCGCTTCTTTAATATTCTTCGGTAAAAAGTTGAATACAAATTCTTCAACAAATACAGAACAGACTACTACTGACGCATCAACTGATGTGACAAGTCAAACAGGTACAGAATCACAAGGTGTAGAGGATAGTTCAGCAGCGATAAATGCTGATCTAGATGTGCAACTAAAGGATATAGATTACAGTTTCTAGGAAAAATAAATGGTGTTACAAAAAATCCGCAAACTGGCGGATTTTTTGTTTATATTGTAGACTTTGAAAACCATGAAAAAACAAACAGTAAAAACAAAGGAAGGTGCTAATCCATATAAATATGAATTGAAGAAAATCGATGGCTCAAAAATCGAGATTGTAGGTTCTATTGATTTGGAATATTTCTCATCTTTTAGAAAGCAAGCATTGGAAAATATCAACAATGAAATCACTATTGATGGTTTTAGAAAAGGAAAAGTTCCAGAAAATATAATCGTAAGTAAAGTTGGTGATATGACTATATTGGAAGAGATGGCTGAACTAGCTTTGGGAAGAGCATATCCAGAAATCGTAATATCAGAAAAAATCGATGCGATCGGTAGACCAGAGATAAGTGTTACAAAACTAGCAATGGATAATCCTTTGGAATTTAAAATCGTAACTACAGTTATTCCAGAAGTTAAACTAGGGGATTATAAAAACCTTTCAAGAGAAATAAATAGTAAACCTGAAGAAAAATTTGAAGTAACAGATAAAGAAGTTGAAGATGCAATAAAGAAAATAAAAGAGTCACATGCTGATCACGCGGGTCACGATCACGACTCTCCAGAATCAAAAGAAGAGGTGAAGAAATATCTTTTGGAAAATAAAAAGATTCAAGCAGTTGAAAAAAGAAGAATTGCAATTTCTGATGCGCTTATATCTTCATCAAAAATAGATGTTCCAGAAATACTTATCGACAGTGAAACAAAAAGAACTGAAGCACAATTCAACGATGATATAAATCGTATGGGTGTTAAGATCGAGGACTATTTGAAACATGCAAAGAAAACAATTGAGGAGATAAGATCTGAATGGAGACCTCATGCTGAGAAAAAGGCAAAGCTTCAACTGATACTAAATGAGATTGTGAAACTAGAGAAAATTGAAGTCGATGTAAAAGAGATTGAGGAGGAGGTGAAACATATTCTAGCTCACTACAAAGATGCAGATCGAGAGAGAGCTTTTGCTTATGCTGAGACTGTACTAACAAACGAGAAAGTATATCAATTCTTGGAAGGAGTAAAATAATTTATTCTATATAGAATAAATAGAAATAGTAAATATTAAAAAACAGAAAGAGTGATGACTGATATCACGGCTGTTTCTGATCTTAAAACTTGTGGACCGAGAGATCGTATTCTAATACCATGCTTTTTGAATAACTCAATTTCAGAATCTGACCAACCACCTTCAGGTCCAATATACGCACCTAAAGTATCACCGAGATCTTGTGAAACAAACTTCTCTGCTTGAGTATGCCAAGCTATAGATTTCACATGTCCAAATTTTTGTAATGCAGTTTCTAGATGCATCACTTCAGACAAAACAGGTAATGTCCCCCTACCCGACTGCTCACTAGCTTCTACAATAATTTTCTGAATTCTTTCTTTATTTAAATCCTTCTTTTCTGTGCGATCAGAAATGATTGGAATTATATGTGAAACTCCAAGCTCGGTTGCCTTCTGTGTAATCCATTCAAAATTATCTTTTTTAACTATTGATGCGAAGAGATATGTTTCTCGTATGGGAAACACTTTGTTTGGAGTTACGCTGTCCACCAAAAATGAAACAGATTCTTTTTCGAAGCCTTCTATACTAACTCCATAATCAAAGCCAGAATTATCAAAAAGTATTATCTTATCACCCTTAACCAACCGAAAAACATTTTTCAATTGATTGACCAAGGGTGCATGGGTAATAACCACTGACTTCCTATCTGTCAGCTTTTCATCACAAAAAAATCTGTGTAGTTTCATGAAACTATTATATATCTTCTTATATTAAAAGAAAGAACTCTTGCATCATGGTTTGAAGCGAGAGTTCTTTTGTTATTTACTATTTCGGAAGAGATTGGAGTATAATCCATCTAAAATCATCTTCAATTTCAACATGTCTATCCGCCGGTGTCTTGAATGTTAAAATTCTACGATTATCAGGAACGTATCTCCTTACACCACGAAATTTGTCTTCGCCGATAAATTTATCTAGAGGAATTTCGGCCACTCCAATTTTTCCATTTGCTGCGTGAATAACTGTATTGGAGGAACTAGCGATACCCACATGACCGACACCCTTAGTAGGATCATCGTGGTAATAATCAATCACTCCAGAAACAAAGACAACATCTCCAGCACATATTGAATCCATTTCAATCTTTTCTCCAAGACTCATCTGTTGGATAGAGCGACGTGGCAACCAAATACCACACTGTCCATAAAGCCACTTGATAAAAGATGAGCAATCAAAGACTTCTGGAGCTTCATCTGGTCTAGCACCTCGTCGATACTTTGATGCGCCAATACATTCGCGAGCCAATTCAACAATATCAACATGAACAATTTTAAAACCGTTATTAAGCAGTATCAGTACTGCTTCATCACTCGTAATTTCTAGATCTAATGAATCGATATCAACTGCACACCTTTGTCCCACTGCACGATAATTCATATGGTTTCCTTTCGTTTCTAGAGTAAAGTTAACAAATATAGATTAGCAAGTCAAAATATGTTTTATTTTCGTCAAATAACATTTTAGTTGCGAAAAACTAGACATAAGGTATCATGAAATCTTACAATTAATTTGAGGGTAAAACCTCTATAAAAAACATGTTAATACCAACCGTAATAGAGAAAACAAGCATGGGCGAAAGGGCTTATGATATATATTCAAGATTATTAAAAGAAAACATTATTTTCCTTGCTGGACCGATAGATGACCATGTAGCAAACATCATCATTGCTCAACTTCTATTCTTACAGGCGGAAGATCCAAAGAAAGATATTACACTTTATGTAAACTCACCTGGAGGTGTTGTTACAGCAGGACTAGCAATCATAGATACAATGAACAATATTAAAAATGATGTATCAACAGTCTGTGTTGGTGTAGCTGCATCAATGGGTGCGCTTATCCTTTCATCTGGAAAAAAAGGAAAGAGATTTGCTTTACCAAATTCTGAAGTGATGATTCATCAACCACTTGGTGGAGCTGAAGGACAAGCATCAGATATTGAAATCAGTGCTAAGCATATATTGAAAACTCGAGAAGGTCTAAATAAAATGCTTTCAAAAAATACTGGTCAACCAATAACTAAGATTGAAAAAGATGTAGACAGAAACTTCTTTATGGATTCAGAAGAAGCTCGAAAATACGGTATCATCGACAAGATTCTTTAATCGTGATACAGTGAGGCCGTTATCAAATTTAATTTTTCGATTCCTCAAAAGAGGCTGAAACGACGTGTCATGATCATTCCAAATAACGAAAGAAGTTTACTGAATACACAAAGTTAAGTTCTGAAAGGCGAATCGATATTCGCATATGTCATTAAAATTAGTAGCTTTACTTTTGAGCATTGCAGGTATTGCCGGTGTAGCAATCGGTTACTACTTGAGACTCATTATCTCTTTGGGTAAAAAGGGGTCAATGGAGCTTGAAATAAAGGAAATGCTTCTAACTGCAAAGGAAGAAGCGAAGAAAATTACCACAGAAGCAGATACAAAATCAAAGAAAATATTAGAAGAAGCGAGAGTAGAGATAAAAGAAAAGGAAGACAAGATACAGCAAACTGAGTCTAGATTGATCAAGAAGGAGGATTTGCTAGACAAGAGGCAGACAGATATAGACAAAGAAATCGAAGCCATAAAAGAAAAAGTGGCTGAGATTAGGCTTATAAAAGAAAAAGCTGAAAATATAGAAAAAGAGAAAGCAGAAACCCTTCAAAAAGTAGCCAAGATGACTACTGAGGAGGCCAAACAGCTTCTAATAAATACTATAGAGAAGAATAGTGAAGAAGACTTATTGATTAGAATCAAAAAGCTTGAGCAAAACGGTGAAGAAGTACTTGAGAAAAAAGCTCAGGATATTCTTGCGACATCAATACAAAGACTAGCAAATTCTGTTGCTTCAGATGTAATGTCTACATCAGTAACTATTCCAAATGATGAGATAAAAGGAAAGATAATAGGTAAAGAAGGTAGAAATATAAAGACATTCGAGAGAATGACAGGTGTTGAAGTAATTATAGACGATACACCAGGAACTATCACCATCTCTTCTTTTGATCCAGTACGAAGACATGTAGCAAGGGTTGCTCTAGAAGAATTGATAAAGGATGGAAGAATACAACCTGCAAAGATCGAAAAGATGGTTCAAGAAGCTCAAGCAGGTATAAATAAGACAATAAAGGAAAAAGGAGAACAAGCTGCATATGAATGCGGTGTAGTTGGCCTTGATCCAAGAATCATCCTAATACTAGGAAGATTACACTTTAGAACTAGTTATGGACAGAATGTTCTTCAACATTCAATAGAAATGGCACATATAGCAGGTATGATTGCTGAAGAAATAGGAGCAAATGTCGCTGTTGCAAAGGCTGGTGCCCTTCTCCACGACCTAGGCAAAGCCCTAGATCATGAAGTTTCAGGTTCACATGTAGAGATAGGAAGAAGAATTCTTCAAAAGTTTGGTGCAAATGAAGAAATAGTAAAAGCAATGCAAGCTCATCATGAAGAATACCCTTATGAAACTGTTGAGTCACGTATAGTTCAGACTGCTGACGCTATTTCTGGAGCACGTCCAGGTGCAAGACATGACAGTATCGAAAACTATTTGAAACGACTTGGAGACCTCGAAGCAATAGCAAATAACTTCACAGGTGTGGAAAAGTCATATGCCCTACAAGCAGGTAGGGAAATCAGAATTTTCGTTACTCCAGAGAAAATCACGGATCTCGAAGCGAAAAATATGGCTAGGGATATAGCTTTAAAGATAGAAAAGGACCTAAAGTACCCAGGTGAAATAAAGGTTACAATCATACGAGAAACACGTGTAGTTGACTTCGCAAGATAATAAGTGTCTAGTTTTAGCTCTATTGCTTAAAAAGCTTCATATTATATAATTATATGGAGGTTAGAAAACATTATTAATTAATGCTTACTAAAAAATATGAATAAAGCATCAATCGTAGATGCAGTGCACGGTGTACTAGGAGGAACTAAAGTCCAAGCTGAACAAGCTGTAGACATGATGATAAACTCTATCATCGATTCTCTAAAGAAAGGTGAGGAAGTTTCAATAGCAGGTCTAGGTATATTCTCTGTAAAACAGAGAGCAGCTCGAGAAGCTAGAAATCCTCGAACTGGAGAAGCTATCAAGGTTCCAGCTATGAAGGTTCCTAAGTTTAGAGCAGCAAAGGGTCTAAAGGATGCAGTAAAATAGGATTAAGTTAGTTATATATAAAGGCTCGATCGAGCTCTTAAACAGAAAACCACAATCATTATGTGGTTTTTTGTTTTATAAAAAAGATAGGGCACCGTACCATAGAAGGCCGTGTGCCCGTTGTTGAAATCTCAAGATTTTGAATCAAGCTCAGTTTAACCGTCGCCATCACTATGATCAAAATTTTTTCTTGCGTCATAGCGATCTTCTGCCCTCTCATACCATGTTGTAGGTTCATGAGTTGAATCAGGAAATAATTCTTTTCTATTAAGCACACCTTCCAGTTCGTATATCTTACCGTCAAGCAACGAAATAGAGATGCATTTGCGTAAAAGCCTATTATGATCTCCAGGAGATTTTGGTTCATTCTTTGAACCAAAGAGTGAGATGCCTGCGAGGAAGCTTTCAATCCTTCTACCAGAAAGATTGTGCCGGAGGTGTATATTGATTCTACTAAATAATTCCTCAGTTGATTCTTTCTCGTTCGTTGAGATAACTTCCAATGTAGGATTTTTGGAGTGTGTGATACACACCTCATACCCAACAATTAGATTGATGCTTAATCTTATACACACCGTTTCTAATTCTCGATTAGTTTCATATTTGTTGTAGCTTGGTGTCTCAAGCCCATATCCGAGTGTCTGTGTTTTATTGTTAATAAAATAGAGTCCACGAATTTCGCCTTGAAATATACCCTCCGATACAAGAGAAGGGACTGGGGATGGTCTGAGTAGAAATCCAACCTTGTACTCTCCTGGTGTGTAGACAAGTACAGCTTGACGTATTTTATACTCATCTCTAACTTGAACATTCTCAGTTTGTAAGCAATCTTCTGGTTTTCTACCTTCATTTAACAAGAAGACTGCATCTGAAATATCCATAGTTGTGAGTATCTTTTGTCTTTGTTGTTGAAGTTGTTCCAACATAGTAGTCGTTTCGACAATTTTTTCATCTGTTAAATAGAGTGATGCGATGTGGTTGCTCATATTTTATTTGATTTTCAATGTACTACTCTGTTTCGTCGTTTTGGACTCATCAGGCGAGATACACATCTCGCTACAGAGGGGTCACTTGACCCCATGATTCAAATGATTGACCTCGCAATCTTGACTATGTTCAAGTCTCCGTAGATCTTGAATGCGTTGTCAGCAAGTACGCGAACATAACTGGTGTACATGGTTTTCGTAACATCATCCATCCATGCCCCATCGAGCAGGTTCGACACCTTATCGTAAAGTGTGAAGAGTATTATTTCATTATTACTATTTATTAATCTCCAAAACTCTTCATCCTTACTTTCGCCAGGTTTTTTGGACATATCCTTTACGTTGGTAGTGATCTTAGCCCTCAACCTTTCGTCTTTTGGCAAAATGAGACTTGCGGAAGTATCCTCGAGTAGGTCGTGGTTCAGTAAAGTCCACACACCTACAGTCCGAGTCCATTCATCAAGGGTTGTTTCGGTCAAAAGGGTTAAAGCACTCCAAGTAGGGTGTATTCCATATGGTGTCTTACCATCCCATTTTCTAAACCTTTTCGATCCCTTTTTCGCGTAAGCGTGATGGGCTTTGAATACTGAACTAATAATTCCAGCCAAGGTGCCCGCATCGATTGTCGTCATGTGTTTCCTTTAACTTTTTTGTTGTGAAGAGCTCTGTTTCATCCTTTCGGACTCATCAGGCGAGATACGCATCTCGCTACAGGAGGGGTTTTTAGGCCCCTTTGTTAAAACTTCTCAGCTTGTAAGTTCAGATTCAACAAACTCCAAACTTGAGAACTTTAGCTTGTCTTTCGTGTACTTTAAACCGTCAACATCTGAACTCTTATTGAAAGTTATCCAGATGCTTCCCTCAGTATCAATCCATCCTGGATCCATCTTCGAGTTAGACGTGGATGCTAAAGCACTAGTAATATATTTTGCTCGACTTAAACATTTACTGCAGGCACAAGATTTTCTGTAGACCTCAAGTGTGACCCGGTTTGGCAGAATTACTATCCTCCTGCGATTTTCCCAATTGTCGACTAGGACATATCCTCGAATATTTGAGTTTGGTCCAACAAGTAACTTTTCAGTTGCTTCGGTCATAGTGACGTCTACTTCAGTGGTTTTATTCATGGTAGTTTCGGTAGTGATCTTGCTCTTATGTTGTTTTCAAGGTCTGCTTTTGTCTGGCAATACTATATGTATTAATTCAATTCTAGTCAAAAATCATCAAGATAATTGATAAAATATAGTACAAATATGGCTAATTTAAGCCATTATTTTAATATAAATTAATAGTTGTCAGAAATATTGACAACTATTATGTCTTTTGATAGCATATAAAAATGGATAATTTACTAGAATCCCTTCAAAAAATAGGCCTTTCGAAAAAGGAATCAAAAATATATCTTTCCCTATTGAGTCTTGGCTCTGCTTCAGTATCAGATATAGCCGACAAAGCTGAGATTAAGCGTCCAACCACATATATCATCCTTGATGAGCTTCGTAAAAAGGGACTTGTACTAAAAATTCCTCATGCAAAGAAGACTATATTCCAAGCAAAAAGACCAGATGAACTCTATGAACAAGCTGTGAGTAATATAAATAGCTTCGAGCGTGCTTTACCCAAACTCCTCTCAATAAATCAACCGTCGAAGACTACGAAGACTTTTTATTATGAAGGAATGGAGGGTATGAAAGAAGCAATTGCATATAAAATAAATAAATTAAAAGGGAAAAAACTTGTAGCTTTTTGGGCAAGAAATAAAACACTGCCAGCAACAACTCTTGATATCTACAAAGGGTGGAATAAAAAATATGAAAAACTGGATATAGATATCAAGGTAATAACTCCCAAAGATGAAACTTCAGTGGAATATTTTAAACAGTTTCCTAAGATTTACGGAAATATGAAATTTATTTCTGAACAAGACTATTCTTCAGAAATTTCAATTGAAGCTTGTGATGATTTTGTCAGAATAGTAGACGGACATGAATTGAAAGCGGTCATTATTGAGAATCGAAGAATTTCTGACTCAATAAAACAAATTTTTGATCTTGTAGAGAAATCTATTAAGTAAACTTAAAAACGTCTGTGCGTCTCATTTTCTACCTACCCATCCCCTTCCTCTCCAAAACCCTAAATCCATCTACAATTCCTTCATAAACAAAATGCTCTAGTGGAATATAATCCTCCTTAGTCTGCGCTTTATATAGATGCGTATAGGCAAACTTTATAAAGTTAGTCAAAAACCAAGAACTTTATAAAGTTACGTCCTGCTCACATCTATACCTACCTATTCTGTGCGGGGCGGGAGAATCGAACTCCCACCAAAAGTTTGGAAAACTTCTATTCTACCATTAAACTAGCCCCGC
>CAYIYK010000004.1:0-64892 GCA_964367745.1 uncultured Candidatus Saccharibacteria bacterium | reverse complement strand
GTCTAGGAACCACATCTCCATTTGCCGCTCTATCAGTAGCAGGAGCATCTGGAGTAGTAGCAAACGTATATAGTGCAACATCTACAACAGCAACTTCAACATTTGCCGGAGGTCTAAATGTTGGCTCAGGAAACCTAGTCTATGATCTATCTACTGGTATAACTTCAGCTACTGCATTCCAAACAGGAAATCTAAATTTTGAAAATGATGCCGGTATGGTATCTTGGGTCGACCTAGGTCTTACAACCGCATCACCGAACGATACCCCACAAGGTTATACCGCATTCCTAAACGGTAGTTCAACAATATCTGTTTACGGTGTATCAAATGGAAACGGATATCTACAATCAGACTACCCAAGAGTAGCTATCGGTAGTACAACAGCACCGACTTCAAAGCTTACTGTTTTTGCAAATGGATCTGGTACAAATAGTGTATTTGAAACTTTAAATAGTAGCAACACATCACTATTGAAGGTTCTAGAAAGTGGAAGTGTTGGAGTCGGTTCAAGTACACCATGGAGAAAATTCTCAGTGGTTGGAACAGTGGCATTTAACGGTCTAACATCATCTGCTACTGGTAATGCTGTATGTATAACTACAAGTAAGGACATTACAGATGCTGGTGGTGCTAGTTGTACTCCGTCATCTATAAGATTTAAGGAAAATGTAACACCACTTGCAAGTGGCTATGCATTAGATGAATTATCAAAATTCTCAGTTGTAAATTTTGATTATATTGAAAAGCAAGAATTTGAAACAAATAAGAGTTATGGATTGATTGCAGAAGAAGTGGAGAAGATAGATAAAAATCTAGTAGATTATGGATATGACGGAAAACCTCTGTCACTACATTTCGAAAAAATAACAGGACTTTTGATTCAGGCGGTACAGGAACAACAGAAGCAAATTAAAGATCTAAGTTCAACAACCCCAAGTTATGTACTGTCTTCTAATGTATCGTCAAGTGTTACTCCATCTTCAACTATCAACACTCTAATATCGTCATCAACTGTAGATTTAAATTCAGAAATAGTTTCAATTAAAAATGATTTATATAATCTAACATCAAGTAGTACGCTAATGTTATCGATTGCGTCTACTACATTAAACTTAATATCAGATTCTATTGCGTCTACAACAGCTGACAAGCTAGTTCAATCTGATTCATTTATTTCTAATTTAACTTCAATTTTGATTGAGAAATTATCAAATATATCTTTGAATTTCAAGAGTATATTCGTAAAAGAAATACATGTAGAAGAAAAACTATGTGTTGATGATGTTTGTGTAAATAAAGATCAATTAAAAGCTATGCTTATAAATGCTGGAGCGGGTCATACAACAACTCTAATTTCAAATCCCATTCCACCTAGTGAAGATATAAATCAGAATATAACAAATAGTAACCAAAATACTGATAATTCAAATAATACAAGTACATCAACAGTAGATACAGTAATCGATCAAGTCCAAACACCCACCTCGACTTCGACACCAACTATAATTTCAGATACACCGCCGAATGACCAAAATAATAATCAAGAAGTGGTCGTTGAGGATAATCAAAATTATATTACACAGCCTGATATAGTAAATGAACCAAGTGTTCAAGAACAGGTTCCGGTAGTTAATCAAGAATAATATGAATAAAAATTTTATTAAGGCAATTATAATACTGTTAATCTCTTCAGCACCATTATTCTCCCATTCTTCATCTATGGGGAAGTCACCGAATGTTTTACCTTTATCTAATTGTACATACGGTCTTTCTTGTGGATTGGTAGGATACTGGACTTTTGACGGTAAAGATATGGTAGGTGGTGTAGTGAGAGATAGAAGTGGTAATGGTAATAATGGGAATTTGAATAATATAGCCACATCAACTTTCTATACACCGGGTAAGATAGGGCAAGCTGGTAATTTTGATGGAAGTAATGACTACATATTTAAGACCACAATAAATCCAAATAATTTCAATAACATTACAATATCAGCTTGGCTTAAACCTAATAATATAGGTACTGAAATGAGAGCTGTTTTGGTGGGTGAAAACGAGGCTTTTGTCGGAATTAACGCTTCAGGTCAGTCAATGTCTCGTATTTACGATGGTGTAGCGAATAGAAATATAGCTGGTACAAATAACTATTCAAATAAGTGGGTGCATGTTCTAATGACTTCAGATGGCGTAATTGAAAGACTTTATGAAAATGGTGTTCAGGTCAATTCTACCAGCGCTGGAAATTTAAATTGGACTAATCAATCAATAACATTTGGATCGTTGTACGGTTCAACTGGATCATGGTTTAATGGTCTGATCGATGATGTTCGCGTATATAATAGAGCACTTTCTACTTCCGAGATTTCCCAATTGTACTCTTCTGGTGCTTCGAATAAACAAAGCTCTTCTTCATCTGTAGTTAATACCTCTACATGCTCAATTGGTCTTTCTTGTGGTCTCGTAGGCTATTGGACTTTTGATGGAAAAGATATAGTTAACGGTGTTGTAAGAGATAGAAGTGGAAGTGGTACAGTTGCAAACACTGCAAATATTTCTACATCAACTTTCTATACTGCAGGTGTCAAAGGGCAGGCTTTAAGGTTTACTTCAAACAATGATTATATATTTTCTGATCTAGGTACAGCAAGATCAACTTTCACTATATCACTATGGTATACACCCAGAAAAGCTAGTGATTGGCAGGGCAATCAAACAGGTTTTCAAATGGGTAAGACTACATACAATGAATCAAATTTTTATCGATGGTACAGTACCGGTAACAATCCTAGGATACAAGCAAGTTCAAATAATGGTGGAAGTTCTGCACAATCGACTGTGTATAGTTCTGAAACAAGACTCCCATATCTAAATACTTTCGTCTACACTCCGACTCAAATAGATTGGTATATAAATGGTGTTTTATATAATTCGACAGCACCATCTGTGGGGACATTTGATGCTATGAGATTCATTACACTCGGAGGTACAGGTAATGCAAATCAATCAGTAAATGGTGTAATTGATGAATTCAGAGTTTATGATAGGGCACTTACGGTTGGAGAGATTAAACAACTATATATTAGTAATATATCAACAAAACAATCTTCGTCACAAAACATAATTCAAAATTCTTCATGTATATCAGGATTAAGTTGTGGTCTCGTAGGCTATTGGACTTTTGATGGTAAAGATATGGTAGGTGGTGTAGTGAGAGATAGAAGTGGTAATGGTAATAATGGGAATTTGAATAATATAGCCACATCAACTTTCTATACACCGGGTAAGATAGGGCAAGCTGGTAATTTTGACGGAACAAATGATTATATTTCCATGGGAGATATTCTGGATTTGAATGGTGGAGTACCATTTTCAATATCTACATGGGCTTTGTTTAATGATTTTACAAATAGCCCTTCCATTATTGGTAAATTCGATGAGAGTGGTAGTTATGCTTATACCTTGGAAATGGGACAACTTTTTGAGACAGATGGGTCTGGTCTAGGTCTCATGCTCCTAGATAGTTCCAGTGCTGGCTATATAGGAAGATCAACTTCCCGAAAAATAGTTAAGGGTGTATGGTACCACATAGTTGGTACTTATGATGGTGGTTCTACATCAAGCTCAGTAAAGCTATATTACAACGGTGTCCAGGTTGATGATACTAATACCCAAGGTGGTACTTTTACAACAATAAGGAATGTTAATACACCGCTCACTATAGGTTCACTACTATCGAGTGGTAGTCCAAATTATCTTATAAAAGGGAAGATTGATGATGTCCGTATATATAATAGAGTACTGTCACAATCAGAGGTGGCGCAACTTTATAATACTGGAAGGTAATTTTGTGGATAATAAAAAGTTGTTTAAAAAGAAAAAATGTTAATATTAGATATAAATAAAAAATGAAAAAAAATATAAAATCATCACACGCATTCGCAATCCTCCTGCTACTTTTAATCGGGTCAGTTTATTTTATAAATCACTCTAGTCTGAAAGTTGGCGATGTCTTTTCTTTTATTAATACTATTCAAAATACAACACAAAGCGCCCAGGTATCTGGTGCAGGATCAGGGTTAGTCGCTTATTACAATTTTGATGATTCAAACAATATAGGTACAGATTCGGCAGGGTCAAATAATGGTACAGCTATGAACGGTGCAAGTATAACTACAGGTAAAGTTGGTGCTGGAGCCTTGAATCTTGATGGTGTGAATGACTATGTAAAGATGAATAGTATTACCGCCCTAAAGAACGCGGGCGCTATAACAGTTTCTGCTTGGGTTAAGCCAAACGCTAAATGGTCTACTACTCCAGGTAGTAGTAGTATAAGACCATATATTCAATCAGGAAGAGAATTCGGTATAGGTGCCTTGTGGGCTGATGGATCGAGAATATATTTTGGTTATGATTCGATTGATTTTCCTTCAGTATCTGAACCTGTTGCCGGTTCTTGGACACATATTGCTTTTACATATAATGCAAGTTTAAATACAGTTATATATTATAAGAATGGAGTGGCGAGTACACCAAAATCATTCAACGGGTCTCTAATACCTGATCAAGGTTCAATATTTGAAGTCGGTAGAGATCCTATAGATGGAGGATATTTTAATGGATCTATTGATGAGGTTCGTTTATATAATAGAGCATTGTCTTCTAGTGAGATATCAGATCTTTATAATTTTAGCGGTTCAGTTTCAAGCCCAGTACCAACTCCAGTCGCTGACACAACAGCACCAAGTATCCCTACCAACCTTTCATCTGCAAATATTACACAGACTTCATTTACTCTAAATTGGTCAGTATCTACAGATAATACTGCAGTAACTGGATATAAAGTTTTTCAAAATAATAATCAAATAAGTACAGTAAGTACAAATACATTTAATGTTTCCGGTCTTACTACTGGTACTAGTTATTCATATACGGTTTTAGCTTATGATGCGGCAGGGAATTCATCGTCCCAATCACAATCATTTAGTGTTTCAACTCAACAAGTGGTAGTTGCACAACCAACTCCAACTCCGACTCCGACACCAACTCCCACTCCCACGCCAACTCCTACTCCTGCACCAACTCCAGTAAATAACATCCAAAACGGATTGATACTTAAATATAATTTTGATGAAGGTTCTGGAACAACAATCGGTGATTCAAGTGGAAATAATAATAATGCAAGTCTTTCTACCGGAGCAAGTTCACCAGTTTGGGTGGGTGGGAGAATTGGGCAAGCGGTATCTTTTGATGGTATAGACGATTTTGCACAGTTTGGTCAAATGAGTGCTTTTTCAAATTTAAATTCTGTCACAGTTTCTGCCTGGGTATATCCAAAAACAGTATGGTCTTCTCAAGAACCTTTTATACATAATAATACATATGGTCAATCAGGATTCGGTCTTGGTGGTATGTGGGATGGAACAGCAACTTCCAGGGTTTTGATCAATGGTACAACTTATGATTTTCAAAAAACATCAGCACCACCTGTCGATCAATGGACACACATAGCATTTACTTATGATTTAGTTACAAATAAAATCACTTTCTTTAAGAATTCGATACCTTCATCCGAGAGAGTTGGTCCGGGTGTATCAATAGTGTCACCTACGATTCCATTTGTTATCGGTAAATCTCGAAGTGAATATTTTAAGGGTTTTATAGATGATATCAGAGTTTATAACCGTGCTCTAACACCAGCCGAAATCGCGAATATATATTCAGGTGTGGCAACTTCAAATCCTGGTTCATCTGACGTTACTGCACCATCAGTCCCTTCAAATTTAACATCTTCAAATATCGGCAATACCTCAGCTACTATATCTTGGACACCTTCTACCGACAATGTGGCAATTTCCGGTTATAAAATCTATAGAAATAATATACAGACGGCTATTGTGACTTCAGGTAATTCATATACTGATAGTGGTTTAACAGCTGGTTCAACATATCTGTATCAAGTATTATCTGTGGACACTTCAGGTAATGTGTCAAACCAATCTAGTCCACTTACTGTAACTACGACCGGTCAATCTGCAACATCTTTTGGTACTACTCAAATTTCTCTACCACATGTAATACAAGGAAGGCAGGGTTATGCAGCCCAAAATATAATGTGGAAGGATAACGCAGGTACAGTTCATATTATAAATAGTTTCGGAGGAGCAGATATTTCTGGGGAAGGTAGGGCATATATTCATTATATAAATACAGGTACTGGCGCTAGCGCCTTGGTAGAGGGAGGTATCTGTTCTATGGGTAGAAATAGTATTTATGATCCAATTCATAATAAATTTTATTGGTATGGTGAATACTGTTCATATCAAACTGGAGGATCTTTTAACGAATTTGACCCTGTTACAATGACTAATACAGTCATTCGAAATGGGGGATCGACTTGGTGGGCTGGCCAATCAATGGCTCTAGGTGAAGATGGAAAAATTTATTTCACCGCTATTCACTCAAACGTGCCTTCACATCTATATTCTTATGATCCATCAATCGGTGCAAGTAGTTGGAAGGATCTTGGAATTATTTATGATATCAGTAACGCTAGTAGTCCAAGTCTGTATGTAGATAAGACTCATGCTTATGTTGAGTGGTCTGAAAATACTACAAATAACTATTCTAGATTAATGGTAAGACCTCTTGCTGATAATGGTACTTGGTATGAAATTAATTATGGTGACGCGATACAGGTTAAGGCGAATAATGTCTATATTGGTATAGATAATACAACAAAAAAACCCTATATATATAGGAATACAGGATCGGGAGTCAAATATTATTGGCTTGAAAATGGTAAAGCAACTTTAATTACAGGTACCCTACCTAATAGTGGTACACAAACCCAAATTGATCTAAATTATAAAAACCATATATCAATGATGGGGTATGGAAATTATAATCAATTCATTAGTGCGTTTGACTACGATATGAATTGGGACGGCATATTACCAAATATTGCCAATCCGGTCAGTACTGTACATTACGGTCCACATAGTACTTGGAATTATCCAATATCTGGATATAAAACATCATCATTAAGATACAATGACCTTTGGTATGATTTACCAATTATGTCTGTTGAACCTTATCAAGGGAATAATAAATTCTTCGCTTTTGGAGATATTACAACATTTTATGATTATGTTAGACAAATAATCACGACACCAATAGCAGGGTTGCCACCGGTTAGTATATATACAACATTGAAAGTTCCAAGTTCACTTACACCGTCTGGGACTGATGAAATATATTTTGCTGGCTATCCTAACCAGGTCTTTAGGTGGATGCCAACACAGGCAGTATCTTCAAGACTAGCTGGTACAAATCCAGTAAAAGTAATCACAAGTGAACATATGAATTATAGATACTATCTCGACTACGATTCAGAGGGTAAGATATGGATCGGAGGTGATATGTGTGGAGCTACTCCGGGATGTGTAGATTATGGAGGTGTGGCTTGGTATGAGCCAAGAACTGCTGTTGGTGGAGAGATTTTTGCAGGTATATGGACTGGTGGGAATCCACCCGCGACTGGTAATTCAATAAAGTTTGCAAGTCTAACTACTTCAAACAATCGCTCTAAAGTTGTTGTATCTAGTAATGATGGAAAACTTACGGTTATAAACGCATTAACCAAGACCATAGAAGGTAGTTATGATCTCGGAGTAAATGCCTTTATGAAAGAAGTGGCAAATGATCAAGTATTAGGAGTTACTACGAGCGCAGACCCTTCAGGACCTAGAGTATTCTTGTTCAAACCATCAAATAGAACAATGATAATAGCACCGAAATCTATTGGAGTTGCAGGAAACACCTTCGGAGGTCTTGATGGAAGATTCTCTAGAATGGAATTTAAGTTAGAACTTGGTCCAGATGGTTATGTTTGGATATATGTAGATAATAAAATATATAGAATTGACCCGACAACTCTTGTGTTTCAACCCGTCATAACCGACACTACTCTTTCTAGAAAATTAAAGTGGTCAAATAATGGAGTGGATTTGATTTCCTACGGTACAGAAGGTGTTAGTTATTTTCCAAATATTTTAAATTTAAATTCTACTCAGCTTTCAAATATTTCAAACCAACCTAATCCTTATATACCGACCCCATCTCCAACCCCTGTAACCTCGACTCCCACTCCCACCCCCACCCCCGTCACTCCAACAGTAGCAGACTCCGACCTAGACGGTATTGCGAACTCTGTAGACAAGTGTCCATATACACCTACAGGAGTAACAGTAAACAACTATGGTTGTGCTCTACCTCTAACAACAAAGTTCACAACATCAGTTAACCTAGCTAATGCAGATCTAAACAGTGTATCTTCATTTGATATACAGAACAGTCTAGGTAAGATCTCATACTCTACACCACTTACTCTAGTAAAGAGTACAGGCGAACCTCTAGACCTAGATGCAAATATATCTATAGCCAAAGGAACTCTGTCTCTAGACTCTTCTCGTATGCCTGAACTAAACAAAGGAGCTACAGTAACGCTATACAACCTTACAGCAAAGACACCAAAGGTAATTAAAGACGGAGTAGAATGTACTACATGTACAATCATCTCATACATAAACGGTACCCTAGTATTCACTGTACCTAGCTTCTCTACATACTCAATCATCGAAGGTACAACACCACCTGTAACATATACAATATCAGTAACTCCACTAGGCTCAGGAACAGGTACAGTGTCAGGTACAGGTATATCTTGTGGTAGTGATTGTTCAGAGGTAGTAAATGACTCTACAACACTAACTCTAACAGCTACACCAGACCCAGGATCAACATTTGGAGGATGGACTGGAGGAGTATGTTCAGGAACAGGTAGTTGTACTGTAAACTCTACATCAGACAAGGTAGTAGTAGCTACATTTACAAAGATACCAAGTGTAGTCGAATCTACTTCATCTAGAGGAGGTGGTGGAGGCGGAGGAGGAAGATCATCTGTATCTCGCACCCCTACAACCACTACAAAGACAATACAGACATATCCACCAGTATATACAATAAATACTACAAAAACCTCACTGTATCCATTCAAGCGTAACCTATCACTAGGTATCAAGGGAGAAGATGTAAGACAACTACAAATCTTCCTAAACTCACAAGGATTTACAGTATCGACTAAAGGAGCTGGATCTAAAGGACTAGAATCTACAACCTTTGGCCCTGCTACCAGATCTGCCCTTATTAGATACCAAGTTGCTAACAATATTAAACCATCTGTTGGTTTCTTTGGGCCACTTACAATGAAAAAAGTAACAGGGAAGTAATTTATACACTATTGACTTGTGGTCTATAACCCTGTACGATACCTTTGTAAGTTTTCCTAGTCGCTTACGTTTATTTATTAAAGACGAGGTAAAAGTTAAAAAGAAATGGCAAAGAAGTTATATGTAGGAGGTATTTCATACGGTACAAGTGAGGATGGTCTAAGATCTCACTTCGCTGCTGCAGGAACAGTTGAATCAGCATCAATCATTATGGACAAGATGACAAACCGATCAAAAGGTTTTGGATTCGTTCAAATGGCTACAGATGCAGAAGCAGACAATGCTATCAATATGTTCAACGGTAAGCCACTTGATGGAAGAAATCTTACTGTGAACGAGGCTCGTCCTATGGAACCTCGTGCTCCTCGAAAGGATTTCAATCGAGGTGGAGAAGGTCGAGGAAATTGGTAATACTTTACCCGTCTTAAAACAAAAAACTGCCGAGTGGCAGTTTTTTGTTTGTCTATCAAATAATTTTATATAATTAAATTAATCAATAATCTTCCACCAAGTTGAAACAGGAGCACCTTTTATTATTTTAATTGAAGTATCTACTGAATCAGTAATCACGAATAAGTTTAGATCATCGCTATCAATAGTATGATGTTGATCTACCATATTCTTTTTAAGGAAATCTTTTAGAGGATTCCAAAAATCTTTGCCAAACAAAACTATTGGAACTGCAGGAATCTTCTTTGTTTGAATAAGAGTAAGAACACCAAACAGTTCATCAAATGTTCCATAACCTCCAGGGAAAAATACATAAGCTTCAGCTGCGAAGTTTAACATCGTCTTTCTGGTGAAAAAATAATCAAAAGTTATATTGTCGTTTGTGTGAGGGTTTGTGTGTTGCTCGTGAGGGATAACAATATTTAATCCAATTGAATTACCATTTACTTCCTTTGCACCAAGATTCGCAGCTTCCATGATTCCTGGACCGCCCCCTGTAATTACAGAGTAACCAAGTTCGGTAACAATCTTTGAAGCAAGTCTCCTTGCATCATCATAATGTGAACTGGCTTGTGTAAGTCTGGCAGAGCCAAAAAAAGTTACTGATTTGGGGAATTTTTTAAGAAATTCAAACCCATTTCTGAACTCTTTGGTAATATCTGCAATGTGTCCGTCTATATTGCTATTAATCTTTTCTGACGTTAATTCTTTTTCATTTAACATGCAGAATATTGTATCACATGTTAATATCAATTTATATGAAATTTACCATAGAAAAAGAACTAGATAATAAAAGAGCAAGGGTTGGTAAGATCGAAACACCAAACGGTGTTATAGAAACCCCCGCTTTTATTGTTGTTGGTACAAAAGCAACAGTAAAGTCTCTAACTGTAGAGCAAGTAAAAGAACTAGGTAGTCAGGCTGTATTGGCAAATACATACCATTTATATCTTCAACCTGGAGAAGAGGTTATGAAAAAAACTGGAGGCCTGCATAAATTTATGAATTGGAATGGACCGAGCTTCACGGATTCTGGTGGCTTCCAAGCTTTTTCTCTTGGAGTCGGTCTTGATGAGGATGTATCAAAAGTATCAAAAGATGGTGACATACAGAAAGTTAAAAATCCTTCAAATAACAATTTAGTAAAAATTGATGAAGAGGGAATTGATTTTAAATCAATAATTGATGGGAGCTCACATCGTTTTACTCCAGAGAGATCTATAGAGATACAACACAATATTGGTGCTGATATAATATTTGCCTTTGATGAATGTACATCACCACATTCTGATCATGACTATCAAAAGCAAGCGATGGATAGAACACATAGATGGGCAAAGCGTTCACTTGATTATCATAAATCAAAAGAAGAAAGTAAAAGGCAAGCACTCTTCGGCATTGTGCAAGGTGGAAGATTTAAAGACTTAAGAGAAGAAAGTGCAAAAATTATTGGTGATATGGATTTTGATGGTTTTGGAATCGGTGGAAGTTTTGATAAAGAAGATATATACAATTCAGTTGGGTGGGTAAATGATATTTTGCCAAAAGAAAAGCCTAGACATCTTTTAGGTATCGGTGAACCGATAGATCTATTTGGCGGTATTGAAAATGGTATTGATACTTTTGATTGTGTTACTCCAACACGTATAGCTCGCAACGGCAGTCTTTATACAAGAGATGGAAGAATAAATATTATGAATTCTCAGTATATAGAGGATACTAGAAAAATCGATGATGAATGTGTTTGTTATACATGCAAAAATTATACTAGAGCATATTTGTCTCATTTATTTAGAGCAAAAGAAATATTAGCAAATACACTCGCTTCAATACATAATCTTTACTTCATAGTAAATTTAGTAAAAGAAATTAGAAATAAAATGATAGAAGGGAAATTCTACGATTTTAAAAATGAATGGTTAAAGAGGTATTACAAAAACTAATCTTTATATTTCTCGAGGTCTATAGTCTTCCGGTGCATTTTTTAAATGCCATTCTATACTTTCTTTATCAAGCAGTCCTTCTTGGGCTCCAACATACTGAACAACTGACATAGGATTAACAGGTGCCCAGACTAGAGCTTCAAGAGGTGATTTACCAAGCATCATAGCACCAACAAAAGTCGAAGCAAATGCATCACCACAACCGGTTCTCTCTACTGGTGGCTTTGGATCAGGAAAAATCGGCATGAAGTAGAAATGTTCACCATCAAGCATATACGAACCTTTTGGTCCATCAGTAATAATTACAATTTTAGGTCCATTTGCATGCATTTCTGATAGTAGAACTTTTATATCTCTTGAATCTGAATGTAGTATCCTCTGGCTTTCCTCGAAGTTACAAATGAAAACTTCAGTTCTCTTGTATATATCTTTTAATTCTTTAATCCCCAATTTCATCTGAAAAGTTCCAGGCTGAAAAGCAAGTTTTACATCCGGGTTTTTATTTAGATAATCAGAAATCTCTTTGTGATAGTCTTTTGAATTTGAACTCAATGAACTAAGATAAATCCATTTTGGATTCTTCCTGATCTCAGGGAATTTGTAAGGGAATTCAGTATGGTTTATTAGAATTGTCCTATCTGATTCATACCAAAGTACAAAGTGATAGTTGGTAGATAGACCTTTATGAGTTTTTGCATAGCGTGTATCTACTTTTTCTTTCACTAGATTTGCTAAACAATCTTTACCATTTTCATCAGCACCAACTTGTGTCATAAGTGCAGAACGTAGATTTGATCTTATGCCTAGTCTCGCTATTGAAACAGCAGCATTTGCAGAATTACCAACCCCTTTAACTATCTTTACGTATTCAAAAGGAACTTTGTCTCCAAAGCGCATCGATATCTCACAATCCTCATCATTTATCTTACAGTGAACTTTCGCCTCCTTTAATCTAATAAAAGCATCAGTAGTAATATCTCCAATTGCCAAGAAATCTATATTTTTATCAAACATATGTGTTAATATTATATCATGAAAAAAATACTTAAAGATTGCGTGGAAGAAGCAAAAAGAAAAAAGGTTGCAGTTGGCCATTTTAATATTTCAAACAGTGACGGTTTTTGGGCGGTTGTACTTGGTGCAAAAGAATTGAATGTACCAGTTATTATTGGTGCATCAGAAGGTGAAAGAGATTTTATTGGAAAAAACGAATTGGTAGCTATGGTTCACGCTTACAGAGAATCAACTGGTCAGGAAGTCTATCTAAACGCCGATCATACTTATACTTTTGAAAAAGTTAAAGAAGTTATAGATGCTGGATATGATTCTGTGATTTATGATGGATCAGCATTGCCAATGGAGGAAAATATTAAAATTGCAAAACAATGTGTTGAATATGCTAGAAGTGTTAATCCTAATATTATCGTAGAGTCAGAAATAGGTTTTATAGGTAAGTCTTCAAAACTTCTAGATTCAGTTCCAGAAGGTGTAGGAAGACTTACTGAAGTGCAAGAGGCAGTTGATTTTGTAAATTCTACTGGTGTGGATATGCTTGCTCCTGCAGTTGGTAATGTTCATGGTATAGTAAAAGGAGGAGAGCCGGCACTAAATATTTTAAGGATAAAGGAAATAGCAGACAGTGTAAAAACACCACTCGTTCTCCATGGTGCATCTGGGAATTCGAATGAAGATATAAGGAATGCAATTGAAGCTGGTATTTCTATAATACATATAAATACTGAGTTGAGAGTTGCATTCAAGTCTGGTTTGATGAAATCACTTTCTGAAGATCCAGATGAAGTTGCTCCTTATAAATATTTGAAAGGAGCAAGGGAGGCAATGCAAAAGGTCGTAGTAGAGAAGTTGAAATTATTCAATAATATTAAATAATTTTTTATGTCGAATGTTCAATTTGAAGAGGATAACATAGGTTTTGGTCAAATGAGACAAAATGTCAATCAATACGGGGCTTTAACTGCTTGGTTGATTAAAACGGGGATTATAAAAGATGAATCACAATCTAAGGGTGTTCTACTTTTTATATTTTTTCTAAATTTAGTTGCAACAGGATTAATAATTTATTATTTCATTTAAAATTTATGGCAAAAGAAGAAGTAAAGATAAAATTACCAAAATCAGTATACGCAATCATGATTATAACTATAGTAGCAAATGCTATTGCTACTTATCTTATAATGAATTACGTAGCAATGTAGTTTTCAGGTATTTTTTAGTATATTTTGGACTAAAATACTAAAAAACAGGTTTTTTCTTGCCTTTTTATTAATTCTGTATATAATAGTCTGAACATGATTACATTAAACACTGAAACAAGAGATTTGAAGATCAAGCCAGAAACTCTAAGAGAAATGGGCAAAATGCCTGCAGTTTTCTATGGTCCAAAGCAGAAATCAACTTCTGTTGTAGTTTCTATGATTGAATTCATTAAAGCTTATAAAAAGGCTGGTGAATCATCAATAATTATTCTAAAAGAAGGTAATACTGAACACGAAGCTTTGATACATGATATAGATGTTCACCCAGTAACAGGTGCTCCACGACACGCTGATTTTTATGTAATTGAAAAGGGAAAGAAGGTTAAAGTAAATATCCCTCTAGTATTTGAAGGTGTATCACCAGCTGTAAAGGATAAGGGTGCTATTCTAGTTAAAGTGGCTCGAGAATTGGAAATCGAAGCTGGAGCAAGAGACCTCCCTCATGAATTGAAAGTAGATATCTCATCACTTGTAGATTTCTCAAGTACAATTCTAGCAAAGGATATAAAGCTTGGTGCAGGAGTAACTCTAGTTTCTGGACCTCTAGAAATCATCGCATCAGTTTCTGAAGCAAAAGATGAAATAGATGAAGTTAAACCTATCGATATGTCAGCTATTGAAGTTACAAAGAAAGGAAAAGAAGCTAAAGAAGGAGAAGCTCCAGTTGAAGATTCTGCTGAAGCAAAGAAATAATCTATCGTTCCGTTTTCTAATTGTGTTACAATATATAAATGCGAAAAATTCTGTTTTTGACATTAATTTCAATTTCAGTTCTTTTTCCTATTCACATATTTGCTCAGTCAAATGAAACTACTGATCAAAAAGAAGCAAGATTAAGAGCTGAGCTTGCCCAAGTTGAAAAAGAGCAAGCGGAAACAGAAAAAATACTTGCTGATACAAAGAATCAAACAGCTTCTATCTCTAGAGATATTTTAATTTTAAATACAAAAATAAAAGCAGCACAATTAAATATTCGTGCCAAGAACCTTTTGATTGAAAGTCTTGGTAAAGACATAAATAATAAACAGGCTAAGATTGAAGATTTGGATGGACATATAAATAGAGGAAAAGAGACTCTGGCCCAAATAATGAGAAAAAATAATGAACTAGATGCCATTTCTTTTGCAGAGTTTGTATTGTCAAAAGAGAACCTTACACAGGTTTTTATCGATGTAGACAATTTTGATTCAGTTCAACAATCTCTGAAGGTTACATTTGAAAATATTAGAAGCGATAAAGCCCAGACTCAGACAGAAAAAGATAATTTAAATAAAAGGAAGAATCAAGAGTCAGACGCCAGAGCTGCTATTGAAACTGAAAAAAAGAATATAGAAATAAACGAAAAAGAAAAACAGAGATTGTTGAGTATAAGTAAGAGTAATGAGATTACATATTCCCAAGAGCTGGCTCAAAAGAAAGCGAAAGCTGCTCAAATAAAAGCGGCACTATTCTCTCTAAGAGATTCAGCCGCAATTCCATTCGGTGAAGCATTGAAGTATGCTCAAGAAGCCCAAAAATCTACAGGAATTAGACCCGCTTTCCTTTTGGCTATTTTGACTCAAGAATCTGCTTTGGGTAAGAACGTTGGTTCATGTTATTTAACAGATACAAATACCGGAGCAGGTATAAGTATTAAAAGTGGAACGACGTTTCCAAATGTAATGAAACCAAGTAGAGATGTTGGGCCATTCTTAGAGATTACTGGTGCGCTTGGAAAAGATCCGACAAAGACTCTCGTCTCTTGCCCTATACCTTCAGCCGGTGGCTATGGAGGTGCCATGGGACCAGCTCAGTTTATCCCTTCTACTTGGATGCTATTTAAAGATAGAATTGCTTCAGCCTTAAATATAGCGAATCCTAATCCTTGGAATCCAGAACATGCATTTATGGCTTCATCTATGTTCCTTACCGACTTGGGAGCCAAAGCCGGAAGTTATACTGCAGAGAGAAATGCCGCTTGTAAGTACTATTCAGGAAGATCATGTTCAGGAAATGTGAATACTTCTTATGGAAACCAGGTTATGTTAAAGGCAGATAATATACAAAGAACCATGATTGACCCATTGCAAGGACTATGATAAAGTCTTGTTTATATCAAATATTAAATAACTTATGAAGAAAGACATTCACCCAAAGGAATATAGACCAGTAGTATTCGTTGATAATTCAAACGGAGTTCAATTTCTAATTTCATCAACAATTAAAACAAAGGAAACTGTTAAGTTTACTGATGGTAAAGAATACCCTGCATACCATGTAGAAATCTCTAGTTCATCACACCCTTTCTATACTAACCAAGAAAAGACACTTGATAGTGCAGGACGTGTTGAAAAGTTCAAGTCAAGACAAACAAAGTCTACTGAGAAAGCAAATGCCAAAACTTCTACAAAGAAGGCATAAATGAATCTCGAAGAATATAAGAAAAATCACAAAACAGCATATCTAGCTGAAATATATGAAAAGCTTTTAAAGGATGAAGCTGATATTATTTCTATGGTTGAAAATGACCCTAGTATGAAGGAGATTGCTCAAGCAGATCTTGATATCATTACTGAACAAAAGAAAAATACAGAAAATCAGATTAAGGTGATAGTTGATTCAGAAAAAGAAGAAATAGAATACCCTACAGAAATTATCCTAGAAATTCGTGCGGGAGCTGGTGGAGATGAAGCAAATATTTTTGCACATGAACTTTATGAAATGTACGATAGATATGCAGAGTCACAAGGATGGTCTACAAAGTCTATAGATGATCTTACTCTAGAAATAAAAGGAAAAACTGTATATACACAGCTCAGATATGAAACAGGAGTTCATAGAGTACAAAGAGTTCCAGCAACAGAGAAGATGGGGCGTGTTCATACATCTACTGCAACCGTGGCTGTTTTGCCATTACGTAAAAAAGTTAAATTTGAGATGAACCCAGCTGACCTCCATATAGAAACTTCACGTTCAGGAGGTAAGGGAGGGCAAAATGTTAACAAAGTAGAAACGGCGGTGAGAATAGTACACATTCCAACAGGTCTTGATGTCCGTTCAACGGCTGAGCGTAGTCAATCAGCTAACAAAGAGACAGCTATGGCTATTTTGTCAGCAAAGTATTCAGCAATAAAAGAGGAAGAAGAAGCAAAGAAGTTTAATGCTAATAAGAAGGATCAAATCGGTACTGCTGATAGATCAGAAAAGATTCGAACTTACAATTTTCCTCAAGATAGGTTGACTGATCATAGAATAAAAGAATCATGGAGTAATATTTACGGTATTATGCAAGGAAAACTTGATGACATTATAGCTAAAATGCAAGAGATGAAGATGGGTGAGGATAAACAACAATAATTTCTATTTATTTACATGTTAGAATAGTGACATGTATAAAAAATATAAGTTTTTATTGATATTACCTTTACTATTGTTTGGTATAAATTTTTCTAAAGCACAAAATATAGATTTAAATTCAGGTCTAGTTTCTAGGTTCACTTTTGATGATCCATCTAATCTAGGCTTAGACTCTACAGGACAGAATCCTGGAACGCTAGCTGGTGGCCCAACACAGACCACAGGCAAGGTAGGAGTTGGAGCAATTCTTCTTGATGGGGTAGATGACAGAATCACCATTGAAAATCAAATGGCCACAAACGGTAGTAGTGGTGCCTATTCATTTTGGGTTAATAGTTCGGGCTCAACTGCGGGCCAGATGTTTGTTGGTCAGGAAATGGGATCATCAGGAAATGTATGTTTAAGTGTTTTTTACACGGCCGATCAAGTTATTATGCATATGTTTACTAATAATAACCCCTTCCGTTCTGGTATATATACATATAATTTGATTAACAAATGGAGTCATATCGTCAATACTTGGGATAGTACTAATTCATATTTATATATCGACGGAGTCCAAGTTTCTACTGGACCTACAGTTTTTTGTAGTCAGCCGATACAACCAAGATTCAAGATCGGAAGTGGTATGAGTGGTATCAGTAGTAATACTAAAGGTTCTCTTGACGATCTCCGAATTTATAACCGCTCGCTTTCTAGTAGTGAAATCACAGAACTCTACAATCTAGGTTCCGGTACAACTAATAATCCACCAACAACTCCCACCCCTACTCCTACTCCAACCCCAACCCCCATTCCTAACCCTATTCCAACACCTTCTACTTATACTCTTTCTATACAGAAATCTGGCACCGGTACAGGAACGATTTCCGGCGGTAATATTTCCTGTGGATCAAGTTGTTCTCAAGTATCAGTCTCTGGAACTTCTATTACCCTCAGTGCTACACCGACATCCGAATCAACATTTTCTGGATGGGGAGGACAATGCTCTGGAGTAGGAAATTGTACTGTTATAATTTCAGCAAACACAACCATAACGGCCGAATTTACCGCAGTCTCACTTCCACCTGCGAATACCACAGAATGGTTTGTCTCACCATCTGGATCATCACAGGGAAACGGAACAATAAATAATCCGTGGGATTTGCAAACAGCTTTAAATAATACTAATAAATATATTAAACCGGGTAATACTATTTATTTACGTGGCGGAGCATATAGTGGTAATTTCAAGACAGGACTAATGGGGTCTTCTGGTAATAGTATAGTTATCAAACCCTATAATAGTGAATCGGTTGTTGTTCAGGGTGGAATAACACAAGAAAATGGAGGCTATGTGACTTATAGAGATTTTGAAATAACTGCAAGTCCTACAGTTAAGAGGGTATCTACTCAATCAAGTTCCTCACCAACTGATATACCAATTGCTTCTGGTGTTAATCTAATTAATACTAATGGAGTAAAAATTATAAATTTAATAATACATGATGTTGTAGGTAATGGTATTTATGTGAATCCACAAAATGTTAATACTGAGATATACGGAAATATAATTTTTAGAAATGGTTATGATGCACCTGATAGATTACATAGTCATAATCTATATTTACAAAATAGCAGTCCCACTCTTCTGGTAAAAAATAATATTCTATTTTCTGCTTTCTTTTACGGCATTCAAGCTTATGGTTCTGCTGCACCTGTTTTAAATATGACTTTTGAAGACAATGTTGTCTTTAATAATGAAGCGCTTGTAGGAGGAGTTACGTCTGCTGCTGGTATAAAAATTCGAAATAATATATCAGGTGAGAATGGTATGTTTAGGCTTTATTACAATAATAAGTTGAATCAAGACGTAGAAATTTCTAACAACTATTTCTATGAAGGTTTACAAGCTTTCTGGTGGGATAAGATGACCGTAACAAACAATCTCTTCTACAAAGACTTTGAAGTTAGAGCGCAAGAGACTGGTGATATCTCTAAATACTCATTCAATAATAATACTTATAATTACGGCCTTCCTCTACTCATGACTCTACCTGGAACTTATACATATGTTAGTGCATGTAAGACCTATTCTCGCGATTGTATATTCTCTACTTGGAAAAATTCTGGATTTGATTTGAATGGTTCTTATACAGGGACTCTACCAAGTACCCCGTTGATTGTCATTAAAAATAATCAATACGATTCAAATAAATCTTACATCTCTATTATGAATTGGTCAGGTCAGAGCACTATTCCTGTAGATGTTTCAAGTCGTTTATCTTCCGGTGATTCTTATGAAGTTAGAGATGTACAAAATTATTTCGGCACACCTGTACTTAGTGGTACATACAATGGAGGAAGTATAAATATACCAATAAATATTTCTTCTGTTGATTCTTATAAAGGAGACCTAAGTGGTTCTTATCATGATTATAATAGACCACACACTTCATCAAAATTCGGTGTATATGTTCTTATAAAGAAAAATTCTAACAACACTTCAGGTCAAAATAATTCATCTTCAAATACTGTTACAACTGTAGTCACTCCCACTCCAACCCCTTCAGTCACCCCAACCCCTGTCATTAGTGACTCCGACTCTGACGGTATATCAAACACCCTAGACAAGTGTCCATATACACCTACAGGAGTAACAGTAAACAACTATGGTTGTGCTCTACCTCTAACAACAAAGTTCACAACATCAGTTAACCTAGCTAATGCAGATCTAAACAGTGTATCTTCATTTGATATACAGAACAGTCTAGGTAAGATCTCATACTCTACACCACTTACTCTAGTAAAGAGTACAGGCGAACCTCTAGACCTAGATGCAAATATATCTATAGCCAAAGGAACTCTGTCTCTAGACTCTTCTCGTATGCCTGAACTAAACAAAGGAGCTACAGTAACGCTATACAACCTTACAGCAAAGACACCAAAGGTAATTAAAGACGGAGTAGAATGTACTACATGTACAATCATCTCATACATAAACGGTACCCTAGTATTCACTGTACCTAGCTTCTCTACATACTCAATCATCGAAGGTACAACACCACCTGTAACATATACAATATCAGTAACTCCACTAGGCTCAGGAACAGGTACAGTGTCAGGTACAGGTATATCTTGTGGTAGTGATTGTTCAGAGGTGGTAAATGACTCTACAACACTAACTCTAACAGCTACACCAGACTCAGGATCAACATTTGGAGGATGGACTGGGGGAGTATGTTCAGGAACGGGTAGTTGTACTGTAAACTCAACTTCAGACAAGGTAGTAGTAGCTACATTCACAAAGATACCAACGGTAGTCACATCTACACCATCTAGAGGAGGTGGAGGCGGAGGAGGTTCATCTATATCTCGTACCCCTACAACCACTACAAAGACAATACAGACATATCCACTAGTATATACACCTACCACTACAAAAACCTCACCATACCCATTCAAACGTAACCTATCACTAGGTACCAAAGGAGAAGATGTAAGACAACTACAAATCTTCCTAAACTCACAAGGATTTACAGTATCGACTAAAGGAGCTGGATCTAAAGGACTAGAATCTACAACCTTTGGCCCTGCTACCAAATCCGCCCTTATCAGATACCAGGTTGCTAACAACATTAAACCTGCTTCTGGGTTGTTTGGGCCTTTGACTAGAGGGAAGGTGGCGGGGAGGTAGTATTGTTGGTAATTAAGTTATGATAAAATAACATAGTGATCAAAGTAAATAAAATATATTTGTTTTTTGTATTATTTATTTTTCTTGTTTTGATAATTCCATCAAATTATACGAATGCCTCTTTTATCGGAGTGTCTCCATCTATTCTTCCATCTGTAAATTGTAGTTCTGGACCAAGTTGCGGACTTGTAGGATATTGGACATTTGATGGTAGAGATATGACAGGTGGTGTTGCAAGAGATAGAAGTGGAAACGGTAATAGTGGAAATTTAATAAATATTGCTAGTTCTACTTTCTATACTCTTGGGAAGATCGGCCAAGGCTTTAATTTTGATGGAGTCGATGACTATGTAAATGTAAATAGTAGTGCTAGTCTCAGTCCATCCGCTACTATTTCTATGTCTGCTTGGATAAAACCAATACAACAATCATCAGTTACTTATATGTCTATAATTGAGAAAAATCTTAGTTATAACATGTATATTAGACAAGATGGGATAGTCCTATTCTATCTAACAGGGGTAAATAACTGGGTTACTACAAGCGGCGCAGTGAATCTGTTTGATGGTAATTGGCATCATATCGTCACGACATATAACGGCACCACTCAAAGCTTATATATAGATAATGTATTAATTTCATCAACTAACGTATCTGGAAGTATAACCACGAATTCTAATGCTATAAGAATTGGAGATAGTGGAGGAGTCCCCTTTAAAGGTAAAATGGACGATGTGCGTGTCTATAATCGCAGTCTGAATACAAATGAAATTTCACAACTATACTCTTCTGGCGCATCAAACAAACAGAATTCCGCATCAGTTATAACCGCTACCACCACATGCTCAGTCGGTCTATCATGTGGGCTTATAACATACTGGTCTTTTGATGGAAAAGATATAGTAAATGGAGTTGTGAGAGATAACAGTGGTAATGGACTATTTGCAAATATGGGGAATATAGCTAGTTCAACTTTTTATACAACAGGGGTAAAAGGTCAAGCTTTAAGGTTCACTTCGAATAGTGACTATTTATACTCTGATTTAGGGGCAGAAAGATCAACATTCACTATATCACTCTGGTATACACCCAAATTAATTAATTCTTGGAATGGAAATCAGACTGGTTTCCATATGGGTAGAACATCTTTTACAGGCTGCTGTAACTTCAGATGGTACAGTACGGGAGGTAGTCCAAAGATACAAGCAAGTTCTAATAATGGTACTGGAAATTTATCTTCTACTTATAATTCAGAAACTAGACTTCCATATTTAAATACTTTTGTATATACACCGACCCAAATAGATTGGTATATAAATGGTGTATTGTACAATTCGACTACACCATCTATTGGAACATTTGATGCTATGAGGTTTATCAGAATCGGCGGTACAGGTAATGCAAATCAATCGGTAAATGGAGTAATAGATGAATTTAGAATATATGACAGGGCGCTAACATCAGGAGAGATAAGGCAGTTGTATACTGGTGTTGTTTCGACAAAACAATCTTCATCACAAACCGTAGTTCAAAATCCATCTTGTGTATCAGGATTAACCTGCGGACTAGTCGGGTATTGGACATTTGATGGTGGAGATATGGCAGGTGGGGTTGCAAGAGATAGAAGTGGAAATAATAATATGAACTCTTCAAATATATCAACCTCAACCTTTTATGCTCTTGGCAAAATTGGGCAAGGGGTGAAATTTGATGGAACTGATGATGTTCTCTCAAAGGACTCCCCGACAAATCTAACATTCAATACCGCTTTTACATTGTCTGCATGGATAAAGACGGGATCAAAAGTAACAACAACAAAAGAAATAGTTGGAAGATGGGATGGTATTGAATGGGGATACGTGTTGGCAATAAATGAAAATTCCAGTGATCATAAAGTTAAAATTGTAATTGACAAAGATGTAGGAGGTGGAAGTAGAGATGCGGCAAGATCATCAGTAAATGCAGTAAATGATGATAAATGGCATCACATCGTTGGAGTATATGATGGTCCAAATACGAGATTAGATCTTTATGTCGATGGGGTATTAAGTACGGCAACACTTGAGGGTACTATTCCTGCATCAATATCAAGTCAATCTAGACCAATATATATAGGGAATGATAATGGTTCCACTAGATCATATCAAGGTTTGATTGATGATGTGAGGATTTATAATAGAGCCATCTCGTCAGGTGAAGTATTGCAACTATACAATCTAGGAAAATAGATAAAATAGGTTTTATACACACCATTATTTATGGTATGTGTGTTAAAATTATTCCATAACTATATGGAAAAATACAAAAAAATATTAAAGCAACCAGTCAATGTTCTTTATGCGTTTTCATTGATTGGTTGTATGTTCATAGCAACACTAGCACTTACCAATTTATTAGATAAAAAGATAGAAGAAATTTTTTCAAAGACTGATGTAGCGTCATATAGTAATCTACAACACGCTCAAGTAGGTGCCACCTTAACAAACGGTCTAGTATCTCATTTTAAACTAGACGAAACTTCCGGAACTACTGCTACTGATTCAGTTGGAACAAACAATGGAACAATAGTAGGAGGGAATTCTACTTGGGTACCTGGGAAAATTGGCTCGGGATCTCTAAAACTAAATGGAACAAATCAATATGTAGATGTTCCAAATTTTAATGCTTTAAATGGTTTAAATTCCGCTTCAATATCTTTCTGGGTGAAGCCATCAGTAGGTTCAAAACCCTTTATAACTAAATGGGGAACTGGAAGACTTTTTGAGGTTGGTTCAAATGGTACATCTCTATCTGTAATATGGAGAATTGGTGGTTCTAGCGGTGGTGGAGTAGCATTTTCACAAATGACTCCTGCTAACACACTATCAACTGGTAGTTGGAATCATGTTGTGGTTGTTTACAGTAATCCATCTTCAACGGTCTATGTAAACGGTAATCAAATTGGAAGTGTTAGTGGTGCTGGTGGATTATTGAATACTTCAGTTAACGATCCTCTAAGAATTGGATGGAACAATATTCCCAATTTCTATTCTGGTGATATAGACGATGTACGTATTTATAACCGCGCAGTTACTTCTCAAGAAGTTTCTGATCTGTACTCATTGAGTGGTAGTGCAGCTTCAAGTGTTACATCATCTACTAATACTCAGACTATTAATAATGCAGTTACTCCAGTTTCAACTGCACCTGCTGTTACTAAACCAGCTGTAATTTCTCAAATCGTATCACCTGTTGTTAGTCAAAATGTAAGTGCTGGCTGTGCTGGAGCAAGTACAAAATGTGTTCCTGAAGAATATCCAACAATTCAAGCATGTGCAAATGTTGCTGAAGCAGGTGACACTTGTCTTGTTAGTGCAGGAGATTATTCAGAGCAAGTAATGACAAAGAAGAATGGAACAAGTGATTCGAATCGTGTCACTTTCAAGGCAAATGGCAAGGTAGTTGTAAATGGTTTTGATATTAGAAATTCTTATGTGACTGTTGATGGTTTCGACATTACTGGTCCAAGTTTAAATCAACAATATATTGGTGTTACAAAAGGTGGAGATTATTGTAAGGTTTTAAACAATACAATACATGACGGAGTAAAAAGAGTTGCAGGTATATCATTCTATTCATCTTCGAGAGACGGAGGAATTACTGGTAATTATTGTCTATTTAAAGGAAATACAGTAAGTAGGATCAATGCTAATTACCTTACAACCGATGGTATTGGAAGTAGATTTGAAAACAATGTTTTTGAAGAGGCTGGTGGTTGGGATCTCGTACGTCCTTTTGGTCAAGATCACGTATTTTATAGAAATGTTTTTAGGAATTCTATTCCAGTATCGGGTACTGGGAATCACCCTGACTTCGTACAAACTTTCGCAGATAATGGAGGTAGATCATTCAATATGCTTTTCGAAGAAAATTGGATTGAAAATCTTTTAGCAATAACTGAAACAGGTTATCAAATGGGTCAAATGAATAGTGGTGGTAGTCTGGTTAACCCAAGACTCATGCCAGATTTCCGCGACTTTACTTTTAGAAGAAATGTTTTTGCAAATATTGGTAATAACTGGAACCTAGGTGTACCTGGTATAACTTTTGAAAATAATACATTTTATAAGACAGCATACACACAGGACGGACTCGTGTCAGGTGGCAGTTTAACTAGGGGTGATTCTTCTAGGATGACAGCAATCAGCAACGCATTCATAGGTGGTGGAAGGGGTGGTGATACACAGGGATTTTACTCTAACTCTGGGGCAGGAATCGGACAGGAAGTTATGAGGTTCTATGTAACAAATGAGGTTGCAGCTAATGAGACATCATTAACACCAATCGCCGCTGGAATAATGAGTGATCTCGTGGCAAATGGCTACACAGATGGTAATGGACGTCCAACAGCAAAAACCAAGGCTTTATCAAGTGAAAGTGATTTCTATGTCTCACCTAGTTATTCAGCATATAAAAGTGGTATATATAAATATCTTAAATTAACAAGTGATCTCGATACAAGTATTAGAAATACTTATGTGACAAATTACAACTTCGTATCAGGACCTGCATCACTTGGATATCCCCCAAAAAGAGCAGATGGTTGTGTTAGTGGTGTAAATAAGAACTTCCGTTTCTGCGAAAAGAATGGAGTAAATGGTGGTGATCCAATGCTTAAAAATGTAAACGATCCAGATGGTCCAGATAATATTCCCTTTACTACTGATGACGGTTTGAAACCTTTACCAGGATCACCTCTTTGCGGAAAGGGATTGAATGGTGTTGACATTGGTGTGTATAGTTGCGATTCAAATAAAGTTTTTGCGACAGGGAATTCAGGTACAGGTGGAATATCGGTAACACCTCCAAACAATAACCCACCTACAAATCAACCACCAGTTGTTGTTCCTACAACTGGTACTATCTATGTTTCAAGTTCAGGTAACGATACAAATACCGGTGCACAATCTTCTCCACTAAAGACAATTCAAAAGTGTGCAAATATAGTTAAGGCTGGAGAAACATGTCTAGTTACCGCAGGTGTTTATCCGGAACATGTCGAGACATTAAATAGTGGTGCAAATGGTAAATATGTAACATTCAAGGCTCAAGGTACTGTTACTATGAAAGGTTTCAGAATTAAGAATCCTTACGTTAGAATCGAAGGATTTGATATTACTAAATACGATGTCGGTCTTGATCAAGGACACATCGCTGTAGAACCAGAAGGAGATTATTCTCAGATAATAAACAATACTATTCGCGATGGTATTTATCTTAGTTCAAACAACTTTACTTTCAACGGAGCGAATAGAACCATTACAAACCCCTCAGGTGGTTTTATATCTGCTGGTTTCGTTCCTGGTGTGACTATATATATAGCTTCTGATATCAATAATCAAATATTAAATCACGATAACAACGGTGCTGTTCCGTATAAGTTCGAAACGAAGAAAGTTATTGCAGTTACCGATACCACATTAACACTCGATCCTTCTAATACAGTATTTAGTGAAGGTCCAGTTACCTCTACAATATATGTTAATAAAGCAGAAAAGAATGGTGTATGGGGTATTATATTCAATTCATCAACATCACGTGGTCAACCTGACAATTGTTTGATACAGGGTAACACATTACGCAACTTAGCAGGTAAAGGTATGCAAATTGCTGGCTTGAATAATGTTATTGAAAAGAACACTTTTGAGCGTATGAACGGATGGCGAATGATTTCTTTTTTCGGAAGTAACAATGTTTTTCGTTATAATATTTTTAGAGATTCTACACGCTGGCCAGGATTCCAATTGCCAAAGCCCGGTACTCAATTTGCGCTTGGTTCTGGATCATGGGATATGTACGATACTCTGATGACTAGTACGGGAGCCATTGATCAACAAGTAAATGATAATGTATTTGAATATAACTTCGTAAAAGATGTTGATGAACAACTAGCCTCAGTTGAGGAAGCTGCATCTGTTGGTACAGCACTACAAAATAAGGGTTTATACATTAGAAACAATGTATTTATAAATGTTGAAATGTCAGGAAGTTTTACAAGACCACAGACAATATTGAGTAATAACACATTCTATAAGAGTGCTAGAATATCAAATCAAAACTTTGTAATTGGAAAAAGTGCACATGGTAATCCGGTCGGTAGCGAGATAAAAAATAATGCTTTTGTGGATTCTGGAGTTAAAGATGAAATACAGAATGATAATGGCTGGTACTCTGTAAGAGGAGATGACGGTAAACCTACACCTGGGGTTCTTGCAGATTATAACTTCGTGGCGGGTTCAGCTGGTTTAGGTTATCCAGGTAAGACAGGCTTCAAGGTTGATAATCTAGAAGCAAATGGAATAAATGGTGGTAATCCTAAATTTACTAATCCCGCGAATCCGCTTGGTCCAGACGGTCTACCTTTTACTATCGATGATGGACTAAAGCCTCTACCAGGATCCCCATTGTGTGCTAAGGGTTCAAGTGGTGTTGATATAGGTGCGTATAGTTGTGATCCAACAAAGGTCTTTGCTACAGGTTCAGGTAGTGGAGTTGGATCAAATCCTCCACCTACGGTCCCACCTATCACACCTTCACTTAATACTTTGTACGTATCTAATACTGGTAGTGATACGAATCCGGGTACGCAATCTTCACCTTTCAAAACTATTCAAAAATGTGCAAATGTAATTAAGGCTGGTGAGACATGTTTAATAACTGCTGGTGTATATCCAGAACATGTGCAAACTGCTAGTGTTGGTCAGTCTGGTAAATACGTAACATTTAAAGCTCAAGGTATTGTTACTATGAAAGGTTTTAGAATTAAGAATCCATACGTAAGAGTTGAGGGATTTGATATTACAAGATACGGTGTGGGACTTGATC
Organism: uncultured Candidatus Saccharibacteria bacterium; assembly: GCA_964367745.1. Taxonomy (GTDB): domain Bacteria; phylum Patescibacteriota; class Minisyncoccia; order Phycocordibacterales; family PALSA-1337; genus CAIOGI01. The sequence goes on along the minus strand of CAYIYK010000004.1, from coordinate 37,060 downwards.
AGGGACATATTACTGTAGAACCGCCTGCTGATAATTGTCAGATAATAGATAACACTATTAGAGACGGTATATACATATATTCTAAAAATATGTATTTTGATGGACCAACAAAGACGATAACTAATCCAAATGGAGGATTTATTGCAGCAGGTTTTGAACCAGGGATGTCTATCTATATAGGGTCAAATATAAATAAACAAATACAGAATCATGATAATAACGGAGGTGTTCCATACAAATATGAGACAAAACGTGTTATATCCGTAACGGATAAGGTTCTCACTCTAGATCCATCAAATACTGTTTTTACTGAAGGACCGGTAGCAGCAACAATATATATGAATAGAGCAGAAAAGAATGGTCTATGGGGAATAATAATGCTTTCATCTGGCGGATATCAACCAGACAATTGTCTAATTCAAGGAAACACTCTAAGTAATCTTGCTGGTAAAGGCCTACAAATTCAAGGTTCAAATCACATAGTAGAAAAAAATATATGGGAAAAGATGAATGGTTGGAGAATGATAGCTTTCTATGGTGATAATAATATCTTCCGATATAACATATTTAGAGATTCACCGAGATGGGAAGATTTTGAACTACCAAAAATAGGTACTGTGTTTGCAATGGGTTCAGGTACATCCGACATGTACGATACTCTAATGACAAGTATTGGTACACCAGAACAGTCAATCAACAATACTATATTTGAGTATAACTTTATTAAAGATATTGATGAACAACTGGCTTCAGTAGAAGAACAATTGACTAATGTGCCTGCAATGGAAAACAAGGGTCTACTTATAAGAAATAATATATTCGTAAATGTTGAGATGTCAGGAAGCTTCACTAGACCACAGACAATAGTTACAAATAATACATTTTATAAGAGTGCTCGTATTTCAAACCATAACTTTGTAATCGGCAAAAGTGGTCACGGTAATCCAGTTGGTAGTGTAATCAAAAATAATATATTCCTAGAATCTGGAAATTTGACTGGTGCAAATTCAGATTCTGATAGAGGCTGGTACTCGATTAGAGGTGGTGATGGTCTACCTTCTCCTGAAGTAACTGCAGATTATAACTATATAGCAGGACCAGCTGCACAAGGATATCCAGCAAAATCTACTACTCTGCTATCTTTTGGAGGTTCAGAAAAAAATGGTATAAACGGAGGTGATCCGAAACTTTCAAATCCTTCAAATCCGCTCGGTCCAGACGGAGTTCCATTTACTTCTGATGATGGTCTGATACCTCTGTCTTCGTCACCATTGTGTCGTGGTGGAGAAAATGGTACTTATATCGGAGCGTATGGATGTAATGGAGTTATATCAAATCCAAGTGTTGTTACTCCAATAATAAGTTCAATATCTGTATCGTCAGTAAATGATTCTAGTGCAGTGATTTCTTGGAGTACAAATGAAGTATCAGATACTCAAATTGAATACGGACTAACATCTGCATATGGAAACTCAACATCACTAGTATCGAACCCTGTATCATTCCATAGTCAGACGTTGACCAATCTATCTCCAAATACTACATACCATTTTAGAGTTAAATCGAAAAACGCTTTGGGAGGAATCCAATTATCTTCTGATAAAATGTTTACTACTACGAATTTAGTAGTGAATCAAGTTGATGTTACTGCTCCAATTATTACGACTCCGAGAGAAGTAATTGATGTTACTTCAGGTACTTTTTCAGCCAAACTTAACATAACTACTGATGAATCAGCTGTATGTAAGTGGAGTAGTGGCTCTGGTATACCTTATGCATCTATGCCAAATCTATTTACATCTTCAAATAATTCACATGGTGCAAATATTACAAACCTTTCAACCGGCCTTAACTTTATATATATAAAGTGTATAGATGTTAAAGGAAATGCAAATCAGACAGACGCAGTTGTAAATATTTCAGTTGGAAACCAGCTATCAGTTCAGTCAGACAGTGATTCTGATGGAGTGCCAAACGATGGTGATAAGTGTCCTAATACCAAAGATAAAGTTGCAGTAAATAAGAAAGGATGTCCATTGCCGAGATTAACTAAGTTTCACTCAAATGATATTTCATCTCTAGATCTGAATTCTATTAGCGATATTGAATTGAGAAATTCTCAAGGAAAAGTAAACTTTAATTCAGGTAATTACTCATTGATTAAATCAACAGGTGAATCTCTTGATATTGATTCAAATCTTAATATCTCAAATCGTTTGGTTTACTTAGATTCATCAAATATTCCAGAATTGAACAAACCCGCTACTATTACCTTGTATAACATAACAGCGGCTAAGCCGAAGATTATGAGGGATGGTGTGGCATGTGATAAATGTACAATAGTATCTTATACCAATAATACTCTTGTATTCACTGTTCCTGGATTCTCAACTTACGAGGTTATAGATGAACTTGCTCCACCAGTTGTATCAAATCAGAATCAAAGTACTGTTACATCTTCAGGTTCAAGTAGAAGTGGAAGTAGTAGATCTGGGGGTTCATCAAGTTCTGCACCAAAAGCGACATTTGTACGATCACTCTCTATTACTGCCACTGGAGATGATGTTAGATTGCTACAGGTATTCTTGAATAATCAAGGTTTCGCAGTATCAACTTTTGGTGCAGGTTCTAGAGGAAATGAATCGACATACTTCGGTCCGGCAACAAGAGCAGCTTTGATTAGGTTCCAGACTGCAAAGGGAATTGTTGGAACTGGAATATTGGATACTCAAACTATGTCAATCGTGAATTCTCTATATAGTTCGACTGGCACAGTATCGATTCCATCTGCTCCAGTAACATCTAGTGTACCTTCAACAACAATAGGATATACATTCTCTAGATCATTAACTCTAGGATCATCAGGTTCAGATGTTAGACAATTACAGGTATTCTTGAATACAAAAGGCTATACAATATCTAGCTCAGGAATAGGTTCAAGAGGTAATGAATCAATATACTTCGGTCCAGCAACAAAAGCCGCTTTGATAAGATATCAAATAGCAAATGGTATCAAACCAGCTTCAGGATTCTTTGGACCTCTAACCAGAGCGAAGGTGAATTTGCAAAAATAGGCCCGATTTGCTACACTCTCCTATACAATATTTATGGTAACAATCAATAATTCACGAGTAGAAAATATGTTCAAAGCAGGTGCTCATTTTGCCTTTTCAAAGACAAGACGACACCCAACAGTTACTCCTTATATATTCGGAGTTAAAAACAAAGTAGAAATCTTCGACCTAGAAAAAACTGAGGTTTTATTAGAAAAAGCAAAGGATTTTATAGCTTCTTTAGCTAAAGAAGGGAAAACTATCCTTTTTGTAGGAGGTAAGAGTGAAGCAAGAAATTCAATAAAATCAGGCGCTTTATCTATAAATATGCCTTACGTTGACGGTAGATGGATTGGAGGTACACTTACAAACTTTACTCAAATCAGAAAGAGAGTAGAAAAGATGGAAAAACTTGTTTCTGAAAAAGAAAAAGGCGAATTGGCTAAATATACAAAAAAGGAGAGACTACTTATCGACAAAGAAATCGCAAATCTAGAAAGATTCTTTTCAGGTATAGTATCAATGAAGGATTTACCAAAGGCAATATTTATAGTTGATCCAAAGAAGGAAAAGACAGCGTTGAAGGAGGCTCAAGATATGGGTATTCCTGTAATTGCTCTAGCTGGATCAGATTGCAATATAAAAGGTTTGGATCTTCCAATGGTTGGAAATGATTCATCTCAAACAAGTGTAAATTTCTTCGTACAAGAAATCGTAAAAGCATATTCTACAGCAAAGAAGGTATAATTGAGTTTCGTTTAGTATTTTTTAGTTAATCTAATAAAATAATATGATCACAACTGAACAAATCAAGGAATTAAGAGATTCAACTGGTATTTCTGTAATGCAATGTAAAAAAGCATTGGAGGAAGCTGGAGGAGATATGGAAAAAGCAAGAATAATTCTTCGAAAGAAGAGTGGAGAAATTGCCGCAAAGAAAAGTGATAGAACATTTGGAGCTGGTATAGTACAAGCTTATGTTCATTCAACTGGAAGAGTAGCTACTCTTGTAGAACTTGTTTGTGAGACAGACTTTGTATCTGGAAATGAAGAATTCAAAGCACTAGCAAGAGATATTGCAATGCATGTAACTGCTTCAAATCCAAAATTCTTAAATAAAGATGAGATCACAGATGCAGACAAAAATACAGCAAAAGAAGTATTCCTAAAAGAAATCGCTGATAGTGGCAAAAAGGTTCCAAAGGAAATGGAAGAAAAAATTCTAGAAGGTAAGCTTGCTACATACTTTGGAGAAATGGTTCTTCTAAACCAACCATTTATAAAGAATCCTGATGTAACTATAGAAGCATTGATACTATCTGCAGGACAAAAGTTTGGTGAGAAGATCGCAATCGCTAGATTCAATAGATTCGCGGTTTTGGAGAAATAGTATAATATGTCAATTTTTTTCGATACATCTATTATTTCATTCTATATATCTTTTTTGGGAATATTAGGAATGATCGGAGTAAAAATGGCGGAAATCCGTTCAGGTAAAAAATCTTGGGTTTCAAGGATGTCAGACAAGACAAATCACAAAGTTCGTGAATATTATTACAATACAAAAAAGTTCATTTCTTATATAAATCGCAAGAGTGCACTTGCACTTGTTCAATGGATTGCGTATCATATTCTTACATGGGCAAGAAATGCCTATATATGGGCATACAAGAAGGCTCATGCCCATGCACCATCAAAGAAGGTTATCGATATGGTTAGAGGGAGAGGAGAGATAAACAGAAATGGTGGCTCTTCTTTCTATCTAAAGAGTATATCGACAAATTCTTTGGAAGAAGTAGAATTGAAAAAGTAATAATATTGCCACCTTAGCTCAGTTGGTAGAGCAACACTTTTGTAAAGTGAAGGTCCTCGGTTCGAATCCGAGAGGTGGCTCCAATTTATTCTAGCTTCTGTTTCGTCTAATGTGATATTATGTATAGATGAAGAAGATTTTTGGATTATTTATATTTGTTAGTTTCTTATTTACACTATCTTTTTTAATTCATAAAAATACAGTTTTTGCTGCGACTGGTGATATTACTGGAGTAAGAATTACAAGTGATGGGTGGTATGCCGAACTCGATATAGAAGGTTTCAGTACCGGTGGTATTCCAGATTATGGTTTCGTTGAAGACTCATTTGCAAGTACAACAGATAATGACCCAAGTGGTGCAAAAGTCGTATTTACCGTAACGTCACAAGGTTACAATTCTTCTGGGGTGCTTGGAACGATCACAAGAACAGTGTATGGAACAAAGTCAGTAAGAAAAGCTTTCCCCACTAATACTACTAGTGATAGAAGTGTTCTAGATGAATCAGTATCAGGAGGTACTCTAACTATTAAAGTTGCATTATCAGAATATATTTATGCTGATGATGAAAGTGGAGCGGGGAAATCAGGTACAGATGTTACGGTTTCTATCCCAGCAACATTTTATCGTGATTCTGGTAGTGGTGGAACAAATAATTATAACAACGTTGCGACTAACTATACTGTAACCAATAACTCAACACTAAACTATCCAAAAGTAATAGGTCGTTGGGCATGGCCAGGATATGAAAGAGTCACTGCTGACTTTCTGGTTGAAGCTACAGCTTTTCATAAATTTTCACAAAATGGTAAACCTGTAGCTGCAGTTGCTTTCAGTGCTAGTGATCAAAGTGGTCATACATCAAGATCAACCACTACAGACATGACATTAACGACAAGAACTGGAGATACTAATCCTGTTTTGGTTTATGCTGCAACTATGGATATTGATGTATTAAATCAAGCAGAAGTTATTGATACTAACTTTATTGCTTATCCATGGGTCGGTGATGAAACATCTATACTAAATAGTTCGGTCGGTGGTGATGGATATGCACAACCAGATGAAAGATTGGGAACGTTAAGTCTGTTGAATGATAAAGCAGGTACATATGGTATTGGATATGCCTATGTAAATAGATCTACTGGAAATGATGCAACTGGCTCGGTCTATTCTTCGCAAGTATTAGCAGAAGCTGGAAATCCTTATCTAACTATTGGAGCAGCAGGTGCGGCGTTGAAAACTTACCATAATTCAAACGGTGTTCCGACGAGAAATAGTGCCGGAGGAGGTATAATTTTACTAGCAGAAGGTAACCATCCTTTTCCAGGCACTGTTCCATCATCAGACCTTGGAACAACTATGGATACATGGTTAATTGTTAAACCTGCATCAACAGCAACCAAAGCAAATACAAAAATTAGTTCAGGTTCAGGTAGCGCAATCAAAGCTACTCGTTTAAAAATAGAAGGTATTACAGTTAGTCCAAGTGTATCATCTGGTGGAGGTTTATCCGGAAGAACTGCTGGAGATGTAATGTGGTTACATAATAATACTATTAATGCCACCACATCATCACCGATATTCTCTTGGAGGACATTGTATGGTACTCAGAATTCAATTACTTCATTTGCTACCGGATTCTCATCTTATGCTGCAGGACAAAGAGCACCATGGGCTCTGGTAAGAGGTAATACTTCATCATCAAATATAACTGCACAATTTTATAATATTCTAGGTAATAAAGGTGTAACCGGAGCAAACTTCATTGAGACTGGTGATGTTGAAGTTGTAACAGGTGGGATGGCATCAAGTACGAATGCAATTTTTGCATTTAATACTTTATACAATATGTCCACCGCAGTAGTCTGGTCATCAATATCAACCACGACTGGTATAGCAATAATACAGAATCTATTTGAAAGAGTTGCTGGAGATGCTCAAGGAACCATGGATATATCGGCAGGTAATGATAATGGTGCAACTACAACAAATTTTATTCTTTGGCACAATACCTTAACTGGTGGTCGTCAGCAATTCGCATATAACTCATCGGGAAGTGTTAGAATTCCTAAATTAAATTATTCAACTAAATTTAATATATTTTTAGATCAGGGTATAAAGACCGATACATTTACAGGTGCAGGTGGTGGTGATGGTGCACGTACTGGGAATTGGCCAATAGTATATGGTGTAGGTACTGTCGGCGACAGATCATTAAAAAATAGCTTCGGTGGCGACTTCAACGGTCTATTTTCAGGAAGACAATTTTCTACCGGTGCGGCATTCTATTTACCAGGTTTTAAAAGTGATCTATCACAAGAAACAGGTTTAAATACAGGAAACGGTGACTATACTCTAGCTTCAACTTCGCTAGTAATTGATACCGCAACAACAACCTCATCTTTCTACCATGTTTTACCATATGATCTTTTGGGAAATCCAAGATACGGAGGTCCTGATTCTGGTGCTTATGAATATCAACCACCATATACTATGGGTACACACAATGTTTCGACATCATCAACAGTTAGAGTTTATGGTGATGAAAAGTGGAGACCTATAACAGCAACATCAACGAATGGAACTGCTGATATGTCCATAACTTTACCTGATACTGACTACACTCAATGGTTGGATATTAGAATTACTAATTGGCAAAATTCAGGAACTAGACAGAAAACTTGGGTTGAGACTTCTAGTACAACAGCACTTACGAATGTAGTGCATGTTATAGGAGATTTAGAAGCAAGTACTAACTACGAAGTCAGTGTTGACGGTGTTACTGGTCAAAATATCACTGGTAGTTCATGTACATCAGGGATTTGTACATCAAATGATTCTGGAGAGATAACTTTTACATACACTGGTTCTTATTCAAGCCATACTTTTGATATAGACGAACAAATAGATTCAACAAATCCAACTATATCTAGTGTATCCTCAGATAAAGTAGATGGTAGATATACAACTGGCGAGGTCATTGATATTGATGTGATATTTTCTGAAGCTGTTACTTCAACGGGAAATGTGACTATAACATTAGATACAGGTTCTACTGATCAAACATGTACTTTTACTGTATCAAACTCTACTACAGGGACATGTGATTATGTTGTAGTTTCAGGTGATACATCATCTGATCTTACGGTTAGTAGTATTACTGGGACAATAAATGATGCATCAGGTAATGCCATGACAAATTTTGTCCCGACCACAAATCTAGCTTCGAATAAAGATATTGTAATTTATATGAATAATACGCGCACAACAACAGGTAGTAGTATTTCAAATAGAATTAAAAATTTAGAGAAAAGTGGAAATACAGAAGCTGCGGAATTATTGAAATTACAATATAATAAAATATATTCGATTGATGAATTAAAAGATAGTAAAGGTACATCAACACAAAAATATATTTTTAAAAGGGGATTACAATTTGGTTCAAAGGGTGATGAAGTAAGATTTTTACAGGAAATACTTTCTAGAGACAAAACAATATATCCTGAAGGAATGATAACTGGATATTTCGGTCCTCTTACAGATAAAGCTGTAAAAAGATTTCAAGAAAAATATAATATCTCAAATATAAATGATTCTGGTTATGGATATGTTGGTCCTAAAACAAGGGGTGTGTTGAACGGTCTTTAATATGGCAACAATTTTGTTTTTTTGATAGAGTATAGAGATGAAAGGGCATTTACACCCATTAACTCAGTTCATAAGAGAAGTAGTCCAAATATTTGCTGAAATGGGCTTTATTGTGGCATCAGGTCCAGAATTGGAATTGGAGAAATACAACTTCGATGCTCTAAATATTCCAAGTGATCATCCTGCGAGAGATATGCAAGATACTTTTTGGATTAAAAATAGTAAAGAAAGAAAAGTAATGCGAACTCACACTTCTCCTGTTCAGGCAAGATATTTGGAAAAGAATAAAGACAATCTACCTTGCGCTATTATCGTTCCTGGTAAGGTTTTTAGAAATGAAGCTACAGATGCGACACATGAAGCTCAATTCACTCAAATTGAGGCTTTATACGTTGATAAAGACGTATCTATGAGTCATTTAAAAGGTACTATAGAACATTTCCTAAAGAGACTTTACGGAAATGATGTTGTTATACGTTTCCGACCGAGTTTCTTTCCATTCGTTGAACCGGGTGTAGAAGTTGATATGCTATTTAATGGTAAATGGCTCGAAATGGGTGGTGCAGGTATGGTGCACCCAAATGTTTTAAAATCTGCCGGTATAGATTCAAATATCTGGAAAGGATTTGCTTTTGGTTTTGGTATTGATCGACTTGTAATGAGACAAAACAATATTCCTGATGTAAGAATGCTTTTTGATGGTGATTTGAGATTTATAAATCAATTTTAATATGAAAGTACTAAAGAGTTGGTTACAAGATTATATTGAAGAAATACTTCCAGATGATGAAAAAATCATAGAGACTTTGACATTGAAATCTTGCGAAGTTGAAGATTATCAAAAAGTAGAAACAGTCGGAAAAGATGGGAAGAAAATAGATGATGCGGTTTTTGATATTAAGGTTTTGCCGGATAGAGCACATTATATGCTTTCACATAGAGGTGTTGCTTATGATTTGTGTGCGATTTTAAATTTGAATTTTAAAAAAGAGATTAATGATTTACCTGAAGTAAAGGGTGATTTGAATATAAAAGTTGAAACAGAACTCTGCTCTAGATATTTAGGAATACAAATCGATAATATAAACAATGAACAATCTCCGCAATGGATAAAAGATAGATTAAAGGCTATAGGCTCAAGATCTATAAATCTTGTGGTGGATATTTCAAACTATGTGATGTTTGATACAGGTCAACCTCTTCATGCTTTTGATAAAGATAAAATAGAAGGCGAAATAAAAATAAGATTTGCAAAAGACGGTGAAGAAATAGAGACTCTTTCAGATCAAAAAATTAAATTAAAGAGCCATCATATAGTTATAGCTGATGAACAAGGTGCTCTTGCTATTGCTGGAGTAAAAGGTGGGAAGAGGACTGAAGTAGATCTAAAAACTAAAAATATAATATTGGAATCTGCAAATTTTAATCCAAGTGCTGTTAGAAAAACTTCATTTGAAGTTGGAATAAGAAATGATTCTTCGAAAAGATTTGAAAATGAGATTACTCCAAATCTAGCGGAAAATGGTGCATCACAATTCCTTAAAATTTTAAAAGAAAATTCGAAAGATTGTCTAGTTGTCTCTATTTCTGATAACTATAATAAGAAAGTAACATCATGGGATGTAAATATTGATCATAAAAAAATAGAATTAATCCTAGGTTATTCAATATCAGAAAAAAGGGTAATTGAAATTCTAGAGAAACTTGAATGTAAAGTAAATGTAAACAATTCTATATATACTGTCACTCCTCCTTTCGAAAGACTTGATCTAGTTATACCTGAAGATATCGTTGATGAAATAGGAAGAATAGAAGGTTTGGATAAAATAAAAAGTATAACTCCAAAACTCAAGAATAAAGATTCGTCTTCAAGAGAATATATTTTAATAGAGAAAATAAAAGATCTATTGGTAAATAAAGGTTTCTCTGAAATAATCACAAGATCTTTTACAAATAAAGGCGATATAGAAGTTAGTTATCCGATGGCTTCTGATAAAGGTTTTCTAAGAACTAGCCTGTCATCAAATGTATTAAATTCAGTTGATTTGGCAGTGAAGAACGCTATTCTCCTTGGTTTGGATGAAATAAGAATTTTTGAGATTGGAAAAATATTTGATAAAGATGGAGAACATACATCACTGTTTGCTGTAATTAAAAATATTAAAAAGAAATTAGAAAACGAAAAGGAAAAAATAAAGACAGTAAGAGATGAAGTTTTGAAAGAATTAGAATTGGATGCACAAATACTTTGTACAGTAGATGATACTGGAGGAATAATATCTCTAGGTGGCAAACATATTGGTAAAACAAATCATATAGACGGAGCAATGGAAATAAATCTTGATCAAGTTTTGGAAAATATTAAAAAAGATTTGGATATCTCACTAATTGATATTAAAGAGGGAACTAGAGTGCAGTTCGTACCTTTTTCAGCTTATCCTTTTATATCAAGAGATATTTCATTCTTCATTCCTCAGGATAGAGATGTTATCGATTTAAAATTGAATGTTCTCCAAAAAACTATTGATAACGATATATTTTTCAGTGAATTTTTAGTTAAAGGCCCAACAGAGACAGATCGTTTTGATAAAGATGGTAAGAGATCATTGACCTATAACCTAATTTTTCAATCAAAAGATAGAACATTAACGGATGATGAGGTTAATAAATTAATGAGTAAGTTGTACGACTCTCTTAAAAATGAAGGTCTAGAAGTGAGATAAATAAAAAGCCTCTCCACGAGGAGAGGCTCCACACTAATAAAGATGAGCGTGATCAGCATCACTAGTATGTAATTTCTGAATACACCTGTTGCCCAACCACAGTCACAGAAATTATTCAGATAACTTCAGAAATACTATAACTTTTATAGTCTTTGTCAATGGTTTAAACTAGCTAAAATTTGGTATAATTTGTGTATTAATATACAAAAATATGGCAAAAGATCCAGAAAAAAATAAAGACAATTACGGTGCGGACTCGATCCAAGTCTTGGAAGGACTTGAGCCAGTTCGAAAGCGTCCCGGAATGTATATCGGTACTACAGGACCAGACGGTCTTCACCATTTAATTACAGAAATTTTTGATAACTCACGAGACGAAGCGATGGGTGGTTTTGCTGATCATATTGAAGTTGCACTTCTTCCTAACAATCGAATAAGAGTTACAGATAACGGTAGAGGTATTCCAGTTGATATACACAAAGCAACAAAGGTTTCTGCTCTAGAAACTATTATGACAGTTTTGCATGCTGGAGGTAAATTCGGAGGGGACGAAAGTGGATACAAAGTTTCAGGAGGTCTACATGGAGTGGGAGCTTCAGTGGTGAATGCTCTCTCAGTCTACACTCAAGTTTGGGTTCATAAAGATGGAGATATCTATACACAAGAATATTCTCAAGGTAAGAAAAAATATGCCGTTAAAAAAGTTGGCAAGACAAAAGAAAGAGGAACTATAGTTGCTTTCGAACCTGATGTAATAATCTTTAAAGAGGTTAAATTTGATTTTAATAGAGTTGTAAACTCACTAAGACAACAAGCATATCTTGTAAAGGGTTTGAGAATCACTGTTATCGATGCCAGAGAAGCAAAAGATTTAGAGATTGATCCAGAAATAACTTATATAAGTAAACTAAATCTTCAAGTCCCTTCACAAACATTCTTCTTCGAAAACGGTCTTACTTCTCTTGTTAAGTTCAACAATCAAATATTAAAACCAATACATAAAAATATCTTTTATGTAGAAAAGAAAGTGGAAGGAGTTGAATCAGTCGAAATCGCTTTGCAATACGCAGACGATATCTCTGCTCGTATTCTTGCTTTTGCAAACAATATTTATAACCCAGAACACGGTACTCACGTTACAGGTTTCAAAACTGCTCTTACGCGTTCTCTTAACTCTTATGCAAAAAAGAACAATCTAACAAAAGATGGTGAAGATAGTTTTACGGGAGATGATGCGCTTGAAGGTCTTACTGTTGTTATCTCAGTTAAACTAAGAGAAATTCAATTCGAAGGTCAAACAAAAGCAAAGCTTGGATCGGTAGAAGCACAAAGTGCTGTATCTACAGTGTTTGGTGAAGCCTTCGCTGCATTCCTAGAAGAAAATCCTGATGATGCAAAGGCTATAGTAATGAAAGTAATTCTAGCTATGAAGGCTCGAAAGGCAGCTAAAGCTGCTAAGGATAGTGTTCTTCGAAAAGGTGCTCTAGAAGGTATGACACTTCCAGGAAAGCTAGCAGACTGTCAGACAAATGTCGCTTCTGAATCTGAACTATTTATCGTAGAGGGAGATTCAGCGGGAGGTACTGCAAAGACTGGGCGTGATCGAAGAACACAAGCTATCTTGCCTTTGAGAGGAAAGATTCTAAATATTGAAAGAGCAAGACTAGATAGAATGCTTGGTTCAGAGCAGATAAAAAATCTTGTTTTGGCTTTCGGTACTGCAATCGGTGATACTTTTGATATTTCAAAATTGAGATATCACAAGATTATTCTTGCAACTGATGCCGATGTTGACGGAGCGCATATCCGTACGCTTATACTCACTTTGCTTTATAGATATTTCAAACCGTTAATCGAAGGAGGATATGTTTATATTGCTCAACCACCACTATACAAAGTTAAAAGAGGAAAAGAGATAATGTATTTTTATTCTGAAGAAGAAAAGAATAAAGTACTAGGAAAAGAAATCGGTGAAATGAATGATATCGAGAATACCGATGTCCAAAATACAGTTGAAGAGGGAACAGAGGAAGTAGAAGAAGAAACAAATGCAAAGAAATCTAAAATCTCTATACAGAGATATAAGGGTCTCGGAGAAATGAATGCAGATGAGCTATGGGAAACAACTATGGACCCAGAACATAGAATTTTACGCCAAGTAAATATAGATGATGCACAAGATGCAGACAAAGTATTCGATATGTTGATGGGTACAGATGTTCCAAGTAGAAAGATGTTCATTCAATCAAACGCTAAGAAAGCTACGATTGATATATAGTTATTAGTATTTTTGATAAATAAAACATATGAATAAATACCTAGTAATAATTCTTGGTTTAATAATGCTGTTGCCAATTAAGACACATGCATTTGATTTTGGTAGAATCGTCGATCCTGCGTGTTTCTTTGCTTGTGATGATGACGATAATAGCGGTATTTCAAATAGTTACAATACTTATACAAATAACTACAATGGTGATCATAGTAATTACAATGTAGACAATAGACCAACAAGACCTGGTAGACCGGGTCGACAACCTGTATATGCTACACCAATATATGTGTATGATGACTATGATAATCGACACAGAGACAATAATCCTCCAACATACTACCCACCTGTATACGAACCATTAGGGGTTAGTTGCTACGCTTCTATAACTGAAGCATTTGTTGGTGATACAATAGTTTGGAATGCCTCAGTCTACGGTGGTAATGGAAATTATCATATAACCTGGTCTGGTTCAAATGGTTTCTCTGGTACTGGATCTTCTGCAACGATGAGGTATCGTTCGGGAGGAAGTAAGAAGGCTTCTGTTAGTGTTGTGTCAGGTAATCAAACAATGACAAAGAACTGCGATAGTATCTTGATACGTGACTACGGTAATCAATACCAAGCAACTCCAGTCTATAACTATTACAATAATTATAATTACGATTATAGCTACTATAGACCAAGTCAAGCACTACAAGTTACATGCTATCCTTCGTATTCAAATGTTAGAGTCGGAAGTCTTATAACATGGACAGCTTCGGCATATGGAGGTAATGGTAATTATCGATACTCATGGTTTGGTAATGATGGGGTGTACAGCAATGGTTCTAGCGCATCTTTACAATACAATACTCCTGGATCAAAGACAGCAAGTGTGACTGTTGTTGAGGGAGGGCAGAGAGTATCTAAGAATTGTGGTTACGTATCCGTCTATTGACATACAGCATAATTTAATATAAAATACTAGTATATGAAAAACATAATTCATGGTAATAAAAAATGGTATATTCTAGCTATATTTATAGCGGTCTTTACGCTTTTGCCTCTATTTGCTAAAGCAGAGACATACGCTACTCTAGATGCTACTTGCTATCCAAATACGATGACTGCTTCAACAGGAGAAACTGTTACTTGGAGAGCTTCTGCTTTCGGAGGTAATAATGATTACTATATTACATGGAGAGGAACAAATGGTCTCTCAGGATATGGATCAAATCTTGATACTGATTACAATACATCTGGCGTTAAATCAGCTTCTATAACTGTTACATCAGGTGGTCAAAGTATTACAAAAAATTGTAATTCAGTTCAAATCTACGGTTCAGATATAAATAATAATAGTAATACTAACTATAATTATAACAATAGTAATTATAATAATTACGACTATTACAACAATAACAATTATAATTACAACAACTACGACTACAATAATAACAATAACTATAATTATAATAACTACAACAATTACAATATTCCACTAACTGTATCTTGTTCAGTGAACACTCCTTTTGCACCAGTTGGAACTAGAGTTTCTTGGACTGCGCTACCTTCTGGCGGTAATGGTAACTATTCATTCTCATGGTCAGGAAATGATAGTGTTTATGGATACAATAGAACACTAGATATTTTCTACAATTCTCCTGGTATTAAAAATGCTACAGTTACAGTTAGATCTGGTAGTCAAAGTATATCTAGAGTTTGTTCAAATTCTTTAACAGTCGGCGCGCCAGTAAACCCATATTACAATAATCAATATCAAAATACTTACCCAACATACAATCCTCCAGTAGTTACTACACCTGTAGTTTCAGCCCCAAAGACAATAATAAAATATGTTGAAGTTCCAGCAAAAAAGACAACAACAGAAGTTACAAAGAAAGTTACTGATAAGAAAACAAATAGCCAGGTAGCATCTCTATCTACTTATGCAGATGTTCCATGGGGTTGGGTTGCAGTGATGGTTATAGTAGTACTGCTATTTATGATCATGTACCTAGTATTCAATAGTAAAAAGATATAATAAATACTTAAACTATATTTAAAATAAAATCCCCGAAAGGGGATTTTATTTTGTTATCTTCTTTCTGTATTTTCTTTGATAATCTTTTCTATTACTTCATCTTCAGTTAGCTGACCGATCTGTCCAGCATCTCTACTTTCTAGAGTTACTTTGTTAACTGCAATATCTTTGTCGCCTATAATGATAAAGTATGGAGATTTATTAACTTTTGCTTGTCTTACTTTTTTCCCGAATCCGTCATTTGATAAATCGATCTCAGCTCTTATCATTTTTGATCTCAGTAAGTCATATATTTCTACAGCTTTTGCATGATGAGTTTCTCCAACTGGAATGATATTTACCTGTATCGGTGCAAGCCAAAGTGGGAAGTTACCTCCGTAATGTTCAATTAGGAAACCAGTAAACCTCTCATGTGTCCCAAGTGGTGCTCTGTGAATACAAAGAGGAGTTTTCTCTACACCATCACTGTCTTTGTATGTTAGATCAAATCTCTTTGGTACAGCAAAATCAACCTGATTTGTAGCTAGAGTAAACTCTCTACCAATTGCACTCCATACTTGTACATCGATCTTCGGTCCATAGAATGCTGCTTCATTAGGTACCTCAATGTATGGTATTTTTGATTCAATTAACACGTTTCTAACCATATCTTCAGTTTTCTTCCATAGTACTGGATCGTCAACATACTTGTCACCAAGTCTTTTTGGATCATGAGTTGAGAAACGCATTATGTACTTTTTGATACCAAAAATCTTGAAATAGTTTATATACATATCGTTTACAGCTCTGAATTCGTCGGCAAATTGCTCTTCTGTACAGTAAATATGAGCATCATTCATTTCAAGCATTCTAACTCTCATTAATCCAAATAACTCACCAGATTTCTCGTGTCTATAACATGTACCATATTCCGCTAGACGAAGTGGTAGTTGTTTGTAGCTTCTCTGCTCAGTTGCAAAAATCTTGTGGTGATGAGGGCAGTTCATTGCTTTTAGGTAGTATTTGCCACCCTCGTATTCCATTGGTGGAAACATACTTTCTTCATAGTATGGCAAGTGACCACTCTTCTTATACATTGATTCTTTCGCGATATTTGGTGTTCTTACTCTCACATAACCACCTTTAAACTCATACTCTTTAGCGAGTTTTTCCAGTTCCTCTATTATTGCAGTACCATTAGGTAACCAAAGAGGTAGTCCTGGACCTACGTCTTCATCAAAAGAAAATATACCCATTTCTTTTCCAAGTTTCCTGTGATCTCTTTTCTCAGCTTCAATACGCATAGTCTCATAATCATCAAGTTCAAGTTTTGTAGGGAAAGCCAAACCATAAATTCTAGTTAGCATTTTATTTTTTTCATCACCTCTCCAATACGCACCTGCAACTCTACTCAGTTTAAAAGAATCATTTGGAATTTCTTTTGCAGGGTTCTCACAATGTCCACCACGGCAAAGGTCTGTGAAATTACCACAAGTATAAAGTGTGATTTTCTCGCCCTTTTTAACTATTTCATCAATCAATTCAATTTTATATGGATTATTTTTAAATAAATCCTTGGCTTCTTTTTCTGTAACTTCTTTATGGGTAAACTTTGTCCAAGATTTCAAATGACCTTTCATTTTTTTCTCGAGAGCGGGTAAGTCCTTTTCTGAAAGTTTGATTTCACTAGGGAATTCGAAATCATAATAGAATCCATCGTCAACAGCAGGTCCAATGGTGTTTTGGGTATTAGGATAAAGCTCTAGCACTGCTGATGCTAATAAATGAGCTAAGGTATGACGTACGTGTTCTATTTTTGATTCATTCATTAACTAACTTTACCATTTTAAAAACATTATGTGGAGAGGGTTGACACTTACGACAGAAATTAGTTTAGTATTTTAACTTTTTCAACAATCATACTTTTTTGACCGTTTCTTTCACTTACTTTTCCCTTGAGGGCTAGACATTTATCTGGGGTAAAAGCATTTTTAAATTCTGCCAATACTTTTGGAAAAATTACAGTTTCCAATTCACCTGAGAAATCCGCAACTTTAACAAAAGCCATTGCATCGCCTTTTTTTGTAGTTATTGGTTTTATTTCTTCTATTATACAAGCAAGTGTTATCTCGGTGCCGTCTTTTAGGGTATCTTTAATTTTTTTAATATCCAAATCTCTTTTTGAAATTATATCTTTGTATTTATCAAGCGGATGTCCAGAAATATATAGTCCAAGCAATTCTTTTTCCCAAGCTAGTTTTTCTCTCGGATCGATATTTGGAACTTCAGCAAGTTTTAGACTTGGTATAGAAGATGTATCCGACATCAGACCAAATAATGAATCTTGATTATCCGATTGCTTTAACTTTTCTTTATTGTGTGCGAGAAGGGTCTCTAGGTTTCCAAGGAGAACACCACGGTCGATACCAAATCGATCCATTGCTCCAGCTTTTATCAAAGCTTCAAGAGACTTTTTATTTAGATTTTTATCTTTTACTCGATCAAGGAAATCAGTTAGAGACTTGAATGGACCATTTTTCTTTCTTTCGTCGATTATCGCAGTAGATATTCCTTGTCCAAAGTTTTTAATTGTTACTAGTCCAAAACGAATAGTATCTTTGATTGGTTGTGTTTCGGTCGGAGGAACTATATCCTCACTTCGCCCTGCGGAACTCGCTTCGCTGTCGCTACGCTCAGACAATCCTCGGGCTTGTGAAGAAATAGTTCCCCCACCTTTTACTACTGTAAACTGACTGAAACTTTCATTTATATCAGGTGGAAGAATTGGAATACTCATTCTTTTACACTCTGCAATTATTTCAGCAATTTTCTCTACATCGCCAGATTCAGCTGTAAGTACCGCAGACATATATATAGCAGGGAAATTGGCTTTCATATATGAAGTCTGATATGCAACCAATCCATAACTTGCAGCATGTGCTTTGTTGAATCCATAAGCAGCGAAAGGCTCGATAAGTTTCCAAAGAGTGTTTGCATTCTTTTTACCCATACCGTGTTTTACGAAACCGGTCAGTAGCTTTTCTTTTTGTTCTTCCATTTCTTTTGGAATTTTTTTACCCATAGCTTTTCGAAGTTTGTCTGCTTCAAGCCAAGAATATCCAGCAAGTTTTATAGCGATCATCATAACGTCGTCTTGGTATGTGATAACTCCATAAGACATATCTAGGATATCTTTCATTCTTGGATCTAGATATTCAACCTTTGATTCATCATGTTTTCTTTCTATATATTGTGGAATAGATTCTAGAGGTCCAGGTCGATATAGTGCCACCATGGCATTTATGTCATGTATTCTTGAAGGTTTTAGTTCTACAAGAAACTTTGTCATTCCACTTCCATTCAATTGGAAAAGACCTATAGTCTCACCTCGAGCTAGCATTTCAAAAGTTTTTCTATCATCTCTCGGAATATTTTCTATATCAATATCAATTCCTTCGATTTTCTTTACGCGATCTACTGCATCGGCTAAGATCGATAGGTTTTTGATTCCAAGGAAGTCAAATTTCAACAATCCTACTCCGTCTTCACCAACTGCATGCATATCGTACTGAGTGATAATTTTCCTTATTGGATTGCCATTTGCATCTTCTTTATTCTTTGTATCGTACTGTAGTGGTACATGCTCTGTAAGTGCATCAGGAGAAATTACAACACCAGCAGCGTGTACGGAGATGTGCCTTGCACAACCTTCGATTTTCTTTGCCATGTCTATAATTTTTTTTGTATCAGGCTCGCTTTCGTATGCTTGTTTTAATTCCGGTACTTCCGCTATTGCTTTATCGATAGTCATAGGGAAACCTTGCGCACCTAGAGGAATTAATTTCGATATTCTATCTGCAGTATCATATGGAAAACCCATAGCCCTCGCTATATCTCTTACTGCACCTTTTGCCATCATAGTACCGAATGTACCTATCTGTGCTACTTTGTCGTAACCATACTTTTTTCTTGCATAATCAATAACTTCGTCGCGACGATTGTCGGCAAAGTCCATGTCGATGTCGGGAGCTGACGGTCTTTCTGGGTTTAGGAATCTTTCGAATGGAAGCTTGTAAGCCAAAGGATCCACATTTGTAATTCTTGTTACATAAGTAGTAAGTGAACCCGCAACCGATCCTCGAATATTTGTAAGGATTTTATTTTCATGAGCATATCGGAGTAGGTCTGACACTACAAGAAAATATTGGGCATAACCTTTATCTCCAATAACTTTCAATTCATAATCCAATCTATCAGTCACTTCTTTTGTTAATTCCAATCCACGTTTTGGAATACCTTCATATGCAATTCTTCTCAATTCTTCATCATGAGTTAGTCCACTAGCTACTTTGAAATCTGGGAAATACCATTTACCTAAGACAATCTCTACATTGCACATATCTGCTATCTTTACTGTATTTTCAATCGCTTCTGGAATATCGTGGAAAAGCTCTATTGCTCTCTCTTCGTTTATAAAAGAAAAGTTTTCTTCATCAGAACCTTCCATAGATCCTGATGTATTCTTATCAGACATATCGCCAGAAGTATTTACTAGTTGAAGCATATCTCTAGCAGATTTATCGTCTTGATTTATATAGTAAACATCGTGCGCGGCTACTATCTGAGTATTAGTTTCTTTTGAGAGTTTTATGAGTTGTTGCATAAGTCCCTCATGTCCTTGTATTTCTGGGTGTCGGGTTATCTCAATAAAGAAGTTTTCATTACCATATACTTTTTTATAAAAATCAATACATTCTTTTGCTTTTTCTACATTTTTATTTTTCAAAGCGTTTGAAATATCACTAGAAAAAGAAGGAGCTATACAAATGAGGTCTTTATTGTATTTTTCTATCAGTTCTTTATCTATACGTGGTTTATAGTAAAATCCTTCAAAATATGAATCGGTAACAAGTTTGATAAGATTTTTAAAACCATCGTGATTCTTCGCTAGTAGAACTAAACGTGTGCGTCTATTATCTATTCCAGCTTGCATGTCTTTCCTTGTTCTCACTGCAACGTAGAAATCTACACCCATAATAGGCTTGACTCCTTTTTTCTTGGCAGTCTTATAGAATTCTATTGCTCCATATAGGTTTCCTGCATCTGTAAGTGCTAGGGCAGGCATATTGTTCTTTTTTGCTTCGTCCAATAGATCGTCGATTTTGGGTAAAGCATTAAGCAGAGAGTAATGGCTATGTGTATGTAGATGTATAAAACGACTCATATTTTTATTATAACAAAAGTTATACACTGTACCTATACAATTGTCTTATGTTAATATAATTGCATGAAAATAAATAAAACTAGAGGTTTTACATTAGTTGAATTGTTGGTTGTGATTTCAATTATCGGATTGCTTTCAAGTGTAGTTTTGGCGAGTTTGAGTACAGCTAGAAATAGATCGAGGGATACAGCTATTGTATCTAGTATATTACAAATTAGAAATCTCATGAATCTAGAATTTTCTGATACTGGCTCATACTCAAATCTCCAAGGTGGGTGGATATTAGATGATACTTATAATTGTGATATTAATAGATTTCCATCAACAACTGGTACTCCAAATTCAAAATATGCTACAAATGTAATTGAAATATGCAACAAAATTAGATCTGATTTATCTAGTACTGGGCAAAGATTATTCGTGGGTGCGGTTAGTAATGCGGTAACTGCTGTTGCTGGGTCATCGTTTACAATTATTGGTAGATTGCCTTCAGGTACTGGGAATGATTATTACTGTGCTGGCCATAACGGAAGAACGTCAAGAGGAACTTCAGTAAGTGGTACATGGCCGAATCCTGGATGTTGGGGTGATCCTACAAATAAATAATTCTTTTGATACCTAAGAAATCTACACACACCATAGGAATCGACGAGGTAGGAAGAGGACCCATTGCTGGACCGGTAGCAGTGGGTTCTTTTGTTGTGCTAGACAAAAAAGCTCTGAGATTGTTTTCAAAAGTTAAAGAGTCAAAACAACTCAAAGAAAAAGATAGGGAAGAATGGTTTAAAAAAATAGAGAAGATTCGTGATGAAGGTCTGGTAGATTTTAGCGTAGTATTTCAATCAGAGAAAATAATTGATAAAAAGGGTCTTTCTTTTGCAATAAAAAATGCATTAAGGATTTCTGTAGATAAATTGGTTGAAAGAAATAATTTAAAAAAAGAAAATACTAAAGTTTTACTTGATGGCGGGTTGAAAGCGCCAAAAGAATATATAAATCAAAAGACAATAATAAAAGGTGATGAAAAAGAAAAGATTATTGCACTAGCTTCAATTTGTGCAAAGGTCTTGAGGGATAGAAAAATGATAAAACTTTCAAAAAAATACCCCCAGTATAAACTTGATGTAAATAAAGGATATGGAACAAAAGGGCATTATGAAGCGATAGATAAATACGGCTTGATAGATCTACATAGAAGGAGTTTTTTAAAAGATTAAAATAAATTTGACAATTAATTTTTAATAATGTAAAGTTTTGTTGGAATTACCTAACGAATAGGATAATAATGAAGGATATTAAACAAATTTTGGTAGCACTCAGTAAATCAAGAAAATTACTGACATTGGTGTTAAGGTCTGGTCATACTATCAATGGTACTATCACCGAAATCAATGATAGTATCGTACACATTGAGGTAAGTGCAGGCGAGTTGTTGGATGTTTACGTTGTTATCTCAGAAGTAGTGGTTGTTGAGTGTCTAAGATCCAACCCAGCTTATTCATATGTAGAATGTTGAACATGAGTTCATCCCCCCAATCCGCAAGGAAAGGGGGATTTGTTTATATTAGTGACATAGTTTTTAAAACCTATATACTATATACACTATATATGTCTTCAAACGTGGAAAAAATAAAAGAGAGGCTCGGCATAGAAGAAGTCGTAGGTTCTTATGTAAAACTCGAAAGAGCGGGCAAGAATCTAAAAGGTAAATGCCCATTTCATAATGAAAAGACTCCCTCTTTCTATGTGTCACCTGATCGTGGAGGATATTATTGTTTCGGTTGTGGGGCAAAAGGAGATATTTTTAACTTCGTACAACAATTCGAAGGATTAGACTTCATGGGTTCTTTAAAAATGTTAGCTGAACGCGCAGGAGTAAGTATAGAATTTGATAAAAATAATGATTTAAATAAAAGTGAAAAGGAAAGATTGCTAGCAATAATAGAAGACACAACAGTTTTTTTTGAAGAAAATCTAAAGAAATCTCAACAAGCAATAGACTATGTAAAATCTAGGGGAATTACAGAAGAAACAGCAAAATCATTCCGCATTGGTTATGTTCCTGCAGATTGGAGATTGCTTTATACATATTTGAAAGGCAAAAAATATTTGGATTCTGATATTGAAAAAGCAGGGTTAATAAAAAAGCCAGATGAAATAGGTGGAATAAAAAAAGAATACTATGACAGATTCCGTGGAAGAATAATGTTTCCAATATCTGATTCAGGAGGTAGGGTAATAGCTTTTTCAGGAAGAATACTTGTTGATGATGGTAAATCTGCAAAATATCTAAATAGCCCAGATACAATACTTTTTAACAAATCAACTGTACTTTATGGTATTGATAAAGCAAAAACAGATATAAGAATAAAGAACTATTCAATTCTAGTTGAAGGGCAAATGGATCTAGTGCTTTCGCATCAAGCTGGTATAAAGAATACTGTAGCAGTATCAGGCACAGCGCTAGCTGATTCACTTTTTTC
Organism: uncultured Candidatus Saccharibacteria bacterium; assembly: GCA_964367745.1. Classification (GTDB taxonomy): domain Bacteria; phylum Patescibacteriota; class Minisyncoccia; order Phycocordibacterales; family PALSA-1337; genus CAIOGI01. Next base: position 13,838 of record CAYIYK010000004.1, on the reverse strand, counting down.
AAAAGAAAATGTGGTAAACAATCTAGGTATTGTAAAAAGACTTTCAAACAATATCATTTTAGCTTTTGATTCTGATAATGCTGGTAGGAAAGCAGCTATGCGTTCAGCTCGTATTGCTCTTAGTCTAGGTATGGATGTAAAGATAGCAGATTTGCCAGATGGTAAGGATCCAGCTGATCTAGTTCTATCTAATCCTGAATCATGGAAGAATGTCTTGCGAAATTCCAAACCTGTGGTAGAATTTCAAATTGATACTGTGCTTTCACAAAAACTTGATCCACGAAAGCTTCCACAAGCACTTCGGGATAATGTATTTCCATTTATTGCTCCTCTTACAGGCGCGATGGAAAAAGCACACTATATAAAGTTAATAAAAGAGAAAACAGGTATTTCTGAAGATTCAATAAGAGAAGATTTAAAACAAGCAGAATCTTTGATTAAGAATGAAGTAGTACAAGTAAAAAAAGAGGAACAAATTAAAAATAATTCTTCGAGACTTGATACTATAACCAGAAAACTGTTTGGCTTATTTTATTATTTAGAAAAAAATCCGGATTTAAGTATAAATGTAGATAGCAATATAGCTACCATTAAACAAATCTCGGGAGATAAGTACGACAATCTAATAAAAAACATAGAGCCATTTAAAAATGAGCTACTTTTAGAGGCCGAAATAACTTTTGGTACTAATAAAGAAAATATTAAGGATTTAAAAAAGATTTTACATGAAAGCCTAAATGAGCTCATGATAAATTTTGAGGACGATATAGTAAGAGAAGAATTTGCTGAAGTGATGAAATCAGGAATTCCATCTGATCAAGAGAAATTAAATAGATTGATAAAAAGAAGACAAGAAATAGAAAATTTATTAAAAAAGGGAATTTAATATATTAAATATGAAAAAGAAACAAAAAAATAAGAAGGTAGTAAAGAAGGCTGTAAAATCTACAAAACCTAAGAAAACAACAAAACCTGCTTCATCAAAACCAGTTAAAAAAGAAAGTAAATCAAAGGAATTTGATACAAAAGCAAATAAGCTTATAAATAAAGGAAAAGAAAGAGGATTTGTTACTTTTGATGAAATTCTAAAAGAATTCCCAACTATTGAACAAGATATTAGTTTCTTGGATGAACTATATACGAAGTTTTCTGTTGCAGGAATCGATGTTCTGGAAGGTGGAGGACTACTTGAAGTTGAGCCAGAAATACCTGTAACACAAAAGAAATATTCTTATGGTACAAGAAGTAGTGATGCTTCATACGATTCTATACAAATGTATTTGAAAGAGATCGGTCAATATTCTCTTATCTCTGCGGTAAATGAAAAAGAATTGGCAAAAAGAATTGAACAAGGTGATAGAGAAGCAAAGAATCTATTGGCAAGAGCAAACCTTCGACTCGTAGTATCTATTGCAAAGAAATACGTAGGAAGAAGTCCAGATCTTACACTTCTTGATTTGATTCAAGAGGGAAATCTAGGTCTGTTTAAAGCTGTAGATAAGTTCGATTGGACAAAAGGATATAAATTCTCAACTTACGCTACTTGGTGGATACGACAGGCTATTACTCGTGCTCTAGCTGATCAGTCTAGAACTATTCGAGTTCCGGTACACATGGTAGAAACAATTGCGAAGTACAAACAAGTAGTTAGAAGACTAACTCAAGATCTAGGAAGAGATCCTTTGGCTGATGAAATAGCAACAGAAATGGGTCTTGATGTTGAGAAAATTTACAATATCGAGAAGATCGACCAAGACGTTGTGTCTCTTGAAAGTCCTGTAGGAGATGATAGTGATGATGGAAAGTCTACTCTAGGAGACTTCCTCTTTGATGATAAAATCCTTTCTCCTGATCAAGAATCATCAAGAAGAATACTAAGAGATCAAGTAAATACAATATTGAATGATCTATCAGAAAAAGAAAAAAAGATTCTAGAGATGAGACATGGTCTAAATGACGGAGTTACTCATACACTAGAAGAAGTAGGTAAAGAATTTGGTGTAACTCGAGAGCGTATCAGACAGATTGAAGCAAAAGCGCATGAGAAGATAAGACAGCATGATAATATAAATAGGCTTAAGAATTACTAGTATAATTGATGAAAAGACTAAACATCATATTACCTGTAATTGTTAGTCTAATCAGTACTCTTCTGTCTGCATCTTTGGGATTTTTTTCGACTCTTGGCTGTATGTTTGTTGAAAAACAACAAGTAGTTCAGTGTGTAATTTTGCCAAAGATTAATATATTAACGACATTTACTGGGTTATTCTTGGTTGTAAAAAGTATTTTGGCCTACATAAAAAATGATCCAATTAAAATAAAAAAAGTTTTTAGGATAAATCTTGTGTACTGTTGTGTAGCAATAATTGTTATTTTAATTACATACGCTAATTAATAAAATAAAACGCGACAATATATATGATTCTTTGGGTGTCGTAAAAAATATTAAATACTAATAAAAATTTTATTTAGATTTTATAAATATTTAATACGGATTTTATTTGGTCTTGATAGGGTTTGTAGATGAATGATGAGGATTGGAATAAATATTTGGTAAACGAAGAGAATAAATATAAAAAGCTCGGAAACGTGAAGTGTCCGGCTTTTTTGAGTGAGAAGATTTATTTTAATGATTACGGTCTGAATCATATAGTGTATAAGGATCGTATTCCTAGACCTAGAGATGAAGTTATAAAAAGATTTAATCTTTTAATCTACGTTTCAAGTATACTCAGAAAGACCAAGACTGTAGATAATGAAGAAAAAAGTGTTAAGAAACAATCAATAGCATATTTTTGGACGATAAAGCATAGAATAAATGATGGTTTATGTATTAGAATAATTCTAAGAAGGTTAAACAACGGAACAATTCACTTTTTCAGTATCATGAAAGAATAAACACAAAACCTCCCGAAGGAGGCTTGTGAAATTCTTGCCATCAACAATAGTGTCGATCGAACCTGCTTAAGTTTCCTTAATGATTCGCAAGGATTATGTTCTTATGTTATCAAACTCATATTTCTTGTCAACAAAGTGTATAATATCTTTATATGGATAATAATGATTTCACCCAACAATACTCACGCTTAAATAAAGCACAGAAACAGGCTGTCGATACAATCGATGGTCCTGTTATGGTTATAGCTGGTCCTGGAACTGGTAAAACTTCTATTTTGACTTTACGTATTGCCAATATATTAAAACAGTCTGACACTTCACCTGAGAATATTTTGGCACTGACTTTCACTGAATCAGGCGCTTATGCAATGAGGAAAAAACTAGTATCGATAGTTGGTACTGATGGATATAAAGTAAATATAAGTACATTCCATGGTTTTTGTAATGAAGTTATAAAACAGTATCCAGAAAGATTCCCAAGAATCATAGGATCAAAAGCAATTACAGAAATAGATCAGATTGCCCTAATGGAAAAGATAATTGAGAAAAATGATTTCGCAATGCTAAAACCTTATGGTGATATTTTCTTTTATGTTAAACCTAGTCTATCTGAAATAAGAAATCTAAAGAGGGAAGCTATAGGAGCTTTTGAATTTGAAAATATCATAATTAAACAAGAAAAAGAATTCGAAGATATACCAGAAAAAGTTCATGCAAAAGGTGCTCATAAAGGCAAAATGAAAGGTGAGTATATAAAGATAAGAGAAAGAATTGAAAAGAATAAAGAGCTTTTAGTTTTGTATAAAGAATATGAAAAAGCATTAGAGAAAAATAAATTCTATGATTTCGAAGATATGATAGTCGAAGTTATAAAGACATTGAAAAAAGATGAAGATTTACTTTTGATTTTACAAGAAAACTATCAATATATACTTGCTGACGAACACCAGGATGCAAACAATGCTCAGAATGCAATATTAGAATTACTCTCAAACTTCCATGACAATCCAAACCTTTTTATCGTAGGTGATGAGAAGCAGGCAATATATAGATTCCAAGGTGCATCACTAGACAACTTTCTTTATTTTAAAAAGAAATATAAAAATGCGGTAGTTATAGATCTCGAAGAAAATTATCGTTCAACACAGACAATACTCGACGCTTCGCACTCACTTATTTCAAAGAACATAATGCCTGAAGGTTATGTTAGAGTCTCTCTACAATCTCGTGCGGAAAAAGGTAAAGAATTGTTAAAGATATTTGAATGTATAGATAGTGATAGTGAGAATAATTTTATTATTGAGAATATAAAAGAAAAAATTAAAAAGGGTATAGAACCAAGTGAAATAGCCGTTCTATATAGAGACAATAGAGATGTTATAAGTATTGCTGATGCTTTTTCAAAAAATGATATTCCATATAGAGTAGAAAGTGACAGTGATATATTGAAAGATGAAAATGTTTGTAAGCTTATTACGATATTTGAATTGATAAATGATCTTTCAAATGAAGAAAAGCTCGGCAAGTTTTTATTTATAGATTTCTTTAATATAAATTCTATAGATATATTTAAAATCTTTGATCAAACAAGAAAAGAAAAAAGAAAATTAATAGATTTGGTAAAAGAGAATTTCCCTGAACTTGCGGATAAAATTTCAACTTGGGCTAGTTTGTCTATGAATAAACCCTTCGTGGATGTTTTTGAAATTGTTATTAGAGAATCAGGGTTTTTACAATACGCACTTTCTTCTGATGATTCACTTGAGAAGATGTCGGTCCTAGAAATGTTCTTTAATGAAATAAAAAAGCTATCAAATACCAAAGGCCAATACTATCTTTCAAATTTTATCGAACATATAGAAAGAGTAAGAGAACACGGAATACTAACTAAAACCGGTAAAGCTCTAGAGAAAGATGGGGTAAGACTTATGACTGCACACAAATCGAAAGGATTGGAATTTGAATATGTATATATAGTCGGAGTATATGATGGTCATTGGGGGAACAAGATAAAGAGAACCTTCTTTACAACTATTAAATCTTTTGAGGCAAATATGGATGACGAGAGAAGACTATTTTATGTTGCTTTAACAAGAGCCAGAAAAGAAGTTGTAATAACTTATCCAAGAGAAAGTAGTGAAGGGAAAGAACTATTACCATCACAATTTTTGGATGAAATATCTTCAGAACATAAAGAGATTTCAATTATAGAAAATAAAATAAATACAAAAGAAAAATTCAAAGAAAAAACAGTTATTAAAAATCAAGAAATTGGTGATAAACAATATTTGCAAAATCTATTTTTAGAACAAGGACTAGCTGTAACTGCTTTGAATAACTATATAAAATGTCCTTGGGAATATTTTTTCGTAAACCTTATTCGTCTACCAAAGGCACAAAGTAAACACCAAATGTACGGTATTGCTATACACGAAACTCTAAGAGTATTTTTTAATAAATACAAAGAAGAACAAGATATGAATCTGCAAGATCTATTGTCACTATTTGAGTTTAATCTAAAGAATACCCTACTTTCTCCTTCGGATTTATCAGATAGCCTAAATAAAGGAAAAGACTCGCTACAAGGCTATTTTGAGGCTTACAAGGGGACTTGGAATCGCAATCTATTAACAGAATATAGTATTAGAGGTGTTCATGTAGAAGTACAAGATAAAAGGGGAGATTTCACTCTAATTTTAAAAGGTAATCTAGATAAAATAGAATTCATAGATGATACTGTTGTAAATGTTGTAGATTATAAAACAGGAAAAAGAAAATCAGATAATAAAGAAAATTATCATAGGCAACTTAGTTTCTATAAACTACTACTACAATTGGATGAAAAAAAGAAATACATAATGAAATCTGGAGAACTTGATTTCATAGAACCTGGATCAAATGGTAAATATGTAAAGGATAAATTTGAAATAAATGATGAAGAAGTAGATGCACTTTTGATTCTAATAAAAGAAAAAGCTAGTGAAATATACAATCTGGATTTCTTTGATAAAAACTGCGGAGATAAAGATTGTGAATATTGTTTGTTGGGGAAGTCTATGAAGAAAAGTCTAAGGAATTAGCATATAGATAATGTTTCGAAACATCTTTACATAAGTACTTTTATATGGTATATATACGAAAGCTATGTTCTTCATAGTTCCGAATACGAACGGTTTTCGTAAGATGTATTCGATGAATGCATCACCTAAATCCTCAGAGACGATGTCTCTGAATAAAGGAAAGGGCAGTTGTGAAAATTAGTGAATTGATCAAAGTAAGTGTCGAGAATGGTACAGTTGTTCTTACATCCAAATTCGATAATACTAGTGTGGGTGTTATCGGGTGTAGTTGTACCCTTGCCAAGAAAAGCAGGGTGGGTTTTGACAGAACACCGATTGTGGTAAGGCCTCCGAGTGGTATAAAAATGACAGTGATTGGACTCATTATTGGCTACAATCAAGGTCACGATACCCTCATCACTCATGCATTTATTGGCATCAGTCAGAATAATAAAATTATTTTTGCCGATCTGGAAAGACATTACGTTTTTGATGGAGGTACTATATCTTTCGGAGATCGTTTCCCGGCAGTGATCACTTTGGAAGACGGCAGAAAATTTGCCACCTATACAGAGTTTTCTCCTAGAGGGAAAAACCCTCCAGAAGGTTTCCAGCTTGTTGATGACCCAGATCTTCTTTTTCAGTTTGCAGCCGGTGTCATCGATCTCGAAACACTCGAATCATACGCCACAGCAGACAAACGTACTGCTCAGTGTGTGGAAATCGAGAAACTCAAGCAAAGAATCTCTTCGCTTGAGACTGAGTTGGAAGAAAAAACTTTGACTATCTCTGATCTTTGACGAGAATTGAATGTGGAGAAAGATACCACTTCTCTCACTTAGCCGAAGAAATTTGAATCAAAAAAGCCAGACAGTGTCTGGCTTTTCTTTTGCTATTTTAATAACTATAGAGTAGATCTATCGTCGCTTTCATTACTTCTATTGGCATTGCTCCACCTAGCATTACCATTTTATTATCTGCACTTAATCTTAGAGGATATTCACCAGTCTGAGGATCTTTGTATGGCTCGTATATTGCCATCAACTTTTCTTTTATTGATACTGAGAATGGTTTGTCTAGAACTATGATACTTGATGGTGTTCCTTGTATACCGATATTCAATCCATCATTGAAATCAGATTCTACTTTTTCTTTGAACTTTGCTGTAGCTAGACAGTTGTTGAATTTCTCTGTGTCTAAACCTGCGAACTTTGCGATTTCTGGTAATTGCTTTCTATCCAATCCCTCCGGGCTATTTGATGTTACTGATGGAGTGATTTCATATAGTCGATTTGTATATTTCCAGAATTTCTCATTTCCTCCTTGATCAGCTGCGCATTCCATAGCTTGAGATTCATAACCTGCATTTGGATGAAGTATTCTACCGTCCACTCCCGGTTTATCTAATGGATAACTTCTATAAACCCAAGCCACGTTCCCGCCAGTACCGTAATCATTCATCAGTTTCTTCATTGTATTGTGGAAGACTTTGCAGAAAGGACAAGAAGGATCAGAATACTCGATAATTTTTACCTTTGCATTCGGATTGCCATATATGTGATCATTCTCTGTAACTGGTTTTAGATTCTGCTCAAATGATTCTGAAGCAGAAGCAACATTGTTATTCTTCGGCACCATTGGACCCTTTGTCCAAATAACTGCACCTGCGATGATCGCGCCTGCAATAACTATTGCAGTTGGAATATTAAGTACTGGTTGTGGTTTTGGATTGTCCATTATTATTTTTTAATTGGAGTTGAACTTGCTGTTACTGGTGTTGAACTAGCAGTTGTTGAAGTTGTACTAGCTGTAGTTGTACTACCTAGTGATATCTTTGTTTCAAATGAGATATTGAACATATCATCGATTACATTGTCTCCAAGATTGTCGAAGAATTTGCCTGAACCGTATTTTACATTCCAAAGTGTTCTATCTAGATCGACAGAACCTACAGCTGTAATATTTAGACCATCAGTTGAAGCTGTAAATACTGTAGGGATTGATATTGGATTTGTAACACCCTTTATTGTCATATCACCATTTATTATAAATCTCTTTGAATTTGCTGGAATTTCTTTTGTTGAAGTACTTGTATCAACTACCAATTCTTTTGCTACGAAAGTTGAAGTAGGGAATTGTGCTACATCAAAGAAATCAGCAGACTTTAGATGTGTAGTTAGCTTGTCTTGTCCTCCCCCAGCACCAGTAGACTTGCCTGTAATACTTGTCATGTCGATGACAAACTTGTTTGAAATAGCACTATTGTCCTTTATTTCAAAACTAGCTTCTTTCACACTTACTACTCCACTATCAATCCACTTTTTCAATATGACTTTTCTACCTGTCCAAGTAAGTTTTACATCTGAAGGATTTATTGTGTATACACCATCAGCAATCTTAATATCAGAAATCTGTATTGCGCCAACTGTAGAAGTCGCTACTGTATTTTCTGTAACTTTCTTAACATCATTCTTTTTATTAACTGAAACTAAAATCAGAACCGCAATTATTAATACTGCAAAAATTGAAATTATTTTATTCATAAATTACATTATACTTATTAAAAAGGAAGTGTAAATGTCATTGACGATTCTTTTTTCATTTCCCAATCTTTTGTATTAAGTTTTATATCTTTTATCGCTCCACCTGCCAAATCTTTGTACTTCAGATTGCTATTTGCTAGTGCATAGTCATAAAGTTGTTTTGTAATCTTTACATCTTCTATACAATATTTGATTATTTTATCTATTTCACCAGTTTTCCACCATTCTACTGCTTGTAGACCATGACCACTTTTGTTTGTACCTAGAGTTGCTTCTGCAATCGTGTCGAGTTTAATCCTTCTTCCTATAGAGTTTTTGACTTCAGCTAGTAGATCAAGACTTTTTATTTTGCCTAAATCTCCAGAATAGTATTTATTTAAAAGGGGAATATCAAAATGGTCACCGTTAAAGGTGATTAACATATCTGCTTGTTCTAGTATTGGCCAAAGTTTAGGTAAATCTTCTTGAAGGTAACTCGAATAGCTATCATTTAGCGAATCGTGAATGCAAACAACTGAGATATCAAGAGCGGTAGGGTCATTTGAATTTACATCACTAAAAATATTTCTAGTTTCAATATCGAATGTTATTTTCCTCATTTTATTTATATAACTATTGTATCAATAGTATAGATTTTTTCTTCACCTGACTTTAAGTTCTTTAACTTTATATTGCCAGTTTTGACTTCTTCTTCGCCGATACATATTATATTAGGAATATGTATTTTGTCGGCAGTTTTTATTTGATCCCCAATTTTTCTAAAAGAATAATCTATACTTACTTTTATTCCTTTATTTCTTAAGGCTTGAGCAAGTTCTTGAGCATAAGGTGAGACTTCTTTATTTAATAGACAAAGGTAAATATCTGCTGGGTATACTGATTCCGGTGAATTTATTCCTCCATATGTTTCCATAAGATCTCGTGCTACGACGTCTCCAGCACCGAAGCCAAAAGCAGGAACTTTCTCTGTTCCAAAAAGTGAAAGCAAATCATCGTATCTTCCTCCACCAAATACTGATCTTCTATTGTTTGGATTTTTGTCGAATACTTCAAAGATAACTCCAGTATAGTAGTCCATTCCACGAGTTATGGTTTGATCAAATATTGCATTTGTTACTCCGAGCGATTGTAGTCCTTTAAGAGCTTCTCTAACTTCTTTTATACCAATATGCTCTTCTTTTGTTTGATTTAAATGATTTGTGAATTCTTCAAAATTCTGTGAATTCATCAAAGCTAAAAACTGGCTTATTCTTTTTCCATTTGGAGTATCGCCAAGTATTGTCTCTGCTGTACTTGCGAAAACATCACTAGGAATTTTTCTTTTTTGATCTATAAGTTTTAAAAGCTTTTGAGAATTCTCTTCATCAAGACTAAAAACGTCTTTTGTTATATAGTTTAAAATTTTTCTATTACCCAAGCGTATTTCGAATTCTGAATCTTTTAGACCATATGCTTTTGTTATTTCATACGCGATTTGGATTATTTCGATTTCAGCTTGGATATTGTCTACGCCAAAAATATCAACATTCAATTGCCAGAATTCTCTCAATCTTCCTCTTTGTGGTTGTTCATATCTAAAAAAGTTGGGAATTGAATACCAACGTAGAGGATATGAAAGCTCTCTTTTTCTTCCTGCTACCATTCTTGCTAGTGTCGGAGTCATTTCAGGACGTAGCATAACTTCTCGATCTCCACGGTCTTTAAAAAGGTAAGATTGTCTTTCCAATATTTCTTCTCCAGTCTTTGCTCTATATAGTTCTGCTGGTTCTAGTACTGAAGCATTGTATTCTTGGTAGCCGAATTTCTCTACGACAGTTCTCCAGATTTTGAATATCTGATTTTGTACTGCCATATCCTCGGGATAGAAGTCACGAACACCCTTATATGGGTCGGTTGATAAGTTTTTACTCATAAGGTACATTGTAACAAATATGTATTTAACTTACAAAAATATAGGCGAAACACCTCTTGAATGTCTAGAACGTATTCGACTTGAATATGGCAAACCAAAAGACATACCAATGACCTATGCTGGACGTCTTGATCCTATGGCAGAAGGTCTACTCATCATCCTTGTTGGAGATGATTGTAAAGATAAAGAAAAATATCTAAGAATGGATAAAGAATATGAAGTTGAAATACTTTTTGGTGTTTCAACTGACAGTTTTGACAGTTTGGGTTTGATCACAGATATAGAGAAGAAGTCTTTTGATTCTATCGATTTTAATAAATATAAAGGGAAATTCATTCAACAATATCCTAGATATTCTTCGAAAATTATTTCTATGTTGGAAAAAGGTGGAGAAATGCCTGAAGAAATGCCGACTAAAGAAGTAGAGATATATAGTATTGAGCAAGTTGGTTCGAAAGCTGTATCTGGTAGTAAAATTTATGAAATAGTTAATCAAAATATTTCAAAGGTTAAAGGGGACTTTAGACAAAAAGAAATTCTGGATAAATGGAAAGATTTTTCTGATAAAAATGGTATTGTTAAATTTATTATTTTAAAAATTAAAGTTAGTTGTTCGAGTGGTACTTATATGAGAACTTTGGCAGATAGAATTGGGAAGGATTGTGATATTCCGTCTTTAGCTTTTTCTATAAAAAGAACAAGAATAAATGGTTATAAGTTGTAACTTTGTGCTAATATAGTTGTATGAGAAAAATCGTCATAAAAGAAGGACCATTAGTCTTTTTGAGAGACGTGATGGTGATGGAAATACTTGCTTCCCTAATGTTCTTTTTCGCCTCTTTTCTTGCTAACTATGAGGAGTTGTATAAGTCTTTTTCACTCTTTAAATATATTCGATATGATATTTTTATAATTATTCTATTCTCAGTTTTTCAATTGTCTTACATTTTTATCCTATTTTTGAATTGGTATTTCTCTCATTATGAAATAAAGGATAAAGAGATAATAAAGAAATCAGGCCTACTTTTTCGTAGAAGAAAATCAGTAAGTATGGATGAAGTCGCTTCTGTTGAAGTTTATCAATCTCCACTTGGAAGACTGATGAATCATGCAACTATTATTATAGAGCATAACAATTCTCGTATTACAAAGATTAAAAATATTGCTGATTACGAAGACTATTCACATATGATAAAGCAAATGGCGCATAGTGCTTCAGGGCGTATCATAACTAGTGATCCTTTGAAGCTTATCGAAGATGGTGAGAGTGCTTTTGTCGAATTCAAAGAGACTTTAAGATATGATGTTAGAAAAGGTGAAGTTAGTAAAGAACTTGAGAAAGTTATTATGAAAACTATTGTAGGGTTTTTGAATGCTGATGGTGGTACTCTTATTATTGGTGTAAATGATGATGGTAAAGTTACCGGTCTTGAAAATGATTTTAAAGCTCTTCCAAAGAAGAATCGTGATGGCTTCGAGAATCACCTAAGTATGCTGATTAAAACTATGATCGGTCTTTCTTTTTCTAAATATGTAAGTGTTAAATTTGATAAAATTGATGGCAAAGATATTTGTATTATTAATGTTAGAGAAGGTCATAAACCCGCTTATCTTATCAGTGGTGATAAAAAAGAAGATTTTTATGTGAGAGTAGGGAATAGTACTCAGCCTTTTTCTATGAGTGAGACTTCAGAGTATATCAAGACTCATTGGTAGTTTTGTCCTCTACACTTAGTATCTTGCTTGGTGAATGGTGGCCTGATATTATCCTTATTTGTGAGTTTGGAAATTGTTCATGCATGATCTCTAGAATTCTTTTATTTGCTTGATTATTTTCTGCTTTTTCCTTTACCGATATTCTATAGTGATCATCTGATTCTTTCTCTACTATTTCTCTTTTTGCTCCTGCTAATACCTTCACTTTTATATACATATCTGGTAGTATACTTAATGTTCTTTATATTAGAAAGATTGATAAGTGGAGAAAGAAAAGCTTATTCGGAACCCACGATATTGCCGGTGGTGGAGTTGTCTATTCAGACCTCGCATAAAAGTCTACTGACTTTTTGCTCTTCTCGGACACCTTCGTGTCCTGCGAAAGGGTCTTCATAAACAACTTCACCACCTTCCAATCATTTCTATTACCGTAAAAGAATATATTCCGGTGTAGCTCAGCGGTAGAGCAGTCGCCTGTAAACGATTCTATTTGATATAATTAAAATTATGTCAGATAGAAGAAAGTATGCAGACCGAAGAGAAGCTTTAATAAGAGCCGTCACAAAAAGACGACGTAAGATTAAAGCGATGGCTATTGAGTACAAGGGTAATAAGTGTTTATTATGTGGTTATAACAGGTTTGCAGGAGCTTTAGAACTCCATCATATCAATAGCGATAAAAAAGAATTTGGTATAGGTGATAAAGGTTATACGAGATCCTGGGAAAAAGTTAAAGCTGAATTAGATAAATGTGTATTACTTTGTGCGAATTGTCATAGAGAAGTCGGTGCTGGCATACAGCAGCTTCCAGAAGAAATTCTGGTCGAAAATGAGGTGAATTCGGTGAAACCCTAACATTAAAAAATTAGGGCAATACCGAGCCAAGCTTCTGATTTTAATTAATCAGTTGAAGGTGTAGAGACTATCCCGAAAGGGAGTACTATCTTTAAAAAGATGGGAAGCCCCTCACCCCTAAAAGCGAAAAACACAAAGTTAGCTTATGGAGATGATATAGTCCGTACCATTAGTAATAGTGGAGGATACGTAAGCGATTGGTCGCAGGTTCGATCCCTGCCGCCGGAGCCAGTTAGCCCAGACCTCTTCAAAAGAGCGTCAAAACCATCTTTTGCCTTATATTCTACAAGGTGTCCGTCATGAAAGATGAGTTCGGTAAATATGGTTGAAACCAAATCCCTCTTTTCACTATCAAGAGCAAATTTATAGTACAGGCTCGCGTTTTTTACTAGTTCGGAAAAGGTTAACACATATTTCAACATTTCTTGTGCTGTCTCTCCGTAAATGGCAATCTTTTGATTGATCTCATTCATCTCTGCATTTAACTTATCTTCATCCAATTTCATCCCCTCAATGCTCATAGAATTGGTTCTGAGGAGCGTAATGCGATTCTTGGTTAAATAGTCTATGTCAGCAAAGACTCTCTTCTGGCGGACGTATAAGTCATCTAGTTCCTTGTTACGCTTTGTGGTAATGTTATCCAAACCTAGATGTGCCTTAGACTCGATTTCTTTCAATTCAGCGTCAGAGAAATATATTTTATCTAGTATTGTCTGGATCTCATTATGAATATTACATTCCTTTAGATTTTTGTTTGGATTGGTACAACATGTGGCACATCTGGTGCGATAGTAGATAATCCCCTTCTGTTCATATGCAGAAAAGGCTCTTCCACAAGTACAGCGAGCTAAA
>CAYIYK010000003.1:0-76535 GCA_964367745.1 uncultured Candidatus Saccharibacteria bacterium | reverse complement strand
TGTCGTAGGCAGAGCCAGCAGGCGAAGACCTATGACCGAATCTCGCTCTCTTATCCCTAATCATGCTACAATACCCCTATGGAAAATAATTTACACATGGAAGGTATGTCAGGTGCATTTTTTGGTCTTGGATTTGGACTATTTGCATTAGGTTCACTTTTAATGATCGTTCTCGCAATCATCTCAATTGTCTTAAAAGGCTATGCACTCTGGACTGCAGTTAAAAGAGATGAAAAGGGTTGGTTCGTTGCTCTACTTATAGTAAATACATTAGGTATTCTTGAAATAATATATCTGTACGGAATCGCAGGGAAGACTATAGATGATTTCAAATCACTATTTAAGAAAAAGGATACTAGTGTGCCACCGTCAGTGCCTCTACAATAGTAAAACCTGATTTCAAAAGAATATCTCGTGCCTCGTTTAATGTACTTCCTGTAGTACTCACATCGTCTATTATGATTATTTTAGCATCATCAATTGGCTTTTTTACTACTTGGAAAATATCTCTAGTATTAGAAATTCTATCTTTTTTATTCTTAAAAGTTTGTTTCTCTATATTTTTATTTCTACTTAAAATATCAAAGTCTTTTGAAATCGAATTATTTTTATTTAATCTTAATAATTCATCAATTATCAATTCACACTGATTATAACCACGCTCTTTTCTTCTTTCTTTAGATATGGGTATTGGAATTAATATAGCCTTTCCTTTTATTTTAGATAACTCGCTATTCAATGCATGGCAGGCGCATCGTATAGCATGTTTATTCTTTTTATACTTTATTTGCCAGACTAATTCTCGAATTATCGGATCTCTATACGAATAAATAGATTTTATAAAAGGGAATTCAGGTTCATTTGATCTTTGGGATATTTCAAATAGCTTTTCTGGAGTAAATGAACGCAATACAACCTCTTCTTCTCGAGGGGGAAATATAAAATCTACGATAAATTGGAGAATATCTTTCATCACAGTATTTTACAATATTTTTGCGAACGCTTATATTGTATACGTGTTATAATAATTGTATGGATTTTTTAAATAAAATTTTCTCTTCACTGTTTTCTAAAAAAGAAAAAAGTGTAATCGGTATTGATATTGGCTCTTCTGCTATAAAAGTTGTTCAAATAAAGAAAAAAAGGGGAAGAGCGGTTCTTGAAACTTATGGAGAATTGGCACTTGGTCCATATACCGGTATTGAAGTAGGTAGAGCTACAGTTCTTCCAAGAGAAAAAATAATCGAAGCACTTAAAGATATTTTAAAAGAATCAAAAACAACAACACTTTCATGTGGAGTCGCTTTGCCTTTATCATCAAGTCTTATCACTTTTATCACTATTCCACACGTTCCTGACAAGCAGCTTGCTGATGTGGTTTCTATTGAAGCTCGAAAATATATACCTGTTCCTATGAGTGAAGTTATGTTTGATTATTCAATTATTCCAAGAGAAGACAATTTTTCGACCGACGATCAAGATGTTGATACAAAAAAGGATCCAAATAAGTCGACAGAGAAACAGCCAATGGATGTTCTTGTTGTCGCTATTCATAATGAATATATAAATAACTACCAAGCTATATCTAGCGGAGTAGGATTACAACCAGCATTCTATGAAATCGAGATTTTCAGTTCTATACGAGCTGTTGTTGAGCAAGGAATACAAGCGGTTATGGTTATGGATATGGGTGCACAATCTACGAAGCTATATATTTTGGAAAGAGGATTGCTTAGAGCTTCGCATATTATAAATCGTGGATCTCAGGATATTACTCTAGCTATTTCAAAATCTCTTAGTCTAACTGTAAATGAAGCAGAGAACCTGAAGAGATCTTTTGGATTACAAGGTGGTCCTGAATATAAAGAGCTTACAGAGGTCATAACTGTAAATCTTGATTATGTATTTTATGAAGCAAATGCAGCTTTACTCAATTATCAAAAGAAATATTCAAAGAATATTAGTAAGGTCGTGCTAACTGGAGGAGGCGTTCTACTACGAGGCTTTACTGATCTGGCAAAAATAAGCTTCCAGACTGAAATCGTATATGCAAATCCATTCGGAAAACTAGAAACTCCGGCATTTTTGAGTGAACAATTCTTGAAAGCTGGACCAGAGTTCGCAGTTGCTATTGGGTGTGCATTACGTCGATTGTCTGAAATAGAGTAATCAACTATAATTGTATTAATGGACACTAAATTCCAAACATCGTTCATTCCCAAAAAACCCATTTTGATGGATCAGAAAACAACAAATCACAGCGGAGGCGCTAGTGTGTTTATGTTTATATCTGTGATCATTTTTATACTATCTCTTGCAGGTGCAGGTTTTACTTTTTTTTGGAAAGATGTTTTGACGAAGCAACAGGCTTCATACCAAGTTGAATTAGAAAAAGCAGAAAAAAGATTTGATATTGGTTTGATTGAAAAGCTAAAGAAAGCAAATACGAAGATTGATCTTGCAAACCAATTATTAAAGAAGCATGTCGCGGTTTCTGAAGTTTTTGATATTGTTAATAGTCTTACTACCGAAGGTATCCGTTTTGATAATTTTGAATTCACTTCACCAGTTGCTACAGGTGATTCAGCTCGTATAACAGTGAGAGGGGTTGGAAATAGTTTCAGTTCAATTGCTTGGCAGTCTGACGTTTTGGGTCAATCTATAAAATACGGGAAAAACAAAATAGTTAAAAATCCAGTCTTGGGAGATTTAATACTTGATGAAAAAGGGAATGTTGGTTTTACTATGACTGCAAGTTTTGATCCAAATGATATTTATTATGAAAAAGTGTTAACTGGAGGTGTGACACCAAATAATCCTACACAATAATATGAACAAAAACCTCACACCTCTCATCCTCATAGTTTTGTCAGTCGGAATTTATTTTACTTTTACTCGTGCAAAAATCGATGAATTGCAGGCTATTAGACAGGTAAATGCACAATATGAACAAGCTCTTAAGAATTCAGAGAAACTGGTAAAGGTAAGAGACACTGTTAGGGATAATTACAATAAGATAAGTCAGGATGATCAAGAAAGACTGGAGAAGATTTTGCCAGACAATGTAGACAATGTAAGACTTATAATTGATGTAAGTGGTGTCGCTGCAAGGCACGGTATTGTAATGAAGAATGTGAAGACCACCACACCAAAAGACGCTTCTGAACCAGTAGTTGATACAGCTATGGGGCAAGGTATGGGGGTTTCAGCACCAAAACAAGGTAGTTACAGTACTGTTACTTTGAACTTCGATGTTTCTAGTAACTATCAGAATTTCTTAAATTTTCTAAAAGATATCGAAGCAAGTCTAAGAATTATTGAGATTTCAAAAATTACAATTAAATCAAATGAAACTGGGGTGTATGATTACAGTGTTGAAGTTAAAACATTTTGGTTAAAACAATAATATTATGCAACAACAATCACCATCAAAAGGAACATTCATAGCTTTGATACTAATAGTATTAGTATCACTTGGAATTTATTTTTATTATAAAGGAACACCTACTGATACAGGTTCTTCATTGACGACCTCAAGTACTGTAGCTTCAGTTGGTGCACAAGCCGCAGCTACAAGAGTATTGATGCTTTTGAATACAATAAATTCACTTAAAATTGATGGAGAAATATTTAAGTCTCCGGTGTATAATTCTCTTGTCGACTATACAATAACTATTCCAGAACAGAATGTTGGACGACCAAACCCTTTTGCTCCAATCGGTGGTTCTGCAGTTCCTGCGGTTAATCCAGTTAAGCTTCCTAAAGGTTCAAATTAAATTTTATGAGTATTGTTGATATTTTATTAAATAAAAATCTTATAACCAAAGATGATGTTGCAGAAATAAAAAAACTCGCTGCAAAGGGTGAGGCTTTGGATCAAATTTTAATTGAAAAGGGTATAAGACCTGAAGATATTCTCACTGCAAGAGGAGAGTTCCTGAATATTCCTGTAAAAGCCCTAGGGGATACTATGGTTCCTTTTGAAGCATTGGATTATATTCCAGAAGAATCAGCGAAACATTATAAATTCGTACCAGTTGGAATTCATGACAGTACACTCGAGGTTGGAATTGTAGACCCAGACAATATCGAAGCTAGAGATGCTCTAAACTTCATTGCCTCAAAGAAAAATATTCCATACAAAGTTTTTCTTATCACTATAGATGATTTCCAAAAAGTAATTGAATCATACAAAGGAATTGGTGGAGAAGTATCAAAGGCTCTTACTGAACTTGAATCTGTACTATCTGTAGACAAAGCTGCAACTCTAGATTTGGCACAAAATAAGTCTGAAAAGAAAAGTGATGCAGTTATTATAGAAGATGCTCCAGTTATAAAGATCGTAGCTACTATAGTTCGATACGCTACAGAAGGTAATGCTTCCGACGTTCATATCGAACATATGAGAGATAAGGTTCGTGTCCGATTCCGTGTGGACGGTACTCTAAATACCAGTCTAGTTCTGCCTCCACAAGTGCACAATGCTGTTGTGGCTCGTATTAAAGTTTTATGTAATATGAAGCTTGATGAAAAGAGAAAACCTCAAGACGGTAGATTCTCTGCGCGTATTGATGGAAGAAAAATCGACTTCCGAGTTTCAACTTTCCCGGCATATTATGGTGAGAAGGTTGTGATGCGTATCCTCGATCAGGAAAAGGGAGTAAAAAAGATAGACGATATGAGTCTAACCCCGAAAAACCTCGCTTATATAAAAGATGCAATTACAAGACCTTATGGACTTATTCTAATCACAGGTCCGACAGGTTCAGGAAAATCTACAACACTTTATTCTATGCTAAACGAAGTTGATAGAGAGAGTATGAACGTTCTTTCTCTCGAAGATCCTATTGAATACAATATGGACGGCGTGAGTCAATCACAAGTACACCCTGAAATTGGTTATACTTTTGCATCAGGACTTAGAACAACTCTTAGACAAGACCCGGATATAATCATGGTGGGAGAGATCCGAGACAAAGAGACTGCGCAGCTTGCTGTGCAAGCAGCGCTTACTGGTCACTTGGTATTCTCAACACTACACACTAACAACTCTGCTGGTGTTATTCCTCGTCTGATAGACATGGGAGTAGATCCATACCTTATTGCTCCGACTCTTATCCTAGCTATTGCCCAAAGACTTGTTTCAACTTTCCCTCCAGGTGCTGGTAAACCAATACCGGTTGAAGGAAGTATAAAAATGATGATCGATAAGCAATTCTCAGATCTTCCAGAACAATATAAAAAAGAAATACCTTTTTCAGATACAGTTTATGGAATAGAGCCGACTCCAGATTGTCCAAAGGGTACTAGAGGACGTATGGCAATATTTGAAATATTTAAAATGGATAAAGAGATAGAAAATGTTATTTTGAAAAGCCCGACTGAATTGGAGATAAGTAGATTGTTGAGACAAAAGGGGATGATTACGATGAAAGAAGATGCAATGCTAAAAGCATTTGAAAAGAAAATACCGTTTGAAGAAGTGAATAAGCTTTAATTTAACTATGATATAATATATCTATGAAACAACGCTCAATACTTTTTGTAGATGATGACAAGTTTCTACTCGATATGTATTCTCTGAAGTTTTCAAAGAATGATTTTATCGTCCACACATCAGCAGATACAGAAGAAGCGTTGAAGTTAATAAGAGATGGATTGGAACCTGATATTCTACTTTTAGATATTGTTATGCCAGGAATGGATGGTATCGAATTACTTTCAAATCTAAGAAAAGAAGGTTTGGTAAAGAAATCAGTTATAATCATGCTAACAAATCAAGGTCTTCCTGATGATATTGCTAGAGCAAAAGCTTTGAATGTTGATGGTTATATAATAAAAGCAACCACAATTCCTTCTGAAGTTATGTCTGAAGTTGAGAAGATTTGTTCAAATATTAAAAAATAGTTTTTTCATAATTAAATTATATGGATTATAAAAGGGATATAGAAGAACTTGTTACAACCGTGATAAACGAGGGTGCATCAGACCTTCATCTTTCTGAAGGTAGACACCCACTTATTCGAGTATCTGGAAGCCTTATACCTCTTGCAAAAAAACCTATAATCACCGCTGCAGATATGAAAGGTTATATAAATACTTTTCTTTCTGATGAAAATAAAGAACTTTTTGATAAAGACAAAGACGTAGACTTTTCTTATAGTTTGACCAATGCAAGATTCCGAGGAAATGCGTATTATAGACAAAGCCTCATCTCTATTGCCCTTAGACTTATTCCAAAACAAATAAAGACTCTTACAGAGTTGAATCTTCCACCAATTCTTGAATCTTTTACTAGAAAACAACAAGGATTCTTCCTTTGCGTAGGACCGATCGGACAAGGAAAAAGTACAACCTTGGCTTCTTTAATTGAAATAATAAATCAAACTAGAAATGAGCACATTATGACGATAGAGGATCCTATTGAATATATTTATGAATCAAAGAAATCTATTATAGATCAAAGAGAGGTCAGAATAGATACTCCAGACTTTAAGAATGCTTTGATCGCAATGTTTCGAGAAGATATAGACGTTGCTTTGGTGGGCGAGATGCGAGATCCAGAGACTATATCTACAGCGGTTACTGCTGCTGAAACAGGTCACTTGGTATTCTCAACACTACACACAAATACTGCTTCTCAGACTATAAACCGTATCATCGACTCTTTTCCAGCCTCTCAACAAGATCAAATTAGAGTTCAACTTGCAGGAAGTATGACAGGTATTTTCTCTCAAAGATTGATTCCTAGAATTTCAGGAGGACTTATACCAGCATATGAACTTCTGATAAACAATTCTGCGGTTGCAAACCTAATCCGAGAAAAAAGAATACATGAAATAAATACTGTTATAGAGACTAGTTCTGCAGAAGGTATGATCGATATGAATCGTTCTTTGGCAGAACTTGTAAGAAGAGGTGAGATTAGTCCTGAAAATGCTTATATAAATTCTGCGAATCCAAAAAATCTTGAGAGAATGATATAATATTTTATATGTTATTTAATTATCAATCAGTAGATCAAGCGGGAACACAACAAAAAGGCTCTATAGATGCTGCGAATGTCGATATTGCTATTGCTTCTTTGCAAAGAAGAGGCCTGGTTATTACTTCTATAAATGAAGCAGATAAAAAGGGAGGACTTCTTTCAATGAACCTATCTTTTCTTGATAGAGTGTCAAATAAAGAGATAGTTATACTTTCAAGACAACTAGCAACACTTTTTGAAGCACAGGTTTCGGCTCTGAGAATCTTTAGACTCTTAGGCGCTGAATGTGATAATAAAGTTTTGGGTACAAAGCTAATCCAGATCGCCGATGATCTACAAGCGGGAAGTCAGATATCAAGCGCTCTAGAGAAACATCCAAAGGTATTCTCAGAATTTTATGTAAGTATGGTAAAAGCAGGAGAAGAGTCAGGTAAACTAAATGAGACTTTTGCTTACCTTGCTGACTATCTAGATAGAACATATGAACTTGTTTCAAAAGCCAAGAGTGCTCTTATATATCCAGCTTTCGTTATGATGACATTTATAACCGTGATGATACTTATGTTCACTATGGTTATTCCAAAGATCAGTACAATTTTGACTGAGTCTGGACAAGATATTCCAATATATACAAAAGTTGTTCTGGGTATAAGTAATTTCTTGGTAGAAAAAGGCTTTATTGTTGTTGCGATCGTTGTGGTGCTTGGATTTATTTTAATTAGATATATAAGAACTCCAAGTGGCACAATCGTTTTTGATCAATTCAAACTTAGTATCCCTTATATGAGTAATCTTTTTAGGAAACTATATTGGGCAAGACTTTCTGACAATATGAATACTATGCTTATGTCAGGAATTCCAATGATTCGTTCACTAGAACTAACTTCATCTGTTATAAACAATAGTATTTATAAAAAAATACTTTCTGATGCTGTAGATTCAGTAAAAGCAGGAAAGACGGTATCAGAAGCACTTTCAGGTAACGGTGAAATCCCCGGAATTATGATTCAAATGATGAGAGTGGGAGAAGAATCAGGAGAACTCGGTGCAATATTGAAGACTTTGTCGAGATTTTACTCTAGAGAAGTAGTAACTGCTGTAGATGCACTAGTCGATCTTATTGAACCCGCTATGATCGTCCTTTTGGGACTTGGTGTTGCTACACTGCTTGCTTCAGTTCTTATACCTATATACAACGTTGCAAGTGCTCAATAAGTTATCAACTACTTATCCCCATACGATATTGCGCTATTTTTTTGAGGTTTGATATACTTACGTGTATAAGTTGAATTATTAGTTTTATTTATTAAGTTAATTATTTCGTTATGAAGAAATCATATTTGCAAAAAGGTTTTACATTGATTGAGTTGCTTGTAGTTATCGCTATTATCGGTATATTGTCATCAGTTGTTTTGGCTTCACTAAACACAGCACGTTCAAAGGGAGCTGATACAGCTATAAAGTCAAACCTAGCAGGTGCTAGAGCTGAGGCAGAATTGTTCTATGATAATGGAACTAATGTTTATGATGCCGTATGTGCGTTAACAGGTGCTAATGTTATTGGAGACAGTGTAATGGCTGCTCAAGCCGCTTTCGGAGGAACAGCTGCGGTATTTGCTGATGGAACTGCTTCAACTTGGAACACTGCACAATGTCACGATGCATCAGCAACATGGGTTATCTGGGCTCCGCTGAAGGCTTCAGTGAGTGGTACACCAGTTGGATGGTGTGTAGATAATACAGGCGCTTCAAGACAAGTTACAACTGTTCTTGCAATAAATGCTACAGCTTGCCCTGCGTCTTAATACAATCTGGTAACAATACGGTTACATCAAAAAACACCCATAGGGTGTTTTTTGATGTATAATTTATTTATGTTTTCTAAGAAATTTCTATCGATCCTTATCATCTCTCTAGTTTGCGGTGTTATTTATGTATTGCCAAATATTTTATTTATTCACAGTACTAACTTTAGTGGTATACCAATAATGAATACCGATGCAGAGTCACTATATCTGAATAAAATTCAAGGAGCATACATGGGTTGTACGTTTAATTGTAATCCTTTTATAAAAGAGTATGGCTATAATTTCCCACACTTTGATTCATCTATTTCGTCTATGATATTGGCACTGCCAGGTATCATATTAAGTATAGATACGCTGGATTTAAAGATTTTGTACGAACTTGTGTTGCCGATCATTATCTTCCTTCTGTCTTTTTTGCTGCTCGATAGAATTACTAGGAATATTCACATATCTATACTCGGGTCACTGTTTATTGTGCTTGGGTATAATCTCTTGAATTTCGTTGATCTGTTAAATATTCATGATTTATTGAATCTGTTTAGGTTTGTAACTGATGAGGATCAATTCCTTATATTCTCTAGACCTGTTAATCCTCAATTCAGTTCTTTGTATTTTTTCTTATATTTAAATATTTTGTATTTAGCAATTAAAAAGAATACTAGACTGTGGTATATCATCCTCGGTATTTTCTTTGGTTTGTCATTCTATGTTTATTTCTTTACATATGCATATTTAACTGTGTTAAATCTAGTTTTTATTGGGATTTATTTTTTTAGAAAAGAATTTGACAGACTTAAGGGTCTTGTTGTCAGTTTATCAGTAGGTATAATATTGGCTATTCCAGTCTTTTATCAGATTGTGAATCTAATGTCTCATGAGTACTATTTAACCATCCCACATGAATATTTAAGAATGAGTCATATTCCTGATGTTAGTTTGTTTGGAATATCAATTTTTATAGTCTGTTCTACGCTGCTCTTTTTGGTTTATAAGAAGAATAAAATTATTAATGATGAATTTATATTTATTTCAGGCCTAATATCTGCTTGTTTTCTAACTAGAAATGAACATGTTATAACTGGACTTATAATGCAATATGGTCATTTCGAAATGTATGTATTCAGTCCAGTCTTGGTTATCTCAATAGTCTATTTTATAAAGGAATTTCTGTCTGACAATATAAAATCAAAAATTTGTATTGCAATAATATACCTGCTGTCTATTCTTTGTATTTTTAATTCTATTTTGATTCAAATTAATTCATATAAAAACTCTTTAGATTATACTATTTATGTTCAAAGATATGTCCCCATACTTAATTGGATAAAGTCGAATTCTAAAGATTCAATATTTATGGCACCGGAATCTCTTTCACAATATATACCGCTTTATTCAAGAAATTATGTTTTTTGGACATTATATGCGGGGCAGTGGATATCAAAGCCAGAGAGAATTCATGATGTTATGAGTTCAAACACACAAGAAAGGATATTAAAAAATCTAGAAAAATACGATATTCAATATGTAATACAGGATAATAGAAATGATTTATTAAAATACTCAAATTTGAAGAGGGTATATAGTGATAATTTATATACAATATACAGTCATAATTAACTATACTTAATATAAAAAACCATGGTAAAATATTAAACATATAGAACTCCATATGAATGAAGAAAAGATTACATATTTTGGTCAAACTGATGCCAGAAATAAAAAGGTAAGTTTTGGTATTAAAGCCAAAGATAGAACAAAGCACGTTTATGTGATCGGTAAGACAGGTATGGGTAAATCTACTCTACTTGAAAACATGGCTGTGCAAGATATAAAAAATGGGGAAGGTATGGCCTTCCTCGACCCTCACGGTAAGACAGCGGAATTGCTACTAGAATATATTCCTGAGAATAGAAGACAAGACGTTGTGTATTTTGCACCTTTTGATATGGACTATCCTATATCATTCAACGTACTTGAAAACGTTGATCATGACAAAAGACATCTAGTTGTATCTGGTCTTATGAGTACATTCAAAAAGATCTGGCAAGATGCTTGGTCAGCGAGAATGGAGTATATTCTTACAAATACTCTTTTGGCTTTACTTGAATATCCTGACGCAACCCTGCTTGGGGTAAATAGAATGCTTTCTGATAAAGAATTCAGGAAGCAAGTAGTGGCCTGTGTTACTGATCCATCAGTAAAATCATTCTGGGTACAAGAATTTGCAAACTATACAGAAAGAATGGCTGCCGAAGCTGTTCCTGCAATACAAAATAAAATCGGTCAGTTCACTGCGAATGCTCTGATACGAAATATGATCGGTCAACCAAAATCATCTTTCAATCTCCGTGAAATGATGGATAAGAGTAAGATATTTATAGTTAACTTATCAAAAGGAAGAATCGGAGAATCGAATGCAAATCTTTTGGGTGGAATGATAATAACCAAGATATATCTCGCTGCACTTTCTCGTGCTGATGTGTCAGATAATGTTATAAAAAAACTTCCAAACTTCTATCTATTCGTAGACGAATTCCAATCATTTGCAAATGAATCTTTTGCAGATATTCTCTCTGAAGCTCGAAAATATAAACTGAATCTTACTATGGCTCACCAGTATATAGAGCAAATGGAAGAAGAGGTTAGAGCTGCGGTTTTTGGAAACGTTGGAACAATGATCGTGTTCCGTGTTGGCGCTTATGATGCAGAAGTTTTGGAAAAAGAATTCGCACCACAGTTCACCGCTGAAGATATTGTTAATCTCGGAATATTTCAAATATATTTGAAACTGATGATTGATGGTATAAGTTCATCACCATTTTCTGCTACAACATTGCCACCCATTCCTTTACCAGAGAAGTCCAATGCTCTTGCTGTGATTGAAGAATCAAGAAGACAGTTTGCTAGTAAGAGACCAGAAGTAGAAAAGAAAATCGAAGAATGGCTTGCACCAATAAAGCCTGTTGTAACTCCAAAGAATCCTACGCCCGGTGCATCTACCGCTTCGAATTCTACTCAGAATGGTTCTAGTACTCCTGCAACAAATACACAACCGCCCAAACCAGTAGCTACAGTTGCACCCACACCTGCACCTGCACATATACCTCCACCTCCACCAAAGCCAATTGTCGCAGAACAGCCTATTCAGCAACCACCTCAACAATCAGTCCAAGCACCTGTACAGCCAAGTGTCCAAAATCATGTGCAACAATCAAATTATCCAAAACCCCAACCAAATCTTCCTAAGTTAAAGTCTGTATCTCTGAATTCTCTAACAAATACACCTAAGGCTCATAATCATCATAAAGATGCACATCCACAAAGAATAAATGAATTAAAGAGTGCTTTGGCATCAGTTTTGGCACATAAGGACGAGCATGTAAAAAAAGATTCAGATGGTTCAAATCATTCGAATCATCAAAATACTTCAAGTGACCATAAACCAAATGAAATACATAAAAGTCATGCTAATCATCACGAAAAAAGTGACACAAAAAGAGAGGTTCCTGAAGATGTACTTCGTGATGTACTTAAGGTAAAGTAATAAAATGGAACAAGTAAAAAATGAACAAAAAAGTAAGAAAATACTCATTTTTTCGCTAGTTTACTATCCAAGATTCATAGGTGGGGCAGAAATAGCGATTAAAGAAATTACTGATCGTATCCTTCCGTCTGATATGGAATTCGATATGATAACCTTAAGAAAACAGGCTCCTAAATTTGAAAGAATAGGGAATATAAATGTATATAGAGCTGGTATGCCTTGGTTTGGTAGTAATACAAAAAGTTCAAAGATATTCCCATTATCAAAACTAACTTTTCCAGTTTTTGCTTTTATAAAGGCACTACAACTAAATAGAAAAAATAAATACGATTTAGTATGGTCAATGATGGCAAGTTATGCTGGTTTTGCTGGTTATTTATTTAAAATATTCAATCCAAATATTCCATTTGTACTTTCAATACAAGAAGGTGATAACTTCAAGATTCGCCAAGGAATATTCAAATCATCTTTCATGAGGATTTTTAGAAAGGCGGATATTGTTCAAGTAATATCAAATTTCCTATCAACCTGGTCAAAAAATATGGGAGCAAGTTCACCGATTGTTGTTGTACCAAATGGCGTGAATTTTTCTCTATTTTCAAATAGAAAAAATGAAAATGAATTTAATGATTTAAAAAAGAGTCTGAATAAAAAAGATAAAGATATTTTTATTGTAACTACAAGTAGATTGGTTGAGAAAAATGCAACTATAGATATCATTGATTCTCTAACATATCTACCAGAAAATGTTAAATTCCTTGTCTTGGGTACAGGTCATGAAGAAGAAATGCTAAAGCAAAGAACTAAGAGATTAAATCTCGATAACAGAGTGATCTTCTTAGGTTTTGTTAAACATGTAGATATGCCAAAATATCTCCATGTATCAGATATTTTCATAAGACCATCTTTGTCTGAAGGTTTTGGTAATTCATATATAGAAGCGATGGCTGCTGGAATTCCTGTTATAGCAACACCGGTTGGAGGAATAGTAGATTTTCTTAAAGATGGAGAAACAGGCCTTTTGTGTGAAGTAAAAAATCCAAAGAGCATAGCTTGGAAAGTTGAAATGCTTTTAAATGATAAGAGTTTAAAAGAGAAAATAGTCAAAAATGCTTTGGATATGGTAGAAAGAAAGTATCAATGGAACCTCATTGCAAGTGATATGAAGAATAAGGTATTCTTAAAGGTAATATGAAAATTCTAATCTCATCAGGAATATATCCACCAGATATTGGTGGTCCAGCTCAATATGCTAGAAATCTTTATGAAACCTGGAAAAAGCAGGGTCATGATGTAAAAGTTGCTGCATATCGTTGGGAGAGAGCATTCCCAAAATTCCTCAGACACTTTTTATTTTTTCTAAAGATTTTTAGAAAAGGATGGAATGCGGATTTGATACTCGTACTTGATACATGGAGTGCAGCAGTACCTACTATGTATGCCTGCAAGCTTATGAGGAAAAAATACATCATAAGAACTGGAGGAGATTTCTTATGGGAAAATTATGTTGAAAGAACAGGAGACTTGGTTTTATTTAAAAATTTCTATAATACATCACTTAATAAGCTATCTAAAAAAGAAAAAGTAATATTTAAAGTTGGAGGTGATTCTATGAGGAATGCTTCAGCAATAATATTTAGTACAAAATGGCAAAGAGATATTTTTGAAAAAGTATATAAACTTGATTCAGAAAAGAATATGATCGTTGAGAATTTCTGTGGAGAAAGAGATGAACAAATAGAGCCAGAGAATAGAGTTTTTGTTGCTGGTACAAGAGAATTGAAGTGGAAGAATCTAGAATTGTTAAAGAGTTCATTTAAAATTGCTCAGGATAAAGTCAAAGAAAAAGGTTTTGAAGATATAGAATTCGATACTACAAAAGCAGTCTATGATAATTTCCAAGAGAGAATGAGACGATCTTATGCGGTGATTTTAAATTCGATTGGCGATATAAGTCCAAATATGATTTTTGACGCCATAAGAGTTGGTACTCCTTTTATTCTTACAAAAGAGAATGGTATATCAGATAGAGTAAAAGATTGCGCGATTTTTATAGATCCAATGAATAAAAATGATATAGTCGAAAAGATTGTCTGGATATCTGACCCTAAGAATAGAAAAATACAAGCAGATAAGGTAAAGAAGTTTAATTGGGTTCATAGTTGGGAGAATATTGGGAATGAAATCATTTCGATTTATGAAAGAATCAAATAATGTTTATAAAACAACATATAAAGATTATTCCAATCATTCTGTGATAATGATTTCAACTGATAGACAAATACTTGTAGAGAAAAGTGCTGTTAGAAGAAGAATGCTTGAATATTCAAAGCAATATAAAGAATTACATATTATTGTCTTTTCAGATTCAAAAGTTAATGATGAAGAAATAGCAAAAAACTGCAAAATCTATTCTACGAAATCATTTGTAAGATGGAACTATGTAAGCGATGCGAGAAAGATCGGTGTAAAAATTATTAATGAAATAAACTCAGAAATACCAATACTTATAACTTGCCAAGATCCTTTTGAAACCGCTTTGGTGGGGAAATGTCTAAATAGTAAAAGAAAGAATTCTGAATTGTTGATACAAATACATACCGATCTGCATAGTCCGTATTTCGTCGATGCAAGAATCGGTATTTTGAATTCTATTTTAAATAGAATAAGACTTTTTATATCTCGTTTTACTTTAAATCATGCAAATATCATAAGAGTAGTATCAAATAAAATTGCAGATTCACTAGCTAAAAGGGGATTTAATCCAGAAGATATAATAGTAAAACCTATAGATATAAATATTGATTATATAAAGAATGATAAAACATCTTTTATTTTAAAAGAAAAATTCCCTCAATTTAAAAATATCATTCTTATGGTTTCAAGAATAGAAGCTGAAAAGAATTTCTCAATGGCTATAGATGCGATGAAGATTGTTCTGGCTAAAAAACCAGATACAGGACTCGTGATTGTCGGTTCTGGAACAATGCAGGATTATCTTAAAAGAAAATCTGAAATTCTGAAGATTTCATCAAATATTGTATTTGAAGGGTGGCAGACTGATCTCACCTCATACTATAAAGGTTGCGATGTATTTCTAGTTTGTTCATGGTATGAAGGTTACGGTCTTACATTCAAAGAAGCTGAAGCGAATAATTGCAAAATAATCTCAACTGACGTAGGTATCGCAAAGGATGTAGGAGCAAGTATTGTCGATTGGACAAGCGAAGATATAGCTTCAAAGATTATAGATAAAATTAAATGAAATTATTAATCATAACTCAAAAGATTGATAAAAATGATCCTGTACTAGGCTTTTTTCATAATTGGGTAAGAGTTTTCTCAGAAAACTATGAAAGTGTAAATGTAATATGTCTTTATAAAGGCGAATACGATTTACCTAAAAATGTTAGAGTATTTTCTTTGGGTAAAGAAAAAGGGGAATCAAAGATAAAATATATTTTAAATTTTTATAAATATATTTGGCGATTGAGAAATGAATACAACAGTGTTTTTGTTCATATGAACCAAGAGTATATCTTACTCGCTGGAGTTATGTGGAAGATCATGAATAAGAATATATACATGTGGAGGAATCATCATTCAGGTTCAATGCTTACTGATATAGCTTCAATGTTCTGTAAAAAGGTGTTTTGCACATCTAAGTTTTCATATACAGCAAAATACAGAAAGACTGAAATAATGCCAGTAGGTGTAGATTTAGAAAACTTTAAACCGAATAAAAATATAACTAGATTAGGAAAATCTATATTGTCTATAGGTAGAATATCACCTTCAAAAAATATTCATGTTTTAGTAGATGTAATAAATAAAATAAATGATCCAAGTATCAAAGTTGCAGTCTACGGTGATCCAATCGAAAAAGATAAAATTTATTATGAAGAATTAAAAAATAAATCTTCTGGATTAATAGAATTTCATAAAGGAGTTCCAAATATTGAAACTATAGATCTATATTCTAAATACGAAATTTTTATAAATCTATCTTCAAGTGGAATGTATGATAAGACAATATTTGAGGCTATGGCTTGTGGTTGTATTGTTATTGCTTCAAATGATAATTTGAGAGGAGAAATAAGTGATGATTTGATTTTTAAACAAGGGGATACAGATGAATTAAAAAATAAAATTGAGAGAGTTATGAATTATTCTGAAAAAGAGCGATTGGATATTTTGTCTAGACTAAGTGATTTTTCAAACAAGCATTCATTGTCTATTTTGTCAGACAAGCTTTTTAAGATAATAAAATAGAATGAAAATCGCAGTTGTCGGAGCTGGAATATTTGGAACTACTGTAGCTATCAAGCTTGCTGAAAAAGGTTTTAAGGTTGAAATTTTTGAGAGAGAATCAGATATATTGATGGGTGCATCTGGTGCAAATCAGTTTAGGTTGCATGTTGGTTATCATTATCCAAGAAGTGATGAGACCGCTATTTCTTCTCGTGACTCAGAGAATTCTTTTAGAAAAGAGTATAAAGATTCTGTAGTGAATGATAATGAGCATTATTATTGTATAGCATCACAAGGAAGTAAGGTTTCCGCTAAACAATTCATGGATTTTTGTAAAAGATGTGATTTAGATTTTGAAATAGTTGATTTGCCTCATGCAAAGAAAGACAAGATCGAACTATCCGTTAGGGTTAAAGAATCGATTATAGATCACGCTAAACTTAAAGAAATAGTTAGTAATCGTCTTTATAAAAATAAAGTAAAACAATTTTTAAATACAAGCTTTTCAAATAATTCAAATGATTATGATTATATTATAAATTGTACTTATGCCAATCTAAATTCTGTTATAGAAAACAAAGATAATCACAATGAGTATCAATTTGAAGTTTGTGAAAAACCCTTAATAAAACTACCTAAAGAATATAATAAAAAAAGTATAGTTATTTTAGATGGGCCATTTTTCTGTATCGATCCTTACGGTAGGACTGATATGCATGTGATGGGTAATGTCGTTCATGCTATACATTCTACAAACAACGGATCCTTTCCAAAGATTCCAAAAAAAATTGTTCCATTTTTAAATAAAGGGATAATTAAGGATCCTTCTATTACAAATATCAAAAAATTTCTTAAATCTGCTTCAGAAATAATTCCCGATATGGCAAAAGCAGAACATATAGGTTCAATGTATACAATAAGAACGGTACTACCAAATAAAGATAAGACAGATGAAAGGCCAACTATTGTAAGTAAGTTAAATAAGCGTCTAATACAAGTTTTTTCTGGGAAAATAGGGAACTGTGTTCAAGCAGCTAAGGATGTTTTGAATCTAATAAAAAAGAAGTAGTTTTAAGTACATCTATTGAAAAATCCAGATCAACTAAAGGCTTATTTTTGTTTTGTATATTAGATATAAAATTTGCAACTTCAATATCTAATGCTGGCACATTTGATACTTCAATGTTTGTATTAATCTGATCCATATTAATAATTTTTAATTCATTATTTAGCCAAATGTATGAGTTCTTATTAGTTTTAATAGTGACTGTTTTTTTCTTATCCAAACTCACTCTATTTATATTTATTGTTATTTTTTCTCCATTTTTACCCTCTGCATTAAATACAACAATATCTTTTTCAGAAATATGAGAATGGGTTTCGAAACTTATCGTCTTTTCTTCAATATCTATACCAAAAGTTTTTAATAATGAAATCTCATGTGAAAAAAGATTAAGTATTATATCCTCTCCGAATGATCCCCATTTATTCCATTCGAAATGTATACTAATTATTTTCTCGTTATTTAGTAGTTTTTTAATATATGTGCAGACTGGATGGTGTACAAAAATATAACCAACAGTAAGTATTAGATCGTTATCTACATGAAGTTTTTTGAGTTCTTCCAATTCTTCCACAGTCTCAGTTCCAGGTTTTTCAAGAAAAACATTTTTTTTTGCTAGCAAAGCCTTTTTTGTAATTTCAAAGTGAGTCTTTATAGGAGTAGCAACTATTATTGAATCAATTGTTTTGTCTGAAAGAATATCTTCATAGCTTGAAGCTAGTTCAATATCAGGATGCTTTTCTTTTAACCATTTTACATTTTCTATTGAACCTTTATTAAAACAGTATTTAATATTTGCACCTTGTCTCAAAAAAGCTTCAGTTAGGTTCTTACCCCATTTACCTATACCGATTATTGCGACATTTAGTTTTTTATCCATGTTTGATATAGTATAGCAATATTATTAAGGTGACAATATTAAAATATGAAAATCTTATTTGCAGCTGGAATTTTTTATCCTGATGTTGGAGGTCCCGCTATACATGTACAGAAAATTGCTGAGGCTTTACAGGCTAATGGTTTCGATGTAACTGTACTTGCTTATGGAGATGATAAGACAAATAAGAAATTTCCATTCAAAGTTATTCGAGTATCGAGACGTTTGCCTAAGGTTTTGCAATGGTTAACATACTATTTTATTGTTATGTGTAAGGGTATTGGTAGTAAAGCAATTTATGCTTTTGATCCAACTGCTGCCGGCTTACCTGCTTGCTTGGCATCTATTATCTTTAGAAAGCCATTTATTATAAGAATTGGGGGTGATCCTATTTGGGAAAGGACAGTAGAAATGGGGAAGAGGTTTATAACTATTGATGATTACTATAAACAAGGATTATATAGAATTGATAAACCAATACTTTATAAACTAATAAGATTTATTATAAAAAAAGCAGATAAAATAATAGTTTACGGTCAATTTTTTAAAGATTTTTATATAAATTATTACGATGCAAATCAAGATAAAATTGTAATAGTTAAGAATCCTGTAGTAAGAAAAGAAAAGTCTAATTCTCAAATACAGGATATACCAACACTACTTTTTGCTGGAAGATTCGTTAGTTATAAAAATCTAGAATTAGTGATCAAAGTTTTTAATAATGTAGTAAAAAAGATCGGTAAGGGAAAGTTTATCTTGGTTGGTAGTGGTCCAGATAAAAATAAATTAGTTGATTTGGTAGATAAATTATCAATGAAAGAAATTGTAATCTTTAAGAATTCAGTTCCTCAAAATGAATTATTTGATTATATTAGAAATTCAACTGTATGTATTGGACCAGCTCTTTCAGAATTCAATCCAAACTTTATACTCGAATCTCTTTCTTTGGGCAAACCGGTACTACTTACAAAAGGAAACGGTCTATCTGTTGTCTTGCCAGAAGAGTTCTTATTTGATCCATTTGATAAAAAGGAATTGGAGAATAAAATATTAAATATGTTTGATAAAAAACTCTATCCAAACATGATAGAAATCGTCAATTCATTGCCATTAAATCAATCATGGGATGTAGTTACTGATACCCATATATCTATAGTTAAAGATGTTATAATAGTTAAAAAATTATGAAAAAACTTTCCATCGTTATTCCTGCATACAATGAAGAAAAGACAATTCAAAAGATAGTAGAATTGGTAAAAAAGGCGGATATTGGGAATATCGAAAAAGAGATTATTGTTGTCGATAACAATTCAAAAGATAATACTTACAACATCGCTAGTTCAATACAAGGAGTTAGGGTTTTTAAAGAAACTATTCCTGGAAAAGGTGCAGCTGTTAAAAAAGGCTTCAAAGAAGCAACAGGAGATATTTTTATAATACAAGATGCAGATCTAGAATATGATCCAAATGATTTTAAAGCGGTTATTCAACCTATACTTGATAGTAAAACTGAAGTGACTCTAGGGGTTAGAATAGAAGATAGACATACGGGGAGAAAAGTACTTTATTTCCTTGGTACAATAGGGAACTTCACTATAACTTGGCTTACAAATATTTTATACTTAAATCATGCAGGTGAATATGAAGGATGTTATAAAGCCATAACAAAAGAATTAGCAAGAAAAATCGATGTTAAAGCAAATAGTTTTGATTATGAGAATGAATTGGTTTGTAAGGCTTTGAAAATGGGATATAAGACTGTAGATGTACCAATACATTACAACCCACGAAGTTATTCAGAAGGTAAGAAAATAAATTGGAAGCACGGATTTATGATTCTCGGTACTATTATAAGAACAAGATTTACAAAATAAATATATGACACACTATCAAAAATTTGTAGATGAAAAGATGGTTTTGATAAGTAAAGAAAAGATCGTATTAGATATTGGTGGAGGCGATCGATTCCAGAAATGGCTAGAACCTTATAAGGATCTATTTAAGAACTGTGATTACAAGACAATGGATTATGATGCACATACGGGTGCAGATGTTATCGGTGATATACACGCTATACCATTAAAGGATGAAAGTGTAGACGCTGTTATATGTAGTTCGGTGCTAGAGCATGTAAAAGACCCTATAAGAGCAGTTTTGGAGCTAAAAAGGGTATTGAAAAAGGGAGGTAAGATATTTGTTTATGTTCCTTCTATATATCCATACCATGCAAGAAAAGGCTCATATCCTGACTATTGGAGATTCTTCGATGATTCGTTATTATTTATGTTCGAAGGCTTTTCTAAGGTTGAACTTATAAAAGCTGGAGGATACTTTAAGACCTTATCTTTCTTCTTTCCAATGCAACATAAATTGAAATTTATTTTGCATCCATTATCAACTATTTTGGATAAGATTTTTGGTACTGCAAAAAAGACAACAACTTACGGTTATTATTTATACGCAACAAAATGAAAAAAATAAAAGATTTAATTAAAAAAATAATTGATAAAACAGGCTATACCATTACTCGTACAGATGTAAGAATGGATTTTATCTCTTGGGCAAAGGATAATGATTTTGAGAATGCTTACAAAAAAGTAAGTCCATATACAATGCTTGAAAGAGATAGATTGTTTATGCTTTGGCAGTTTGCAAGACAAGCAAAACGCTTCCCTGGAGCGATGGCGCAAGTAGGAGTATTTCGTGGTGGGTCTGCGAGACTAATAGCTCATGCAAAAGAAGGAAATGGTAAGAAGTTTTATCTTTTCGATACTTTCAAAGGAATGCCAAAGGTAAATGAAGAGATAGATTTACATAAAGAAGGTGATTTTATAAATACTTCTTTAGAAGGTGTAAAAGAGATTTTTAAAGATGCAAAGGACATAGTTTTTTGCCCAGGATTTTTCCCAGATACAAGTGCTCCAGCACAAAGTGAGAATTTCTCTTTTGTCTATATTGATGTTGATATTTATCAATCAACTCTTGATTCGTTGAACTTCTTCTATCCAAAGATGTTAAAAGGGGGATTCATATTTTTCGATGACTATATGGGCAAGAATACTCCAGGAGTTAAAAAAGCTTTAGATGAATTCTTGATTGATAAAAAGGAAATTCCAATAGTTACTACAGTTGGTCAGTGCGTGATTGTTAAGCAATGAGAACCAAAATAATTAAGACAATAAAATATATAATATCTGGTGGAACTGCAGCGGTTGTTAACTTGGCCTTCCTAGCTATTTTTGTTGATATTTTTAAGATAAATTATTTGATTTCAGCAATTCTTGCTTTCCTAATAGCATTCTCTGTTAGTTTTATATTGCAAAAGTTCTGGACATTTCAGGATAAAAGTATCGAAGATGTTCACAAACAAACAACTATTTATTTTATTGTCTCAAGCGTAAATCTTGGTGTGAATACACTTTTAATGTATTTATTTGTAGATCACTTCCATATTCACTATTTCCTAAGTCAAATACTAGCTTCAGGTTTACTTGCTATCAGTAGTTACTTTATCTATTCAAGATTTATTTTTAAAAACAATGCTGTTGTTTCTACCTTTGATAATCAAAACAAAGACAACTCTTAATGATTCTATAATATCTTCGAAAGTACTCTTTGATATTCCTTTATTTCGATTCAAGAATTCTATGGGAACTTCTACTGTTTTTGCTCCAGCTTTTACTATATTATAAAGAAAATGGATCTTATATGCATGTCGAAGAGAGATCAATTGTCCTTGTTTTAATGGCATCGAGTCTTTGAATTTACCAACTCTTGATAGTTTGAATCCTGAAGTTGCATCATTTATACCAAGTCTTAATCCTATACTTATAACGATATTTCCGAATGAACTAATAGCTTTCCTGTACCAAGGCCATTCTTTTGGAATCGTTCCTCCTTTTATATATCTTGATCCGATTATATATTCGTATCCTTGATCTAGTTTTTCTACCAACTTCTTTATATCTTTTGGATTGTGCTGGAAATCACCATCAAATTCCATGAAGGCATCCGCACCAAGATTGTTTATTGCATAATTCATTCCTTCTAGATACGCATTCCCAAGACCGCATTTACTTTTTTCAACAATTAGTTTTATATTGTTGTATTTATTTGATTTGTTTCTAACATTCTCTTGAGTATTGTCTTTTGAATTCCCGTCAACGATAAGAATAGAAAATATATGATTCTTTATTTCCTTTGTCTCAGCAATAACCGCATCGAGAAGATTACCGATTGCTTCACCCTCATTGTATGTTGGTATTATTATCGTGATTTTCATTAGTTATTCAATTTATATATCTCTATCTCTGGTCCGAATTCATTTATTCTAAAGAAAGGTAATAAATTAGGTCCAATGTCTGTTTTTGATAGGGAATAGTTACTCTCATTATTACCATAGCTTGCCATAAGTTTAGCATCTTTTGTAAGATTTTTAACATACTCAAACTGTTCAGATTTATCTAAGAAATCTTTTTTACTAAATATTAGATATTTATAGCCATTCTTTTTTGCATAAACATCAATCATTTTGTAGAAATTGTCGTTCTCAACTGTATATAGATTTAAAGCGTGGAATGTCTTCTCTTTTATCAAACCGTCTCGAATATTCAACATGTTTTTATCATTTGTCCTCAATGATCTAGAATCGATGAATTCTTGTTCCAATATTCCATTTTTATTATTCGCTATTCTCATAAGGTTTGCATAGACGATAACTTTGTCATCAGCTTCGGTATTGGCATTCAACCATTCTTTTGCTTTTATTCTTGAATCATTTACATAACCAAGATAACTAAGTCTCAAAGAGAATAATATTGGGATTAGAAGAATTAGATAAATAAATGCTTTAGAATATTTGTTTGGGTATTTATTCCTAATCTCATTTATTCCTATTGCTGATCCAACTATTAAGAACAATACAAGAGGTAAAAGGAAACGGTATTCGAATCTGAAAAATACATAGAATATCATACTGTAAAACACTGTAAAAATGATAGATGTTATATAGAATGGTTTGTATTTTTTAAAACCGAGATATAAACCAATAAGACTAAGTAATACCAAAACTGGTTCCGTGGCGATAAAAGGGAATGGAAAGACAAAAGGACTAGTTATGAATCCTAAAAGAGTTTTACCTCCATGTAATGTTGTGTCTGGTACGAAACCAAGACTTGCAGGATAAAGAAGAACTGGAATAAAAGATAAAATAACTACGATAAAACCTAGTTTGTACATAAGTAAGCTAGTCAAACTTTCTTTCATACTTACTTTATCGTACGTTATATACCAAAGGAAAATAACAACTGAAAAAAGAATCACCACAGTACCTACACCAGTTCCGATACCAATAGTAACTGCTGACAATATATATCTCTTTTTAATAGACCAATTCGGACGTGTAAGTATAAAAAGACAAAGTGTATAAAAGAAAAGTATTGGTACCCAGTGTTTGCCTGTGATTGAAAGACTTATAAACATTAAACTTGTTGAAGAAAGGATTGCAGAATAAAGTGATGCTGTCTTACTTTGAGTTAATGATTGAGTTATTTTATATATTAAATAAATTGTTAATATACTAATAAAAATCATTATTACTCTCGCTGTTATGAAAAATATAGAAGGATCACTAGCCAAGACATTCTGTAACTCACTAAGGTTTCCATCAAAACCAATCCATGATAGTGCTATAGAAAATAAAAAGAAGGGAATATATAGATAACTAATATAAGGAGGGTAATACATGAAAGGCTTGAAATCAGCTTCATGTAACACTGGTAACAGTGTTTTTAGTTGGAACATCTTCAGTGTTGTAAGTACAAAAGGTGGTTCGTCATTGTATAGCCAGAATGGCAAACCGTATTTGATCATTACTATACGAATTAAAAAAGCAAAAAGTAATATATAACTTAATGGGTGTTTTATAATTTTCTTAATCATAAATTATTTAGTTACTGTTTCTGCTGGATTTTTATTCACTGAATGTATCTTTGATTTGAATTTATCGAATTGTAAGAATAGATCAAAACCTGTACTTGCGATAAGGATAAGAATCGTAATAGCGATTTCCCATTTCATTTTTCTAAAGTTATTTTTTATTATATATGCAACATAGACGAATAAAGGCAGAGACATTATAACTAGTGGAAGTCTATGTCTATTTGCTATAACTGAAATTATTGGAGTTACTGTTAATACTACAAAAGTTGAAGCAAGGAATATGTCTGGTAGAAGGAATTGTTTATTTATCCATCTTTTAACAACCATCGTTCCATACAATATAATACTTCCAAGTATTATAAAGTTTTGAAATATTGATATGAGGATCGTAAGTATCTGATCAGTCTTTCCAAAATAATGGAACCAAAAGCCAGAAGTTTTGGTAAGTGAAAAGAATATTAAAGCTTTTTCAATTAGTATTTTTGTAGCTTGAATAGGGTGATGTAATACAAAATCTTTATACCACTTCTTTGCTTCACTATTTAATTCTACTGGGGATGGGTATTTCTCTTTTAATTCTTTATAAAAAGGGAAATCAGAAGTAAATTCTCCATGATTACCGGGATAGTTGCCACTTAAGAAATTCAGACCATCAGCACTAGAGTGAAAAATGAATTGATTATATACATGATAATTTCTTACAAACCAAGGAACTTGGATTAAGATAAAAGGAATAGCAATAAGGCATATTGCAAGTATTGAACCAAGTTTTTTCCTATATATAGTTGCTCCACTTAATAAAACAAAAACTAGAAGACCTGTTGGTCTTGTAAGGGTTAACAATCCCAAGACGAAACCAAGGATAATCCACAGTCCATATTTTATCTTTGGATCATGATTGTAAATTTGTGACCAAATAAAGAAAGAAAGAGTTAGAAGAAATAGGAAAAGGGATTCGGTCATTATCATTGCATTCAACTGAATAATATCGATAAGTAGACCAAAGACAATCATCGAACCATAAAGGATTTTTGTGTTTTGATTTAAAACAGGGAATAACTTTAGACTCATCAAGCCAAGCATTACAATAGTCAAAGCATAAAGTATTGCTTGGAATAACCAAATAATCCAAAAATGTTTTCCAAAGAATAGATAATTTGTAGCTAAGAACAATTCATATCCAGGACCGATTCTTGATATTGAACCATCAAGTTCTAGAGGAACGTTAAAGCTCGATCTGTACTGTTCGTGTTCAACGATATTTGTCGCTATTTCATCATATGCTTCAGCATCTACAGCTGGTTTTATTTTATATGATATAGCATAAAGGAAATTTACGGATACGATTATTAAAAATATGATAATGAAAGCCTTTTTGGATATATTTTTCATAAAATTGTATTTTTTAAGATTATATATGGTTATCACAATTTATGATAGTATATTGAGTTATGGATACAAATACTCAAAAAAAGCCGTCATTTATGGCTATTTTCTTAAAAGGGGAAGCTATTTCAACCTTTTGGAATCTTGTGACAAAGGCAATAGGTCTATTGAATACATTCTTAACCATTACATCTCTTACCCTGTATCAGTACGGTGTATTCCAACTCCTACTTTCTTTTTCAGGTGTACCGTCTGATGTTTTGAATCTTGGTTCAGCTATTATCTCAAATGAAATGTCTCGAGCAATTGCTGACAATAGACTTAGTGATGCAAAGAGAATTTTCTTAGAATATTCTTTGGTTAGAATAGTTATAACTTTCATTGCTTGGGCAATAATATTCTTCGGTTCAGTTTACTTCTTTAAATCTTACGATATCGATTTCGTAAAAGATATGAGAATGATTTCTTTTGTGATTTTGAGTGAAGGATTGTTCGTTCTTATACGATTACTATGTCTAGTCAGATTGAAGTTCTCAGTAGTTGCTCAGAGATATACTATAAATAAAGCTATTCAATCTATTGTACTTATTTATTATTTCCTGCAAGGCAATCTTGGTTTGAAACAATTGATACTATCTATAATCATCGCTTCATCACTCAGTGTTTTGGCAGTTTCATATCAATTCTTCAAGGTATATTTCAAATGGAGTCATATTGTAGCTACTCCAAATGTATTGTTGTGGAATATTTTCACCACCTATGGTACTTGGGATGTGCTTCGACAATTTATAAATAAAATAACTTTCAGGGTTAAACCTTGGCTGGTTAAACTTTTCATTGGCACAGAAGCAGTGGCTATATATTCTATCGCAGAGACTATTGTTACAACTATTCAAGATCTAATTCCAAGTAATACAATGCAATCTCTCGTACCACTTTGGATAAAAGACAAACATCTATCGGTAAAAATGTTTTCTTATGGAATAAAATATTTTGTACTTGGAAGTATATTGGTGGTTATATCAGCGATTGTTGTCGTGCCACCAGTCGTCTATACTTTCTTCTCAAAATACGCACAATCAATACCATTGTTCTACTTTATGCTCTTGAATTTACCAATATTTGCAAGTGGAATCATAATCGGCAACTATCTCATAGCACTACGAAAACAAAAATACCTTTTCTTTCTACATCTATTAAGAAATAGTTTGACTCTTGGTCTCATCGTTTCTACCCTACCAATTATCGGTCTTTGGGGATTGTCTCTTGAATTTGTACTCGTACCTTTAATTATGGTTATTGCAAACTATATATACACAAAAAATCAGGATAAAGGATTCCATTTTGATTTTAAAATTATCTTTGGTTTCAAAGAAGAAGATAAAATAATCCTTCGAAAGGGAATATCAATAGTTCGAGGATGGTTTGTTAGATACGGTCTACTTACTCAATAGTATACTTGCTGCTTTATAGATATCGTTTATATCAGTATTTTGTATTGCTGAGATGATTTCATCTTGAGTTCCACGTCTCTTAAATACAAATGAACTAGGCTTAATATCTCCTCTAGGAAGAATTCGTATACTCTTACTGTCTTTTGGTGGTTGTTCATCCGGATCTACTGGACCTATTATGTCTATTAGAGGTACTCCCAGAGCATGTGCGATATAAATAGGGCCTGTATCAACTGCTATATAAAGTGAGAATCTTTTCATAAGAGATGGTAACTCTTCCAAGTTAAAATCTGTTGCTTTAATGAAACGAGGATTATTTACGCTTGATATTATTTTATCTATTCTTTCTGAATCGTTTTTTGATCCTATACAACAAACAATATTTTCTTTATTTTCTAATAGTTTATTTATTAATTTTTCAAATCTCTCATCACCGAGTTCTTTTATTTTATTTCCTGCGGTTATACTTATTCCAATTATTTTCTTATTTTCTCCAAGATTTTTAACAAAATCATTCGCTTTTATTTCTGCTGTATCACTTAGCCAGATTTCTTTTTTATCTTCAGGATTATTTATTCCAATAAAATTCAACAACTTTATATGATGAAGCGGTAAATACGTATGATTCTTGTATAACAATCGATGATTAGACATACAATCAGTTAGTCTCTCAGTAATCGGGGGATTTTCTACCACAGTCTTTATTCTGTGATCTATACAACTCCAAAGTGTTAAACATGTATTTATTGATGTTGCTGTGAGGTTTATTGAATAGTTAAAATTCTCTGATTTAATTTTATTTATTAAACCAAAAAAAGAATAGTCTTCATAAATAATAAAATTATCGATTCTTTTATTGTTTTTTATAATTCCAAATGCTCTCTTTGATACTAGTACAGATACATAACTATCAGGATATGATTTTTTTATGTTATAAAATACGCCTGTAGAACAGACGATGTCCCCAATTCTAGAAAGCTGAGGTAATACAAGTATCCTTTTCTTTTTACCTAGTTTCTTACTCTTAATTT
Organism: uncultured Candidatus Saccharibacteria bacterium; assembly: GCA_964367745.1. GTDB lineage: Bacteria > Patescibacteriota > Minisyncoccia > Phycocordibacterales > PALSA-1337 > CAIOGI01. Next base: position 48,193 of record CAYIYK010000003.1, on the reverse strand, counting down.
TTGAAGATAGACTAAAAAAAGGATAGAGAATCCATGATGAAATTATCCAGAGTAGCAGAATAGGCTTTTTCATGTGGTAATAATAAGGATTATAACATATATGCTACAATACCTTTCTATGAAAACAATATTTCTTTTTATTTCGAACTTTGTTTACTCATCAGATTTTTTGCGTACAGATTATATAAAGTATTTATCAACAAAATACAAAGTAGTCGTATTTATGTCCCCACAAGCTTTTTGTGAAGATAATAAACCATATTTTAAATCAGAAAATGTGACTTATGTTCCTTGGAAATTACAAAATCCAGGATTTTGGAATCTATTTGGTAAATATTTTAGATATTCAATAATCCGTAAATACGATTTTGAACCAGTGGTTGTAAGAAATAAAGAAAAGGGGATGAAGGATTGGAGAAGAAGATTTTTGAAGTATTTTTCTTACATTGCCCCTGCATCTTTTTGGACAAATGATTTATTTACTAAACTTGAGAAAATTTTTATACCAAGATCAAAGGCTCTTGAAGAAAAGATTAAAGAATACAACCCAGTTATGTTTCTAACAGCAACTCCTGGCTTCAGTCATCCTGATGCTGAAGCAATAATATATGCTAAGAAGTTTGGTATAAAGACTGCTGCAGTAAACTTCAGTTGGGACAATCTTCACAATGGAGGAATGCATTTTAGAAGACCAGATTATCTAATCGTTTGGAATAAAATAATAAAAAATACCGCAGTTAAAGAATATGGATATTCAGAAGATAATGTATTTGTCTCAGGTACAATGCGTTTCGACTCTTATTCTGTAAACAATCCAAGTGAACAGTCTAGAGAAGCGTTCCTTTTGAGTAAAGGATTGAATCCAAAAGAAAAAACAATACTTATAACTACAGTTACAAAGGGGAATTACCCTGATGAAGATATTCTTCTTGGTGAACTATTGAAAGCTCGTGATCAAGGCAAATTCGATGGTAAACCCAATATTCTAGTGCGAATGCATCCAAAAGAAGAGTTTGATAAGTTCAAAGTATATATTGATAGTAAAATTCCAAATCTCCATGTTGAATATCCAGGCAAGTTACTTTCACAAGAAATGGGTACAAGAATTGAAATACATGAAGATGATATTTTGAATCTAAAATTAACTCTAAAATATTCTGATGTAGTTATAAACTACGTTTCAACAATGACCCTTGAATCTTTTATCTTCGGAAAACCAGTTGTAAATATAGATTATCCAGAAAAGTATCATAGAGCATACAATTTCCGTCACTATAAACCTATAGTAGATGCTGATGCAGTTTTTCTCTCAAAGAGTTTCGATAATATCGTTGAACATGTTAATATTTGTTTGAAAAATCACGATGTAAAAAAGAAGCAACAAGAGAAAGTATTCAATGATTTTATTTTCTTTAGAGACGGTTTGTCTTATAAGAGAAATGTCGATTTTTTAGGAAAAATTATTTAATTTATTTATGAAGAAAATAATAAAAAGTGTTATAGGTATAATCGCACGTTTTTATCATCGCATCAGAGCAAGTCGATTTGTCTGGACTCTACTAAATATCTCAAGTATTAGACTTTATAAAAAGAGTGAAAATAAATTGTCAGATGAACAGAAGAAAATCGTCGAAGATCTAAATAGAGACGGTATTGCAATAAGTCATATCGATAAACTTTTTCCAAAGCACGTATATGCTGAATTGGAGAAGATTGCACAGAATCGATGGAATGATAAAGACGTTAAAGAAAGATACGACTCTAGAGGTAATCTATTGGATGGTGACAAGTTGAAAAGTAAGAATTTCTTTTTGATCGATCTTTGGAATGGAGAGAGAATATTGGATCTAAAACATCCTCTCACCAAAATGAGTCTGAGTAATCAAATTCTCGGAACAGTGAATGCATATATGAAAATGTATATGAAGTTTTTTGATTGGAGATTCCAAGTGACCGTACCTATGCCTGAAGGAATGAGAAGTTACGCATCACAAGAGTGGCACAGAGATCCTGAAGATCAACAACTTGTAAAAGTGTTCCTTTATCTAAATGATGTTGATGACAATGCTGGCCCTTTTATTTATGTTAAAAAGTCTCATATCTTCGGTAAATGGAGACATATATCACCACAACAGCCACCACGAGGTAGTGCAAGCCAGGATTCCTTAATTCCTAATGAAGACAAAATTGTGTGTACAGGTAAAGCTGGAACAATAATATTCTGCGATACAAGCGGTTTGCATAGAGGCGGTCATGCAAAGACAAGTAATAGATTCATGTATACAAGTGTATACACTTCTCCAGCATCTGTTTGGCCTATACTATATAAATATCCGAAATCACTAGATACAAATGGACTATCTAATGAAGCTAAAATCGCAGTTTCAAATAAGATAAAGAAGGAGCCGAAATTCTATAATTTCTAATTATTTATAGAAAAGAATAATAGATTTCTTCCAATTCAATACAATTGGTTGATTTTTATCTTTATTCATCAAAGTAAATACGAAAGATCTATAACCTTTTTTTCTTTGAATGAATTTGAAAAACATAGCTTGAATTGTTTTTATTATTGATATTTTATTTAGTATTTTATATCCAGATACTGAATAATTTTTCTTAGAGAAAAAATAGAATACAGACTGATTTAGGGGAATTTCATTCAATTTTAATTCTTTAATAAATTTGTCTTGAGCAGGTTTTATATAATCAGTCTTATTATCTAGTTTTTTATTAATATTACTTTTCTTTTGAGCAATAAGAAACAATTCAAACTCTGTAGTGTAACTATCATCTATAACTTGATACCCTTTATTATTCAAAAGTCTTATCATCGATTCTTTTGTAAAAGAATGTAAATGGGGAAGGAAAGAAGAAATACCTATACTAGGTTCACCTACGAAGTTCGGCACAGCGACTATCAAATGACCATTTTCATTCTGAAGTTTTGAACATAGTTCAATAGTCTCTTCAGGATTATAAATATGTTCCATTACATGAGCAGTGTATATCAAATCGAAACTTCCATGTTTCGCTAGAGCATTTTGTACTTTTTCTTCTTCAAAACCTCCTGTGTATATAGGAACATCATTTAGAGCTTTACTCACTGTATCAGCTCTGTGTATTGAATTCTCTACACCAATAAGATTGTTATAACCATTATTTATAAGCGCAGCAAAGTTACCGCCTCTTCCTGTGCCGATTTCACATATTGAACCATTCTTTGGGAAATTTATTTTTTCTAGGGCTATTGTTAGTTTGCTAGATTGTAGATCTTTATTTACAAAATTATTCTCTTCACCCTCTTCTTTATTCCAAGTTGAATTGTAGAAATCGATAATCCATTTGTGACTTGGTTTATTAATATAGGTTGTAAAACCACAATTTACACAAGTTCCAATATCAATCTTTGTATCGTCTGTTTGATTTTTATTTCGAATTGTAACTTTTAGTTTTCCTTTGCAACACAAGCAATCATTTATAGTTATAAAATCATTAGTATTGTCTACTGTATATGATTTCCAGCCACTTAGATTTGCGACCTTATCGATTTTTATTTCCATTTGAGACAGTATATCAGAATTTAATCTTAATTGAAGCAATATTTTGTTGTGATATACTTGTTTATCATAAAATGTCTTTCCCATACAATACAATTGAAAAGGAGAATATTGCTTGCAGTTTCTGTTTAAGTAACAATTATAAAATCCTGTCAAAAAAAGGCACTGATGGTCTTGCTTTGAATTCTGTTATTTGTAAAAAATGCGGGCTTATTTATATAAATCCTAGAATGACAAAGTCTGGTTACAAATTCTATTATGAAGAAGAATACAGACAAAAAACTATAAACAATGGCGAAGCAGGTTCAGATTTTGATTGTAAGAAATTGTTCGAATCAACCATCGGACACGGCAAATTCTTGGGTGAGCTTATATCACCATATCTAAAAGTAAAAGGCTCAATAATGGAAGTCGGTTCTGGTGTCGGAGGAGTTTTGGAAGGAATGAAAAGATTTTTGAATAGAGAAGTAATTGGTCTTGAGCCATCAAAGATTGAATCAGATTATGCGAATTCTCAAGGAATAAAGACTTATCATGCTCTAATCGAAGATCATAATAAAAAAGAAAAATTCGCAGTTATAGTCAGTACTCAAGCTTTAAATCACTATTTGGATCCTAGATATTTTTTCAAATGGGCTCACGAGTCTCTTTTTGATAATGGACTTCTTGTAGTTGAAGTTATGAATTTTCGACAGCAATTACAAAAAGCAGGAAAGTATGAAAATAGTGTAAAGATCGACCATGTCTATATGTATACACCTGAGGTTTTGAGAGATTTCATTGTATCAGCTGGATTCGAAATCCTTTTCTTTGAAGCTAATGAATATACAAAAAAGAAGGTCATGCAGGGAATTCCAAAAGTACATATTCGCATTGTGGCTAAAAGATTGAATAAAACCCCCTTCAAGGATTTAACAATAGGTAAGGGTAATTATATTTTTACTTTATTATCAATAAACAAATATTATATTTATTTAAGATATTTACTTACAGTACGTCTACAGCAATTCCTTAAAAGATAATGAAAAAGACAATTTTTATAACTAGTTGCCATCCTCTAATATCAAGAAATATTCTTTCATCTGGAATTTTGGATCTCTTTGTTAAGAATGAAATAAAAGTTGTAATAATTGCTCCAAAAAATAAAGAGAGTTTTTTTAAAGAAAGTTTTGAAAGAGATGGGGTAGTTGTTGAAGGAATAGAATTTAAAAATGCTAAAAGAGAAAATTTATTAAAGTATCTTTCGCTAACAGCATTAAATACAAAAACTCTTTATATAAAAAGGAAGACAGAGATGAAAGGGAGTGGAATGTATTTAACTTATTTATTATCAAATAAAATCGGGCATAAATTCGTAAGATTCTTGGAAAGAGTAAGTTATAAAAATAAAAAATTTGATAAATTATTTGAGCAGTATAAACCTGATTGCGTATTCGCTACCGATATTCAAAGCGAAATCGATATAGCGATTTTAAATGAAGGTAATTCCTCAGGTATAAAGACTATCGGTATGGTTCGTTCTTGGGACAATCTTACTTCAAAAGGTATCATTCGAACGATTCCGAATAGACTTTTTGTTTGGAACAATATCATTAAAGATGAAGCAAAAGATCTTCAAGGAATAAATGAATCAATAATATCTATTGTCGGAATTCCACACTATGATGATTATAAAAAGAATGTATTTACAAATAGAAAAGAATTTATAGAAAAAATAGGTGGTGATCAGAATAAAAAGCTGGCTTTATTTATACCTCTAGGTGATCGATATTTGAGAAAAAATACTGTAGACAGAGATATTGTAGATATTTTGGATAAGACTTTACCAAATGATTATCAACTTCTAGTCAGACTTCCACCTGGAGATTATGTTAGAGAATTGGAGAATAGTCCGAAGTTTCCAAATATTAAGGTTATGTATGACAGAGCAAAACCTAAATTTGATAATATAAAAATTACAGAGATCGATAAAGATGATGATATACATCTTGCTCATACATTGTTCTGGTCAGAATTGGTTATCAGCTCACCATCAACTTTAGTTTTGGATTCTGCATATATGGATAAACCAATAATCCTTTTTGGTTTTGACGGACATGAAAAAAGGGAATATTTTGATAGTATAAGAAGATATTATGATTATAACAATTTTATTCCAGTAATAGAGAGTGGAGGTGTGAAGCTGGCTGAATCTATGCGTCAATTTAAAGACTATGTAGAAGAATACGTTAAAAATCCTAGTCTGGATAAAGATAAAAGAAAGAAACTAGCAGAGATGGAAACTGGATTTTTGGATGGCAAAAATACTGAAAGACTTTTTAATGCAATACTAGAATCAATAAATAAATGAAGACAATATTTGTAACAATCTTTGAGGGTGTAGAAGTAAAAAATATTCTACGAACACCGATTTTGGAAAATCTTCTTTTAAATAAAGATATTAAAATTGTTCTATTTACAAAATCACAACAAAAAGTTGATTATTATAAAAATGAATTCAATGATCCAAGAATAGTATTTGAATTTGTCGAGCAAAAATCTGTACCAATGTTTGATGGGTTTTTCTCAAAGATGAAATTCACTTTACTTAGAACTGAAACAACAGATTTAAAAAGGAAAATGGTAAGTGAATATGAAGGAAGATTTTTCGGATACTATTTTGGTAAAGTATCGAACTATATTTTGGCTTGGCCTGTGATAAGAAGAATCGTACGATATTTGGATTTTATTTTAATAAAAGACAATACATATAGTGAATATTTTGATAAATATTCACCAGATCTTGTTTTCACCGCACATCTATTTGAAGAAATAGAAATCAATCTTTTAAGAGAAGCAAAAAAAAGAAAAATAAAAACGATAGGCTATATAAACTCTTGGGACAAAGTTACATCAAGATGCATTTTAAGATTATTACCTGATAAAGCTATAGTTTTTAACGATATCGTAAAAAAGGAGATGATTGATTTGAATGAAATGAAATCGGAAGATATTTTTATCAGCGGTCTGCCACAATACGATTTCTTCTACACAAGGAAACCTATTTTAAGAGAAGAATTTTTTAATAAAATAAAAATATCAAGTGATAAGAAATTGATAGTATACGCTCCAATGGGGAGAGCGTTCAGTTCTGCAGATTGGGATATAATCGACCTTTTGCAAAAAACTATTCACTCAAATGAATTGAAATACGAATGTGAATTATTGGTCCGATTCCAACCAAATGACTTTGTTGATGAAGAAGAAATATCAAAGAGACCAGATCTAAAATATGATAAGCCTGGTATACGTTTTGGTACAAAAAGAGGTGTAGATTGGGATATGAATAAAGCAGATCTAGAACATTTGCAGGATACTCTTTATCATATGTCTGTTTTGGTTTGCTATGCTTCAAGTATTAGTATCGATGCAAGTATTTTTAATAAACCTGTAATAAATATAAATTTTGAAATAAATATAATTCCAAAATTATTGAAATCTCCTGTACAATACTATAGAACTTGGCATTATAAGAATGCATTAAAGACCGGTGCTATCGATCTAGTTAATAGCAAACAAGAGTTATTGGATTCAATAAATAAATATCTTGATGATCCATCAGTAAAGAGTAAAGAAAGAGAGATCTTGGTAAAAGAACAGACAAGTTATACAGACGGTTTATCAGGAAAGAGAATTGCAGATTATATAATTAATTTAATTAAATAAAATGGAAGGATTTGATTATAATAAAAAGAATTTAGAATACATCGCATGTAATCTTTGTGGTGGAAATGATTTTAAAATAATTGTTAAAAGAAGTGTAAACAATCTCAAAGCAAATACAGTAATGTGTAAGAAGTGCAGTCTAGTCTTTATTAACCCACGTATGACTGCAAAAGATTATGATGAATACTATATGTCTTTTTATAGACAAGATAGAGCTAGTATAAAGAATCGTGAATACAATTCTGATCTAGAGAAGAACTTCGAGAATGCTAGAAGATTCGGTAAGGCTATAGTCAGTTATATGGGTAAATATGTAAAAGACGGACTTACTATCGACGTTGGTTCAAGTACTGGTGGAATCCTTTTTGGTATGAGGGAATCTAGGAAAAATCTAGAACTGCTAGGTATTGAACCTTCGCTTGAAGAATCGGGTTATGCAGAATCAAAAGGCGTAAAGACTATTCGCGGGCTTTTTGAAGATGTGAATATGGATATTAAGAATAAAGTAAAAAATATTCTTTGTGTTCAAAGTTTGAACCATCTTTTAGATCCAATGAAATTCCTAAATTGGTCACATGAAGCACTGGAACCAGGTGGTCATATTTTCCTTGCAGTGAAAAACTGGAGACATCAAGTTAGAAGAATGGGGAAGCTTCAGTCTGGAGTGCAGATTGACCATGTCTATATGTTTACACCAGAGACACTTTCTTTAATGTGTAAAAAAGCAGGTTTCGTAATCGTCTATATGGATGTTGATGAAGGTAAAAAGCAAGAACAAATAAAGAAGCAAAAACAAGATGGATTGAATACCCACCATATACGTTTGGTTGCAAGGAAGGATACATTATCAAAAGATATAGAAATTCCGAAGAATATTTATCTTAAAGCGCGCGTATCACTATCACCAATCTTGGTTAAAATAATATACATAATAAAGTATTCAAATAGATTTGCATTTTTACGAAAAATACTGCATATTAGCTAGACTATGAAGAGAAAAGTCTGCTTTGTTATTACAAGTTTCATACACTATAGTCGTAACTTTCTTATTCTAGAAGAACTAAAGAAAAGAAAGGATATTGACCTACATATAATAGTTGGAGGTACAGCTTTATTGTCTCGTTATACTTCAAAACTTGCTGATATAAGAAAACTTTTGACGGAAGACGGATATAACAAGCTATACGAACTACATTTCAATCTAGAAGGGAATGATACAATCGTAAAAGCAAAAACAACAGGACTAGGAATAATAGAATTCACTACACTTTTTAATCAGATTAAACCTGATGTCGTTGTGGTAAGAGGTGATAGATTTGAAGTTCTATCAGCTACAATTGCAGCTGCATATTTATCTATACCTATCGCACACATAGAAGGTGGTGATGTATCTGGATCAATAGATGAAAGTGTAAGACACGCTATCACAAAACTTTCTCATATTCACTTTACAACAAATGAACCAGCAAGAAAAAGAGTATTGAGACTTGGAGAAAGAGAATCTCACGTTTTCAATTTTGGTAGTCCAGAAATAGAAGTTGTACAAAAATTAGCAAAAAATAAACATAAATTCGATATAAAGAAAACAGGAAGTGGGGCCCTTTTTGATCTAAAGAAAGGATATCTAATAGTTATGTATCATCCTGATATTATGGATGTGAAGCATGTACATGAAAATACAAAGAAAATCCTTGATGCTGTACATAGTCTAAAGATTCCAACACTTTGGTTTTGGCCAAATGCTGATGCCGGTGCAGAAGATATATCACATGAGCTTCGAATTTTTAAAGATGAAGTTAAAGGACATAAAATACGCTTCATGCGATATATGGGTCCAAAGGATTTTATTTGGCTATTGAATAACAGTCTATGTTTGATAGGGAATTCATCAGCTGGAATAAAGGAATCTTCTTTTATGGGTTTGCCTGTGGTGAATATTGGTAATAGACAATTCAAAAGATTGAGTGCAGAAAATGTAGTAACTGTAGACCATGATATTAAAGCTATAAAGAAAGCAATAGAGAAACAAGTTAAAAAAGGCAGATACGAATCATCAAGTCTATATTTTGCAGAAGGTACAAGTAAAAAGATTGCAGAGGTTATAGCTACTGTACCTCTTTATACTCAAAAGACTTTTGTTGAATAAAAAGACCCCCACGCTTTTTACGTGAGGGCTTTGAGAGATTACTGTATTTACTTAGACATCACTTCAATATCCACTTTATCCACTTCGGTATCCGCTTCGCTAGTACGAAATTGTAGGCTTCCTTACTCATAAGGAAGTATGAAATAATAAAAAGAGGGATTGCAATAATTTTCCCAGCAGTCATTGCTTCGTTAAATACGATGCTTCCAAGAAACGTGGTACTGATAAAGTAAATACTACTTACTACAAGTTTTTTTAATGCGATACTCGCACCGTCCTTGTAGCTCAGAAGGTTGAAAGACCATATGGCTATCACTATGATCCCAATCATAGCTGAGGTAAACCATAGTACTTTATTATCTGGGAAACTGAGTAAGAATCCACCTTTGCCAATCACGATCATGATAACTGGTGACAGTATTAGTGCCACCATACCACCCCAGAAGTTTTTGAACATCGGGGAAATATCTTTGATTGATTGTGTGATTCCTTGATTTATTGCCACAAGGATCATGGTGATGAATGAAAGGCCTACCCACATAGGCAACTTAAGCATGCTAGCTAAGTTTGGGAAGTCTAGAACTGCCCAACCAGCTATAACCGCCACAAAAATCCCAATCCATTCTCTACGACTAGATTTGTAGTTGAAGAAGACGATGTCGATTATCATACTTGGAATGATGGACAGGGCAATGATAAAAGTACTAACAGTAATATCTCCTCCATAAAGGAAAGTTGCGAAGCCTAATACAGTACATACTAGAGCTATAAGACCAAAAATCAAACAGCCGATGATTCCTGCTGGATCACACAGAAGTTTTTCTTTCGTCTTTCTTGTAATGATTACAGCTGACAGAACTTGAACAAAACCGATTATGCCGGCAGCTAGTAGGGTATTCTCCCAGTTGTTAGATACGGAACCAACAACTTTTTGTAGAGTCCTTGATAAGGTCCTTGTTATTCCTTCCAAGAAGGCCCATTTTTGCCAATTTCCAACATTTTTTGCTGTCATATTTTTTTAATGAACTGTTTGTTTAAATTTAATATACAATATCATTAAAAAAGTATTACGTCAATTATTTTCTATAGTTTAATATTTAAATATCGTACTATTGCTAAATTTACAATAATATGTTATAGATTAAACGAAAATCATGATAATAAAGTCATGATGCAGTTCTTAAAAAAATGAGTACAAGTAATGTTAGTGCAATCCTCGGTTCGAAACTCTTCGAAGGGAATGTCGGCGCAGCATACTCGGCCTTCAATGGTCGTGACAAATACTACACTGAAATGGCTGAATTCGTTGTTAGTGAGGCGATTCAAGCCAACAAAAATGGAATCAATTCAGTGTTGGAGATTGGCGCCGGCACTGGTGTCAGTACAGCAGTTATTCTCAAGAGGACGAAGGCGCTCGTTTCGGCTGTTGAGCCGAATGAAAGCATGATGCATTTCCTTCTCCTCAATTTGATGGGTAATCCGAGGGTGAATGCTTACACAATGAAAGCGGAATTTCTGGATCGGCATGTTGTAGGTCTTCATGACGCCGCTGTCTGTTGTCAGATGTTTCATCTTTTGCGGGATACCCTCGATGCTTCCTTGAAAGCAATCAGTTCTTGCCTCAAGGTTCGTGGAACTCTCAGTTTTGACTTCGGTCCGTCCAATTATTCGGATTGGAAGTGCAATTTGCACGATTTCCGGTCAAAGTCTGAGCCGGGGCCGGATCAGATCACAACCGAACTCTCGCATCCGCTTTATAGGATTGCGCACGATGCAGCTTACAATTATGTTCGGTCAAAGTATCCTGATTTCACTCGCGAAAATCTCTGGGCACCCAAAGCAAAGGCATTCTCGCTTGTTGATCTCAAGTCTGCTCTCGAGCAAAATGGTTTCGAGATCTTCCGTGTGAATGAAACCCTCGTTCCTGTTGTTGGGAGTCGAATCGTCGATTTCATTCGCAATGCCTGGGCCACTTGGTGCCGTTGGGAACCGCTCGACAAGCTTCCGATTGAGGACAAGCTCAAGATTGTTGGTATTGGAATCCGTAGCGTTTTTGAGGCAGACCAGAATCTCCTCAACTTTACCGCATACCACCCGTCGGTTGTGGTCACCGCTCGCAGGCTTTGATCTTCGAGTACTGAACACTCAACACAATTTCCACCTGGTTTTACTGGGTGGATTTTTTTTGTTGCAAAAATTTTTAAATAGCATAGGATATAACATATGAAAACAAAAAAGTCTGTTAAATCTTCTAAAGCCAGTAAGAACAAAAATTCAAAAATAGTGAAACCTCACGCTATCTCTAAGATCATATCAAAAGATAAAGTTTTTGTTATTGCTGAAATCGGTAAGAATTTTATACAAACACAAGAGTCTCAACCTCTAAAAGTCTATATTAAAAATGCAAAAAAGCTTATCGACGAAGCAGTAAAAGCTGGTGCACATGCTGTGAAATTTCAAACTCATGAAGTTGAAGATGAACAAGCAAATATAAATGTAGTTTCTCCGCACTTCAAAGGCAGTGATAGATATTCTTGGGTTAAAAGAAATACTGAAGAAGCACCTATAGAATTCTTCAAAGAGATAAAAAGATATTCAGAAAAAAAGGGAATTATATTCTTCTCAACTCCGATGTCTAGAATGGCAGCGGTTAAGCTTGAGAATCTAGATGTACCTTTCTGGAAAGTAGGTTCTGGTGATGTTCAGGATCATGTTCTTTTGGACTTTATTACAAAGACACAAAAACCAATAATCATTTCAACAGGAATGGTTAGTCACAAAGAGTTGGATGACGTTGTTGACTATATAACAAAGCGTGGGTCACCAATTATTATTCTATATTGCGTTAGTGAATATCCATGTCCTCCAGAAGCTTTTAACCTTTCTACTATAGAATATTTTAGAGAAAAATACCCTCAAGCGATCATCGGTTTTTCTGATCATTCAGTTGGAGATAATACTATTCCTTTAGCTGCAGTAAAAATGGGTGCGCAGGTTATAGAGAAACACTTTTCTCTAGACCGAGGCCTTTGGGGTTCAGACCATAAAGCTTCAGTAACTCCAGAAGAAATGAAACAATTGGTCTCTGGTATTAAGAAAAATGAATATAAGAAAATAGATACAAATATTTTCTACGGTCAAAAGGAAAAAGAATTGGAAGGTGCACAAAATAAGTTTAGACCTTATTTCAACAAAACACTCGTTGCTTCAAGAGATATTAAAGCTGGAACAATAATCACGAGTGATATGGTTTACGCTATGAGACCAAGACTTCATCTAAATGGAATTTTCTCGAATCTTTTCCATGATATTTTGGATAAAAAAATAATAAAAGATATAAAGAAATTTGAACCGCTTACAGAAGAACATGTAGATAGGGAATACAGAACTCCAAACGTCCTTGGCGTTATTACAGCTCGCGGAGGGTCAAAAGGTATTCCGGGTAAGAATATAAAGAAACTTGGCAATAAACCTCTTATTGCATATACAATCGATGCTGCAAAGAAAAGTAAATTGATAAATCATCTTATCGTTTCAACAGATGACAAAGAGATTGCCGATGTGTGTAAGAAGTATGGTGCAGATGTACCTTTTATGAGACCAAAAGAATTGGCTCTAGATTCAACTCCACATCTTCCTGTAATGCAACATGCAATAGATTTTTATGAAAAGAAAAATAATATCACTATCGACTATGTAGTTATTCTTCAGCCAACTTCACCTTTTAGAACTATAGACGATATCGATGGAACAATTCAAAAACTTATAGATACAAAAGCAGATAGTGCAGTATCAATAGTTGAAGTACCAAGTAATGTAAATCCAATTAAGATTAAAAAATTAGAAGGTGACTTCATCAGTGCATATTCTGTTCCTGAAGTAGAAGGTACAAGAAGACAAGATCTACCTGTAGCATACAAGAGAAGTGCAGCAATATATTGTATGAGAAGAGATTTGATTATGAAAGAAGAGAGGTTATATGGAGATAAGATTGCAGGGTATATAGTACCAAAAGAGAGATCTATAGATATAGACTATCCACTTGATTGGATTATCACAGAGTACATGTTAAAAGAATTAAAGAAAAAAGGATTTAAATTTTAATTAAATTAAATGGAAAATAATAAATCAAATTGTGCTTTTATCAGTAAAGATTTAATCGATAGTACTCTATCAAGTCCTAGTGCCGACACGCCAACAAAAAAACTTTTGGAACCTCTAAAAGCTTTTTCTGCTTTGAATAAAGTTCCTATGAATATATTGGAGGATATAAATATTTCAAATGAAGCAGAGATACACAAGCATGAAGCTGATCTATGGTTTTGTCTTGAAGGAGAAGTTATCTTTATCTATGGAGGAGAAATGGTAGACCCTTGGGTAAAAAAGAATGCTGATGGGAGTATAGATGATAGGGAATGGAAAGCAAAAGAAATAAAGGGTGGAACAGAAGTTGTGATGAAACCTGGAGATTGGTTATGGATTCCTGCTGGAGAGCCACATCAACATAAGACTTCTACGAAAGCTAGGTTGGTTATAATAAAGGTGCCGAAGGTTTAACCATTTGCTTTTTCCTTCATTTTATAGATAATTACTTAATGGCCTACAAAATACTAAATACAATCGGTAAAGATTTCGACCCTGAAGCAAAAAAGATTCTAAACATTCTAGGTAAGGTTGATTATGTTATACCTACAAATCAAGAACTATTAAAAAAGATAGAAAAATATGATGTAGTAGTTTGTGGTTTGGGATTGAACTTTAATAGTGAAGTCCTATCAAAAGCTAAAAATCTAAAGTTCCTTGTTACCGCAACAACTGGTTTGGATCATATCGATTTAAAATACGCTGAGGAAAAGGGTATAAAAGTTCTAAGTCTAAAGGGTGAAGATGATTTCCTAAATACTATTACTGGCACTGCTGAACTAGCTTTGGGATTACTCATATCTTCTTCAAGACATATTCCTAGTTCAACTCAATCAGTTCTAAAGGGGGAATGGAATAGAGAAAAGTTCAAAGGGCATTCACTGAATGGTCAGACATTGGGAGTTGTTGGACTTGGTAGACTTGGAAAATGGATGGCAAGATATGGAGAGGCTTTGGGTATGAAAGTTCTATTCACTGATCCAAAAGTTGAATCATCAAATCTAAATTGGAAAAAAGTTAGTTTCGAAGAGCTTATAAAACAAAGTGATTTTATTTCTATACACGTACATTTGAATCCAGAAACAGAATTCCTTTTCAATAAAAAGACTATGAGTCTTATGAAGAAAACTGCGTATCTTATAAATACTTCAAGAGGCAAAATAGTTCATGAAGGTGATTTGATGACTATGATAAAGCAAAAAAAGATTGCCGGTTATACAGCTGACGTTCTAGATGGTGAGATTCTATTTACAAAAAATAGTTGCAAGAATCATCCATTAGTGAAGTTTGCAAAAGAATATTCAAATGTAATCATCGCTCCACATACAGGAGGTATGACTTATGAATCTAGAAGAGATACTGATATATTTATAGCCAATAAATTAAAGAAATTTCAATAGATAACATGTTCATAATATGATATCATCTCCATATTATGAACAATGCAACAATAAATACTTTAATCAAATACGCAATTATTATCGGTTTAGCAGTAATCCCATTTATCCCAACTTACGTCGTTAATTCTTTATTCTTTCCATTCATCACTGGTAAAGGATTCGCTTTTAGAATAATTGTTGAAATTGTCTTTGCTCTATGGCTGATTCTTGTTTTCAGAGAAAGAGGCACTAGTGTTGTCGGAACAGATAGAAGTGTTCTTCCGCGATGCAATGCAATATCTATTTCTATAGGTATATTTACTCTTATTGCTCTGATTGCTGACTTAGCTGGTCTAAATCCACTTAGAAGTATTTGGTCAAACTTCGAAAGAATGGAAGGTTGGTTGATGATAATACACCTTTGGGGTTATTTCATGGTTCTATCTTCAGTACTTAAGACAAAAGAGAGTTGGCATAAGTTTTTCAATGTTGTAATTGTTTCTGGATTTATAACTGCACTTTACGGTCTAACACAGTTTTTCGGTTGGGCAGAAACACATCAAGGAAGTAGAGTCGATGCATCTCTAGGTAACTCTGCATACATGGCGGTTTATATGTTATTTAATGCATTTATTGCGGGATATTTGGCTATAAGTTATTTTGCAAAGAAGCATTTGTTCTATTCATATGCTATTGCCGCAGCATTTTTCTCTTTTATAATGTTTCAAACAGCAACTCGAGGAACTATCATAGGTTGGACGATTGCTATTATTGCTTCATGTGCTATTTATACAATTTTTGGTAGAAAGAGTAGTGGTCAATCAAATATAAGTAGAGTAGTTTCTGGTTCAGTTATTCTACTAGTAGTTGTTATCGGTACACTATTTTATTTCAATAGAAATGCTAGTTGGATTCAAAAGAATGAAGTATTGGGAAGATTGGCTTCTATATCTATTTCAGATACAAAGACTCAAGCAAGAAGATTTATTTGGCCTATGGCTATAAAGGGAATTACAGAGAGCCCAAAGACAGCAATTATCGGAGTTGGGCAAGAGAACTTTAACTATATATTCAATTCACATTACAATCCTGAAATGTGGAGACATGAGCAATGGTTTGATCGAGCACACAGTGTTTTCCTAGATTGGTTTGTTGCCGGAGGAATACTAGGATTAGTTGCGTATCTAGCTCTATATTTAATCTCTCTAATCTTTATCATTAAAAGTGAAAAAACTATTGGTGAAAAATCTATACTTATCGGTCTATTGGTAGGATATGCAATACACAATGTATTCGTATTCGACAATCAAACAAGTTATGTAATGTTCTTTACATTGCTCGCTTTTGTTCATTCATTAAGAAAGAATAAAGATTTATTTATATTTAAAAATTACAGCAAATCAATATCTGAAGATGCTGAAACAGTAAGAGATTATGTATATGTACCTGTTGTTGTTATCTTATTCATTACTTCAATGTATTTTGTGAATGTGCGCGCTATACAAGCGAATACAGGACTTATAAATGCACTTATAGCTTGTTCAAATCCTCAAACAGTATCAGTAGTACCATTTGAAAAAATATTCAAACTAAGACAGACAGTTGCAAATCAAGAGTCGGTTGAGCAACTATTAAATTGTTCAGCAAATGTAATACAAAATCCACAAATGCAACAAGATAAAAAGGCTGCATTCTACGATTTGGCAAAGAAAGAAATAGAAAATCAAATAAAGAAAACTCCGAATGATGCAAGAATATATATTATTGGTGGAAGTTATTATGATACTATAAGAGATTTTAATACAGCTACACCACTACTTGAAAAAGCAAATGAACTTTCTCCAAACAAGCAAAGTATAATATTTGAACTAGCCGTCAACTATCTAAATATCGGTAAAAATAAAGAAGCAGTTGAGATATTAGACAAAGCGTATCAATCAGCAACAGACAATCCAATCGCCAAGACTACTTACGTTACAGCTCTTATAACGGCAGGTGAAGAAGTAAAAGCGAAGAAGCTATTTGGAGATGATTTCGAAGTATTCAGCGATCCAAGAGTTATAAATGCTTATGTATTGTCAAAACAGTACGATAAAGCTATTGAAATATATAAGAAGATATTAGCTAAAGATCAAGACAATCAAGAAGTATATTCATCTCTAGCTTATGTTTATCTATTGAGTAAACAAGAATACCAAGCGATTGAACTTCTAAAGAAAGCAAAAGAAAGATTCCCACTTATAAAGTCTCAAGTAGATGAGGCTATAAAGCAAATAGAAGAAGGTAAGTTTAGGACCCCATAATATAACCTCTACCTGGAATATTCTTTAGTATATCCTTTTTACCTCTAACATTGATTTTCTTTCTGAGGTTTAGGATATGTGCTTCTATGGTATTTGAGAATGGATCACTATCTGAGTTCCATACATATTCCATTATAGATCCCCTTGAAAGCACTATACCTTTATTCCTCATAAGATATTCCAATAGATCATAAGTCTTTCTAGTTAGATAAATAGGTGTTTCACCTCTTCTAACTGTTCTTTTGTGTGTATCCAAAACTAGGTCTCCAACTATCAGTACAGGACTTTCGATTTTCCTAGGTCTACGCACTAGAGCTTGTATCCTCGCTTTTAACTCTTCGATAGAGAAAGGTTTAGTCATATAGTCATCCGCACCTTTTTCTAATGCTTTAACCTTCTTTTTGACGTCTGTATGTACGGTTAGGAATATTATGGGTGTTTCAACACCTGATGATCTTATCTCTTCACAAACCAAAACTCCGTCTTTTGAAGGAAGTGAATAATCCATTATGATAACATCGTGATAATTTGTTCTGGCCAGAAATGATCCATCAGGTCCATCCTTTGCGACTTCAACTGAATATGTACTCTCTGTAAGATTGTCCTTTATGAAACTGGAAATATCTACATCGTCTTCAATAATCAGGATTTTCATAATATTGTATTTTTATGATTTGATTATTGAATAATTATGGCTCTAAATCAAATTTATTTGTGGAAATCTATTATAAAAATTTTATCAGGAATTTATCTCGTTTGTGTTATAATTATTAAATACCTAATCTATGTATAATTTTCTTCACTCAGTATCTAGTAACTTACAGACTATAGTTGAAAACGGTGGTTACCTACTTCTTTTCTTAATAACCATTGTAGAAGGTATACCAATAATTGGACAATTCGTTCCAGGACACACTATTGTAATTATTTCAGGTTTCTTATCAAAATTAGGTATATTAAATTTGTTTGTGGTCATACCTGTAGTAAGTATTGGGGCTTTACTAGGAGATATTATTGGTTTTATTTTGGGAAAAAAGTACGGTATATCTCTTCTAGAGAAATTAGGTCCATATTTTTTTGTTAAGAAGGAATATCTAGATAAAATCTTAAAACTTGTAAAGGAACATAAAGCAAAAGCAATAATTTTCGGAAAGTATAACCCTATTACAAGAACACTTACACCATTTATGCTCGGCGCGAGTGGAATACATACAAAAATATTCTGGATTTGGGATTTTATTGGTGTTTTTATCTGGTCAATTACATCAGTCCTACTAGGTTATGTTTTTGGTGCTAGCTATCACATAATGTCAAAGGTATTGGGTAAGTATATTTTCATAGCAGTCTTGATTGGTATATTGATAGTGTGGGGTTATAGATTTATAAATAAACAATTCCATATATTCGCAAAATACGAACTAATTACTCTAGGTTTCAATCTGTTTGGACTTTATTTATTCTTTAAAACACTACAAGATGCAATTACAGATAAAGTTTTTCTGCTTGAACTAGATGTTTTTGTAAACAATTTCTTCTTTATCCATTCATCTGAAGTGTTGAGAGATTTTATGCTTATATTTACGAATATATTTAGTCCAACACTTATTACTGGAATTAGTTTGGTATTGATTGCTTATTTGATTCATAAAAAGAATTATTATTATTCTTTAATATCAATATTCTCACTAGGTGGTGGTTATGTATTCACTTTTATAATAAAAAACATAGTTACAAGGATTAGACCTGAGAATGCTTTTATTCTAGTAAAAGGATATAGCTTCCCAAGTGGACATGCTGTTGCATCAACGATTTTCTTCACCCTCCTTATATATTTCTTTATTGTAAAAGTAAAATCAATGATAGTTAGAGAAATATTGGTTGTACTGTGTGTATTGTCTATAATTCTTACTGCATTCAGTAGGGTATATCTCGGCGTGCATTGGTTATCGGACGTCCTTGCGGGTATAGGTTTTGGTTTATTCTGGGTAACCTCTATTATCCTCCTTGTAAAATATGTAAGTATCGTACTAGCTTTGTTTAAAAAAGCTGAAGATAAAAATAACTTTTAATAAAATATCGTTTACTGTATAATATCGGTCTATGTATAAATTAGTAATAATAAGACACGGACAGACAGTTTATAATATTGAAAAGATGTTTTGTGGTTGGACAGACGTTGATCTAACAGAGAAGGGAGTTGAGGAAGCCAAAGTTGCAGGTAAAAATCTAAAAAATGCAGGTTTCGGTTTTGATTTGGCCTTTTGTTCAGTTCTTAAAAGAGCAAAAGATACTTTAAATACTGTAGTAAATGAAATTGGTATAAATGATTTACCAATAAAATACTCTTGGAGATTAAATGAAAGACATTATGGAGCTTTGCAGGGACAAAAGCATGCTGATATTGGTGCAAAGTATTCACCAGAACAAGTACACAAATGGAGAAGAAGTTTTAGTGACAAGCCACTTCAATTAACAAAAGATGATCCTAGATATCCAGGACATGATCCAATGTATGCTGATCTGTCAGAAAGTGAATTGCCGCTAGGTGAATCACTAGAAGATACTATCAAGAGAGTAATGCCATATTGGGAATCAGAGATCGTGCCAGCTATAAAGAGTGGTAAAAGAGTTCTAATTTCTGCAAGTAACAATAGTATAAGAGCAATGGTGAAGCATATAGATAACGTAAGTGATGATGAGATAGTTGGAATTGAGATAAAGAATGCAGTTCCGATAGTCTATGAGCTAGATGAGAATCTAAAACCTTTGAAGAGATATTATTTGATGGAGGGTGGGGTAGAGCAGGCGTTATAATGTTTAAGATTTAGGCAAGAAAAAACCGGCGCCCAGAGAGAAATTAGCGCCGGTTGTTTATTGGATTCTCTCACTCCTCACCGTTGGATAGTCCTTGTGGACGAAAGTAGCCCCCAACGTGTAAAGCTATCTTCTAACAAACAGCTTAGCATACCATGATAATCTTGTCAAGTTTTTGAAGATTATGGCATATCCAGTTTAATATATATAGCCAAAACTTGATCTAAATGTTCTAATATCACCAATCATTACACCACACCTAAAAAGTACCATTTTATATAGCTTTTTTACCCAACGTTTTGACTCAATGTCAACTAAATGAGGGAAAGGTCAAGTGACTTGAAACGACGGTATAATTTGTACACACAGGAGCTAATCAACCTGTGACTTGAATAATATGGCAAAGACACCAAAGCCAGCTGCACCAGCACCTGCAGCGCCAACACAAATGTAATGTTTGTGTCGAAATCATAAAAATAACCTCCAAATTCTAGATCTGGAGGTTATTTTTTATTTTGTTTATCTTAAATAATTATTTATTTTCTACTTTGAATACTTTATTGCCTCGGAATACCGCTTTCTTACCTAGCAATTCTTCAAGTCTAAGTAGTTGATTGTATTTTGCAACACGGTCTGTTCTTGAAAGTGATCCAGTCTTTATTTGTCCTGTTCCAGTTCCAACAACAAAGTCTGCAATAGTTACATCTTCTGTTTCACCAGATCGGTGTGAAATAATAGATGTAAATCCAGCTTTCTTTGCCATATTTATTGCATCTATAGTTTCTGATACTGTACCGATTTGATTTAGTTTTATTAGAATAGAATTTCCAACTCCTTTCTCTATACCAACTTTTATTCTATCAATATTTGTTACGAATAGATCATCTCCAACGATTTGAACTTTCTTACCAAGCTTTTCAGTAAGTAGTTTGTAACCATCCCAATCATCTTCAGCCAATCCGTCTTCGATAGATACAATAGGGTATTTTGCACACCAATCAGCATAGAAATTCACCATTTCTTCTGAAGTCAAAGTTCTATTCTCAGATGCCAAATGGTATTTGCCATCCTTGTATAGTTCTGTAGCTGCTACGTCTAGAGCAATGAATATATCCTTTCCAGCCTTGTATCCAGCCTTTTCAATAGCTTCTAGTATAAGCTTTATTGCTTCTTCATTTGAAGACAGCGACGGGGCAAACCCTCCTTCATCTCCAACTGTAGTTGATAGGCCTCTATCGTGTAGAATCTTTTTTAGAGCATGGAATACTTCAGTACCGTATCTTAGAGCTTCCTTGAATGACTTCGCACCAGCAGGCATAACCATGAATTCCTGGAAATCCATAGATTTTTCTGCGTGCTTACCACCATTTAGAATATTCATCATTGGCACTGGAAGTTGTACTGTATTCCCAGTCTTTGCAATTTTGTTGAAATATTTATAAAGAGGAATTGTCTCACTCACTGCAACTGCTCGTCCAAAAGCCATAGAAACACCAAGAATAGCATTTGCTCCTAATCTACTCTTATTTGCTGTACCATCGATTTCTACCATTTTCTTATCAAGTGATCTTTGATCAAATTCTTTATTTATCAAAGCTTTTGCAAGTATAGTATTTGCATTTTTAACTGCTTTCTCTACACCTTTGCCTCCATATCGCTTATTACCATCTCTTAATTCTACAGCTTCATGACTTCCTGTAGATGCACCACTTGGAACAGCAGCTCTTCCAAAAGAACCATCTTTAAGTGTTATATCTACTTCTACTGTTGGATTACCCCTAGAATCAAGTATTTCTCTAGCGTGCAAGTATTTTATTTTTGCCATTCGGTTATATTTTAATTAATAATTTTGTAGCGAAATTATATATGAGTTTGGGTGGGAAAGCAAAAAATAAATAGGATAAAAAAATTAGTTCGTATCTCTAATATTTAGAATAGGATAAAGGGTCAATAGACAGATAACTCCTAAAATAACAAATAAATAAGGTTGAGTTGTATATGAAAGACCGACTGTTGTAATGATTGGCGCAATAAAATATGACAATGGTCTTGTTATTCTAAACATACTCAAGACTTCAGGATCTCTTTTATCAGTTTTCTTGAAAAAATAAGTCTCAATCATAATCTCTGCAGTTGCCGCACCAATACGTGTTAAGAAAAGAGCGATAGACCAAATCATAATGCTTTTTGTATCAAAAAATACTAAAGACGCAGTTGTCATACCAATGATTGTAAAACCGATTGCCAACAACTCTTTTTCACCCCACTTTTTATCAGCAAGTTTACCAAGAGGAAGTTGAACAAGTACGAATGGTATTAGCATTATAGTAAAGATCACACTTATTTCACTCCAATCAAACTTTATATATTCATGAAGGTACATCGGGGTATAGACTATCATCCACGCATAAAAAGTCTGCAATACAATGTTGATTATAAAGATCTTACTGATGTCTTTGTCTCTAAGGATCTTTAGGAATGTTTGTCTGGCTGAGACCTGAACATAGTGTGAATCTTTAAAATCTTTGAAGTTTCTATGTACCAAGTATATAAGCGGGAAAAGTAGAGCGAATCCAGCAATGTATATTCCTTTATAATTATTTCCAATAACCAACATACCTCCAAGAAGTGGTCCAAGTATCCATGCGCTATTTGTCGCAGTCATAACCATACCTCGTATACCTCCGGTATGACCTAAATCGGTGCCTTTTTGGAGGAAAATATCGATAGTAAAACCAATTAAACTAATCATACTGGAACCGATGATAAATAAGAAAAGCAAAGTGTTTGGGGAAGTTGATGTTATCAAACCGTAGAACACAAAAATCTGAACTAGTATAAAAGCGATAGATGTATTTAGATTACCAAATCTATGTAAAACACTATCCATAGATAATAATCCCACAATCGTAGTTAGAGATATTATCAAATATACAATACTCACTGTTTTTGCATCAGTTATTCCTGATAGAAAGCTAGAGTTAAAGTAAGTTGGAATACTTGTATGTAGTGCAAGGAAAAAAGCGATTACACTTATACTATAAAGTGCACTCGCTTTTTTTATACTGTGATGATGCTTCATTGATGTTAATTATAACATCAAGTTTAAATAGTCAGTAATACTGGGATAACTATAGGTCTTTTAGCAGTCTTTTGAAGTAGGAATTTACTTACATTATCACTAATACTTGTTTTGACGAAGTCTATGTTTATAGGATTCATTCCTTTTGTAGATTCATCAATTGTATTTTTGATTATTATTCTTGTGTGATGTAGAAGTTCTTGTGATTCTCTTAGATAAACGAATCCTCTAGATATAATATCCGGTGATTTCTTTAGTTTACCTGTTTGAGAATTTATAATTGCAAAGACAATGAAGATTCCGTCTTGAGCAAGCATTTGTCTATCACGTATAACAACATCCTGTATATCTCCAACTGAGAATCCATCAACCATAACGATACCAGATGGTGCCTTTTCTTTTATTTTAACTATCTTTGCACCACCATCTTGTATCTCGATGATAGAACCATTGTCAGGGATTACTATTTGATCTTCAGTTAGTCCATTTGTTTCTTTTGCTATTTCACCGTGCACTCTCAACATATAGTGATAACCGTGAACTGGTATGAAGAACTTGGCATTTATTTTCTTATGTATCCAAGCTGTTTCATCATGGTTTGCATGTCCTGAAGAGTGAACATCAGCAATTCTGTAGTGAATAATACTAGCTCCTTGTCTTGAAAGATTGTCTTTTAGTTTTTGAACTGCTCTTTCATTCCCTGGAACGATAGATGAAGAAAGAAGAATAGTATCTCTTTTATTTATCTTAATATATTTGTGAGTCTTATTAGACATTCTCATCATCGCTGCGAATTCATCGCCTTGAGCCCCAGTTGCTAGAACTACGATTCTCTCAGGAGGGAAGTTATCTATTTCTTCAACTGTGATCAAAGTATCTTTTTTAGGTTTCAAAAGACCAAGATTCATACAAATCTCGATATTTGTTTTCATACTTCGTCCTTCCACAACCACTTTCTTTCCATATTTTTCTGAGAATTCTATAATCTTTAGCATTCTTTCTAGTAGGGAAGCGAATGTTGCAATGATCAATCTACCTTTTGTATTCTTGATTATTTCTTCAATATTTTTATGAACTGTTTTTTCTGGCATTGAGAAACCAGGATTTTCTACGTTTGTAGAATCAGCCATTAGAAGTAATACTTTTTCATTCTTGAAAACCCTATCGTATTCAGCTTCTTCTGCTTCAGTTGGTATTCCTTCTACGTGATCTAGTTTTAGGTCACCGGTGTGTACTACTGAACCAAATGGAGTTTGTATAACAACTCCCATAGCATCTGGAATAGTGTGAGTTACAGCGAAGAATTTCACTTTCAAAGCACCCAATGATATTGTTTCGTCTTTTTCCACTATTTTTATATCTAGAGGTGGAACATGAGTAAATTCTTCTTGACGCTTTTTCACCATTACTGAAGTAAGCATTCTTGTATATAGTGGTGGATTACCAATTCTTGGCATTACATAAGGAATACCACCTATGTGGTCTAGGTGACCGTGAGTTATTATCACAGCTCTTATTTTATCCTTTCTTTCTTCAAGATACTTTGTGTTCGGAAGAATATAATCGATTCCAGGAGTATTCTCATCTTTGAATTGGAAACCTATATCGATAATGATTATATCGTTTCCATATTCAACCATAGTCATGTTCTTACCAATTTCCTCCACACCTCCAAGCGGAATTATACGGATAGAGTTTGGAGCCAAAGCCGGGACAGTGTCCTCAACTTTTTTATGCATTTGTGTAGCATCAGGTGGACGAGCTGGTCTCATTCCATGTGATCTAGATACGGGTCGTCTAGGACTATGACCTGAATGTGAACCTCTGGCATGACCAGTTCCTGCATGCGTGTTTGTACTTGCAGTTGTATTTGTGTTCGCATTCGTATTTGCTGTTGTGTTTGTATTTGTTTTTGTGTTTTCCATTTTATTAATTATTTATTTGTTTTTGTATTTTTGACGAATATCTCCCATACCTTGTCTGTCTTGATATACCATTTGTCTATATTTGAGAATCTGTCTGATGGGCTTGATATTGTTTTCATGTCGTATCCATTTATCTCTTTTGACATCATGTATAGATATTCTGGGGAATAAAGGAATATTGCTGGTACATCATCTTTTATTATTTCTTCGAAAGATTTATAAAGGGTATCTCTCGCTTTGTCATCAAATGATGTCCTTGCATCCTCTAGTATTTTGTCTGCTTTACTATTTACATACATTGATACATTCAATCCTGGAGAATTCCTTTGTGATGAATGCCAGAATGCATACAAATCTAGGTCTTTATTTATTATTTCACCAAAAAGTAATGCATCATATTTTCTAGTTTTTATGATGTTTTGTGATAGATCTCCGAATTCATAAACCTTGACCGTTACCTTCGCTCCTAGTTCTTCCCAACTTTTCTTTATCATTTCTGCAATCAGTTTCAAATCTGTAGAATCGGCGGTTGATATAGATAGTTCAAGAGTTTGTTTTACTGTTTTTGTCTTTTTTTCAAGAATTCCATTTTCATTTATTGCCCAACCAGATTTTGATAATAGATCTTTTGCTAGTTGAATATTTTTATCTACATCTAGTTTTTCTTTTTTGATTGTACTACTTGCATCGTCTAGTGGTATTGGACTATCGATATTTACCGCATATCCATAAAGTGCTTTTTCGATGATTGCATCTTTATCTACTACCATATTCAAAGCTTGTCTCACTTCTTTATTCGCCAATACTGGTGAATTATTTTGATTAAAAAATACTCCAAAAATTCTAGGAAGTGGATTGTGTATTATATTTACACTTTGTGTAGATGAAGATATTTCATATGACTTCTGAGGCGAGACTCCTGCGAAGTTTTGTATTGTTCCAGATTTGAATGCATCAATAGCCATATCCTCGTTTTGATAGAAGAATATATTTATATTTGAAATATATGCTTCTCCACTGTGATATTTATTAAATGAAGAAAGGGAATACTGAGTAGGAGTGCCAGCCTTATCCTTTACAATATTATTCACTTTATATGGTCCAGAACCTATAGGTTCAAGGTTTTTTTGATTAAAAATAAATTGTTCTGAACTTTGATTTTTCCAAATATTCTTTGGAATGATACCTATAGTTGTATTTGAAAGAAAAGGTGCATAAGGTTGTCTTAGTATAAATTGTATTTCAGTAGGACTGATCTTTTTAACTATTACACTCGCCCAATCAACATATTTTGGACTCTTTATTTCATTGTCTTGTATTTTTTGTATTGTAAATTCTATATCGTCAGTTGTTAGTTGAGTTCCATCGTGGAATCGCACATTATCTCCAATTTTAAAATCATAGACCAAACCATCTTCAGATACTGTACATGATTCAGCGATATCCTTTACTATTTCATTTCCATTGAATTTCATTAGACCAGAATATATAAGGTTTGAAAGATTCTTGTCGGTTTCTGTAAAAGCCAAAACAGGGTTTATAGATCGTGGTAATCCAACCATGCCTTCAGAGAATGAACCGCCATGAGCTGGTACAGGTATAAGGAATAGAGAATTAACTTTCCAAGCTAGTGAAAGTGAACTGATCAAAGCAACAATAGTTAAAAAAGTGAAAACTACCTTTTCTGTGGCCGAAAAAGCATGAATAGTAGCTAGAAGTTTCTCACTTCCTTTAAAGCGAAACTCTTTCATATAATGTATAGATTTTAGTCAATGTTAAATAAGACTCAAAAGCGCTGAAATTGCAAAGAGTATTGCAACTATGATTGTTACAATGAAGAGTTGTTTTTCGAAGCCCCGTCTTGTGTGGAATGCAGAACTAAAATTGTCACTACCACCAAAAGCACCACCGATTTGTGCTCCAGTTCTTTGAAGAAGTATTGCTGTTAAAAGTATTACAGCAAGTACAATCTGTATGTACGGTAGTATAGAGGCGATCGTCTTCATTACGGAACACTATAGCATAGCCAGTTTAAACGTGCAATATTGCTTATGATCATTCATTACTATAAAATTTAATTCCATTATGATAAAAGATACAAAAAAGACGAAAACAAATAACAGTTCGACGATTATCATACCTCTATTTGATAGAGTTTTAATAAAAGAAGATTCAAAACATAAAGAAAATAAAACAGCATCAGGAATTATTATTCCAGTAACAGTGAATGAAGACAAAGGAGGTAAAAGAGGAGAGGTTGTAGCTATAGGTCAAGGTAGAACAGAAGATGGAAAGGTTATACCAGTATCTGTATCAGTAGGTGATGAAGTTCTATTTCAATGGGGAGATAAAGTAAAAATAAATGATGAAGAATACTATATAGTAAAAGAAAGCGAATTATTAGCAATAATCAAATAAAATATGTCAAAGAAAATCCTGTACAACGAAGACGCAAGAAAGTCACTGAAAAGAGGAGTAGATGTAGTAGCAGATGCTGTAAAAATAACTCTAGGTCCTAGAGGAAGAAATGTTGTTTTGGATAAAGGTTATGGTTCTCCAACAATTACAAATGACGGAGTATCTATAGCAAAAGAAATATCTCTAAAAGATAGATTTGAGAATATGGGGGCAGAGATAATAAAAGAAGTTGCAACAAAGACAAATGATATAGCAGGTGACGGAACTACAACTTCAGTAGTTCTTACTCAAGCAATAATAAGTGAAGGAATGAAGCACACAACTATGGGTGTAAATGCTATGGGTGTAAAGTTCGGAATAGAAGCGGCTTCAAAAGATATAATCACAGCACTAAGATCAATAGCAAAACCGATAAAGACAGATGAAGAGATTCGCCAGGTCGCAAATATCTCTGCAGAATCATTGGAGCTTGGAACTATTATTGCTGATACTATCAAAAAGGTTGGGAAGGACGGTGTTGTAACAGTAGAAGAATCACAAACTTTAGGATTAGAATCAGAAGTAACAGAAGGTATTGCTTTCGACAAGGGTTATATTTCTCCATACATGATTACAAATACTGAGAGAATGGAAGCAGAATACAGTGATCCAGCTATTCTTGTTACAGACAAAAGAATCTCTTCAATAAAAGAAGTTCTTCCTTTATTAGAAAAGCTGGCTCAATCAGGAAAAAAGGATTTGGTGATAATTGCTGACGATGTAGACGGCGAAGCCCTTTCTACTTTTATCGTGAATCGTCTAAGAGGAAGTTTCAATGTTTTGGCTATAAAAGCTCCAGGTTATGGTGATAAGAAAAAAGAAATACTAGAAGATATAGCTGTAACTATCGGTGCTCAAATCATATCTGAAGAAATCGGGGTAAATTTCGAGAATGCAGATATTTCTATGTTAGGAAAAGCAAGAAAAGTAATCTCTACAAAAGACAATAGTGTAATCGTTGGTGGAAAAGGCAAAAAGTCAGAGATAGATGAAAAGATTTCACAATTAAAAGCACAAAGAGATGCATCTGATTCAAAATTCGACAAAGAAAGAATGGATGAAAGAATAGCAAAGCTAAGTGGAGGAATTGCAGTTATTCGAGTAGGTGCCGCTACAGAGACGGAGATGAAATATCTAAAGTTAAAGATTG
Source organism: uncultured Candidatus Saccharibacteria bacterium (assembly GCA_964367745.1). GTDB lineage: Bacteria > Patescibacteriota > Minisyncoccia > Phycocordibacterales > PALSA-1337 > CAIOGI01. The sequence goes on along the minus strand of CAYIYK010000003.1, from coordinate 19,529 downwards.
AGGATGCCGTAAATGCTACAAAAGCCGCAATCGAAGAGGGTATAGTTGCTGGAGGAGGAGTCGCTCTCATAAAAGCTGCACAAAAAGTTAGTGATAGTTTGGTAAACAAAAAGCATCCATCAAAAGAATTCGAACTTGGATATTCAATAGTTCTAAAAGCAATGGAATTCCCTTTGAAACAAATCGCGGTGAATGCAGGTAAGGACGACGGTTCTGTTATAGTTGAAAAAGTAAAAAATGGAAAAGGAAATGCAGGCTACGATGCTCTAAAAGATGAAATGATACCCGATATGATAGCAGCAGGGATCGTAGATCCAGTAAAAGTGACTCGATTGGGTGTTTTGAATGCTTGCTCTGCATCATCAGTACTACTTACAACTGAAGTTGCTATTGCTGAAGAGCCAAAAGAAGAAAAAACTCAAAACATGCCTTCATCTGGTCTAGACTACTAATATCTGTTATAATGTGCGATATGAAAAAAATATTAGCTTTCGTTATAGTAATTATTATCGCAGGTGCAGTTATTTGGAAGTTTAATGGACCAAGTACACCGTCTCCTGTAGTTTCAGGTGGTGAAAATACAACTGAGAAAACTCCTCCAGTACCGACAAGTCAGACAGTACCAGTATCTACAAAACTTTCTGAATACAAGAATGATGAACTTGGTTTCTCTGTAAAATACCCAACAGCATGGGAAAAGTCAGAAGCTCCTAGTAACCTTACTCTTGCTATTCCAGTTAGTGTTACAAAAGACAAGAATTCTATAGGAAAATTGGAAGTGAAGGTTGATATCGTATCTGGAAAGTGTGCTTTCCCACTTGTAACAACAGTTAAAGAAAGATCTACTCTAACAGTTGGTGATTCAACTCTAAACATGATCTCTATCTCAAATACAGTTCAAGGTAGAAATTATTTTAACAGAATGTATTCACTACAAAACAATTCAATTTGTTACCTATTCACATATTCTTCAATCGTTCTAACTCCAGCTAGTAAAGGATTCAAGGGTGATGATGTAAAACTAGCATCTACAAACAATACAAAGTTAGTTGATGAAGCAGATACACAATTCAAGGACATGGTTAAATCATTCAAATTCGTAACTGGTCCAGCAGGAACAGACGAGACAAAGGCTTCTCCAAAGAAATAGTAGTTACTAGTTAATTAAATTAAAAATGAATAAAAAAATAATTATCGTTATTGTTGCAGTACTAGTTATTTTGGGAGGATATACAGTCATGACTTACAATAGTCTCGTATCTTTAAACGTTGATGCAGATGCACAATGGAAACAAGTAGAAACAAACTATCAAAGACGTTTTGACCTTATTCCAAACCTTATCGAATCAGCAAAGGGTGTAATGAAACAAGAACAAGTAGTCTTTACTGCTATATCTGATGCAAGAACAAGATATTCAGGAGCTTCAAATGTAAATGACAAAGCTATAGCTGCAGGACAGGTAGAAAGTGCTCTAAGTAGACTTATGGTAATAGTTGAAAGTTATCCGACATTGAAATCTTCAGAGACTGTACAATCAATGATGTCACAACTAGAAGGCACTGAGAATCGTATCAATGTAGAAAGAATGAGATTCAATGATTCTGTAAAACTATACAATTTGAAAGTAATGAAAGTTCCAGGTTCAATAATCGCATCAATATTTGGATTCAAGGAAAGATCATATTTTGAAGCAGTAAAAGGCGCTGAACAAGCTCCACAAGTTAAATTCTAAATATGAAGAAAGTTGCTTTATTTGCAACAATAATATTTGCACTTAGCATCACTATTGCTAATGCTTTTACAAGCCCTGGAAAACCACAGGGCTTTGTAAATGACTATGCAAGTATTTTATCTAAAGAAAATAAAGATCAAATAGAATCAAAATTAAATGATCTTAATAATAAAACAACAATACAAGTCGCAATAGTGACTATAAATTCTCTAGGTAATGAAACGATAGAAACTTACGCAGTAAAACTTTTTAAAGAATGGGGTATAGGTAATTCAGCTAAGGATAATGGAGTATTGTTCCTTATCGCACCAAACGAAAGAAAAGTAAGAATAGAAGTTGGTTATGGTTTGGAAGGTGTATTAACCGATTTGCAATCAAATGGAATTATTCAAAAAATAGTTCTACCAGAATTCAAAGCAGGGAATTTACCAAAAGGAATTACTGATGGAACGAATGCTATTGTTTCTGTGGTGACTAGTGATGTTGATTATTCTATAAAAAATGAATCTAATAGTGTAAAAGTCGGTGGGAAATCTATTGAATTTATTATCTTTATATTCTGGTCGGCAATCATCTTCTTTTCAAGTATATTAGGTAGAACGAAGTCTTGGTGGCTCGGTGGCGTTATTGGTTTTATTATTGGTATCGCTCTCGGTATAGCTTTTGGTTTTACATTTAAAATTATTATTACAACAATAGCTCTTACTATTGCTGGTCTTATTTTTGATTATTTTGTTTCAAAACATCCACCAAGTAAGGGTGGAGGTATTTGGCCATTATTTATCGGAGGAGGAAGGGGAGGATCATCTGGTGGCTTCGGAGGATTTGGAGGTGGAAGCTCTGGTGGAGGAGGTTCGAGTGGATCTTGGTAATAAAAAAGCCACGATCTTTTGCAAAATCGTGGCTGTGAGAGGGTTGTGCTTATTGCCCCTCTGTTGTCTTGAAGTACTGACTAAGGCCGGGATGGGTAATTCGCATTTCATCTTCGGCTTTTTTGAACATCTCTTTCCTTTTTATATCTACACCTAGTTCATTCTTGACGGTTTCCCATTGATTGTCCAGGTATACATCTGCACTTGTGTATTCAATCGCTGCTGCAGCGACATTATCTACATCAAAGCTTGGATTGGAGTTTTTCATCCTGAGTACTGCTTGTTTCAAAAGCAGGTCCTTAATTGTGGTATGCAATACACCTTTCAGGTATTCCGCATCTACGAGGTTGTCTTGGGGAAGTGTGTTGTGTTCACAAACACTGAAAATGGTTTCCCAGAAGGCGGTGATTGAATCTGATAGCCTTGCTTGCTCCGCGTCTTCATTGGATTCTTTTTGAAAAGACTCACGATCCTTTCGGTTCAATCGTCCGTAATAAAAACCAATTGACGCAACCATGAAGATCATCAGAATCATCATCGCTATTACACTATTTCTCAATAGTGATAATAGTAGTATGTATGCGGTGATAACTATCATAATAACTAACAATTCAAGCTTTCTATTCCTTGTCCTAGGTTTTTGCCTGTTCTGTTCGATCTGTTCAATCTGAGCGATTGTCATAGCAAGACCGACCCCTTTTTCCTTCTCCCAATGTTTTACGATCTCGGGAGAAACCTTGTTGAGTAACCTGCGAGCGCTTTCGATATTAATCATTTTAAATGCCTTTTGAGAATAATGGGATTGTGTCCATCTACTAGCCTCATGAGCTAGGAGATACTTCATATATTCAAAATAGTTCGGCAGCTATTCTTTTAATATAATACACCAAAACAGGTGATTTGTCAAACAATCCTATTTCTTCACATATTTATAAAAAAGACTGATTTCTGTAATGTATAATTGATACATGTACAAAAAAATATTATCAATTGTTTCAGTTTTATTCTCAGTTCCTTTTTTGGTCTCAGCACATGTAAAATGGTTTGCTCATCCAGTAAAAGAAATAAGGCCTTATGAATTAACAGACCTTCCGGTAATCATTGCTATTATAGCTGTGATCGTAATCCTCATCATTGGTTATATCCTAGAAAAAAAGCTAAAGATTCCAGCATGGTTTCGTCGTATAGAAGAGAAGTGGGCACCCTATGTAATATCTATTTCAAGTATTGGTTTTGGATTGTCTTTCCTTATATTTTCATATAACGGTTTTATCTTCGCTCCAAATCTAATTGCAAACGGTCCACTAGCTTTACTACTTATCATTACCCAAACTCTAGCGGGAATAATGATACTAGCAGGGTATTATGAGAGAATCGGAGGTTTTCTGCTCGTGATTCTATTTATTCTTGGAATAAAAGAATACGGTTTTATGGAAATGATGGATACATTCGAAATGCTTGGTTTCAGTTTATTTGCAATGATTGTAGGAAGACCAAAATGGAGAATAGTTGATACAGAAATATTCAAAGAATATACACATAAAATCCATTCTTATGGATTACCACTGCTAAGAATTGGTACAGGACTAAATCTCTTTATTCTTGGCTTCTCTGAGAAGATAATGTCTCCTTCACTTACTGAGAATTTCTTGAGTCTGTATCATTGGAATTTCATGCATAATATCGGCTTTACTTGGTTTACTGATTATTGGTTTGCATTCTCAGCTGGCGTTGTAGAAGCGCTATTTGGATTGTTCCTTATGCTCGGACTTGTTACTCGAACGACAACTATAACCCTAGCTGTATTCTTATTATCAACATTAGTTATGCTAGGTCCTGTGGAGCTTATGGGACATTTACCACATTTTTCTATCGCTATCGTGTTATTATTATTGGGTGCAGGATCTAGGTTAAAAATGAAGTAGTTATCCACTTTATATAGACCTTGACAACTCGAGAATTTCGTGTATACTTATAAAATAATAATAAAAAATATGAATAAAACATCTTATCTATTAGCAAGTTCAATAATCACATTAGCATTATTTTCATCAGGTTTTACTATTGCCAATGCTTCAAATGAAGCAAAGGTAAATTCTGTATCTTCAGTATCAAAATCTGTAATAAAGACAGGTTCAAATCAAAGCATAACTTGGACTACTGAGAATTTCCCAGCGGAAGCTAGTATAAATATTAACTTGATTAAAAAGGTTTCAGACTCACCAGTGAGTTATGAACTAGTTAGGCAAATTGCTGCAAATACTGAGAATGATGGAAGTTTCAAGTGGTCACCAAAAAGAGATGAACTAGGTGAAAATCTACAAATCGAAATTGGTTGTGGAAACCCTGAAAAGTTTACAGGTGGTTGTGTATCAAGTGTAGACAATGTGACTTTTGCAGTTGAAAAGAGTTTCGGCGCAAACCTTGCTAGTCTATGGGATGCAATCATGAGTATATTCTCAAGATAATATTAGAATCCATTCATAATCTGGGAAATAGTCTTATCGCATTTCGCGAATAACTCCTCAAGACTTCCATCATTTATGACTTCAAAATCTGCCATTGCTATGACTTTGGACAGATTTTGTTCGTTATGGTCCTTACTCCTATTTTCTTCCTCTTCAATTTTTTTAAATTCTTCGAAGGAAATATGATCATCTACACGTCCTCTCATTTGTGCTAGTTTATACCTCTGTTCGATCGGAGCGGTGATTGCTATTATATTGCCACCCATTTTCTTAAAGGTCTCTACTTCATCTATTGCGCGCAGTCCACTAACAATTACATTGTCTTTTGCTTCAGCTAAAGCCATTTTGACTAGAATATCACCACCACCATCAACCCTCATTTTATTTGCTACTATTTGTAGGTTCTTTCTATCTAGACCACCTAGATTATTCTTTGTTATATAGTCTCTTATGATATTGCCACTAGATATGTGGGTTAGATTGTATTTTTTTTCTATATAGCTTGATACAGCATCTTTTCCTACTGCAAATGGTCCTACAAAAGAAATTTTCATATACATAATATTAACATATCTTTTTTCATTTTAGTCATCTTGATGAAAAATAATTAAAAGGGGATAATAATATACATGAAAAAGAAAATACCATTTTACGTAATACTGGTTGCTATTATTATTTGGATATTCTGTGTCTTACCAAAAGATACAAATATTAAAAATATTTCTAAATATAAACTCGATATAAATAACAAGGATATTCCACTCATTGTTTCTGATACAGAAGCGTCGAGAATAGCTGGACTAAGTGGTAGAGCGACTCTAGTAAAGGGAAGCGCAATGCTTTTTGTCTTTGATAAACCTGACACTTATGGTTTTTGGATGAAAGATATGAAATTCCCAATAGATATTATTTGGCTAGATGAAAATAAAAAAGTTGTTGATATTGAGAAAAATGCATCAGTAGATAGTTATCCAGAACAATTCTTCCCACCAGAAAAAAGCCTATACGTAATCGAGACAAATGCTGGTTTTTCTGATGAAAATAATATAGAGGTGGGAAATATTTTAAAATTGACGAAGGAGTAGTATTTACATTTTTAAATTTCTGTCTCTTATCTATAAAAAAAGTTATTTTCCCCTTTTTTTAACCTTGCTAAAAAGGTAAAATGTCTCCACTAGTAGAAATAATATTATTAATTTATGAGCATATACATAACGAAGACTGATGGTACACGTGAATTGCATAATGCAGATAGAGTAAATCGTTCTATCGAGAGAGCTTGTGCTGGACTTGTTGATCCTATAGCTATGGTTACTCAAATAGCTACAGAGACATATTTGACTCTTTATAATGGTATTACTACTGACGAACTAGATCATGCAACTATAAATGCTGCAGTTCAAAATATTAAAGAGGATATCCAATACGATAGAGTAGCAACTAGACTTCTTCTAAAGACTGTTTATCGTAGAGTTATTGGTGAATATGATAAAGAGAATCCAGCTGATTTACAGAAAAAGCACAGAGACGCTTTTATCCACTACATTAAATCTGGAATAGAACAAAATCGTCTTCACAAGGATATGGGATCAAAGTTCAATCTCGAAGAGTTGGCTGATTATATATCTTTAGATAGAGATGAACTCTTCGTCTATGCAGGTCTAGATGGACTTATAAATAGATATTTCTTAAAAGACGATAAGCAACATCCTCTAGAAACACCACAATACTTCTTCATGAGAGTTGCTATGGGGCTTTGTTACAATGAGAAAAATCCAAATGAATATGCAAAGAAGTTCTATGACAAAATGTCTCGTCATCAGTATATAGCTGGTGGATCTACAAACCTCGGTTCAGGTACTACACGCCCAGCACTTTCAAACTGTTATCTAATGGAGATACACGATGATATGGGACATATTGCGAAGTCTGTATCAGATGTTCTACTTCTATCAAAAGGCTCAGGAGGAATCGGTGCATCTATTACAAAACTACGAGCAACTGGTTCTCCTTTGAAATCAAATTTCGGTGGGGTTTCTAGTGGACCTACTCCTTTTGCAAAAATAATCGATACAGCCATCCGTGCTGTTATGAGAGGTGGAAAGAAAAAGGGAGCTCTATGTTTCTATATGGAGAACTGGCATTACGATTTTCCAGAATTCCTAGATTGGAAACACAATGCAGGTGATGACTATATGCGTATGCGTACAGCAAATACCGCTGCATTTCTTTCAGATGAATTCATGTCTAGAGTAGAAAAGGATCAAGATTGGTATATGTTCGACCCTGCAGAAACAGGAGATCTAAATGAACTATATGGAAAAGAATTCAGTATAAAATATGCTCAATACATAGAAAAAGCAGAGAGAGGAGAATTGGTAATGTTTAAAAAAGTTCCAGCAAAAGAACAATACAGACAAATACTTACTTCTCTACAATCTACTTCACATCCATGGCTCGTTTGGAAAGATACAATAAACAACCGTGCTTTGAATAACAATACAGGGACGATTCATATGTCGAATCTTTGTACGGAGATTTGTCTACCTCAAGACAAAGACAATGTAGCTGTATGTAACCTCGCATCTTTGAACCTTGCAGCTCATATAAAGAATAAAGAAGTACACTGGGGAAGATTGGAAGAAAGTGTTCGGCTTGCAGTTCGACAATTGGATAACCTAATAGATATAAATATTCTACCGATTGCAGAAGCGGCAAAATCAGATAGAGAGAATCGTGCTATCGGTCTTGGAGTGATGGGATTTGCAGATACTATTGAACAACTTGGTATGTCTTATGATAGTGAACATGCTTGGGATTTTGCTGACAGAATATTTGAATTCGTAAGTTATATGGCTATAGATGAAAGTGCAAATCTAGCTCAAGAAAGAGGATCATATAGTCACTTCACTGGTTCAGAATGGTCAAAAGGAAAAGTTCCAATAGATACTTTAAACAAAGTTGGTGATTCAAGAGGAATTGCAGTAACTGTAGATAGTCAGAGTAAACACAGAGGACTTAATTGGCAGATTCTAAGAGAGAAAGTTAAAAAGGGAATTAGAAATGCTACTTTGATGGCTGTTGCTCCAAATGCAAATATCGGTCTAGTGGTAGGAACAACTCCAGGAATCGATGCGCGTTTTGCTCAAGTATTTTCTAGAAATAAGATTTCAGGAAAATATATGGACATAAACCATAACCTAGTTAAAGATCTTAAGAATATGGGAATTTGGGAAAAGGTTCGAGAAGCTATCATTGAGAATCAAGGAGACATCTCAAACATTCCAGGTATTCCACAACATATCAAAGATGTTTATAAAACATCATTCACAACTTCACCTTTAGCTTATGTAGAAGTAGCTGCACGTGCACAGAAATGGGTAGATCAAGCACTTTCAAGAAATATGTATCTTGAGACAAGAGATATAGATGAAACTATGGATATTTACACAACTGCTTGGAAAAAAGGTTTGAAGTCTACATATTATCTACATATGAAACCTCGACACACAGCAGAACAAAGTACAACTAAAGTTAATAAAGCTGAAAAGATTGGAAAGAGAGGATTCGCAGCGGTAGCTTCAGCAACAAAAGAAGATGTAGTGTCAGAAGTGAAACAACCAATAGAGAGTCCACTTATTATACAAAGAGTAGAAGTTGCAAAGGTTGCTACACCTGTTTATCAAAGAGAAGAGATGAGAGATGAAGTAAGAGAAGCCTCGACAATACAACCAAGTATGCCCCTAGTGTCACCAGTTCCTGAAGTTAAAAAAGATAGTTCTTTATCCAGAGATGAGATTATGGCAAAGTTAAGTAACAATCCAAACTTCCAAGTAAAGTCTCAACCAAAAGTTTGCCCTATAGATCCAGCAGAAAGAGCACAGTGTGATAGTTGTCAGTAATTATAAATTAATAAATAAAATATTATGCTTATCGGAAAAGCCGCACCTGAAGATACAAGTTTACATCCAATCAAGTATAAGTGGGCATATGATTTGTACAATCAAGCTGTACGTAATACTTGGTTTCCTCACGAAATCACTCTAAAAGAGGACCTAGATGATTGGAAGAAAATGACTGATGATGAAAGACACGCAGTAGAGTTCCTAATGGCATTCTTTAATCCTGCTGAACTTATCGTGAATCGTTCTATCGCTCTAGGTATATATCCATATCTAAAGTCTCCAGAATGCCATCTATATCTAGCAAAGCAAATGTGGGAAGAAGCCAATCACTGTGTTGCTTTCGAGTATGTTCTTGAAACATTCCCATTTGATAGAGAAAAAGTATTCAATCACCATTTGAATGTTCCTTCAATGAAAGCAAAAGAGGATTATATAAACAACTATATGAGAAGAATGACAGAAACTTCTCTAGACGTTGAGACCGTTGAAGGTAAAAAGGATTTTATTCGAAATCTAGTTGCTACAAACATTGTGATGGAAGGAATCTGGTTCTATTCAGGATTCATGGTTGTACTATCATTTAGACAAAGAAAGCAACTTAGAAACTTTGGTTCTATGATCAACTGGGTTTTGCGAGATGAAAGTCTACACCTACAGTTTGGTATAAATCTTATTCACAATATCCTAGAAGAAAATCAGGATCTACTTTCTCCAGAGTTTGCTGATGAGATCAGAAGTATAATAATCGAAGGTGTTAATCGAGAAATCGATTATAACAAAGACCTATTCCCAAATGGTATTCTTGGTTTGAATGCTGACTATGTAAATCAATATGTAAAATATGTAGCAGATAGAAGACTAGAAGAGTTAGGTTTCCCAAAGTACTACAATGTAACAAATCCAGCAAAATGGATGAGTACAGCTACTGATGTGTATGAGCTTGTGAACTTCTTTGAGGCACAGAATACAAGTTATGAAGTGGATTCACATTCACATGGAAAGAAGAAAGAATCAGCTCCAGCGAGTGTAGGGAGTGGGGAGTAGTGAATTAAAATATGTTAGATGCCCGCACGTTTCCTAAAAATCTAAAAGGAGCCGAAGAAATTTTGCTTAAGGAAAAAGCAATTTTTAAAGGCGATTATGCACTTTTGGATAAGATTTATGTCTCTAAAGATCCAAGTCAAACTTTGGATAAGGTTTTTTTGAGGTTGAGAGTAATATCTAAAAATATTTGGGATGAACAACCGATTCAGTTAGTTATAAAAAATACAGAATTAAAAACTATTGGAAAACAATCAATAATTCCATTCAAAAAAGGATTTGATTCTGAAATAGAAGCAAAGAAGTTTATAGACGAAAACTATATAGATAAGTTTGATTATTATTTTGAATTTTTTCGAATCGGAAGACAGTATTTTATGGGGGAAGATGGTATTGATCTCGAGGAGGTAAAAGGAGGATATTATACAATTGAATTTAAGTCACCAACAGTGGAAGGTTTAAAGAACTTACTCAACATTTTTAATGTTACGGAAGATGAGATTATAAAAGGACCTTCCGTACTAGCTATAAGTAAACTATTTACTAATCACTAATACTTGTGTTATAATATCCCCACATATCAGACAGTCGCTATTGTAAGCGGAAGCTTGCAAATAGAGGAAAGTCCGAGCACTGCCGATTCGGAAGAATAGGAGCAGGGTAGCGGGTAACGCCCGTCCACCGTGAGGTGCGAGGTGAGAACAGTGACGAATCCCTTTAGTGGGAGTGAAACGGCAAAATCCTTACTTCAGTGCAAGGCCGTGCCTATGCAAATAGGAGTGCCGCTTGAGGTTTATCGTAAGGTAAATCCCAGATAAATGATTGTCGTCAATATTATATTCGCAAGAATATGAAAAATTGATACAGAACTCGGCTTATCGATATGTCACATCAAGAAACTTCCTTAACAGGGAGTTTTTTGTTTGTTATAATTGCACCTATCGATTATTAATAAAGTATTAGTTCTTATTATGGATACAATAAACAAACCAAATCAGTCATCAGTAGATTCTGTTCAAGTTTCTACTGAATCAAAAGGTCGTTTAGAGAAGATTTCTTTTATTGTTCTTTTGATAACAATAATCTTGGGATCACTAGCTTTCATTCCAAGTGTCTACGTACCTATTGAAATGGTAAAAAATACCGTAATAACATTCGGTATCCTTATTTCAAGTCTACTTTATTTTCTATCTGCTTTTAAAAATAAAAGTCTATATATTCCAAAGCACCCTATTTTCTTAGCTTCATGCGGAATAGTACTTTCTCTTATCGTTTCAACATTGCTTAGTACAAATATTTGGAAATCTGTTTTTGGACAAGGTTTCGAACTTGGAACAGTTAGTATGATCCTAGTGTTGTTTCTAGGAACTTTCTTAACTCTAAATCTAACAAGAAATGAAAAAGACAGAATACTTTATGTTTATGGTTCTATTTTATTTTCATTTGCCATTATCCTTATTTTCCATGTGATCAGAATGTTTGGGGGTGTAGATGTTCTAGGTTTCTCTATATTTAAAACGACTACTTCTACTATATTTGGAAAATGGAATGATCTATCTATACTTTCTGGTATCGTATTTATACTTTCATACCTAGGATTGAGGATGATTACTCTGAAAGGCTCATTTAAGATTATACTTACAGTTGTATCTATACTTTCTTTTGTTTTCGCTGTACTTGTAAATTCAAGTATTGTTTGGTCAATGTTCCTTTTGACTATGGTTCTTATAGCGATTTATGAATATAAGAATAATGCAAGTAGTGTTCCTGGTATTAGTGGAATGATAAAAAGAATTCCAGTACTTACTTCTATAATAGCTATCGTTGTGGTTTTGGGATTGTGGAAAGGGGATATTATTGTAAATCCTATAATAAATAAATTAAATATAGGTCAAACAGAAGTGAATCTTCCTTGGCAATTGAGTCTCGATGTTGCTACAGATACAATAAAGGAATCTCCATTCTTCGGTGCTGGTCCAAATAGATTCGGCAATCAATATTTGAAATTTAAACCTCCAGTTGTTAACCCGACAATATTTTGGAATACAGAATTTGGTTCAGGATTTGGAACTATTCCGACTTTCGTAGTTACACAAGGACTAGTTGGTATTGCTTTATGGTTAGCTTTTATTGTTATTTTTATCTATTCAGGATTCAAAGCTCTAAAGAAGAAGTCTGACAATCTTTCACTATTCTTTACTACATCTACTTTCTTCACAGCTTTATTCCTTTGGTTAATAAATATAATATACGTTCCTTCACATTCTATACTTCTTTTAACTTTCATCTTTACCGGCCTATTCGTAGTGTCTCTTGTGAATGAAGGTGAAGTTGTTCTAGTTGATGTTAGTAAGGATGAAGGAATAGTTAAAAAATTAACTCCACTTGTATTAATAGTTATATTTGCAATCTGTGTAATATGGACTGCAGCATATACGAAGAAAGTTCTTGCACTTGGATACTTCCAAGGTGGTATAAGTGCTCTAAATCTTCCAAATGGACAGGGTATGACAAAGGCACAAGAGAATTTTAAAAAGGCTCTTGCTCTAGATAAAAATGATACATACTATCAAGCACTTTCTGAAATAAATATCCTAAAGATTTCAAATCTTGTACAACAGATTCAATCAAAACAGAATACAAGTCAGGAAATTCTAAAAGAAGTGGCAACACTAACAGAAGAAGCTCTAAAATACACAAGAGAAGCAATAAATATTGATCCAACAAACTATTACAACTATATTTCTGAAGCAAGAATATCTGAAGTTGCACTTACTCTTCAAGCACCAAATTCTTATGAGAATGTGAAGAATTCTTATGTTAACGCTTTGAAGTACAATCCATACAGTCCACTTATTTATCTAAATCTTGCAAGATTAGAAGCTTCACAGAATAAGATGACAGAGGCTCAGAGAAATATCGGCTTAGCACTTCAATTAAAACAAAATTATCTTGAAGCGATATTCCTACTTTCACAAATACAAGTAAATCAAGGTCAAATAAAAGATGCTATCACTTCAGTACAAGTTGCTAGTCAGATAAACAATACAAATCCTCTGATTTTCTTCCAGCTAGGACTATTACAATACAATGATAAAAACTATCAAGCAGCAGTTGATGCATTGAATCAAGCAATCAAACTAGACAATCAATACGCTAATGCTCAGTATTTCCTAGGTCTTTCATATGCGAGATTGAATCAATACCAAGATGCAACAATACAATTTGAAAATCTAACAAAGACGAATCCAGACAATCAAGAAGTGGCATTCATTCTAACAAATCTAAGAGCAGGTAAATCTCCATTTCAAGATGCAAAGCCACCAATAGATTCAAAGCCTGAAAAGAGAAAGGCACTTCCGATAAAGAGTAAGTAGAACATGGTCAAAAAATTCTTCGAGATGGTAGGCAAGGAAATAGTTGGTTTACACGAGGCTGCTTACCTCTTGGCATTTTTTGCCTTTCTATCACAAATATTGGCTCTAGTTCGTGACAAACTCCTTGCTTACAATTTCGGAGCGGGGCATATACTCGATATATACTACTCTGCTTTTAGAATTCCAGATCTTATATTCGTATCTGTAGCATCGATAGTTTCCGCATCTGTTCTAGTTCCTTTCTTTATAGATAGATTCAACAATGATGAAGACAAAGGTAGAAGATTTATAGATAGTATATTCTCAGCTTTTTTCTTTGGTATCATGGCTATAAGTATAATAACTTATTTCCTAATACCTTATATTACTTCTATCCTTTTCCCCGGTTTTGCTCAAAGTGAATTCCTTCCAGATTTGATTCTATATTCAAGAATATTATTACTTTCACCGATCTTCCTTGGCCTATCGAATTTCCTTTCAAGTATTACTCAAATGCATAAGAGATTCCTAATATATGCTTTGAGCCCAATTCTTTATAACGTTGGAATAATATTTGGAATAATATTTCTTTATCCTGTAATCGGTATCAGCGGTCTTATATGGGGAGTTGTTGCCGGTGCATTCCTTCATATGGCAATTCAGATTCCTTTTATTATCCACAAGGATACTTTCCCAAATCTAAAATTGAATTTCTATTGGAATGATATAAAAAAGGTGGTTTTGATTTCTTTACCAAGAACACTTACATTGTCATCGAATCAACTCGCATCTTTTTTCTTGGTTTCTCTGGCTTCATATATGAGCGGGGGTTCAATATCAGTTTTTAGTCTGGCTTTCAATCTACAGTCAGTGCCAATGACTATTATCGGAGTTAGTTATTCATCAGCTATTTTTCCAACATTATCAAAGTTTTTTGTAGAGAAAAATAGAAAAGAATTCCTACAACAAATGATTGATTCTGCGAGACATATAGTTTTTTGGTCTATACCTATTACTATTTTGTTTATTGTTTTGCGTGCACAGATTGTAAGAACTATATATGGAGCAGGACAATTCGATTGGGCAGATACAAGACTTACTGCAGCAGTTCTAGCAATATTCGTAATCTCTGTTATAGGTCAAAGTCTTATTTTGCTTTTTGTAAGAGCATATTATGCTGAAGGTAAAACAAAAAAACCATTGTTAATAAATGTCTTCTCAGGTCTTTTGATTGTATTATTTGGTTACGTTTTAACAAAAGCATTTTTTGCTTTTCCAATATTTAGATTCTTTCTTGAAGATCTATTCAAGGTTTCAGGACAAATCGGTACAAGTGTTCTAGTTCTTCCTTTAGCATATTCTTTTGGAGTTTTGGTAAATACATATTTGCATTGGCATATGTTTGAAAAGGATTATAATGGCTTTTCAAAACCTGTTGTTTCTACATTGTTCCAAAGCTTTTCAGCATCAGTCATTATGGGTTATGTAGCTTTTATTTCACTTCGATTTTTCAATATCTTCTTTCCACTTACAAAAGCATGGAATGTATTTTTCCAAGGTTTTTTCGCTGGTATTGTAGGAATTATAGTTGGAATTATTGTGCTTATAATGTTGAAAAATAAAGAAATAGAAGAAATTTGGAGAACTCTACATCATAAATTCTGGAAATCAGATGTTGTCGTCCCAGATCAGGAAACTTTGTAAGCTACATATAATAAATACACGATTAGATAATAACTATTATTGCACAAATCTGTATATAAAGATGTTATACTTATGTGATGCCTAGGGAAAAAATTAAAGTTGATAAAGAAAAACTAAAATATTTGTATATCGATAAAAACCTAACTCCAAAAAAGATTAGTGAGATTTTTGAGTGTAACCTTATTACTATAAGGAATCGTTTAAAAGAATTCGGAATTCCATTTAAGAATCCTTCTTTTGCCAGAACTAGATCAAAGAGAAAGGATTTTGATAATAATTTAGGAAATAAGGCATATATAATAGCTTTCCGTATTGGCGATCTTAATGTGTATAAGGTAAGTGATAAATCTCAGACGATTGTTGTTCGTTGTCATACAACTCAAATAGATCAAATAAAAGTTATAAAATCTCTATTTGATGGTTTTGGTAAAATTACAACATCTTTGAATAAAGGCCATTATCATATCAATTGTTTTCTTAATCAGACTTTTGATTTTTTATTACCAAAAAATAAAACCGCTTGGAATTGGCTTAAAAATGACGATGAATTGATGCCATATTTCATCGCTGGATATGTAGACGCCGAAGCAAACTTTATTCTAAATCAAGGCAGAGCTAGATTTAAGCTTGATTCCTATGATTACGATTTATTACTTTTTATTAATAAATGGTTACTAGTTAAAGGTTATAACGCGCGTTTTAGGAGAATATACAAAAAGGGAGATACTTGGAATGGTAAATTTCCTTTAAATAAGGATTTGTGGAGATTGAATATAAATGATATGGTATCATTACAAAAATTCATTAAATTGTTATTGCCCCTCATTAGACATAAGAAGAGAAAAATAGATATGAAGTTATGTTTAAGAAATATTGAATGTAGACAGAAAAAACATGCAAACAAATAAAATTAGAAACTTTTCTATAATGGCACATGTGGACCACGGTAAATCAACTCTAGCAGATAGAATGCTCGAGCTTACAAATACTATTGAAAAAAGGAAGATGCAGGAGCAAGTACTAGATAGTATGGAGCTTGAGCGTGAAAGAGGTATAACAATCAAGATGCAACCGGTTAGAATGAAGTGGAAAGACCATATATTTAACCTTATAGACACCCCAGGACATATAGACTTCTCATACGAGGTATCAAGAGCTCTTAAGGCTGTAGAAGGCTCTATTCTGCTTGTAGACGCTACTCAGGGAGTACAAGCGCAGACTCTTACAACTCTTGGTATGGCTCAAGAATCAGGACTTACTATAATCCCAGTAATATCAAAAATAGACTCGCCTCTAGCTCGTATTCCTGAGGTTGTAAAAGAAGTGTGCGAGCTTCTAAATTGTGAAGAAAAAGATGTATTAAAAGTATCAGGAAAAACTGGTGAAGGTGTTACAGATCTTTTGGATGAAGTTATAAAACGTGTTCCCGCACCGAAAGTTTCAGAAGATAGTAATACAAATGAATTCCGCTCTCTTGTTTTTGATTTTCAATATTCAAATCATAAAGGTGTAATAGTTTATATAAGAGTAATGAATGGATCTGTCAAAAGACATGATCAATTGCTATTCAAAGTTTCAAATGAGAAATTCCAAAGTCTTGAAGTAGGTATCTTTGCTCCAGACGACACTCCGGTAGAAAGTCTTGGCGTTGGTGAAATCGGTTATATAGTAACAGGTATAAAACAACCTGGTATAGCATCTGTTGGAGATACTGTGGCTTCTATAAAAGATACAAATCCACCACTGCATGGATACATGACTCCACGTCCAGTTGTTTGGGCTTCAGTCTATACAGAAAGCCAGGATGACTTCAATGCACTTAGAATGGCTTTGGGAAGACTTAGACTTTCTGATTCATCTTTTACACATGAAGAAGAAGCCTCAGGAACGCTAGGTAGAGGTTTTAGATGTGGCTTCTTGGGAATGTTACATTTGGAAATAATTACTGAGAGACTTAGACGTGAATTCAATCTAAATCTTGTAGTAACAACTCCAAGTATTACTTACAATGTAGAATTAAAAAATGGAAAGACTATAACAATATATTCTCCAGCACTTTTCCCAGAAGATCATGAAGTAAAAAGGGTGTTTGAACCTTTGGTAAAAATGAAGATCATAGCGCCACCAGACTATCTTGGCCCAATAATGCAAAGTGTATTCAATCATGAAGGAGAAGTTTCTTCTACAGAAAATTTTGGAGAAAGTAGAAATGCAATCGTACTTGTTATGCCACTTAGAGAGCTAATGAGAAACTTTTTTGATGAAATAAAGAGTGTTTCTTCAGGATTTGCTTCAATATCATATGAAATAGCAGAGATGAGAGAAGCTGATGTTGCTAGACTAGATATCTTGGTTGCAGACGAACCTGTAATTGCTTTTACAAGAGTTGTATCTAAAAGAAGATTAGAAGAAGAAGCGAAGTCTTCTGTAGAGAAGCTTCATAAGGTGCTACCAAAACAAATGTTTACAGTAAAAATCCAAGGTAAAGCGCAAGGTAGAATCATAGCATCAGAGACTCTATCTGGCATGCAAAAGAACGTTACACAGCATATGTATGGAGGAGATAGAACAAGAAAGATGAAACTATGGGAAAAGCAAAAGGAAGGAAAGAAAAAGATGAAAGAAATAGGACGTGGAAATGTAAACATTCCACAAGATGTCTTTATAAAGATGATGCGTTCAGACTAGTCGAATGTAGATAAATTATCTAGTTGGTAGATAAGCTAGTACCATACTTAATATAATAAGTACTCCAACCACAAACATCACTACTCTAAGCGCCTTTTTTGTATTTTGATGAAATAACATAATAAAATATAGTATACTATAAGCTAATAAAACTCAATGCTTGATTTTCAAAGAAAGAAAAAAATAAGAAGAACACTGTATTCACCTTTTGTTTTGATTGCACTTGCTATTGTTACGATTATCTTATCTAGTGGAGTTTTTGGAGTATATAAAAAAGCAAAACTCAGCAAACAAAATCTAGAAAGAGAGAAGAAAGAACTAGAAAAGCTTGCAATAAGAGAAAAGACATTAGCTTCATCAATAGATTATTTAAAAACTGATCAGGGTGTTGAGGATGAAATAAGAACAAAGTTTAGGGCTGTGAAAGACGGTGAAAAGGTTGTGGTGATAATAGATAGTCAATCAACAACTACCGTACCAGATAACAAACAAGCAAGTTCAACTAGTTTTTGGTACAATCTATTTCATTGGTAATAATAAATATGATAAAATAAAAATATGAAAAATGTAACAATATATTCAACGCCGACTTGTCATTACTGTGCTTTAGCAAAAGCATATTTTAAAGAACATAATGTCTCATATACTGAGCATGATGTAGCTTCTGATTTGGAACAAAGAAAGATTATGGTAGATAAGAGTGGACAATTGGGAGTTCCAGTTATCGATATCGAAGGAGATATCACTGTAGGCTTTGATGAAGCAAAAATTGCAGAGACTCTAGGTATAAAATAATAATATTGTGTTATATTCATTGTACTGCCCTCGTAGTTCAATGGATAGAACAGGTCCGTCCTAAGGATCTGATGTCAGTTCGATTCTGGCCGAGGGCACAAATAGTAAACTCCCCGAAAGGGGAGTTTTGTGTTTAGTGCACGATCTCGAGGCAACATACCTTGATCTGTATTGGCCTACTCAAAGACATCAAACCAAACATGCCCGCATATATACTGTTGAATTCTTTGGCGAAATTATCACCTCTACTACTCCTAATCGATTCAGTGATTTCCAAGTAACTGAAATCAACATGATCTACATTTCCTAATCTTTGTTTCAAACCTTGTAAGGAAGAGAACGAATCTTCCTCACCGGTTTGTATTGTCAGTTCACAACCTTCTAGTATATCTGCGATTTTGTCACCGAAAGCAAGTCTGGGTATATTTTTTATTTTTACTCTCACAATTCCTCCTTATTGTGCTATTCGCCATTATCGTATCATATATACGGATATTTAGAATAGTGTTTAAAACTAATTTTCTAATATAGATATGTCTGTTATAATTGTCGTATATGAATCCAGAAGACAAAGCTCTGCTTGAGAAAATATATAAGATGACTGAAGAGAATAATAATATTCTCAAATCTATTCACAGAACAAATAAAATTGGTTTAACTATCAAAGTTCTGTATTGGGTAATAATTCTAGGTCTATCTTTTGGAGCATTTTATTTCGTTCAACCATATATAAATTCTTTGACTGGAGTCCTAGATTCAGGTGGAGGTGCAAATAAAACAGGCATAAGTCCATACAATAGTTATACAGAGAATATAATGGATTTGTTAAAATAATAGTAAATAGTAGAAATACTAAAGATATTTTGCTATAGTATTCAAGCCAGCTTAATTCGCCAAGGTAGCTCAGTTGGTAGAGCATTCCCCTGAAGAGGGAAGGGTCACCAGTTCGATCCTGGTCCTTGGCACA
>CAYIYK010000002.1:0-78285 GCA_964367745.1 uncultured Candidatus Saccharibacteria bacterium | reverse complement strand
ATTACTCAACAGCCACTTGGAGGTAAAGCTCAAGGTGGAGGACAGAGATTCGGAGAAATGGAAGTCTGGGCTCTACTTGGACACGGTGCTGCACATACACTAAGAGAAATTCTAACTATCAAGTCTGACGATATACAAGGTCGTTCACAAGCATTTGATTCAATTGTTAAGGGTGAAAGATTGAAGCAACCAAACCTTCCTGCATCATTCAATGTACTTTTGAAATCTCTACGAGGTTTGGCACTTGATGTTGAACTTATTAAAAAGGGAAGAACTGAGGAGGAGACAGAGTAATAATTAACTAAATAATGAATATGAATAAAAAAATTATTTGGGGGATTATAGTGGTAGTGATAGTAGCAATTGTAGGAGTTTATTTAATAAATAAATCTTCACAAGTAGCTAGTCCTATTGTTCAAGATACAACAGATACAAAAGAGGTTTCTGAGTGGAAGACATATAAAAGTAATAAGTATGGATTTGAATTCAAATATCCTAAGGAATTTGTGGTATATTCTGACGCCTCAACAACAAGCTCATATGAGATAGTTTTTACAAATCCAAAATGGCCAGAGACAGAAATTCCTCTACCTAGAGTGAAAGTAAATATTAATCAAAAAGATCCAACTTCATCAATAAAGATAGGGACAAAATTTGGAG
This sequence comes from uncultured Candidatus Saccharibacteria bacterium, assembly GCA_964367745.1. Taxonomy (GTDB): domain Bacteria; phylum Patescibacteriota; class Minisyncoccia; order Phycocordibacterales; family PALSA-1337; genus CAIOGI01. Next base: position 77,625 of record CAYIYK010000002.1, on the reverse strand, counting down.
ATAACAATACTATGGGCGGTGAAATGGTATTGATTGATAAAAAAAATATAAGTCAAAATCCAGAGATAGTGGAGTTTGTGTGGTCATTCCCAGATTCACCTGATTCTAGAGGATCAGAGTATCAAGTTATTAATCGTCATAAAGATGGTACAGATTACTTCTATATAGAAGGTTTTGAAAAGGAGGTAGCCTCAACCTTCAAATTTACTTCTACTCCAACAACTTCAACTTCTGATTGGAAAACTTACAATTTTACCGGTAGTCCATATATAGAATCAGGTCCAATTAGTTTCAAATACCCTAGCGATTGGAAACTTGATTTTGCTTACTATACAACTCCAGGGGGTTCAAAAGATATTACTTCTATCTCTATCACTTCACCGAGTGGTATTGAGCAGATTATATTTAGTAATGGGGGTCGGCAATCAACATTGAATTGTGATATTCTCCAAAAATCTAATGCAAATGAATCTAGGGGTCGTATTGTCTGTAAGATGATAAAGGGAACACCATTCTATTTAACATATACAACAAATGTAAATGCTGAAGAAATTTACAATCAAATAATTAACTCAATAAAGTAAAATATATGGAAAAATATAAAAAATTTATTTGGGGAATTATAGTGGTGGTGATACTCGTATTGATTGGTGCCGGAGTTTATTATTCTAATACAAATTATACCGTGAGACTCCCCGCAACTGATTGGAAGGTATATAAAAATACTAAACTCGGTATTAGTCTTGAGTATCCACAAACATGGAAATCAGAAGAGTATGAAGACGAATTTTCTTGGCATGTAAAATTTAGTGAAATAAATGATTTGATATCTCCTACACCGTATCAGGGAAAAAATAGTCTTGAAATTAAAAGCGGCTGTTATACGGATTCATATGGTGAGGATTGGAAAATAAATAATGAAGGTTTTGGTGATTCTGTATGGAAAAAAGAAACATGCTTAGGTATTAATTATTCAATAATCGCTCTGGCAACAAATGGTTCAGCAAAGGTCATTGATGATAAAATCATTTCAACTTTAAGTTTTACTTCTTCTGCATATAAACATAATAAGGCCAACTCAATACCATATGCCGCGCGAGTGAGAGTTATTACACCAAACTCAGATAATGGAAATGGTGCTACGAAAATCTATAAGGTCGGTGAAAAAATGCTTATAGAATGGTACATAGACAGAAATGCTTCAAAATTTAATATAGAATTAATTGATACAAATACGAGAGAGGTTGTTAGAACTATATCAAGTAATGAATTTGTGAAATCCTCAGTTGTAGATAATAAATTTACATACGAATGGATTGTTCGTAGCCCGGGAAAGGGTAATAGATATGCATTATCAATTTACCCATCAGAAAATAAAGACTTAGTTGGTAGAAGCGGAGAATTCATTATTGAGATTCCAAGGCCAAATTCAAGTTATCCTTCTGGGGTTCAAGATAAATGTGGAATTACTGTAGACTATCCTTTAGCTAATACAAATGTTAAATTCCCATTAAATATTAAGGGAGTTATTGATAATACAAATTATAAAGCACTCGGTTGTTCATGGGGAATGTTTGAGGGTACGGCTGGAGTGGTTCAATTATTCTATAACTATAATAATCAAGGCTGGAAACCGATCGGGCGAAGTGAGTCAGTATATGTAGATGATTGGGCAACAGACTATACATTCTTTAGGGCGGTAATGTCGGATCCTGATAATAGTTTAATGGAAATACCAGATAATACTCCCATGAAGATTGTATTTACTGAAGAAAATGCAGCAGCCATTAATACCTCCGACACATTCGAATTACCAATTAATTTCATCAAATAAATAAAAATATATGGAAAAATATACAAACAAAAAAATGAATGATCCTCAAGATTTCGATGCAGTGAAGCTCGGAGTTGCTTCTCCTGAAAAAATTCTTGAATGGTCTTTTGGTGAAATTACAAAACCAGAAACAATAAACTACAGAACTCAGAGATCTGAGAAGAGTGGTCTATTTGATGAAAAAATCTTTGGTCCAGATAAGGATTATGAATGTTACTGTGGAAAATACAGAGGAATAAGATATAAGGGAATTACTTGTGAAAAATGTGGAGTTGAAATCACACGTTCAATAGTTCGACGAGAAAGAATGGGTCACATTGAGCTCGCTACACCTGTATCACACATCTGGTTCTTGAGATCAATGCCATCAAGAATTGGTCTTGTATTGGGTATGACTACTTCAGATCTAGAAAAGGTAGTTTACTTTGCTGGATATATTGTTACAAAGGTTCATCAAGCTGAAAAAGATGGTTTCCTAAAGGAACTTGAATCAGAATTTAAAACAAAGGTAAAAGCTGCTCAAGATGAAAAAACAAGAGAAGCTCTAAAAGAACTTGTAGTTACTGCTAGAAGAGAAATTGAAAGTCTAGTTCCTGGGCTTGTAATGGATGAAGTACAATTCCATAAATACTCAATGAAGTATGGAGCTATCTTTGAAGCTGGAATCGGTGCTGAAGCAATCTTTGAAATTCTAAAGAAGACAGATATGGTGAAGTTGCTTGAATCACTAAATAAAGAATTACAAGAGGCAAGTACTTTAGAACAAGAAAAGATTTCAAAGAGAATCTCTTTGATTAAATCAATGATAAAGTCAGGAACAAGACCAGAATGGATGTTCCTTACTCGAATCCCAGTTATTCCACCAGCACTACGACCTATGGTTGCTCTTGAAGGAGGAAGATATGCTACTTCAGATTCAAACGATCTATATCGAAGAGTTATAAACAGAAACAATCGTCTTTTGAAACTAAAAGAGATTGATGCTCCAGATGTTATTTTGAGAAATGAAAAAAGAATTCTACAAGAAGCAGTTGATGCGCTTATTGATAACTCTATAAGACACGGAGCAGCGACAGGTGCTGCAGCAATTCAAGCACAAAAGCGAGCTCTAAAATCTCTATCAGACAATCTAAAGAGTAAGAGAGGATTGTTCAGACAAAACCTACTTGGAAAGCGAGTAGACTATTCAGGACGATCTGTAATCGTTGTAGGACCAGAACTAGCACTTGATCAATGTGGTCTTCCAAAGCACATGGCTCTAGAACTATTCCGACCTTTCGTTATATCAGGACTTTTGAAAAGAGAATTGGCTTTCAATATCCGAGGTGCTGGAAAGCTTATCGATGAAGGATCAAAAGAAGTTTGGGAAATCCTAGAAGAAGTTATCAAAGGTAAATATGTACTTCTAAACCGAGCACCTACTCTACACAGACTAGGTATCCAAGCTTTCCGACCAACTCTTATCGAAGGTAACGCTATTCAAGTTCACCCACTAGTATGTACAGCTTTCAATGCTGACTTCGACGGTGACCAGATGGCAGTTCACGTTCCACTTGGAGTTGAAGCTCAACTAGAAGCAAAAGAGATAATGGCGTCAAATAAAAATATTTTGAAGCCAGGTAACGGTGATCCTACAGTTGTAGCAAAACTACTTGATATCGTGCTTGGATGTTTCTGGGTTACAAAAACAGTTGATGGAGAAAATGGAGAAGGTAAAATATTTGAAAGTCCAGAAGCAGCTCTTTCGGCACATAACTTCGGTGTAATATCATACAGAACAAAAATAAAGGTTCTTGCCGGAGAAGGTGACAAATACAAGCAATTTGATGGAAAAATATTCGAAACAACAGTAGGAAGAATATTATTCAACAACATGCTTCCAATCGATTATCCTTTTATTAATAAAGAAATTGATCGAAAGAAGCTATCAGGAATAATAGATGAACTTATTATTTCTCACGGAATTGCAAAGATTCCTGAAATCCTAGACGGAATAAAGGCATTCGGTTTCAAATATGCAACTCATTCAGGTACAACATGGGGTATTGATGATGTTGTTATTCCAGAAGGAAAGAAGGAAGTTATCTCTCAAGCTAAAGTAAAATCAGAAGAAGTAATGAGTCAATTCAGTGAAGGGCTTCTAACTGAAGATGAAAGACTAAGAAAGAATATTGAAATCTGGCACAAAGCAAAGAATGATGTTGAAAAACTAATTCCAGCTTCACTAGATAAAATGGGTTCAGTTTATGACATGGTAAACTCTGGAGCTCGAGGTTCATATTCTCAGATTACACAGATGGCGGGTATGAAAGGTCTTATCGCTTCAACTTCAGGTTCAACAATTGAATTCCCAATTCTTTCTTGTTCAAAAGAAGGTCTAACACCCATTGAATACTTCATTACAACTCACGGTTCTAGAAAGGGTCTAACTGACACAGCTCTAAACACAGCTAAGGCAGGTTACCTAACTCGAAAACTATTCGTTGTTGCGCAAGATGTTATGGTTGCTGAAGATGATTGTGGTACAAAGGACTTTATAACTGTAAAGAAGCAAACAGCAAGTGGAATAAATATTCCTCTATCAAAGAACATCCGCGGAAGAGTTCTAGCAGAAGATCTAGTTGCTCCAGATGGTAAGGTTCTATTTAAGAAAAACCATCTATTAACAAAGATTGAAGCTCAAAAAGTTGAAGATGCTGGTGTTACAGATGTTCACGTTCGATCTCCTCTTTCATGTAAGAGTATAAGTGGAGTTTGTGCTCAATGTTACGGAGTTGATCTTGGAAACAATAAACTTGTAGATCTAGGAGAAGCTGTAGGAACAGTTGCAGGACAAGCGATCGGTGAACCAGGAACACAGCTAACAATGCGTACATTCCACGCCGGAGGTACAGCGTCAGTTGGAGGAGACATCACTCAAGGTCTACCAAGAGTTGAAGAAATCTTTGAAAAGAGAAGACCAAAAAATCCAGCAGTGGTTGCAACAGTTACAGGTACAGTTACAGAAGTAAAAGATCTTGGAAAAGAAAAGGTAATAAAGATTATGCCTGAGCTTGAAGATCGAGCAAAAGGAAAGAAGATTAGTGAAGTTGAATATCTATTCAATATCAAACGAGTTCCTTTCGTTAAGGTTGGAGACAAGGTAAATAAAGGAGATATCATAACAGACGGTTCTGCAGACATCGATGAAGTATTCGAATTCGGTGGACCAGAAAAAGCAAAGAACTATGTTATCGGTGAAGTTGGTAAGATTTACGAATTACAAGGAGAAACTGTAGCTCGAAAACACATTGAAATCATAGTTAAGCAAATGTTCTCAAGAAGAAAGGTTGTAAGTACAGGAGAAACAAATCTATCTGAAGGAACAATAACTGATGATCTACAACTACAAGAAGAAAATACTCTTGCAAAAGCAAATGGTGGTTCAGGAGCAAAAGCAGAACCAGTAGTAATGGGTATAACAGAAGTGTCACTATCAAGAAAGAGTTTCTTGTCAGCAGCTTCATTCCAACACACAACACGAGTTCTAATAAACAGTGCTGTACGAGGTAGTGAAGATGATCTAGTTGGACTAATGGAAAACGTTATAATCGGTCGTCTAATACCTGCAGGATCAGGATTTAAGGGAAGTCCAAAGCAGAGAATGATCGAAGAAGTTCAACCAAAAGAAGGGGAGGAGGATATGTATTAAAATACAAAATAAAAGCAAAAGGAGCCGAAAGGCTCTTTTTGTTTATGTATAGCGAAAAGGTATCGAACCATAACGTACCATTGACTAATATCTATAAATGGTATATGGTTTTGAAAGAATGAATATTGTAGTTAAATTAATAGATGCTCCCCTTGATTGGCAAAAGGTTAGAATTATGGTGGACGGCCCATTCGTTGATTTAAGGCCTATTTGGGCACAAGCGAAAATTCTTTTGGCAACAAAAGATTTTATTGTACTCGCTGCTTATGGTCACGATGAAATCCCGGTTGGTTATATCATACACAACCTTTCCAAGAAGGAAACGTCAGTTGTTCTAGGTAAAACGGTATCAGAACAATCAAAAGAAGAAATCGAGACCGCTTTGAAAGCTGGGCTCAAAAAGATGCTTGAAGCTCAGAAAAAATAGGACAAAATCTATATGAAAATTAAATTCGGCACTGTTATAACTTTGACAGTATCAACGGTTACGTATGACAAGATTCGTGACCTTGCTAATAAGGAATTCAGCTATTGGGTGGATGATCTAGGTCCAATTGATGGCCTAATTGACAGGAGAATGATCATCAATCTCTCAAGACTTATTAGAGATTCTGATTTTCATCATAGTGATAACGATGGTGAAAGTTTGGATCACCAAAGATACCTCAAAGAGTTCAAGGAGGCCTTCTCAAATATCGTCTTCAGTAACAGTTCGTTCGATTTTAGTTGCTTGTCGTTAATCCAAATCGACGAAGATGAAAGTATGGAGTAAAAGTAAGCATGACTGCCCAGCGGAAATACTGGGCAGTTTTTTTATTTAAATTTTATTAATTTTTTATATAGATTTCATCTAAGCTTGGTAGGGTTACTGGATGTCATTTAGTCCAGAACTCATTCATGAATTAATTAAATATGAAAAAGGAAGTATTATTCCTGATCCTGATTTGATCATAAAAACAGGAATTATTTTTGGATATAAGAATGTAGTTATTAGTAGAAGATCATTTGCTCATATTCTGCAGAAGGAAAAGGTGGGAATTATTCTAATTAATTCAATAGAAAAAATTCTAGATGATTTCGATAGTATTTTTCTAAGTGATAAAAATAAATCAATAGATGATGAGCGTTTTATAATTTTTAAGAAAAATGTGAAGGACTCAAAAGATATGGCTGTTGTTATCGAACAAAAACAGAACACTATCAATATCTCAATAGTCACAGCAATGATTGCTGATGAAAAATATCTTTCTAGGAAATATAAAAAGCTTAGATAAACTATGTGAGGTAGGGAGGACGGCACCCCTCCATCTGCATATACCACTAGGGTACGCTGGCATCCGAGCCGTATATTTATGCTCTTCAGCCCCACACACTTTATCCAAGCTTTTTATAGCTCAATCTTAGCAAAACAAATATCCCTGTCAACTTACTTCAAATAAGTAATATCTCTTGGATAAAATAGATTCGAAGTCCATTCTGAGGCTATCTCAAATCTCTTTCTCCATGATAGGAAGTTGAACAGATATGCAGTTCTCCATATCCACCACATTATTTTTCCTCTAAAAGTCATACCAAGGAAGTTTCCAAGAGCAAACCATTGCCCAATAGATAGTAGTAATCCTTTTTGTGTAAATTTAAATGCAGTCAAATTGTCATTCTCAATCAAAGCTTTAATATTCTTTGCGACTACTTTTGCTTGTTGTACTGCCACTTGGGCAAGCATTGGATAAATACCAGAAACATCTCCAAGTGAGAATACGTTTTTATCATAGGATGTTTGCAGGAATTCATTCGTATCGATTCTACCTTTTTGTCCTGGTATAAGCCCTTTTACTTCTGAAAGAATAGGCGACACACCAGCAACCCAGATGATAGTATGTGATTTCATACTTGTTCCATCTTTGAATGTTATTTGATTTGGTTCTATCTTTGTTACAAAAGAATTGGTTATAATATTTATACCTCTATCTTTTAGTTCTTCCATTGCATAATCTCGCATTTTTTGTGGAAACTGAGATATAACATCTGGTGTAGTAGTGATTACATTTACTTTTATATCCTCTTTTTTGAATCCTGAGTTTTTATAATACATACATAGAGTATGTTGCATATATTCTTGTAATTCAGCAGAAAGCTCGACACCAGTAGGCCCAGCACCGATGATAGATGTGACCAATAGATCTTTATTCTTTGTTTTGAATGCAATCTCGCAAGTCTCTAGAATATGATTTCTGAGCGATATTGCATCTTCAAGATTCTTTAGGGTGAAGCTATGCTCTTTTGCACCTATTGTATTGAAATAGTTTGTTTGTGCGCCAGTTGAAATAACTAGATAATCATATTTATATGAATCCGAGGTGGTCTTAACCACCCTCTGATCTTTATCAATTTCTATTGCTATATCTTCAACAATATTTACACAACTACCTCGGAAAACTTCTCTAACTGATTCAATAATACTATCCGGTGTAAGTCCTCCAGTAGCAACTTCATGTAAAAGGGGAGTGAAAAGGAAATAGTTCGTTTTATTTATTAGAGTTATTTCTACTTCTTTTTTATTTAATATTTTATTTAAATTTAAAGCGGTATAAACTCCTCCGAATCCTCCTCCAACTATTACAATTTTTATTTTATTCATATCTTAGTGCTTCGATTGGGTTAAGTCGTGACGCACGACGTGCTGGATAATATCCAAATACTATACCAATAAAAGCTGAAACACCAAAGGCAAGAAGTATTGATCCCATAGATACACTTGTTTGTAAAATTCCAAAATATGATATACCAAAAGATATTGACCAGCCGAGTATTACACCTACAAAACCGCCAATGAAAGTAAGCATGATTGCTTCTATTAAGAATTGAAGGTTTATATCTTTTCTCTTTGCTCCAATAGCTTTTCTAAGTCCAATCTCTTTTGTTCTCTCTGTAACAGTTGTTAGCATCATGTTCATGATTCCTATACCACCAACGATAAGTGATATTCCAGCGATACTAGCAAGGAATATTGTGAAAGTATCAGTGATCTGTGTTAATGCTCCTAGAATATCTGATTGAGATACGATAGAAAAGTCTGGATTTGCAGGATCTACTCTATGTTTTTCTGAAAGAATATCAAAAGCACTACTTTTCACTTGATCCATCTGATTTTTATTCTCTACACTAATTGAAATACTTGAAAGATAATCTGCACCGGTCAAAATTTTCTGCATTACATTTAATGGAATAAAGACTGCATCGTCAGGATTAAAGAATCCTCCGCTTCCTTTTTGATTTAGAATTCCTATTACTTTAAAATTGGATCCATTTATTCTAACAGTTTTATCTATTGGATCTTCTTCACCAAAGAGATCTGAAGCGGCAGTTGGTCCTAGTACTGCGACTCTACTTAGACTTCTATTATTTACTTCAGAAATAAAAGACCCGTCTTTGAGCGTTAGGTTTCTGATTATCATATATTCTGGTACTGTTCCGATAACTGTTGAATTTGTATTGTTTCCAATATTTGAAACTATTTGAAATCTTCTATCAAGTTCTGGAGCAACCATTGTAGCGCCTTCAATATTTTTCAATAATTCCGCATCTTCACTTTTTAGATTTTGCGCAGCGCCTCTTCCTGAAGAAACAATGCCTCTACCTGGCTGTAGAACACCTGGAACTACGGTTAATAGATTTGAGCCTAATTTCTCTATATTACCCTCTATACTAGCTTTAGCGCCGTTTCCAATGGATATTAGGGCAATTACCGAGCTTATTCCTATAACAATGCCTAGCATAGTCAAACCTGACCTTACTTTGTTGGCTGATAGGGCACTATTTGTCTCTTGTATTATGTCCAAAATTGTCATTGTTTTATTATTTTTCTATTTGTATTTTTCTTATCACTAAGAATCAAACCATCTTTTATATGTATTATTCTTTCTGCATGTTGAGCTACATCAGTTTCGTGAGTAATAAGTATAATAGTTCTTCCCAAATCTTTATTTAATTTTTGAAAAGTTCCTAGAACTATTTCTCCAGTCTTTGAATCTAGATTACCAGTAGGTTCATCTGCAAGTATTAGTTTTGGATTGTTTACTAGAGCACGTGCGATAGCAACTCTTTGTATCTGACCTCCAGATAGTTGATTTGAAAGATGAAGGAAATGAGTTTCATCAAGTCCAGCTGCAAACAATGCTTCACGCGCACGTCTTTCTCTTTCTTTTATTTCAATACCTTCATATACAAGGGGAAGGGTAACGTTTCTAAGTACAGTTGCTCTAGATAAAAGATTAAACGATTGAAAAACGAAACCAATTTTTTCTCTTCTTATGTTTGCCAGTTCATCGTCTGAAAGTTTTGATACATCCTTTCCAGCTAGGAAATATTTTCCTGAACTTGGAGTATCTAGAGCGCCCAAAATATGCATGAGAGTAGATTTACCTGATCCTGATGGACCCATAATAGCTACGAATTCTCCTTCTTCGATTTCAAAACTGACTCCTTTTAGTGCTTGGAAGCTAGTCTCACCACTATTGTAAGTTTTTGTAACATTTGTAATTTCAATCATATTTTTTAATTTCTTGGTGCTCCTGTTGTACTTGGCCTTGTACTGCCACCAATATTTCTATTTCCAACACCCGCTGCACTAAATATTGTTGGAGTTGTTTTTGCTACGACTGCTGTTGTGATAGTTCTAACTACGACTTGATCTCCTTCATTTATTCCAGAAATAATCTCTGTAAAAGAATCATTCGATGTTCCTATTTCTACTTTCTTTTGTACGGGAGGAATACTAGACGTTATAGGTGTATTTCCTTTTATCATTGGAAGTGGATTTTCAAATACTTCAACAAAACTCATTCTTCCTTGGGTTTTAACTGAACTATTTGGAACAATTATTACGTTTTGAGTTGTTTCGGTTTTTATATCTGCCGTAACACTCATTCCAGATTTTATTCTTTCATCCTGTTCGTCTAGTGAAAGTTCTACATTGTAATTAACAACGCCCTGAGATACTGTGCCTACTAGATCAACCGTTATTACTGTACCTGGAATCCTTAGATCTTGTATTGCATCAAAAGTTAATTCTGCTTTTTGACCTACTCTTACTTTTTCAACATCAACTTCGTTTAATGTTATCGTAGTTATCTTATGTGAAGATACTAATGTACCAATCACTGTTCCATTACTAACAGTATCAGTTGGTTTGACTGATAGTCTGGCTAGAACACCATCAAATGGAGCTCTTATGAAATAGTCATCATAATTGTTCTGTGCTTGCTGCAGATTTAGTTTTTGGGCAGAAATATCTAAATTGTCCGGACCTGTTTTTAGTTTTATAAGATCGGCATTTTTTTTCTTTACGCTTTCACCTGCACTTGTAATTGCAGTTTTCGCTGTTAGTAGATTTGCCAAGTCAGTATTTATCGTATTTGCCCATTCGTTAGCACTTGTTGCTTCAGCTGATCCACTATCATCATTTTTTTGTTTTCTAACATAGTCCAAAGTACCTTGAATATTTTTTACTGCATCAGATACATCTTTTGTTAGAAGATAAACACTATTTGTAAAAGATTCGATGGTATCAGGAGAACTTGTCCTTGAAAAGTTCTTGTATTCTTCAAGCAAAGACTCGTATTTTTTTTCAGCTTTATCGTAACTTAAACCTGCTTTTCTTTGATAACTAACTGCGAGTAGGGAGACACTTCTGACTTGTGATTCATTTAAATATCCATTTTTGCTATAAATAAGGCTATCAGCGCCAGCCATTATTGTTGGTAGATCAGTGAAGGTATCAGCAACAGTATTCCAAGCATCATCGTATGATTTTTTACTTGATGATATTGCATCATTTAATGCACTCTCTGCTTCAAGAGTACTTGGTAAGTCCGCAGGCTTAACTAGTTTTGCATAAGCGATTTTTGCATTTTCAAGACTAATAGCTATATCTCTTGTATCTACTTGAGCGATCAAAGTCCCTTTTTTTATTTCTGTACCATTGTCCTTTGTATTTAAGAAAACTAGATCTCCAGACGCTTTTGATTTTATATCTATTTGACTTGATGCAGAGACTTGGCCAGTTCCTGTGACAGATTTTACTATATCTCCTCTTTTTGCATTTGCTACTACATAGCTTGGTTGTGGAGGTTTTGAAAAGAATTTATTGTATGACCAATATCCAATACCGAGCACTACTAATAGTATTGTTATTGATAAAACTTTTCTTGTTTTTAAAAATACTTTTGTTGCTTTCATTCTTCCTATTATACTACATATATCATATAATATGGGAATGAAAAAAATAAAAGTTGCAATAAATGGTTTCGGAAGAATCGGACGAGCATTTTATAAATTATCTAAAGAAAGTTCAGATTTGGAAGTTGTGGCAATTAATGATCTAACATCAATTGAAAATATTGAATACCTTTTAAAATACGATACTGCTTATGGCAAGACCAACTATGATTTGAAAGGGGTAAAATATATTAGCGAAAAGGATCCTACAAAACTTCCTTGGAAAGATATGGATATAGACGTAGTTGTAGAATCTACAGGCCTCTTTACTTCTAGTGACAAAGCACAAGCTCATATAGTAGCTGGTGCAAAAAGAGTTGTTGTAACTGCTCCTATAAAAGACGAACCAGGTTCAGTTGTAAAAGGCGAGACAGTGCTTATGGGAATGAATGAAGACAAGCTTAGTACATGCCAAATCTCTTCAAACGCATCTTGCACTACAAATGCAGGAAGTCCATTGCTTGCAATACTTGATGAAGCACTAGGTGTGGAAAAGGCTCTTCTAAATACTGTTCATGCATATACAGCAAGTCAGGCTATAGTAGATGGTCCAAGTAAAAAGGATATGCGAGAAGGTCGCGCAGCAGCACAAAATATCGTACCTTCATCAACAGGTGCAGCAATCGCTGTTACAAAAGTGATGGAGAATCTAAAAGGACTTTTCGATGGCATATCTATACGAGTTCCTGTAGTTGTTGGTTCTATTGTTGATATAACTTTTATTTCAAAGAAAAATACAACAGCTGAAGAAGTAAATGAAATATTAAAAAAAGCTGCGGGGAATAAAAGATGGGAAGGAATATTTACAGTTACAGAAGAAAACCTAGTTTCTTCAGACATAAAGGGAAGTAGTTATGCTTCAATAGCAGATCTAGCTTTTACGAGAGTGGTTGGGGGGAATCTAGTGAAAGTTTTGGCTTGGTATGATAATGAGATGGGGTATACGCATACTTTGGTTAGGCATGTTATTAAAGCAGGACGATTAATATAACTATTATGAAATATGTAATCATTATTGTGGTAATTGTGATAGGAATATCTGCATATGCAGTCTACCAACCAAAACTTCAAGAATGTCCAGATGCAATTGCTGGTGATCTGATGCCAGGTGCTGGAGGAAAAGCTTACTACCTAAAAAATGGTGAAGTACGAAAAATATCTGATTACGATGCAAACTGGGTCGATGCTAACTGTGGAGGTAAAATTGAGAATAAGGCAGTTTATTAGGGTGGTGTGAGAATGAGATAGGTACAAGAATATGTCGGTGAGGCATGTGGTGAAAGTGGGTAAATTAATTTAAACATATGAAACTAACACAATCTTGGATTATTGGAGGTTTCTGTGGAGTACTAGCTTCTTTCACGATCGCAATATATTTGAGTACCGTCGAGGTTCCTTGTAGTGGTCCTATTTGTGAGCCCCTAACTTTTACTAGTTTATTGGTAGATCCGGTTCTGATTAAATTTGCTTACCTACCATTAATAGCATTTGGAGTAATAGCGGGATGGTTATACGGAATAATTAGAAAGCGTCGCTTGGCACAATAACGAGATGAGGTATACGAATACGTTTGTGAGGCATGTGGTGAAAGCGGGGAGGTTAATATAATAAAAATATATGAGAATAATTCAATGGATCGTAGGGCTTTTATTGATTATAGGTGCCGTAGTATTATTTATGGGATGGTTTGATAACGCTCAGCCGACACTTGGGATAGGAGTAATTACCATTGGAGTTTCTAATCTACTTTTTGCGACGGGTTTTTTGCGATCAAATAGATTGATCTCAATATCATCGTATACTATTTTATTTCTACTTATCTCTTTACCACTTGTTTTCGTGGGTGATCCTGGAAATTTCGTGTTTGGTTATATGATTTGGGGGTTATGGATTGTTTTAGGTTTAGTAAGTCTCGTAACTTTATTAATTGGCCTTATTAAGTCGGTATCTTATAAAAATTTATGAAAATAATAAAATTAGGTAATTGGAATTTTTTTCTACTAACCGTTCTGTACTTGATCGTTAATGGGTGGTTATTTTTGTTGACAACTGGAGGCTGGAGTGGGTTTGTAGTACTTTTATATATATGGTTACCGTTCGCTGTAATCGCTCTAATAATGTTAATCATAAGTGTAATCAGGAGTGTGAAGCATATAAAATATATATCTTATAATTTGCTAGGATTAATACCCCTTGTAATTTTTCAATTACTTGGATTGTTATTCAACAGACAAGATTGCGGAGATGCTATGGGTTCATTCAGTTTCCTTTCTTATATGTTGAATGGTTTTAATTTAATTGGTATATGTGGTAATGATCACAGATATTCGGAATATAGTCCTAGTTTGTGGATGTTGGTTGTAGGTATTTATATTATTTTAATAATAATTTCGTTCTTCTATATGACGAGATCAGTATATGATACTAAGTAATGTTATCAAATATTGCAAAGGTATCAGATATTCCTCGCTATTCATCAGGATTTCCGATAGCATAATACTGTACTTTGATAGCAAAATATTAAACACTAACGCCACCTCTTGAGTACTTAAATCATTTGAGTTTTCAAGAGGTAAGAGCGAGGAGGTTTTTCTAAAATTGTGTTATAATATGTTTACAAAATTGGGTGATTAAAAAGTAGAGAGGTTAATCTAAAGAACATGAATTTAATTAAAAGTTTATTAGCGGTAATACTCTCACCAGTCCTTATTTTTCTGGTGAACATTGCCCCTAGATTTTTTGGAACCTCACTATACTTTGTACTTATAATGACCATAATTCCAGTTCTAGTTTCAATTTTCTTTGCTTTTAAAGTCATGAAAGAAGATAAGTGGTTAATTGCAGGGTCGTTAGTTATTATTATAGATTTGGCTCTAATCTATTTAATTCTTGCTCTAACTTTCACTAATTGGGGTTGATTTGGATAAAAAATTCGCCGACCACAGTGAAGTGATCGGCGGGGAAATCTAAGTAGTGTTTTTAGGTAACCACTCTGGTACCTTTACCTAGACATCTCTTTAGAGTGGTTACGAAAAGATTAAGTTCTTTCGGTGGAAGTTTTAAACACTTCACTCGAGAGTGGTTAGTGAACCGGCCTCTTTCTCCATGTGTAAGTGTTACAATCCGGATTCGCTGTTTATTCAGGGTTTTGGCAACGTCTTTCGCCCCATCCCGAATGATCTTGTCATCATTAATCGGACACGAATTGTCCGCACTAATGTAGATTGATTTACCCCATGGAGTTCCACTTTTGACACCGCAAACAAATTTGCCGCTAGTGTATATTGTGGTTAAGAGAGAGGGTGATCCATTTGCTACTACCCCAACAAGAATTTCATTTTTCATTTAAAGGCTTCCTTTCAAGTGTGGCCGCTACAGTTTTCTTGTTTTATATTAACACATATTATAATCTATGTAAATAGTCGAAAAAGTTGCTACTGGTTAGGAGTTTGCATATCTTTAATCTGTTCTTTGATAATGAAATAAGAACACCAACACGCCATTTCTTGAGTATCTGAATCGTCAGATTTTCAAGAGTGGGCGCGGGGAGATTTTTTAAAATTGTGATAGAATATAATAAAATTGATGTGGTGAAAGCGGAAAGGTTAATTTAAAAATAATTAATAATTTAATATGAAAAAAAGAATATTTTACGCACTAAGAAGCCTGAAGGTAACATTACCAATTAGTTTCGTTTTGCTAGCAATATTATGGGTGTTAGCATTCATGGATTTCGATAATGCATCAAAAGTTATTAATCTACCTGAGTGGTATGCAATACTTACTTACGTTTTATTCTGGAGTATTCCATCGGTTGTAATTGTCTGGAGGTTGATAAGTTATTCTGAATCTGATGATGGTGCGAAAATTAGCTAATATATAAAAATGAAAATTAAATTGTTCACAGCACCAACAGAAATAGATGCAACCATAATCAAAGGTGTATTAGAAAATATTGATATTAAAGCATCGATTGGTCCTGGAATGGGCAGTCTAAGCCCTTCGGGTCGTAGTCATGGTCCAAATGTACCATACGATATTTTTGTTGATGATACTAAAATAAATGAAGCACGAGCTGTACTTAAGGAGAGTGGTTGGTTGTCTGATGTTAAATGAGGTATTTAGTGAAGGCGGGGAGGTTAATTTAAATATATTATTATGAAAACAAGCACCTATGAATATTCAATTATCGGATGGTTAGTCACTGTGATATTTGGATTTATAATTGATCTTATACTGATTTGGAACAAAAGTTGTTTGAGTGAATATGTTGGTCTTAAAAAAGCATGGTGGACAGAGTGCAAAACTCTCGCAGCTTCCTCTGTGGCACACACAAGCCCTGTGAACTTAGGGGATACTGGCACTATTCTCGCTTTGGCTGTGATCGGTCTAGTGATAGGTGGATTGTATGGAAAAATAAAAAATAGAAATTAATTGGTATGACATTTAAGTAAGATAAAAATATATTTTGGTGAGATGTGTAATGAGGAGTCATTTTAAAATGTTGTAACAAAAAACCGCGCCTATCAATTAAGTAGTACGCGGTCGTTGAGATCGGATGTCTCAATTTTTTTGGAGTACTGAACTCCAATATCTGCAGATGATTTGTATCATCCAAAGTGTCACAGAAAGAATCACAAGGGTTCTTTGAGATGATTGCCATTGAATGTACCAACCAATGAACGACGATATCAAGAGGACTATCCATATAGCACCTGTAATATTGCTAGACTCCAGTTTCAGAAAGAACTGAACAAAGGAGCCGATAACTCCGACGAAAAACAGAACAGTAATAAGTGTCAGTAACATAACGTTTTTATGGAAATAGCGTATCTTTTAGGTGTTTTCTCTATTAGTAAGTATATCACTATTATATAGTTATGTCAAAAATGCATAATACCCTAATAACTTCGCATTAACCAAACCCCTTGATTTTCTATATATTGTATGATATATTGCACGCCAGCCAGTATCAAAGAAACAATCAAAAAAAGGTCAGAAAATGAAGAATATTATCTCGGTTTTCGCGCTCATCATCGCGTTCCTGTTCACTTCAGTGAATGAAACCCAAGCTGGACGGCTTGGGTTCAACAAAGACAAGAAGTCGAAGAAGGAATTCCAGATGCAAGGGTTCGTGTTCCAGCCTGTCGATGGAGTTGAGTTCGCTGTTGTGGATGATGGGCAGAAATACAACATCTATTACAGCGGCGAGGTGGAAATCAGTATCGTCTGCGCCAAAGATGGAGCGGACGTTAGTTTCTCAACCAGCGATGGAAACAAAGGTGTTATCAGGATTAGTGAGGTCAGGCTTTCAGACAAGAGGAACAAGGTTCTCGGTCAGAAAGTCACACCCGACGGTATGAAGAAACTCAGGGAAAGGTTTCCCGAGGAGTAAAATACTCCCTTACAAAAACCCCGTGCCATATATGGCCGGGGTTTTCTTTTATCTATTCAAAATGCTAGAATCATGACATGAAAATAATATTGGCTAGTGATCATGCTGGATTTGAATTGAAAAATAAAATAAAAGATTTTTTGAATCAAGAAGGTTTTGAAGTTGAAGATTTGGGAGCTCATGTCTATGAAGAAGGTGATAATTATCCAGAACTCATCCTTCCTGCCGCTATGAGAGTGATTAGTGATCCAACCAATACCCATGCAATAGTTTTTGGAAAGTCTGGACAAGGTGAAGCAATAATATGTAACCGTCTTCCTGGAGCTAGAGCTATAGTCTATTATGGTCAAGACTTGGAGATAATAAGACTAGCTAGAGAACACAATGATTCAAATATACTATCTATAGGTGCAGGTTTTGTAGGATTTGAAGAAGCAAAAGAAGCAATAAGATTTTGGATATCGACACCATTTAGTAATGATAAAAGACATGTTTTAAGAAATGAAATGTTAGACACTATAGAATAATTTTATGGAAATAATACCAGCAATACTACCGAAAAATTTTAAAGAAATTGAAGAGAAGATAGATTTGATTAAAGACTTTTCTGATAAAGTTCAGATCGATATTTGTGATGGTAAATATGTACCAACTATTACTTGGCCATATTGGAAAGCGGATATTAAACCTGATGAAAATTTCGAAGCAATTTTAAAAGAAGTTAGAGGTATGCCTGAGTGGGAGAGAATAGATTATGAATTTGATTTGATGATAAAGGATCCAAGTGAGGATGATGCTCGCAAATGGCTTTCTGCAGGTGCAACAAAAATAATTCTACATTTGGAATCATCAAAAGATCTAAATCCTGTCATCGATGTTTTAAAAGGTTTGGTAGAGATTGGTATAGCAATTGGTAATCTAGGGAATGTGGATGATTTGAAGAAATATATTGATAAAATAGATTTTGTTCAAGTTATGGGCATTAGAAAACCTGGTTTTCAAGGTCAGAAATTTGAAGATAGCACTATAAATAAAGTAAAAGAAATTAAAAAATTATATCCCGATTTGAAAGTACAAGTAGATGGTGGAGTAAGTCTAGATAATGCAGATATATTAAAAGAATCAGGTGCTGATAGTCTAGCTGTTGGCTCTGCTTTGTTTGGAAACAATTCTCTTGAAGATATTGTGGATACACTAGAAGAGTTTAGGGGGATTTAAATGCTATAATATTGGCATAATGCCAGTTCAACCTTTAACAGATGAAAAAGCCAAATTTCTTTTTGAAAAAGCTTATGCAATAAGAGGTTCGATAATAGAAATGCTCATACATGCTAAGTCCGGTCATACTGCTGGACCTCTAGATATGGCAGATATTTTTACCTATCTATTTTTTCATGCAATGAGACATGATCCAAAGAAACCGAATTGGGAATATAGGGATAGATTGATACTTTCAAATGGGCATATATGTCCAGTACTATATGCAACTATGGCTCATGCAGGATATTTCCCAGTATCAGAATTAAATACTTTAAGAAAATTCGGAAGTCGTTTACAGGGACATCCACATCGTGAATATTTGCCAATGCTTGAGAATTCTTCTGGACCCCTTGGTTCAGGACTATCTCAAGCTGTAGGTATGGCTTTAGCTGAAAAAATGAATCTTGGAAAGACATCCGGAAAACAATTTATCTGCCTTCTTGGAGATGGGGAACTGAATGAAGGACAAAATTGGGAAGCGATAATGCTCGCTGGCAAAGAGAAAATACAGAATCTAACAGTGATAGTTGATAGAAATAATATTCAGATAGACGGTTTTACAGAAGATATAATGCCTTTAAATCCTCTAGGAGATAAATGGAGAGCTTTCAACTGGCATGTACAAGAAGTTGATGGACATAACTTCAGAGATATTGATGCAGCTTGGGGACAAGCTCAAGCGGTGTTTGATAAACCATCGGTGATTATAGCAAATACAATATCTTCAAAAGGAATTCGGGAATTCGAAAGAAAATATGAATGGCATGGCAAACCACCGACAACACCGGAAGAGATAGAAATAGCGACGAATGCTTTTGGGGTTAAAATTAAATAATTTTAAATTAGACTATATTTAGTGTGAAATTTTGATAAAATCGCCTTTTTTGTTTTCCACTTTACTCATATTTTTATTTTGTTAATGTTAGCTGATAGATTTTATTAACTAACAAATAAAAATAAATGAAACAAGAAATAGTAAAAAGTCTACATAAGAGTTTTAATGATTATGTACATAAAACAGAAGATGGTTTAGAGTTTTGGTTTGCGAGAGATTTGCAAGGATTACTGGGGTATGATCAGTGGAGGAATTTTCAAAAGGTCATAGATAAAGCTAAAATAGCATGTGATAAGACAGGACTTGTTACCACTGATCACTTTGCTGACGTCAGCAAAGGCATCACCGGTGGCAAAGGTTCAAAAATGACTATTAATGATTACGCACTAACCCGGCATGCTTGTTACCTAATTGCCCAAAATGGAGATCCAAGCAAAGAACCAATAGCTTTTGCAATGGCTTACTTTGCAATTCAAACTCGCAAGCAAGAATTAGTGGAGAAAAGGTTGTCTGAGATTGAAAGATTAGTTTTTCGCGAGAAACTCTCAAATTCCGAAAAAGAACTTTCAGGAATATTATATGAGAGGGGTGTGGATAGTATAGGTTTTGCTAAAATTAGAAGTAAAGGAGATGAGGCTTTGTTTGGAGGTAAGACGACCTTAGATATGAAGAAGAAATTAAATGTTCCTACCTCAAGAGCCCTTGCTGATTTTTTACCAGCAATAACTGTAAAAGCTAAAGACATGGCAAATGAAATTACAAACTTTACTCTCAAGCGGGACGCATATATTCGAGGAGAGAATCCGATTATAAATGAGCATGTTAAGAATAATAAAAATGTAAGAGAGTTATTGGGTAAAAGTGGAATTAGACCGGAAGCTCTGCCGGCTGAAGAGGATATTAAAAAAGTTGATAGGAGATTAAAGGTTGAAGGTAAAAAGTTTCTTAAAAATAGGGTATAATTACAGCATGAAGATATTTGAAATAGTTCTTAAAATTTTATTCTTATTCGGATCTATTTATTCTATTAAAGCTGAAACAGTACCTTATCCTTTTTTAATATCGTATCTTTTGGTATGTGCTGTCCTTGGAATTTTTTTGTTTTTTAATAAAAAGCAGAGTTATGGTTATGAATTATCAAAAAGAGAAATAGTGATAAGAAGAATAGAAGGAGTATTACTATGCTCATTTTCTATATTTGTATTTTTGTTTAGTTAAAATTATATGCTAGATCAAGATTACAATTTAAAACAATTTATGAAAGATCAGCAGGTTAGGTGTATTGATATTATGAAATATTCAGATAGTCAATTATCAAAACTTATTTTAAATGTGTCTACTGGTGTAATAGGGGTATCGGTGACTCTTTTTTTAGCTAAACCTTACCTTGTTGCCGAGTGTTCAAAAAGATTATTAATAATTACTTGGTTATTTCTTTCAATAACAATCGTATTTGAGGCGATAAATTATTATTTAAGTAGGTTAAATAATAAATATCTTTTTGAGGATCTTAATAGTATGATTAGGCAACCCGACGTCAGTGTTAAAGAATATAATATCTCTGTTGAAAAAAGTAAAAATAGTTACTTAGAGAAAATTATCAATTTATTAAATCTGATCACTTTGACATTTTTTGTTTTTGGAATTTCATCTTTCTTATTTTTTTCTATTATTTTAATTTATTATTTATGATAAATCCAATTCAAAAATTAAATCCAAAACTTTTCGATAAAGATGTTGAGCAAGTTCCTATACGTAAAGGATTTGGAGAAGGACTTTTGAAATCTGCTGAATTGGATAAAAACGTGGTTGGTCTTTGTGCTGATCTTACTGATTCAACATATATGAATCTATTTAAACAAAAATTCCCAGATAGATTCGTAGAGATCGGTGTCGCAGAACAAAACCTTGCTAGTGTTGCTTCAGGTATGGCTGCGATGGGTAAAATCCCTTTTATGACTTCTTATGCAATGTTTAGTCCAGGAAGAAATTGGGAGCAAATACGTACTACAATATGTTACAACGATCGACCAGTTAAGATAGCTGGTTCACACGCTGGAATTTCTGTTGGCCCAGACGGAGGAACTCATCAAGCAATTGAGGATTTAGCAATAACTCGTGTTATACCAAACATGATAGTTATCTCACCTTGTGATTCTATAGAAGCAAAGAAAGCGACGTTAGCTTGTGCAAAAACAAAGTTTCCAACATATATAAGACTCGCTAGAGAAAAAACTCCAGTTATAACTACAGAAGATAGTCCATTTGAAATAGGTAAAGCGCAATTACTTTTTTCTCCAAAAGGAGATAAAAAGGCCGATGTCGGAATAATTGTTACTGGTTCACTTGTCTATAAAGCTTTGAAAGTTGCGGAAAATTTTGAAAAAGAAGGAGAGAAATTGGGCTTGAGAGTAAAAGTTCTAAATTTAAGTACAATAAAGCCATTGGATGAAGAAGCAGTGTGGAGATTGGCACATGAGACTGGTGCAATAGTTACAGTTGAAGAGCATCAGATTGCAGGAGGTATGGGATCAGCTGTTTCTGAATGTTTAGCAAAGCATTATCCAGCACCTATAGAATTCATTGGAGTAAAAGATAAATTTGGCCAATCGGGTACACCTGAAGAGTTGATTGAACATTATGAAATGGGTGAAAGTCATATACGCGAGGCTGTGAAGAGGGTGGTATTGCGAAAGAAATAATATCTGTTAGAATATCAAACAATGAAAAATCGTTCACAAACACATTTTATTAAGCACATTCTGGTAACTAGACTTTGTTCTAGGGTTGGTGTTTGTGATATATCTATATAGATAAATCCTAAATACGAGCTCTGGAACAACCCAGAGCTCTTGTTTTGTATGTACAAAACAGCACAAATAAAAAAATGGATTGGTATTGTATGAATACTGAAATTATAGTACTTAGTTCGAAAAATGGACCGATCTTCAAAAAAACCCCGAGTAATGGTTCTGTTGGGTGGATTTGGAAAGAAGGTGATTTTGTAGAAATGAGATATTACATTATGGGTGAAGAAAAGGGATGGATTACACTCGATGAGTATCTGAAAAAAAAGAGAGATAGAAAATATGCCAAGGCGTCGTTCCTTAAAAGACATCCAGAAGAGTTAAGAAAAATAATTGATTCCAAAAGACGGTCTTCAAGGGGAAACTTTCATCACATGACAAGTTTATCCGCTTGATTACAGGTTTGTCGGTCAATCAGCCGTTCTCGTATGAGACGGCTTTTTTAATTATCCACAGAGTTATGAAATTTTGATAAAATTTTTATCATTTTTTGTATTGCTATAATTTTTTATTTTAAATAGAATGGTATTGTGAAGAAAAAAGTTACAAATAGTGATGATGAAATAGTTACAAGGAAAATTCTTAGAGAAGAATTGTCTAATTTTGTCACAAAAGATTATCTCATGTCTAATTTTGTTACAAAAGAATATCTTAGAGGTGCCTTAATCTCTCTTAAGGGAGAAATATTAAGTGAAACCAGATCTATGATGTATGAAATCATGACTATTACTTTTGAAGGAGCAAAGGAATACTATAGAAAAGAATCAGAAAGATATATGTCTGCTATGAAACAGGGTTTTATAGATGAAATGTTGGTATATAAAGACGGTGTATTTATGATTCAAGAAAAAGTAAGTAGATGTGAGAATAGGTTAGACTTGTTGGAGACAAAAAATAATATATAAAAAGAAACCGCCAGTCACAAGTGACTAGCGGAGTTTGAAATTGTTAGGATTACTTGATCCAGGTCGCGATCCAGGCTCGAACGAGTCCTTTCAGAGCTGTTGCTTTGTCCATGTTGGGTACGGAAACGATGATATTACCAATCGCCCAACCGTTCTTGAGGAGAATCTCCTTCTCCTCTGGAGTGCAGATAGCGATTTTGTAACTCTTGTCCTCACAAACCGCACCGGCATCGTAGGGGTTCATTACCGGAGTTACATCGGTATAGATTCCAGCTTTTTGGATATCATTAATGACGTTATACCAGCCGTTTCGGTCATATGACATTGTGGTCATAAAAACTACGAGTTTGCGCATATTACCTACACTGTGCACAAACCTATGACCAACATCTTGTCTCCTTGGATACATGCTTAATCCAAGTCCAGGTATCGCATCTGCAATGTCTCTAATTAGGTTAGGGTAAGTCCTAATCAGATGATCAATTTTGGGATTCATTTTTTCAACTATCTAACCTTCCCCAGGCCATGGAATTACAATGTGTACATACACATCAGACATTTCCGTGAGCAGGCAAGGTGTTAACTAACCTCTAATATATTACCATATTTAACATATATAGTCAACCCTTATAAAACCTCTCATTTTAATGTATAGTAAAAACAAATGTCACTATTTAATCTCTCAAAAAACATGTCTCCAGCGGGGGACCAACCAAAAGCGATAGAAGCGCTTAGCCAAGGCCTTAAAAAGGGTATGAAGAAGCAAACACTCTTCGGTGTTACTGGTTCTGGTAAGACTTTTACTATGGCAAATGTCATAGCAAATAACGACAAACCTACTCTAGTAATCGCACACAACAAAACTCTAGCAGCTCAGCTTGCTCAAGAGTATAAAGAATTTTTCCCAGAGAATGCTGTTCACTATTTCGTATCATATTATGACTACTATCAGCCAGAAGCTTATATGCCTGTGACTGATACTTATATAGAAAAGGAAGCAATGATAAATGAAGAGATTGATAGACTTCGACATGCATCGACTCAAGCGCTTTTGACTAGAAAAGATGTGATCATTGTCGCTTCGGTTTCTTGTATTTATGGTTTGGGTAGTCCAGAAGAATATGAAAAGGAAAATACGAAACTATCAGTCGGAATGGAATTCTCACGAGCTGACCTTATACGAAGATTGATCGATGTTCATTTTGAAAGAACGAATGCAGATATAAATGCAGGTCAATTCCGAGCTTTGGGAAATATGATTGAAATAATGCCGGTAAATGAAAGAACTATTTATCGTATTCAATATGATATGAATACTATTTCTCAAATTATTGAGTTGGACTCAGTTACTATGGCAATAAAGAGAGAACACAATTCCATTTTTATTTTTCCAGCGAAACATTTCATAAGTACAGATGAACAATCAAAGAAAGCTTTTGAAACAATTAAAAAAGAATTGGAAGAGAGATTAAAAGAATTGGAAAAAGCAGGGAAAAATCTGGAAGCAGAAAGATTGAAGAGGAGAGTAAAATACGATTTGGCTTTGATACGAGAAGTTGGATATTGTAATGGAATTGAAAATTATTCAAGACATTTCTCAGGTAAGAAACCAGGCGAAGCACCCGATTCACTTTTATCATATTTTCCTCATAAACATGATGGTAGTCCTGATTTCTTAACTGTTATAGACGAATCACACGTTACAGTTCCACAAATCGGTGGTATGTATGCCGGCGACCTTTCTAGAAAAACTACACTTGTAGATTATGGTTTCCGTTTACCATCTGCAAAAGACAATCGTCCGATGAAGTTTGATGAATTTGAAAAAGCTGTAGGACAAGTAATATATACAACAGCAACTCCGGGTAAGTTCGAAAAAGAACATAGTGAACAAATTGTCGAACAGGTTATCCGACCTACTGGACTTATCGACCCTGTTATTGATGTAAAACCTGTTGCAGAAAAAGGAAGTTACAAAGGACAGATTTTCGATTTTATAGAAGAAGCAGAAAAAGTAATTAAAAAGGGAGATAGAGTCATAGCCACAACCCTTACAAAGAAAATGGCAGAGGATTTGAGCGAATATTTAAAAGAGAAAAAAATAAAAGCAGAATATCTTCATAGTGATATAAAGACTATTGATAGAATTACAATTCTTACTGAATTTAGAAGAGGAAAGTTCGATGTTTTGGTTGGAGTAAACTTACTTCGAGAAGGACTAGATCTTCCAGAGGTTTCACTCATTGGTATTCTAGATGCAGACAAAGCTGGTTTCCTTAGATCTGAAACATCACTAATACAAATCATTGGTCGTGCAGCTAGAAATATAAATGGCCGAGTAATACTCTATGCAGATTTTATGAACGATGCTTTAAACTATGCAATAAAAGAGACAGAACGTCGTCGAAAGATACAGTTAGAATATAATGAAAAAAATGGAATCACTCCAAAGACTATTATCAAAAAGATTCAGGATATTACAGATCAATTGCAAACCGAGCATGATAAAGCTGTGAATGAACTAGTTAGATTGGATGAAAAAATGCTCTCAGAAGATCCAAAGAAACTCATAAAGATGAAAGAAGATGAGATGTCTGAAGCGGTAAAAGTACTAGACTTTGAGACTGCTGCAATACTACGTGATGAAATTGCTATACTAAAACAAAGGGTGGTATAATAGTTTCAAATGAAAGAAAAAATTTTGATAGCATTAAGTGATTTAAACCTTACAAAAATATTAATGGAAAAATTGATCGATGCAGGTTTTGCTGTCGACAATGTTACGAGTGGTAATGAAGTTATAGAAAAGTTGAAAGCGAATGCTTCAGATTTACTTTTGATAGATACAGTTTTGCCAGATAAAAATGGATATGATGTTCTTTTTCAAAAGAGTCTTGATAAAGACGTAACTAGAATTCCGGTAATAATCATTTCAAATTCTGGAGAACCTATACAAATGAAGAATATTCCTTCGACTCCAACAATACGTGATTATGTTATCAAGTCACATGTTGAGCCAAATGAAGTGTTGGAAAAAGTAAATAAAGTCTTCGGTAAAAGTGTTCCAAGTGCTGAGGTTGGCCCGATCGGTGCAGCAACTAAAAAAGTCAAAAAGATTCTATGGGTAGAAGATGATAGACTACTTAGTACTATTCTCGCTCGAAAAATTGAAAGTAGTGGATTCTCTTTGCTTAAAGCAAATAGTGGAGATGAAGCAATGAAGTTTCTAGAGACTGAAATTCCAGATGTAATAGTTCTAGACATCATGCTTCCTGGAATGAATGGAATGGATATTCTACAAAAGATTAAAATGGAAGAAAAACTTCGAAAAATTCCAGTTATGATGCTTACAAATCTAAATAGACAGAGTGATATTGAGAAAGCAAAAGTCTTAGGTGCAAATAAGTTCATGGTAAAAGCTGCTGCTTCGCTAGATGAAATAATAAATGCTGTAAACGAGCTTATTCCCGCAAGTGCCAAATAATTTGCCTATTATCTACATGTTGGTATAGTTATAGGAAATGTCTAAAAAACCATCAGAAAAGGGCTTAGAAAGCGATAAAATCATCGTAAAAGGGGCAAGAACACACAATCTGAAGAATATAAGTGTTGAAATGCCTAGGAATAAAATGATAGCGGTAACAGGTCTTTCTGGATCAGGAAAGTCGTCTTTTGCTTTTGATACTATATTTGCTGAAGGTCAAAGAAGATATGTAGAATCTCTCTCTTCATATGCAAGACAATTCCTAAAACAAATGCAGAAGCCAGATGTCGATGAAATCATCGGTCTTTCTCCAGCTATATCTATCGATCAAAAATCTAGGTCAAATAACCCACGTTCAACAGTAGCGACTATTACCGAAATATATGACTATCTACGTATCCTTTTTGCTAGAGTCGGTAAACCACATTGTCTAACTTGCGGAAGAGAAATCCATCGTATTTCTAAAGAAGAAATTCTAGAGACAATAATAAAACAAGTAAGTACACATAATAAGAGTGGAAAAAAGGTAATGGGCGTTGAACTCAATGAACAAAAAGTAAAAATCTACGCACCTATTGTTGTTGGTAGAAAGGGTGAATACTACCAGTTGCTTTATGATCTTTTGGGTAAGGGTTATGATCGTGTAAAAGTTGATGGAAAAGTAATGCGATTGCGTGAACAAATCATTTTGGATAAAAATAAAAAGCATGATATCGACGTTCTGGTTGATGAAATGTTTCTGAGTGAATTTAAGTCTGCTCCAAAAGGCAATTCTGAAAGAAATAAACAAGTTGATAATGCTAGAGAAAGACTTTCTGAATCACTAGAAAAAGCTATTGAAGAAGCTCAAGGACTTATAAAAATAGAATTCCCAGATGAAGAGAAACTAATGTCAGTGAAGTTTATGTGTCCATACGATGGATTCTCATATCCTGAAATCGAACCAAGATTGTTTTCTTTTAACTCGCCTTACGGTGCTTGTTCAGCTTGTAATGGTCTTGGAACTAGAGAATTTTTTAGTAATGAAACTTGTCCAACATGTAAGGGTGCTAGACTTCGTGATGAAGCATTGAATGTAAAGATAAATAATATAAACATCATTTCTGTAACGTCAATGTCTATAGAAGAATCAAATAAATTCTTTAAAGAAATAGAACTTTCAGAAACCGAAAAAGAAATAGCTAAGATTATTTTAAAAGAAATAGAGTCTCGTCTACAATTTATGATAAATGTGGGTATTGAATATTTGACCCTTGATAGACGTGCGCACACCCTTTCTGGAGGAGAAGCACAAAGAATCAGACTCGCTTCACAGCTCGGTTCTGGGCTTGTGGGTGCACTTTATGTACTCGATGAACCAACCATCGGTCTACATCAAAGAGACAATGATCGTCTGATAAAAACTCTAACAAGTCTAAGAGATTTGGGTAATACAATCATTGTTGTTGAACATGATGAAGATACTATGTTTTCATCAGACTATATTATAGATATTGGCCCTGGAGCTGGGGTACATGGCGGAAATGTTGTTGTATCAGGATATCTAGATGATCTTTTGACTGCAAAGAAAAATACTTCAGGTTCCCTAACTCTTGCATATCTTCGTGGAGAAAAGAAAATCGAAGTACCAGAAGTTCGAAGAGAGCCAAAGGGTAAAATAGTTATAAAAGGCGGAAATGTTTTTAATATAAAAGATATAAATGCTGAAATATCTTTGAACTGTCTAAATGTTATTACTGGTGTCTCTGGTTCAGGTAAATCTTCTTTTATGTATGAGATTTTACATAAAAATCTTGCTGCAAGACTTGAGTTTAGACATAGAACTGCGCAGATTTTCAACTGTGCAAGTTTTACTGGTACAGAATATCTTGGAAGAACAATTCTAATAGATCAAAGTGCTATCGGTCGTACACCAAGATCAAATCCGGTTACATATACTGGTGCCTGGACTCATATCCGTGATCTTTTTGCTGGATCTGCTGAAGCTCGAGCTCATGGTTGGGGTGCTGGAAGATTCTCATTCAATGTAAAAGGTGGAAGATGTGAAGCATGTCAGGGTAATGGCGAGATTGCAGTTGAAATGCATTTCCTTCCAACCGTCTATGTTCCTTGTGAAGTCTGTGGCGGTAAGAGATTTATGAAAGAAACGCTCGATGTTAAATATAAAGGTAAAAATGTTTTTGATATCTTGGAAATGACCGTGGAGGAAGGTCTGAAATTCTTTGAAGATATTCCATCTGTATCTGATCGATTGCAAACACTACAAGAAGTAGGTTTGGGATATTTAAAATTGGGACAAAGTGCAACTACTCTTTCAGGTGGTGAAGCACAAAGAGTGAAGATTTCTTCAGAACTTTATAGAGCACATCTACAAAAGACTATTTATCTACTAGATGAACCAACTGTCGGACTTCATTATGAAGATGTTAAGAAACTTATAGAAATATTACAAAGATTAGTTGATAAGGGGAATACTGTTGTAGTTATTGAACACAACTTGGATCTTATAAAATCCGCAGACTATGTCATCGATATTGGTCCAGAAGGTGGAAGTCGTGGTGGTAAAATAGTGGCAAAGGGTACTCCAGAAGATGTAGCTCGAAATGAGAAATCATATACAGGGCAGTATTTGAAAAAGATACTAAAAAAGTAGCTTCTTGGTGCCATGCTGGTGGAGGATTACGAAGGTATTGACATTGTTGTATTTTATGATAACGTAATTTTAGTAGTACAACAACAAAAAGAAGGAAAAAAGTGAAAACTAAAGAAATAAGTCTCCAAGAACAAGAAGCTCTTGCAGTATGGGAAAGGCCAAGTAATCTACTCGCTATGGTGTTCGACAAGAAAGATTTTCGAACGCAATCTAAATTACCATTTAAACCTTCAAAGGGTTTGGATATGAAGATTGTAAATCGGAATGATCCGATGGGTCCACTAATTCGAATATGCAAAGAAGGAGGGTATCTCGTTAATTCTGTGGTACTCTCACACATCGATATTGATGAATTATTATCAATAGTATCAGTAGTAAAATATGGCATACCTGCTACCTTCAAGGAAACCGATGACTCCTTGGCTTGGTCAAGAGAAGATGGTACAGTACCTAGCTTACCTTACCATGTTGCATGGGCCTTGTATTACAGATACAAAGTCGTGGAGGAAATGATTGCGGGGGTAACAAGTGTTCAAGAAAAGTTGTTCAATGAGTATTTGAATGTAGATACTCGTCTAAGTTTTGAAGGCGGAAATTACATTTATTTCGATGGAAAGGAGGTAATTCATTTCTTATATCCTAAGTGATATATATAATGAATTAATATAAAACTCTTATCTATCTCAAAGAACCGTATATAAAATATATAACGGTTCTTTTTTGTTATTGACCAATTCGATATTTACGATAAACTCATATACATGCGAGTTCAAGACTTTAAACATTTGAAACTTCCAGAAGCTCCTGGAGTGTATTTTTTTAAGGATATAAAAGAAGAAATATTGTACATAGGTAGAGCAACCTCCCTACATGATCGTGTTTATAGTTATTTTTCAAATGACCTTATAGCTACAAGAGGTCCTTTACTTGTAGATATGGTTACAAAAGCTAGTACAGTCGATTTTATCCAAACTGATTCAGTACTTGAAGCTATTATTCTTGAAAGTAATGAAATAAAGAAATACCTTCCGTATTTTAATACAAAAGAAAAAGATAATAGAAGCTATAACTTTGTAGTTATAACAGATGAAGAATTCCCAAGAGTTGTAATTGCTCGTGGTAGAACTCTAGATAAGCTCGATGAGAAAGATTTGGGGTATAAGATAAAATATCAATTCGGCCCATATCCTCAAGGATCACTTTTGAGAGATGCATTGAAGATTATTAGAAAGATATTTCCTTTTAGAGATGCAAAAGCAGTTCTAAAACATCAAGAATCATTCTATAGATCTCTTGGTCTTTCTCCAGATACCGGTTCTCCAGATGCAAAATCAGAATATCAAAAGACAATCAGGAATCTAGTACTATTTTTTGAAGGAAAAAAGAGTAAATTGATAAAAACTCTAGAAAATGAAATGGATGGATATGCGAAGTCACAAGAATTTGAAAAAGCTAGGAATGTTAGAAATACTCTTTATGCTTTGAATCATATTCAAGATGTTTCTTTAATAAAAACAGAAGAAGATAAAAATATAGAAGGATTTAGAATTGAAGCATACGATATCGCTCATATGTCTGGCAAAGATACAGTAGGTGTAATGACCGTTGTTATAAATGGTGAACCTCAAAAGTCTCAATACAAAAAGTTTAGGATTTCAAAAGATGCAAACAATGATACAGCTGGCCTCAGAGAGATTTTAACTAGAAGATTCACACACCCAGAATGGAAATCTCCTGATCTTATCGTAATAGATGGGGGAGTGGGACAGATAAATACAGCAAAAGAGGTAGTAAAAGATATTCCGGTCATCTCTATTGTAAAAAATGAAGCTCATAAACCGGATCATTTCCTTGGAGATGAAAAAATGGTTGAACAATATGGTAAATACGCTCTTTTGGCAAATAGTGAAGCACATAGGTTTGCGATAGCGTATCATAAGAAGCTGAGGGCGAGGAGGTTTATAAAAGAGCTATAATTTCTCTGCAATCCCCGCAATCATACCTTTGACTTTTTGAAATTGGATTCGACTATTAACTTTTATTGCTACAGTTCCGAAAGGTAATATATTAAAAGGTCTTTTACCTTGACTAGCTCTACTGACTTGATTAATTATATAGAATCGATCCTCAGGTAATCCTGTTTTAGAAGCCCAAAACTTTCTAGCTTTATCTACGGGTATGGAAGAATATAAATGAATCCCAGCACGTATTCTATCCTCAGGAACTTTTAGAATCTTTCTAAGAAATTTCATATATACCATTACCATGAGTGGATCAGAGTTACTAAAATCAAGAGGAGTAGCTGGCATCCTCTCTGATTTAGAACCTTCACCCCAATACAATGCAGCACCTATAAGAAGTAGTTCTCTTTCTGATATATAATCTATCAGATTTTTTCCTTCCAAATATGATTCATTATTTTCAATTACAATTCTAGCTTTTCTTGCGCTATTTGAAGTAAATAATCCTCTTTGGTGAGCAAGTATGTTGTTTTTTTCTAAAAGATCTTTGGATTTTTTTGAGAGATCAAGATTTTTAAACCATAGACTCAAGGTACCTTTAGATTTGATACCTAACGCTTTTGTAATCTCATTGTAGCTCTTACCTCCTCTACGGAGAGCAATAGCTTCTTCTTTTAGATGAATATTTGAACCCATTACATCATTATAAATTACTATTAAATCAAGTTCAACTTGTTTTAAATAAAAATTTTGCTTTTTATGGTAAAAATGCTATAGTATTTTTTACCGGCCCTATCGTCTATCGGCTAGGACATTGCCTTTTCAAGGCAGTAAGCAGGGTTCGACTCCCTGTAGGGTCACCATTGACTGTATAAAATAAAAGTGTTATGTTTTCATTGAATTTGAACAAAAAGTCACCATAAGGGTGCTTTAGAAAGGAAATTTGAAAATACCAACTGACGAACAAATTACACAGTTCTTGGATTGTATTGGAAAAAAAGTTCAGGAACAAGGTGGAAAACCAGAAGATCTAGCGCATTTCTTTGGTTCACAGGAACATAAGTATTATGAAGAAGTCGCCAATACGATTGCTTCAAATATTGCCTGGCTAACACCAAAACCCAAGTTAAACCCCGAAGACACTGGGATTGAAGTGGACTACAATCCATATCGTTTCGACGAAGAAATTCATACTGATGGAGATAGGGTAACTATTAAGTGCAGAAGTCTAAAGTATTTTAGTCCAAAGATCGATATCGAGTGTACCAGACAGGAACATCTCCACTTTCAATGTATTGATGGGGGCGATTACCCTAAGAGAATTCGAGAAAGTGGTGAGAAAAATGGTTTAAAGGCATGTACAATCTTTCATGCTTTCGCTATTAAGAAGAGAGCTGAGACGGATGTCGAATTCAGGAGGAAAATTTCAATTTTTTTACCAATACACTTTCTTGGTGCAGCACATCGAGCTCAGTGGAAAAGTGGAGGATGTGTGAATGTATATGTAGCATTAGATATACGATTTACCGATCGATATCCATCATCTAATAAACCTCGCGTTGAAGACCCGCCAATTGTATGGTCCTTTAAGGCACCACAAGGTCATATATGTCGTGGATCTGCAGCTTTCTATTGAGTATTCAATTAGCTGTATTACTTTTCACTGACGCATCAGAAATGGTGCGTCATTTTTTTAAAAAAGATTAGTAATAATATGATTTATATTTGACTTTATTATAAAATATTGTAATCTGAAAATAGAAAGAAAGGATTTCGATGCATCTAATAAATTGTTCAATTTATAAACACATCAGTGACAATGATAGATTGGCTTGGTGTGAAGTTGCAGAGCTTTTAAACAATACCACTACTTTTTTGGGAGGAAATCCAAAATATGCGGATGCTGGTCATTTTCGATGCCATTCATTATGCGATGCAATAGCATTCAATGTTGATAAATATGAATTGGGAGTGATTGACGGATTTTATTTAGGTTTGAAATCAAACTCTCCAAACAAAAATGATTTTACTATTGAATATTGCGAACACTCATGGTTGGTTACACCTGATCAAACTATAATAGATCCATATCCTGTTGGAACGCTCAATATCAATCCTCTTCTTATTCCTGCAAAAGGAACATTCAATCGATTCGGATACAATTTCTACGTCCCTGATCAAGCAGTTAGTAAAACTGTGAGAAACAGAGACTTGTTTAAGGAGTCAAAAAGATGGAAAAGGATATTGAGAAGAGCTAAAGAATCAGCTTTAGCTAATGATGGGGCCAAAAAGTAAAAAATCCCCTGCCAAAACAGGGGATTTCGTTTTATAAATTTGCGATTATAAGTCTTATAAGAGAAAATTTTACTATAAAAATCCAACTACTATTTAATATCATATATTGTTATAATTAACCCATGACATTTCCTGAAACACTCGGTTTGATATCTGGTCTATTCCTAATCTCTGGGTACATTCCATATACCTATGAAGTAATTAAGGGTACTGATACTCCAAACCGTGCAAGCTGGTTCATATGGGCACTTTCAACAGTAGTTATTCTCCTAGGAGTAAAGGAAACAGGTACAAATGAAGCAATATGGGTTCCAATCGCTGATGCTGTAGGATGTTTTATTATATTTATTCTGTCTATTCGCTTTGGTGTTGGTGGATGGTCTAAAACTGATAAAATTTCTTTAGTAATAGCAATCTCCAGTCTGGGCATCTGGTTAATTACTGGGAATGCATTTGTTGCTTTTCTAATGAATCTTATTATTTATATTAGCGGTTACATTTCTACAATTAAAAAAGCTATGGTTAACCCCGAAAGTGAAAGTCTGTTTGCTTGGACTCTATTTTTCATTGGAGTTGTTCTTAACCTTACTACTGTTGTTGTTGGTACTGATACCGGGTTTGAAATATGGCTTTACCCAATAGTACTAGTGGTGACAGTTGGAACATTGTACTTTCTTCTAATAAAAAGATTTTTTAGGAATTAATAATGCATTAAAAAAAGAGGCCGAAGCCCCTTATGTCATTTGGGTGTTGGCCGAAGCTCAACACTCGTAATTTTTTTCCAATTTGCGACACCATTCCTACAATGCCACAATGAAATGCGATTGACTGTAAAAGAGTGTTTCAGAATTCCATCTTCTTTTACTTTTTTAATCACTCTCTTTTTGACCACTCTCGATACTTTTCCATAAAGCAGTGACATGTGCGGTAAATAGAGAAGTGATCGTTTCTCGAAAACTCTTTCAGCTCTCAGGTGCAGGTTGGTGAGAGTAGAGTTTTGTCTTGCGAAAATCAGGATTACATTTAACCAATTTGGTCCGATAAAGAAGTAACCGAAATGTACATCGAATGCGCAGGTATATCCAGCTAATTCGTCTATTTTTTTCTGTATTACATCAACACCCTGTCTTCGGATATCACCAATTAAGGTAATATGAGGTGTGAATGCTGGTGTACCAGTTGTCCTTGAGATCTCATCAATTGCTTTTCTGTGTGGGCAATTGGGATTTTCAGTTTCAAGCCAGATCGAATAGTGATCCACATCATCATATTTCACAACGTGCCTTTCTCTCTACCCTCAAACTAACACTTTTTAGTGAAAAGTCAATGGTTATATAAATACTCGTTAATCCCGACTTTTTAATATGATACAATTTATCAATGAATACAAAATTAATTTCATTGGTAATTGTTATTTTGATAGTTGTTTCCGGAGTTTTTGTTTTTAGAAAAGGGGAAGTTAAGAAAGAAAGTATGAATGTAGATGCAGATAGTGCAATAGATACTGATAATTCTAATGATCCTTATGTTCAACCAAAATCAGTAACTGAATCGAAACCAGACGAAAGTGTTAAAGTTGAAACCAAAGCATCAGCACCAGTTAAAAATGATACACCTGTAGTTAGTAATACAAACTATTATGTTGGAGGTATAGTGATCACTTCTTTTAAACCAAATGATTTGATCAAATTGCCATTGAATGTAGAAGGATATTCTAACGGTAGTGGTTGGGCGGCAAATGAAGGGGAAGTTGGTAATGTTGAGGTATTTGATGCGAATGGTAAGAGTATAAGTAATGTAGCAATTCTCCGTTCAATCACAGATTGGATGAAATACCCAGTATACTTCAAAGCTTCAGTTGGGGATCGAGAAATGATGAGTTATATAAAGACTGATACAGGAACAGTTAAGTTTTCAACTAGTGAACAAAAAGATGGTAAGAGTTTAAAGACAGTTTCAATACCAGTAAGATTCAAATAAAAATATGACAAAGAATAAAGGTTCTATTTTATCGTTACTACTTATAATAATAGCTTTGTCAGCTGTTGGTGCTGGTGGATACTATTTTTATAGTAATAAAGCAAGTGTCGGTGGTGGTTTAGAGACAGGTGTACTCGATGATTTGAAGGATTCTGAGGATGGCGGGGTGATAGGAAAAAACAATTTAGCGGGTATGAGTAAAGACGCTTGTGATTATTTTACTTTATCTGCTGCAAAAAGATTGTTGAATGAACCAGTTACAATTGATGAAGAAGCTCATACATCAAATCTTTGTAAGTATATATCACCAAATCCAGATAGTGATGTATCATTCTTGATTCATTTTTCAAATTATGACGTTTCTTATGCTGATAAGTCTATTGCAGAAGGAAAAGCTGCGGGTATAACTAAAGAAATTGATGGTCTTGCTGATAGGGCTTGGTATATTGGATATGATAAAGACTACACGATATATTTTATTAAAAATAAGATATTCGCATCCCTAAGTCACCATACTTATGAAGAAGGGTTTGACCCAAATGATAAAATATCTGATGAACTGTTTGCAAAGATGAAAAATGAAGTTAAGGAAATAATGAAAAGATATCCTAGATAGACAAAAAGACCCGTATGGGTCTTTTTTGTTTTATTGTTATAATATAAAAATGAATAAAACTTACGTAACTATTATCGTTGGTGCGATTGTTGTATTTGGTCTTTTTATTTATTTTAACAACACTCCATCATATAGGAATTATCCTCCTAAGAATCCTACAATAATTGCTTTTGGTGATAGTTTGGTGCAAGGAGTCGGCGCTAAAAAAGGCTATGATTTTGTATCTCTACTTTCTATTAAAATCGATAAACCCATTAAAAATCTCGGAGTTTCCGGGAATACTACAGCAGATGGTCTAACTAGAATAAATGAAGCAATATCTTATGAACCTGGCACAGTTATCCTTCTACTTGGTGGCAATGACTATTTAAAAAAGGTTCCAGAAGAGCAAACTTTCAGAAATCTTAAAGAGATGATATTTCGATTACAAAGTGAAGGAATATTTGTTGTGATGCTTGGTATTCGAGGTGGACTTTTGACTGATCATTTCGAATCAGAATTCAAAGCTCTATCAAAAGAAATGCATGTTCCTTATGTTAAGAATGTTTTGTTAGGACTTTTGGGAAATGACAACTATATGTCTGATGCAATACATCCAAATGATATCGGATATGCAATTATGGCGGATAGAATATATAAAGAGGTGGGGAAGTATTTGAAGTAGAATATGTTTGACTCATATTTTAAAGTATTGTAATATTTTTGTGGATAGTAAACCATAAAAAATGGAGGATATATGGGAGCAAATAGAGATAATGAATCTGATTCTGATCGGGGCTACAACGGTTCGACATTACGCTGGTATTTGAATCTGGCATCCAAGACACCTTTAATCGAAAGAGAAAAGGAGGTGGAACTTGCAGTGAGAATCAAGAATGGGGATGAGTCTGCCTATATTGAATTTGTGGCTTCAAATACTCTTTTGGTGGTGAAAATAGCTAGAGATTATCCAACATCAACTACTCTCGAGCTCAATGACTTGATTAGTGCTGGTAATTCTGGTCTCATGGTCGCAGCACGTAAATACGACCCAGTTCGATATAAGCATGTAAAATTCTCTACTTACGCTGCTTGGTGGATAAAACAAGCAATAAGGCTCGAACTTTCAAGAAGATCTAGGACAATAAGAATACCAACATATAGAGGTCAAAATATCCGTAATTTAAATAAGAGTATTGAAAGACTCAGTATAAAACTTGAAAGAGAACCCACTCTTGAGGAAATTTCAGATGCACTCAGTCTCGAACCTGAGAAGGTCGAAGACTTGTTGAGTGAAACTGGAACATCGTCATTAGATTTTATGCTATCTGATGACGGCGAGTCGTTTTCAAATGTTGTTCCTGACGAGAATGTAGCCGATCCATATGAGACTTGCGTCAAGTCGGATTATATTGAGTTGATCGCAAAGTACATAGACGAGCTTAGTAGACGTCAAAGGATTATTATTAAGAGTCGATTTGGGATTGGTTGTGATGAAATGACTCTTGAAGAAGTCGGTAAAAAATTCCGTTTAACCCGAGAGAGGATCCGGCAAATCGAAGCAAGTGCTCTTCAAAAGCTTGGAGTACTGATGGGGATCAGAAAAAGGCAATCCGTAGCTCGTAAGACTACTTGTAAAGAAAGGAATGACGAGGAAGTCAAAGAAGTGGTTGTTTAAACTTCCACAAGTCAAAAACTCGGACTTAGTGTCCGAGTTTTTTTATTTCTATAAAATAAATGTGATAGAATTCAATCAGATTTGAAATTATGAATGCAAAAACGAAACTTGCTCTTTCTAGAGTCGACTGGGTATCACCGAATACGCACGTATTCTTTTTCGTCCAATTGATCGGGGTAGTTTGGTTTATTTCTCTGGTCTATAATCAAGTAATTTCCAGCTCCCCTTTACAATCAAGGAATTGGTTAATATTTGCTTTAATCTTTACACGATACTATGCTGGTATGTGGTTTGTAACTGCATGGAGACATAGGTATTTCGCACATAGGTCATTCAAGATAAATCCTAGATTTCTTTGGATAGAACCTATTATCGCATTTATCTGTTCTGCAGACGCACAGAGAGGTGTTGGTCAATGGGCTGCTGAACATATTTATCACCATAAATACTCTGATAAACCAGAGGATCATCATAGTTGCAAACAAAATGGCACACAATGGTGTCATTGGTTATGGGTTGTAAAGAAGGGTGAAGATCGCTATGTAGATTGGAGGTTGATACCAAATCTTTCAAGTAGTAAGAGTATAAGATGGATTGAGGAACGCCAATGGATAGGTATTGTACTTTTCGGTGGAATATTTTCACTTATTGGTGCAATACTATCAATCGGTGGATTTCAATCGTTTATAGCAAACTTTACTTTTTCACTTTGTGCTTACTTCTTTTCAACTTTCTTGCTTTGGCATGGTACTTTTCTTATCAATTCTGCTATGCATCTTATTGGCTCTCAGAGGTTTGATACAGGAGATGAGAGTAAAAATAGTCTCATTTGTGCAATTCTTACTATGGGTGAGGGTTGGCATAACAATCATCATTGGGATTTTCCAACGCTTGAAAAAGCAAGAGAGTTAAAGGGTAAGGTTCAAAGAAATTCCAAAGAACTATATTGGCAAGGCAAGACTTTCTTTGAAAGATGCTTTGATTGGTCAGGGATATCAATCTTGTTACTTATAAAGATAGGGATTTTAAGAACAAATTGATGGAATGTAAATTCCGCAACACAAACAGCGTTCGCGCTGTTTTTTTATTTCAATTTTATTCTGTTTTTATATGGATTTTATTTCGATTTGTTAGGGTTGGGTAATGGAGGGAAAAATGGAAGAAATAAAGAAATTAAATAATGTTAACCTACATTTTTTCAGCATTATGAAAGAATAAACACAAAACCTCCCGAAGGAGGCTGTGTGAATTCTTGCCATCAACAATAATGTCGAATCGAACCTGCTTAGGTTTCCCTAATGATTCACAAGGATTATGTCGATATATTATCAAAACAAAATAAACTGTCAATATGAAAAAATATAAAATTAAAATTATTCTCATCACCTTTATCATGTCTTTTTGTTTTGCATGTGTACATTTCTCTGCTCCTACTTCTGTATACAAAAAGAAAATTCCCCAAATAGACCTAAAAGAACAATATCAAGTAGTGAAGGTCTTAGACGGCGATACATTTCAGATCAAAATAAATAAAGAAATAGTTACTGTAAGAATGTTAGGTATAGATACCCCAGAAACTGTAGACCCTAGAAAGGGAATACAATGTTATGGTAAACAAGCATCAGATAAAACTAAAGAATTACTCTTGGGGAAATATGTATCATTAAGTATAGATTCTAGTCAAAATACTACTGATAAATTTGGCAGAATACTTGCTTATGTAAATGTAAAAGATGGGATACCTATCAATCAATACCTACTGGAATATGGTTATGCCCGTGAATACAAATATAAATTCGATTATCAAGAGAGAAAAGAATTCAAGAAACTAGAAAATCTAGCAAAGAAGAAAAAGATTGGTTTGTGGGGAACTGCGTGCCAAGGTGAATAATCTCGAGCTATCTGTAGCTATTTAGCTTTAATAAATAAATATATATCCTCCAAAGCCTTCACTGCATCTCCAGCAGCGATATTGTTTTGGTGATATAGACCATCTGTACAATCTCCAGCGGCCCATACTCCTTCTACTGAAGTTCTTTGATTTCTTGGATCAACTATAACTTGATTGTATTGAGTAAGTTTTACCAAATCTTTAACAAAATATGTTGTAGGTATTGATCCGATCTCAACGAAAATTCCTGATACCTTTAACTCTATATCTGTATTTGTCTTTGCATCAGTATATACAAAAGCATTAACGAATTTATCTCCTTTAACTTCTTTTGATATAGCATTTGTAATTATCTTGAAGTGAGGATTCTTTGAGACAGCTTCTACCGTAACTGGATCTGCTCTGAATTGTTCAGAACGATTTATAAGAGTAACACTTTTACAATATGCCAAGAGTTGTGATGCACTCTCAAATGCTGCATTTCCGCCACCGATAACAACAACATCCTGTCCTGCAAAAAGTGGCCCATCACACGATGCACAGTAGGTAAGTCCTTTATGTTCAAAAATATCCGCACCTTTTGCTTCAAGCTTTTTTCTGAAACTTCCTGCGGTTATGAGAACAGTCTTTGATTCATAAGTCCCTTTATTTGTTGTGACTTTAAAACCATTTGAAGCTTTCTCTACTTTTTCTACGGATTCACTAACATTTATTTGAACTGAATCTTTTGCATAAGCTTTAAGATGAGATTCAAGACTCTTGGCAAAATCAGCGCCAGAAATTTTAATTGTTCCAATCCAATTTTCTATACCTTCTGATACTGTACTCTGACTATTCCAGTCTTTTGTAATAAAAAGAGTTTTCAATTCTTTTCTTGCTGCATAAACTCCAGCAGAAACTCCTGCTGGACCTCCACCCACAATTGTTAAGTCATAAATCATATACATATTATACTTTAGTGATTTATATCTACCTATTGACTAATCGATATAAAAATGTTAATAATAAATTGGAGGACAAATGATCAAAAAAATCTTCATAGCCATTCTGTTGGTCGCAACATTCCAATCTTTTTCTTACGCGAGTGAGAAAAGTGAAATCATCAAACAAATCGAGAGGGAAAAGATCTCTCTCGAAACCGGGAGGCCTAGGGATCCAAATATCACAAGGAGCGAGTTCAATAAACAACGGATTACAAAAATCCGTGAGCTGAATGAACAGCTCAAAAATCTTGGGGTAAAGAAGTAAAAGTAAATCTTATTGCTTCAACGAAAACCAAACAAAAACCGCATTATATGCGGTTTCGTTTTTTTTATTTTAACTTTGATCTTCTCAAGAAAGCTGGAACTGCACCCCAATCGTCATCATCATTTTGTATTTCATTTTTTAAATCCTTTTTCTCTTCAACCTTTTCAACAATCTTTGGTTGAGGTGGTTGTTGTACTGGTGCTGGACTTGAACCAAACATTCTTGTTTTCATAGAAGGTGATTCCTCTCTAGGTTTCACTTCTGGTGCTACGAAACCTGAACCTGTAGAATTCCTTGCTTGAGCTTCTGCATTACTTATCATTCCTTCTGGGAAACCTGCAGCAATAACAGTTACTTTAACTTCATTTTTCTTTAGCTTGTCATCTCTTACAGTACCGAAAATAACTTTCGCATTTGGATCTACTGATTCTGTTATAACTTTTGCAGCATCTTGTATTTCAAACATTGTTAGATCTTCACCTCCAGCGATAGAGAATAGGACACCCTTTGCTCCATTTATCGATACATCAAGAAGAGGAGAGTTAATAGCCATTTTTGCTGCTTCTATCGCTCTGTTATCACCAATAGCAGAACCAATACCCATAAGTGCTGAGCCAGCATTTTCCATAACTGTTCTTATGTCAGCAAAGTCTATGTTAATAAGTCCTGGAGTTGTAATCAAATCAGAAATACCTTCCACAGCTTGTCTAAGTATCTCGTCACAAATTGAGAATGCATTCTTTACTGTAGTGTTTTTATCAATCGTAGAAAGTAGTCTATCATTTGGAATAACGATGATAGCGTCTACTTCTTTTCGAAGTTCTTCGAGTCCTGCTTCTGCAATCTTTGACCTTGCTTGTCCTTCAAAAAAGAAAGGCTTTGTAACTACAGCTACAGTCAAAGCACCCAATTCCTTCGCTGTACGTGCTACAACAGGACTTGCTCCACTTCCGGTACCTCCGCCTAGTCCGCACGCTACAAAGACCATATCAGCGCCTTTCAGAGCCTCTTGTACAT
Source organism: uncultured Candidatus Saccharibacteria bacterium (assembly GCA_964367745.1). GTDB lineage: Bacteria > Patescibacteriota > Minisyncoccia > Phycocordibacterales > PALSA-1337 > CAIOGI01. The sequence continues at coordinate 35,820 of CAYIYK010000002.1, read as the reverse complement.
CTTCTTTCGTTTCCTCGACTGCACGGCGACCCATTTCTGGATTCATACCTGTACCTAGGCCACGAGTAAGGTTTTTACCAATATGTATTCTTTTCTTAGCTAGAGAGTGGTGAAGGTCTTGAGCATCAGTATTTATAGAAATAAAATCCACACCTTTGACCTTAGAGTTGATCATGTGGTTTACAGCATTTTTTCCTGAGCCTCCGACACCAATTACTTTGATTCTGGCGAAAGCTTCGATTTCTGGGGTGATGTTCGGCATAATGCAATCTTACCAAATGGTGAAAATAAGGCAAATGCTGGGTTTTATCTATTTTTTATGGCAAAAACTGTTTCAGCCAAGCTATAAGTGTTTTTTTTGAATTTTCAAAAATACGAGTACTTGTATCTATAGGTAAATCTTCTTCAGCGTGTAGACCCAAAATACATAAGCCATAACTAACTGCCCAACTTGATTCTCTAGTTCCTTGTTTATCAGCCAAACCGAGATTTAGACTAGCTAGTCTTGAAGGCAATCTAAGTGCAAGTTTTGCCATATCTTCTATTCCAGAAAGACTTGAACCTCCACCTGTAAGAATAATACCCGCAGGCAAGAGTCCATTTCTCCCAATCTTTTTAAGATGTGCTTCAATCAATTCAAATACATCAGAAAGTCTTGCAGAAACTATTTCTTCTAGCTTTTTCCTTGGATATGAAGCGCCAGTTATTGCACCGATCTTTATTTGCTCTGCTTCTTCCAGTGGAACCTTTAGTCCTAAAGCAATATCATTTGTAATATCTGTTGAACCAATAGGGAAGACTTCAAGTGATACTGGAATATTGTTTTCAAATACAGCAATAGAAACAGTCTCTGCTCCAATATTTACCAAAACACAACCAGCAATCTTTTGAGATTTTGTAAGTGTCACTAGGCTAGCTGCAATAGGTGAAGCCATAACGTCTTGTACGCTGATACCAGCTTCTTCTACAGCCTCAATCATGTCATTTAAATGATGTTCAAGACATGTTATATAAAGTGTTTTTATTTCAAACTTACTTCCACGCATTCCTTCAGGTTTGCCAAGTACTGGTTTTCCATCTATTTTGTACTGAACTGGAATACTGTGTATTATTTTCTTATTTAATGAAAGTGCTGAAGGTATATCCTTTTCACATTGCTCTTGAACCTTTTTAATGTCTAAAGCAGTTATCTCTGAATCTGCACGAGAAATGATAATCGAACTTGTTGAAGTTATACTTCCAAGTCCGATACCTCCTATAGAAATAAAAGCTTTTTTAACTTTTACATTGGCCTTTTTTTCTGCAATCGAAACCGCTTGTCTAATACTAGAAACAACATCAGTAATATTTAAAACATAACCATGTCTAAGCCCTCTCGCTTCTGCTAGTCCGACAGCAAGTACTTTTGGCTGACCATTTTGTCCGCTTTTTGCATCATTTTTTTCTATTGCATCAGCAATAACCACTTTTATGTGGTGTGTTCCAATATCTATACCAGTTATAATTGATCGTGACATTGAGCCTAAAAAATAAAAACAATAGGCTCAAACTAAATGTGGAATTTTTTGCGGAATTGAGCCTCTATATTCTCCATTGTACTACCATGATCGAATCCTTTCAAATGCACTAATCCGTGGATAAATAAAAAAGCAAAAAAATTGTCGTAATCTCGCTCGAATTTCTTCGCTTCAATCTTTGTCATTTCCGGATTTATATAAATTTCTCCAAAGTCATCAGATAAAGGGAAACTAAGGATATCTGTTGGTTTATTTATATCCCTGTATTCTTTATTTAATTTCTGGATCTCTTTTTTACCTATAATAATAACTGAGAGCTCATATTTCTTACCCAAAACTGCATTCTTCATCTTCTCAAAATCAAAAACAGGCAACTTTGATTTTGTTGTATTTGTGATGTTGAAGTTTATGTCAGACATTATTTAGAGAAACGAGATGTCTTTTCTTGCATCTTACCAAGCTTTATAAGTTCAGTAACTTCTGCCTTTCTTTTTAGAGATTTTAGAGTCTTCATCTTTGTTTTGTAAGCTGAAAGTACTCTTTGATTGTATCTAATAGATCGAACTCTAGGCAAAATACCAGAGCCTTGGACCTTCTTTGTGAATCTTCGAATAAGTCCAATACTATTTTCTGTTCCGTTTCTTGTTATTTCTACGTTTATCATGATTTATGTATATTACTATATTATGTCTTACTTTTCAAGCTTTTTCATATATTTAGGCAAATTCTCGATTTCTACGATTTCTTGAGCGTGTGTATCGTTATTTCTGACTATTACTGATTTTTCTACTGCTTCCTTTTTTCCCATTATCAGAGCATAAGGAATATGGTACTTTTCTACTGCCGAAACTTGAGCTCCAAGTCTGTCTCGAGCCAGAGAAAGGAATAGGGGAATCTTCTCTTTTCTCAATGATTCTATAATACTTAAACTAAGTAGCTTTGATTCAAAACCTAGCTGTACGAATGAAGCAAAAGGTCTCTTTATTTTTTTAACTTCTTTTCTCAAATCGGCTTTATTGTTTTTAATTAAAAGAGAAATGCCGACTCCGTGAATCTCCTTTTTTGCACCAATTTTCTTCGAAAGACCGTCATATCGGACTCCTATAGCTAGAACTTTTTGTTTCTTTTTATCCTTTTCATTATCGAGATTGTTTATAGAAAAAATAGTTTCTGTACAGTATTTTTTATTTCCAATCAAATTGTTATTTATTCTGTAAGGTATATCCAAAGCCTCGAGATATTCCAAGACTTCTTGGAAATGTGCTCTACTTGATTCTGATAGGAAGTCCATTGAGCTTGGTGCACTTTCATTCATCTTTTTACATTTATCATTCTGACAACTCAATAGATCAAAAGGATCCTTTTTTAGAAGTTGTCTGCATTCTGCATGCATATCGTTTACATGTTTTCTATAATAATTACCAAGATCTCTTGTAAAACGGTTTATCGATTCTTTATCGCCGATACTATTTATTTCAACACAGATATTCTCGTACCCTTCTTCTTTTAGTATTGCACGAGTTGTTTGTATAAGTAGTGCTTCTGCAATACTCTTTGATCCACCCATGATTTCTAGATCACAATATCTATTGTAATTACCCGAACCCTTTTTTATAGACCCTTTGAAAGGTTCTTTGAAATAAAACATCACAGGTTGAGGTAACATATGCATCTCATCCTCTGTATACATGCGAACTAGAGCAATTTTCTCTTCTACGTGTAGTGGAAGTTTTGCATTTGAACTATTATCGTCATCGATATAGTCTCCCTCAAGAAGGTTTTTTGCTAGATCAATATCAGACTTTTTTATTTCAGGACTTTTGTGTGGGAGAAAACCATAATAAACTGGTATTTCGCCGATCTTATCTAAATTTTCAAAGTTAGTAAATTTCTGATCGTTTGAACTTTTTTTATTTTTTTGCATAACTGTAATTTGATGTACCAATTATATTTTTCCTGGTACAAGATCAATCTTTGTAAAAGGGAATAGTCTTACTACCGGTTTTCCCATTATGAATTTCTTATCAAGAGGACCCCAAAGTCTAGAGTCAGAGCTCTCTGCGCGATTGTCGCCCATAACGAAGTATTCACTATCACCCAAAGTAGTCCTGTATGTCTCACTAGTCCTATGATTCTTTGCTATATAGTCATCAGGCAAAATCATTCCTTTAGGATTCTCAGAATTTATTATGCTAACCTTTCCTGTATCGATAGAAACCGTCTCTCCAGGAAGGCCGATGATTCTTTTAATATAAAAAACTTTTGGATTGTTTGGATATCTGAAAACTATAACATCATTTCTCTTTGGTTCATTGAATCTGTAACTTATTTGATCGATTATTAAATATTGTCCGGTATTAAATGTCGGATCCATAGATGGACCGTTAACTATGAAGGGTTGAGCGATGTATGTTCTGACTGGAATTACGATAACAAGAGCAATTAGAGTGAATTTAATTATTTCTTTAAAGAAATTTTCTTTTTTTGGAGTTTCAATTTCAGAATTTTTTTGAATTTCAGGATTCATTAGAATAATTGTACTGCCAATATTCGTTTGACACAAGATTTTTGTATGTGACATAATGGTCATATGGCATACATAATCGTTGGTTTGGGTAATCCGGGTGAAGAATATGAAAATACTCGTCACAATACCGGAAGAATTATTTTACAATCGTTAACAGATGAAGAATTTTCTTTTGATAAAAAAATAAATGCTCACATTTCTGAAATAAAAGTAGGAAAAGAAAAAGTAAAGCTAGTTGCTCCAGATACTTTTATGAATAATTCAGGGAAATCTGTCGCGAGTCTTGTAAAAAGTATAAAAGCAGCTGAAAAGTTAGTTGTTATTTATGATGATTTCAATTTACCTATGGGGAAAATTCGAATTTCATACAATCGAAGTTCAGGAGGACATAATGGTATTGAATCAATAATAAAATCAGTAAAGACCGAAGCTTTTGTAAGAATAAGAATTGGTGTTGCTCCAGAAACCGCAAAAGGTGATGCAAAAGTTCCACATGGAGATGAAAAGATAGAGAAATTTATATTGGGTAAGTTTAAAGATGATGAAATGAAAGAGATAAAAAAGATGGGGAAGACTGTAGAAGAGATAATCCCAGTTTTGATTAAAGAGGGGAGAGAGAAGGCTATGAGTGTGTTTAATGCGGGGTAAACAGGTCTAAATAATAGCAATACAGTATTTTATTCCAATTTTATTTAGATTTTAAATAGATTTTATCTCGGTTTGCTAAGTTTGGTAGATGAATGAAAAAATATCAAACATCGCTTTTATCGATGGTCAAAATCTGTATCTCGGTACAAGAGATAATGGATGGTCTATAGACCATACTCGTTTTAGAATTTATTTAACTGAAAAATATCATGTAAAGGAAGCTTATTATTTTATAGGCTATATGACAGAGAAAGAACGAGATTTATATAGAAATTTAGAGAAAGCTGGTTTCAATCTACTATTCAAAGAACATTCACAAACTCTTAGAGGAAATAAGAAGGGAAATGTAGATTCTGATATCATTTTCGAACTTATGAAGAAATTAGTTGATCAAGAAGTTTTTAATAAAGTTCTCATCGTATCTGGAGATGGTGATTATAAAAAGTTGGTAGATTATCTAATAAAGAAGAGTAAATTTGGAAAAATGTTGTTTCCCAACAAACAATATGCTTCATCGTTATACCAAGTATTGGGTTCAGAATTCTTCGATTATCTAGAAGATCAATACACTAAAGAAAAAATAAAATATGTCCGTAAATGAAAAAGGCTCCTTAGGTATTTCTCCGTTCGGATCCTTTTTCGTGTTGATACAGTATCAGTATATACAACAATAAAATAAATGCAAATGTCTAATTATTGATCTTTATTTCTTCTCCCCAATAAATGACAATGCCATCTTTTGTTCTTTTACATCAAACAAAGTGATTTTAAAGTCATAAGATTTTCCAAGTGCCAAAGTCTTTCTTAGTTTTTCTTCAGAACCGAATTCTGATATATGTACTAGACCCGCAATTCCTTCTTCAATAGATGCCAAAGCTCCATGCTTATTGAACTTTATAACAACTCCTTGAACTTGCTGATCCTTCTTGTACTTCTTTGAAGCTTCTACCCATGGATTTTCTTTCAAAGCTTTTAGAGATAGAGAAACTTTTCCTTCTTTGATCTCAATTACTTTTACTTTTATCTTTTGTCCTACCTTAAACAATGCTCTAGGATCTTCTATTAGTGACCAATCGATTTCTGATATGTGCACTAAACCTTCTAGACCATCTTCAAGCTTTACGAAAACTCCAAAGTCTACGATTCCTGTTACTGTGCCTTCTATAACATCATCTACTTTGTATTTTCCAACAATCTTCTCTTTATCCTTTGATTCTGGAGTCTTTTCAGAAAAAATAAGTTTGCCTTCCTTTGGAATTGCTGAAATGATTGAAACTGAAATCTTTGTTCCAACTAGTTTCTTCAATTCTTCTAGAATCTTATCTTTGTCGCCATCAGCTACACGAGGATAATGTTCTGTTTTTAGTTGAGAAGCTGGTAGGAATCCTGAAATACCTTGCCATTGAACGATAAGTCCACCTTTATTTGCTTCGATAATAGGAAGCTCTAGAGTTGTCTTATTGTTTATTGCAACTTCAGCTTCACTCCAGATAAGTGCTTGTCGAGCTTCTTTTAGAGAAAGTTCTATATAGCCTTCTTTATTATCTGTTTCAACTACTTTTGCAGCTACAACGTCGCCGATGTTTATTTTCTTTATAATATCTCTAGCTGTGATGTATTCACGACCGTATATAATACCAGTACCGAAAGGTGCTAGGTCGATATAAACTGCTGACTTCTCTATATTTATAACTGGTCCTTCTACCAAGTCACCTATGATAGGTGGATTAGCTGAATCATGGATTATTCTATCCATAACTGTATCAAGCTTTGGTTCTACGATTACCTTCTCCTTTTTAACCTTCTTTGGCTTTTCTTCAGCCACTACTTCCTTAACTACTTCTTTTGTTTTTTTGATCATATTTATAATATACGGTCCGCTTTTTAAACTAATAATATAAATGTGCGGGTTTAGCGTATATAGTTGTTAATAAATGGCTTAAATATTAAATAAATAATATAAATGCCTTGGAGGGTACTATAGTATAAAAAAGGGGAAATGTCTAGGAAATATTTTTTTTTAAAGGAATAATATTTCTTGTATAATACAGCCACTAAGATGCAAATACAGAAATGTGATCTGAAAGAAAATGAGATTTTTAAGGTACCAGAAAGATACTTGGTTTTTATTGATGAAACTGGAGACCCATTCATGCATAAAGATATTAAAAAGTATGATCATCCTACTGTTTTTCCAGTTATGACAGTCACAGCTCTAATCGTTGATAGAAAAGTCTATCAGGAACTAATGGTCCCATCAATGGATGAAATTAAGGAAAAATTTTGGCATAACCGAGATATACATTTTCATTCTAATGAAATAAGAAGGAAGGACGGTATTTTTAAAGAACTACTCAATGAAGATAATTATACCTACTTTAAAGAAAAGATGATTGAGACTTTGGAAAAAAGTTCTGTAACTATCATATCCTCATCCATTAATAAAATGAAACTTTTGAAAAAAGCTGAAAAATTTGAAAGTATTTCTGGTCAGAAATACAATCCTGGAGATTTATATTTACGCAATGTTGATTGGGTCCTTGAAAGAATAGGTCATTTTCTTAATAATGATACAGCAAAAATCATCTTCGAAACACGAGGAAATAAAGAAAGTAGAAAGATACAAGGAGTATTAACTAATGCAAGAAATAATGGAACTTTCTATTGTTCAAAAGATCGATTCAAAAATATAAATGAACAAATCCTATTCTTTACAAAACAAGATAATGTTAATGGTACCCAAATGGTAGATTACTGTACTTACCCTTTTGCACGTCACGCAAGAGACCCTAAGGATATAGATAATAAGCTTTTTGACTTGGTTCGTAAATATATCTATCTTGGTGATTATGGGGATTATGGCTTAAAAGAATGGCCTTAAAAAGCAAAAACCCCGATTTCTCGAGGCTTTGCCGACTGGAAGATACCTCCAGTCCATAAGAATATACTAACTTTTTTTACCCATAAAATCAAGAAAGTTGTGGATAATGATTATTAAAAAATGCCACACAAGGTGGCATACTTTAATGTGTCTGTCTCCAGCTCACAAAGGACTAGATAGGTCTGACGACCCGCAGACACATCTATATAATAACTGATTTAACTAAAAAAGCAATTGAATTAAAAAAACTCCGCATATGTGTTATGCGAAGTTTCGATAAATGAGTATCATCAGACTTTGTCTGTTACAAAAGTCCTTGGTGGAAAGCCACCAATGTTAACCTGCGGTACGGCTCCAGGTACTTGTTCGAGCATCCTGAGCTCTTGTTGGACCTTCTCTCGAAGGGCGAGTGTGTGAGGTGAGAATACCACTCTTACTCTCGTGCAACTCGGTATACACGAACCGTCTCTTGATGTTTTCATAGGAATATCGATCCGTAAGTACTATAACATACGCCTATACTTTTGTAATATTTGATTTGTATTTGTCTATTTTTTCCACACCCCAACCCAAAAGTTCCGCTTATATGACTGATTGTTGAACTTTGTATAGTGAGTCTCTTTTTTTAAATATAAAGGTTCGCCAAATATTGAATACATTTTTATCAAATCCTCTTTTGAAAAAACTCTCTCAGTAAGACCAAGTGAAGGCATAATATAAGTATCATATTCTTTGCCTGGATTTGTTTTTAGTAGACTTTGAGCGTTTTTGTCTCCATCTTTACATAGTGTTCTTAGAAAAAAGTATCCATCAGGCTTTATAAGTCTGTGAATTTCTTTTAAATAAATATCGCGTTCATTTTCATTTAAAGAATTTGAGCTTGTAACATCTAAAATAATATCAAAAGAGGAATCAGGGAAGTTGAGAGGAGTTCCAATACTTTGTTTTATAAAATTCCCGTTTGGGACTAGATTCTTTGCAAATGAAAGAGCGGTTTCGGATATTTCGATTCCAGTGATTTTATTATTTAAACCTTGTTCAGCTATATAGTGACTATTTTTTCCATTACCACAACCAAGGTCTAGTATATTTTTATTATCAATCTCTACACTTCTTTCTTTTCTTAAGAAGCGCACAAAATCGCGCACACATTGTGCCGGAATATCACTGAGACTTACTAGAGTGGGGTTTTTGTACTCTTTTTCCCATATATTTTCTTGCATCTATTAACGATAACATATCTTTCTGTTATAATGCATTTACTATGATAATTACATATTACGGAGGAGAATTTTTTAAGGTTCAATTCGGAGATACAACTTTGGCTTTTAATCCTATTTCAAAAGATTCAAAACTAAAATCTAGTCGTTTCGGTGCTGATATTGTTCTTTCTACTACATATCATGCTGATTTCAACGGTGTTGAACAGGTAAGTCATGGAGACAAAAAGCCTTTCGTTATATCAGGTCCTGGTGAATATGAAGTCAAAGAAGTTTTTATAAAAGGGCTTCCTTCAGAGTCAAAGTATGGCGGAAAGGATCTAGTGAACACAATATATACAGTATCTTTGGAAAATATGAACATTTGTTTCCTAGGTGCTTTGAACAATTCAGAATTAAAGAATGAAACAGTAGAAGCTTTGGACGAAATAGACATTCTTTTTGTACCAATAGGTGGTGATGGAGTATTGGATCCAGTAAAAGCATACAAACTCGCAGTTTCTCTTGAACCAAAAATAATAATACCGATGCATTACGGCGATGTCGGAGCAAATGATGCTTTGAAAGTCTTTTTGAAAGAAGCAGGAGAGAATCCAAAATCAGAATCAAAGCTCACACTTAAGAAAAAGGATCTAGAAGGTAAAGAAGGTGACATTATCCTGCTCGATTCAGTGAATGAATAGTTTGTGTTTGGTTTTTCTATGTTAAAATTAAAACATGCTTGAACATATTGAAAATATGAGATCAAAGCCTGAACATATTAAAAAAAGATATGCTTTTTTGATTTCGTTTTCTATATCAACTCTAATATTCGTTGGATGGATTGCTTCTTATGGTTTACACAAGACACCGATAGTTTTGGATAAAAAGGATACAGATTCAGAGACAAAAGTCGAAGCTCCAGCATCAGCTCTTACTGCTTCAGTGTCAGGACTTTTTGATGATCTTAAGTCTATGTTTTCTGGTTCAAATAAAATCGAATATAGTGCGCCTATCGAAGTAAAAGGAGGGAAGAGATAATATAAATTTTATAAAAGAAAATCGCCCGGGCAGAAGCCACAAGCGAGATTTTGAGTGAATTCCCAACATAATCTACTTTTTGATTTCAGAGAGATAACAGTCAAAGTACACGTATGTACTGTACAAAAGTCCGATTAAACCGAAAATTACGAATAAACAGAATGTTCCGATATGTCTCTTTTTCTGTTTTCGGAAAAGTAGGAAATGTATGCCAACGTTGATTTCGAAAGCAAAAGCCCCGCCAGTGATCCACATTAAGATACAAAATATCACACTACCTTTTATGATACCGATGATGAATAATGTTGTGATGAGAGCAGTACTTACCGTTTCAAATAGGATGTTTTTTGTACTCATTCTACCGATACTCTATGATACTAAATATGCTATGTCAACACAATCAAATAGCGACAAAGTTATAGTTTTTTGATATACTTTTTAAATAAAATTATCAAAAATACCACAAAACTATGGCAAAAAAACCTGAAATTACTGCTGAACCTGAACCACGAGATCCAGCTCTTGGAATCGTCGCTAGAAATATTACAGCTGAAATGCGAGAGTCATATCTCGACTATGCTATGTCAGTTATTACAGCGCGTGCACTACCAGATGTGCGTGATGGTTTGAAGCCTGTACACAGAAGAATCCTTTATGCTATGCATGAAAAAGGTCTTACAGCCTCTGCGAAGTTTCGAAAGTCTGCTGTAGTAGTGGGAGATGTGCTTGGTAACTATCACCCTCACGGTGACGTTGCGGTTTATGATTCTATGGTTGGTATGGCTCAAGACTTTAAGATGAGATATCAGCTTATCCTTGGACAAGGAAACTTCGGTAACATTGATGGAGATCCTCAAGCGGCAATGCGATATACAGAAGCGAAGATGTCACGTCCAGCTGCAGAACTTTTAAGAGATATAGAAAAAGATACGGTAGATTTCCGACCAAACTATGACGGTACTAGAAAAGAACCAGTCGTTCTTCCAACAGCAGTTCCAAATCTTCTTTTGAATGGAACACTAGGTATTGCTGTAGGTATGGCGACAAACATTGCACCCCACAACTTAAATGAAGTTGTTGATGCAACAATGCACTTGATAGAAAACAAAAATGCAACAACAGACGATCTACTGCAGTTTATAAAAGGTCCAGACTTTCCAACAGGAGGTATTATGTATGGAGAAAAGGATATTCAACATGCATATTCTACAGGACGTGGAGGTATTGTTGTTCGTGGAGAAGCAGAAATAGTAGAAGATAAAAAGGGACAATTTCAAATAATTATTTCCTCTATTCCTTATCGTGTTAACAAATCAGAACTTATCATAAAAATCGCAGATCTAGTAAGAGACAAAGCTATTGAAGGTATAAAGGGCCTTCGAGATGAATCAGATAAAGAGATGCGAATCGTTATCGATCTTAAGAACGGTGCATATCCAGAGAAGGTTTTAAACTATATATACAAACACACTCAACTAGAAGATACATTCCATGTAAACACCGTTGCACTAGTAAATGGTGTTCCACAAACCCTTTCTCTAAAATCTATTCTAGAAGAATTCGTTACTCATAGAGTAGAGGTTATAAGACGAAGAACAACTTTTGATCTAAACAAAGCTGAAGAAAGAGAACATATCTTGCTAGGTCTAAAAAAGGCCCTAGACCATATCGATGAAATCATCACTCTTATCCGTGCATCAAAAGACGCTGTAGAAGCACATGCAAACTTGATGAAGAAGTTTAAATTCTCAGAGAAACAAGCTACAGCAATTCTTGAAATGAGACTACAAAAGCTCGCAGGCCTTGAAAGAAAGAAAGTTCTTGATGAATTGGCAGAAGTACAAGAGTTAATAGAGAAATTAAAAGAAATTCTAGGTAGTGAAAAGAAAGTAAGAGGAATAATAAAAGACGAATTGACTGAAATAAAAGCAAAGTATGGAGATGAGAGAAGAACTCGTCTTATCAAGCATGGTTTGAAAGACTTTAATCCTGAAGATTTGATACCAGATGAAGAAAGTGTACTCGTACTTACAAAGGGAGGCTATATAAAGAGAACAAATCCAGATGAGTATCGACAACAGAAACGTGGTGGTGTTGGAGTTGTCGATTTGGATACAAAAGAAGAGGACTTCATAACTCATCTTGTATATGCGAATGCACACAATGATCTACTATTCTTTACTGATAAAGGAAAAGCATATCAAATAAAAATGTACGATCTTCCAGAGGGAAAGAGAGCCACTCGAGGAAAGTCTGTTATGAACTTCCTATCACTTTCTGATGGAGAAAAGATAACATCTATTCTACCAATGCCAAAGAATAAAAAGGAAGCAGAGAATCTTGCTCTTATGATGGTTACGAAGAATGGAACAGGTAAAAAGAGTTCAGCGAAACATTTTCATGATGTTCGAAGATCGGGACTTATCGCTATTACTTTGGAAGATAAAGATGAATTGATATCAGCTTCATTTGTTTCAAAACCAGATACTATAGTTATAGCAACACGAGATGGTCAATCAATACGATTTGAAGCAGAAGATGTAAGAGAAATGGGTAGAAATGCTGCAGGGGTTAGAATAATAAAACTTGGAAAAGATGATGCAGTGATCAGTGCTGATGTTGTAGCAAAAGATGCAAAGAATCCAAAACTATTCGTTATGGGTGAAAATGGATATGGAAAACAAACAAAGCTTGATGAATACAAGGTCCAAAATAGAGGAGGTTCAGGTATTCTAACTATGAATGTTACCGAGAAGACTGGTCCGCTAATCGCAGCGAAGGTTGTAACAGAAGATATAAAGGAAATGGTAGCTATGTCAAAGAAGAGTCAGGTAATACGTGTTGATCTAAATGAAATTCCAACTCTAGGAAGATCTACTCAAGGAGTTAGAGTTATGAAGTTAAGAGATGGGGATTCACTGGCTAGTTTGATATGCTTATAAAACAGAAAAGATAGAATTGTCTTCTCCAAGACTCGGGAGTTTTTTTGGTAAAAAACTCCCTGTTTCTGTGCCGTCGCACATCCACAGTCTTGTCAAAAACAATTCTATCTTTTATCTTGATGATACTGAATTTAATATTGAAGAAACGCTCCTTATTGGCACGGTGACTAGGCAAAGAAAAATGTTGGCACAGGAAGTTGAAAGGGTTTTCGACAAGACTATGTAGGCACGACGGTGCCGGAATAGGAAGTTTTCGAGCAAGAAAACTTCCGAGTCTTGGAGGAAACCACTTTCAACTTCTTGTGTTTATAACTAAAGATAATTCATGATATAATATTCTTATGTTTTCTGATCCAATAAAAAATATTGCAGAACTTGGTGTTGAACATGGTATGAAGATTGTTGATATTGGATCAGGTTCTGGTTTTTATGCTATAGAGCTAGCAAAAAAGGTAGGTCCATCTGGAAGAGTCTATGCTGTAGATATACAGCAAGATCTTTTAACTAGAATAAAAAACTCTGCTATGGGTGCGGGTCTACATAATATAGAAGTAATAAATGGCGATGTAGAGAAGCTTGGTGGTACAAAGGTTCGCGAAGCTATAGCTGAGCGTGTTGTATTTTCTAATACTTTATTCCAAATTGATCCAAAAAACAGAGACAATGTAGCATTAGAGATAAAAAGATTACTAAAGTCAGGAGGAAAATTGATGGTCATAGATTGGAATGAGGATAGTAGTTTTAAGCCAGCTGAAGCAGTGCCACAATCTCTTGCCCAAGGTCTTTTTGAAAAAAATGGTTTCAAAATCGAGAAGACATTCGACGCTGGAGACCATCATTATGGTATGATATTTAAAAAAATCTAAAATGAGCAAATTTCAAATAATACTTACATCAATATTCGTAGTTTTTATAATAGCAGGTGTAGTAGCATTCGCGACTTTTAAAGGTGATAGTACAATTACATCGCTCCCATCAATTACTATTTGGGGTACATTCCCAGAAAGTACTTTTAATGAACTTCTAACAAATATAAATATAAACAGGCCGTCACAAATATCTGTAAATTATATTGAGATACCAAGCTCTGATTTTAGAAGACAGTACATAGAAGAGCTAGCTAGAGGAAAGGGTCCAGATGCAATACTAATCTCTCAAGATGAAATACTTGGTTTTAGCGATAAGATAATAGAGATTCCAAATACAGTTTTAACACAAAGAGATTTCCAAAATACTTATATTCCACAAGCAGATCTTTATATTACAAGCACTGGCGCTAGAGCGATTCCTTTTATCGTAGATCCAATGGTTATGTATTGGAACAGAACAATGCTTACAAATGCTGGAATAGCAAAATATCCTGCATATTGGGATGATTTTTCAAACTTGATAACGAGAATAAATCAGAAAGATCAGAATTCAAATATTAGAAGAAGTGCAATAGCTATGGGAGAATTTAGAAATATAAATCATGCAAGAGAACTTCTAAGTACACTATTTTTGCAAAAGGGTAACCCTGTAACTTACAATGGTGGAGAGGGTACAGTGAGTGCTATTGGGGACAGTCAGTTCAATGGTACGAAGACTTCTTCACCCGCTCTAGCTTTTTATGTACAATTTTCAAATCCTCTAGGTCAATATTATTCTTGGAATAGATCACTTCCATCGTCAAAAAATAGTTTCTTATCAGGTAACCTAGCAACATATTTTGGTTTTGCTTCAGAAATAGGCGAATTGAGAGAAAAGAATCCAAACATAGATTACGATGTTGCACCAATGCCACAATGGAAGGGTAAAAATGGAGAGAATAGAGCTACTTATGGCAAGATGTATGGTCTATCAATATCAAGAAGTACAAAGGATCAAAATTCTGTTTATCAAATAATAAAAATCCTCACATCAACAGAAGCATCATCACTATTGTCAAAAGCTACATATTTACCATCTGTAAGAAGAGATGCTGTGGCAAGTGGTTCTACAGATCCATACATGTCTATATTTCTAGATTCAGCACTTATTTCAAAAGGTTGGCTTGATACAAATGCACAAAAATCAAATACAGTATTTACAGACTTAGTTGAAAGTGTAACAAGTGGTAGATCTAGTCTATACAATGCACTGTCGAAGGCTAGTGATGAATTAAATCTTTCATTAACATCACAATGATAAATAAAAATATTAAAAAAATCGCACTTATTATAATCTTGGCAATATCAATACTACCAAGCTTCAGTTTTGCTCAAGAGAAACTAGATTATAGTGGTCTTGTTAAGTGTGATGGAGTTATTACTCCGGGAGAAACAGAAAGACAAAAAGTCTGTGACTTCAATGCACTTATGGAAACTGTAAGGTCTGCTATTAGTTGGTTATTCTACATAACTATACCTATTGCAACAGTAGCTTTTGCTTACGCCGGTATCATGTATATGACTGGAGTCCCAGGTAAGATAGAGACGGCAAGGAGCATCTTCCAATCGGTGGCTTATGGGTTTATAATTATGCTTGTAGCTTGGATAGCAGTGATAACTGTAGTCGATTGGTTTGTTGAAAAGAATTCCGGTTTCGATATTTTTATTGGTAAATAAATATAATGAATAAAAAAATAATATTTTCTACTTTGATAGCTATACTTGTATCATTTACTGGAACATTTGCTTTTGCACAGGTTCCTCCTGGAACAGGAGCAACTACACCAGTTCCACCTGGAACAGGATCTAATACATCAAATCCACCAGCAAAAATGATAAAGCTTGAAAACCCAATAAAAGCAAAAAACCTAAAAGATCTATTATTATCTTTGGTTGATTTCGCTATCTTTATAGGATCTATTGTTGCTGTTTTTACTTTTATCTGGGTAGGATTCAAACTAGTAATGGCTCAAGGTAATCCAGGAGAGATTGATAAAGCAAAAGAATGGTTTACTGCAGCTATTATAGGCACTGCGATACTTATTAGTTCCAAGGTGATCGTAGAGGTTGTAAGAAATACTCTTGCATCATCAGGATTAGTAAATGAAGAACTATTAAAATAATTAATAATATGAATAAAATAAAAATTGGAATTGCATTAATATCATTACTACCAAGCATCACTTTTGCAGTAGGGAAGGATTTAAAATATATAGCTTCAATTGTGGTTGATTATTTGAACATTGGACTAGGACTAATAATTGCTTTTGCTGTAGTTACATTCGTATGGAATGTTTATCTATATTTCTTTACAGAAAAGGATAAGGTAGAAGCAGGTAAATACGTACTTTTTAGTGTTATTGGTTTTTTTGTGATTCTTTCATTCTGGGGATTGGTTGCATTGTTGAAGAATACATTCGATCTTGAAAACCAAAAACCTGCAGCACTCAAAGATATAGGTATACCAGGTACAGGAGGTCAAAGTGGAACTATTACAAATCCAGAATAAAAATATGAAAAAAATAATTATTTTACTATTAACATTATTGCCGAGTATATCATTTGCTCAAACTTTAAGAGACATAAATAGTGTTGCACAAAAAGCAACAAATATTGGTGATCTTATAATCAAGCTTGCTATTGCTTTTGCTGTACTTTGGATTGTTGTGAGTGTGGTCAGGTATCTTATAGTCGGTGCAGATGATGAAGAAGCACGAAAGAAGGGAGGACAATCTATACTTTATGGAGTTATTGGTTTTTTTGTGATCTTGTCGATTTGGGGTTTAGTATCACTACTTACAAATTCATTCAGATTTACGACTACCCAAAGACCTAGTTTTGATAGTGTAAGAATAGATGGTGGAACCTCGCCATCACCTAGAGGTGTCGATGGAGGACCTCTTATTCCAGGTGTAAACGGTCCATATCCAGGAAAATAGTATATCCACATACCTATTTGTAGATAAAATATATTGTTGTTATAATTCCTACGTTACTATTAATCAATTATTATTATATTTTTATGAAGAAACTTATAGCATTTGTACTTGCATCTACACCAGTATTTGCATTCGCACAAACACTTACAGATATTGACTCAGTTGCACAAAAGGCAACGAATATCGGTGACCTTATTATTAAGATTGCAATATCACTTGCAGTACTTTGGATTATAGTTAGTGTTGTGAAGTATCTAGTTCTAGGTGCAGATGATGAAGAAGCTCGAAAGAAGGGAGGACAATCTATACTTTATGGAGTTATAGGACTTTTCGTAATACTTTCTATTTGGGGATTGGTATTCCTACTTACGAATTCATTTAAATTTGGTCAACCAGCACAACCTACTACAGTAGATAATATTAAACTTCCTCGTCCTCCAACAGTTCCAAACTAATATGTTTGATTTGGTAAAAACAGCGAATGCACAATCTGCATCGAAAATAATGTCCAACCCCACAGTTAGTGGTTTGATAGCAAAGATTTCTGAAAATATCATAAATCCTATAATCGGTGTTGTATTCTTTGGAGCGTTTGTTGTATTTACTTACGGTATCGTAAAGATGATAGCGAATGAGGAGGGTTCAGAAGAAAGAACAAATGGTAAGAACAGCATAATATGGGGAGTTATTGGAATGTTTATAATGTTATCTGCTTTTGGAATAATTAGACTTATTTCAAATACCCTAGAAGTTCCTGATCCATTCCTTTAATTCAATAATATATAAAAAAGAAAGGGACCTCGTGGGTCCCTTTTTGTGTACGCATTATTTTTTCTTGATAATGTAGTACAACTGCGCGCTCTCCATCGGAGCGTCTGGTGGTAGTGAAAGTTCGACTTTCACCATACCTGGTTTTTGAAGATTCGGTTTAAATCCGAGTCTATTCCAGTCCTTGTGGGCTGGAACGAGACCTTTGTCCTCGTTCGACAACCCACGGTTGTAGTAATAGGTGTACGGCGTCTTTTCATCCATTGCACCAATAACTACTTCTGACCGGTTCTCACCATCAAAGATTTCCACCTCTACAGGTGTAATCTTGTTGACGGTGATGATTTGCATCACCCCGAACTTGATTTGGGTTGGGGAGGAGGTTACTCCACCCTCAGCGTCCTTGTCACTGGTTCGGTATGTGTAAATACCAAACAGTAACAGCAGGCTGAGTATTAACGAACCAATTATTTTTGCAACAGTTTCCATATTACTTCTTTCTCCTTTTACCTGCTAAGGGTAGTGGATTTATCGTTGAACTGTCTTTGGGTTTATTTCCTCCCATGTCGACACTTATGTTTTCCAATTGTACTCTCTGGCCCAAAGCCGCCATGATTAGTGGTGTGACTTGTCCAGATGGTATACCTTTCTTTGTAAGTTCATCAACACCCGAAGATATTTCTTTGATGATTGTTGGAATCTGAGCAACATCCTGATCATCTGGATGTCGTTGTACACTTACGATGAAAGGGCTATTACTAAACCTTCCATATCGGTTTTCTTCATTACAAATTTCACTCAGACCACCGAATAATGGCTCGATATACTTTTTGGTAAAATCCTGGTGGTTCTTGACTATCACATCGCCATCTTCTTCATTTTCAAACGCAGATCGGATTGCTTTTCCGATCTCACTCTTGAAGTAATCACCAGCATTTTTGTCGTCAGTAAGTAGGAATCTTGGTAAGTACTCACTCCTTACGGGTGAAAGCAATACCTTGAACCCAATCAAGTATCTAACACCACCCTTGTCACTTGCCACTGTTGTGTCTTCGAATGGTGACACTGTTTTGAGTGATATAGGATTGCCGACAGGTATTTGCCAAGGGAACTTTGGATTTATACCGGTAAACACGGCTTCTTGGCCTTTGGGGACAAAAAGTGGTCCGGTTACCTCAGAATCCTTCAGTGACTTTGGAGGTGTCTGAAAGTAGTCTTGTAGTATTACTGCAGTATCTGATTCCGGATTAATCCAGAAGTGTTTGTATCCACCAACGAAGAAGTACCATAATGTCCAGGCTACCCCTGACAATATGAAAGGTACTGTTAAACCGATACCTCCTTTTTTTGCAACCATTCCGATAAAGAAAATGGTTACAAATAGTATTGCCCATACTGAGATGGACAGCATAATCACCAAAAATAATTTAGTTTTATTCATTTTACTGATATTTGATTGTCAAAGCTTTTCTTCGGCCGTACACAGTACGTAGAAGATAAGCAACTATGTGTACATATAATATCACATTTTATATATAAAGTCAAATAGATTTTAATATCGAAAATAGTGTGAAATACTCATACTTTTAGCCATACAATAGAAAAGCCCGAACGGAATACGTTCGGGCTCGTGTACACTCACAGCTACTATTCAGCAGGCTTTAGCGTGAATGTAAACTTAACACTTCCTCGTGATAGGTTCCGAATCCAAAGGGATTCGGACTTTCCATCGCTTGAAACGTCTGTAGCCTCCCATTTAGGAACTTCTCGAGTTCCTTTGTTTACAAAGGTCTCGAAGTCTTCTTGAGAACAAAAGTATCTGTAATTCATCGACCATCCTTTTGGAAGGTAGTACCTGATACCATTTCCGCCTGGCGGCACTGACTTGTCTGTAGTGATTGGACTTTCAGTCCCTGTTGACTCAGCAAGGTTTGGAATCATATCCTCTGCCTTGTCTGGGCCTTGTGATGTTATTACACTTCTTTCGCCGTTACCATTCTTGACTGTGATTTCTATAATACCGTGATTGTCATTCACAGTGACGAGGCCGGAACCGACATTTTTTGGTAATTCTTTTTGAATCACCGACTGATTCGTCGGTTGAGTAGGCGAAGTGTTCGTCTGTGACTCTACATTTTTCTTGTAGCTGGCAAATCTATCTACCAAACTATCCATAGCCTTCTGTATTTCTGCGACTTCGTTTGTTAGACGAGATTGCTCAATGATTTGAAGACGAACCTGTCTCCTTAGCTCATCTCGTTCTTCCTTAATTTGTCTGTCAACCATTGTTGCCGTGGTCGATTCATCTTCTTGATGGTAATGGTTCCAGAGTTTCTTACCAAGGACCACTAGAACCCCAATAAGTAAGATTACGGACAAGGTAATCAAAAACTTATTAAGGTGTCTTCCTACAAACGATTTTGTTCTCTCCCAACGAGTTGGGGTCTGTTGTTGCGTAGGTTGGTTTGGAGGGGTCAATCCAGTCGTACCAGGATTGGTCGGTGGATTGCTTGTTTGAGTTGGTGTGGGTGGGGTTGATCCAGTTCCTCCGGAGTTAGCAGGAGGATTACCAGTTTGAGTTGGTGTCGGAGGTTGTGCTCCGGCAGCAGCTGTAACCCACGGATTCGGGGGCGCGCCGGCAGGGGGATTTGTATTTGCGGGAGTCATATGTCAAAGTCCTTTCTTGTTTGAGTTGTTTATTCTTTAAAGTATCTTCTAATATAGTATCACATTTGAATAGAAAAGTCAAATAGACTATTTATACTAAAAAATCTCCCAAATAAGGCAAAAAATGCATATTTCTGATATTATTCATATATATGAATGAAAAATTCCTTAAACCATACAATCATACTGATGTAGAAGGCCGTATTTACGGTGAATGGCTTGAGAGTGGTTTTCTTAATCCTGACAATTTGCCAAAGGATTTGACCAACAAAAACGGCAAACCTTTTACTATTATTATGCCACCTGCCAATGCTAATGGTTCATTACATGCCGGACACGGTCTCGTTATGACGATACAAGACATCATGATTCGCTATAAGAGAATGAATGGGTATAAATCTCTTTGGTTACCTGGACTTGATCATGCTGGATTTGAGACGCAGGTAGTATATGAAAAGAAACTTGAAAAAGAAGGTAGGTCTCGCTTTGAAATGGAACCAAAAAAGCTCTACGAGGAGATCATGGCTTTTACTCTAGAAAATTCTACAAATATCAAGTCACAAATAAAAAGTATGGGAGCTTCATGTGATTGGGATAGGTCAAAATTTACTTTGGATGAAAGTGTTATAAAAACTGTATACTCGACATTCAAGAAACTTTCTGATGATGATTTGCTTTATAGAGGCAAAAAGATAGTGAGTTGGTGTCCAAAGCATCAGACTTCTTTCTCCGATCTTGAAATAAAGGATGAAGAAAAAGTTGAACCTTTTTATTATCTAAAATACGGACCTTTTACTATTGGTACATCTAGACCAGAAACCAAGTTTGGAGACAAATACGTTGTGATGCATCCAGACGATAAAAGATATGAAGCATACAAACACGGCGATACTTTTGAAGCTGAATGGATAAATGGAAAAGTAAAAGCAACAGTTATAAAGGATAGTGCAATCGATATGGAATTCGGTACTGGTGTTATGACTATTACACCATGGCATGATGCAGTAGACTTTGATATTGCAGGAAGACATAATCTAGATAAAGAACAAGTAATAGATGAAAGAGGAAAGCTTCTACCGATCGCTGGAGAATTTGCAGGTTTAAGTATCAGTAAGGCTCGACCTCTTATAATAGAAAAATTAAGATCAAAGGGTTTAGTTGAAAAAGTTGATGAAAACTATAAACACAATATAAAGACTTGCTATAAGTGTGGAACAACTATCGAACCACAAATAAAGAGTCAGTGGTTTGTTCGTATGAAGCCTTTAGCAGAAAAAGCTCTAGAGAAAATAAAATCTGGAGAAATAAAATACATTCCGGATCAATATGAAAAGATTTCTACTCATTGGCTTGAAAATATAATCGATTGGAATATTTCAAGACAAATAGTTTGGGGAATACCAATACCAGCAAAGATCTGTGATAAATGTGATTTAGGTATTGTTGATTTGGAAGATAAAGAAAAACAATGCAAAAAGTGCGGAGGGGATTTGAGAAAAGACAATGATACTTTCGATACATGGTTTTCTTCTGGACAATGGCCTTATGCAACACTTGGGTATCCAGACGGTAAAGATTTTAAAGATTTCTATCCTACAGATGTGATGGAAACTGCTGGAGATATTATATTCTTCTGGGTAAGTAGAATGATAATGCTAGGACTTTATATAACTGGTAAAGTACCATTTAAGACTGTATATCTGCATGGAGTGGTTCTAGACGCAAAGGGTAAAAAGATGAGTAAGAGTAAAGGTAATGTTATAAATCCTCTCGATTTAACAGCCAAATTTGGCACAGACGCATTCAGAATGGGTATGATAGTGGGAAACACTCCCGGAGCATCATTGTCACTGTCTGAAGACAAAATAAAGGGTTATAAACATTTTGCTAATAAGCTCTGGAACATCACTCGTTTCGTATTAACTTCTGTGGAAGGTGAACAGTATGACAAAGATTTCAAGGATTGGAGTGATTTGGATAAAAAGATGATTGAAGAATTTGATTTGATCATAAAAGACGTCACATCAGATATGGATAACTTTAGATTCTATCTAGCTAGCGAAAAGCTGTATCACTATAGTTGGCATCAGTTTGCTGATGTGATACTAGAAGAAAGTAAAAAAGTTCTAAAAGAGGGAACAGTGCAAGAAATGAAATCAAGAAAACAATTCTTGCTTCATACTCTATCAAAACTATTAAAAACTTTGCACCCATTTA
Source organism: uncultured Candidatus Saccharibacteria bacterium (assembly GCA_964367745.1). Lineage (GTDB taxonomy): Bacteria > Patescibacteriota > Minisyncoccia > Phycocordibacterales > PALSA-1337 > CAIOGI01. Next base: position 13,566 of record CAYIYK010000002.1, on the reverse strand, counting down.
TACCTTTTGTTACAGAAGAAATATGGAAAGATATGCCGGTAGAGAATAAAAGAATGTTGATTGTAGAAGATTGGCCGGTTTAGTTTGATATATAAAAAATAAATAAAAAATCTATAATAAAAAAGCGACCGTCCAATAGGGCGGTCGGTTTTGTAGTGCGTGCCGTTAGGCCGCGACTAGTGATTGACGTGGACTCTTAGTCCCTGTGGCAATCGTTGGTTCATTCTCGAAACTGATACTGTCCTTGAAAGTCATAATCTGCCTGCATGAAATCAGAACAGATATTGCTATATGACCAAGTGGCTTGTTGGCGTCAATGATCTTCACATAGCCACCAGATTGCCTGATCGTTTCGATAACTTCAGGCTCATTCTTCGAATGAAGATTGTATCTGTCATCGAAGACGTGATTGTCTCCGCGATTCGATCTCCTCCCCGAAGCTATCGCATCATCAAGACGACCTCTGCAAGTCGCCCTGCTTGCTCTGAGCATGAAGAACCTATAGTTATTTCCTCCAATTTTGGGAACTTCCCAAATCTGAAGAAGTTTTTCTGCCTGTCTCCTGTCTCTAGCGTATCCGTCCCAGCAGAAGACGTCGAACCCTGCGTTGATTCCTTCTTGGTAGCATTCTTCAACCATCGGCGTAACGACTTCGTAAGGGAGTAGTCCTCCTTTCTGAACAGTCTCACCGTATTGTCCACGGAATCCAGCATCTCGGTCCATTCTGTCGACGATGAGCTTTCCAAGCACTATCATCCATACTTTTTTCTCACCAAGTGAGGCAATGATTTGTTTTCCAGTGTAACCTTTGCCAACTGATGTCGGTCCGGCAATGGCGATGTGTTTATGGTTAGTATTTCCCATAATCCTACTAATTTTTTCGTAGATTTACATTCTTGACTGTATTTCCAATCATTAAAAAACGAAAAGAACAGCCAGAGAGTAATATACAATAAAAAAAGTGCAATAGCAACTATGTTTATAAACAAGGGTATTTTGGAATAAAAGTTAAACTTTTCCACAGAAAAAGGGAATTTTATCCGGATTTTATTATTATTTTATTTGAATTTTATTGAGTGTTGTTATTCTTTTTGCATGCAAGAAAAACAATATAAAATAACTGAAAATGAAAAAACATTGCATGATATAAGGTCGATAGTTGAGCTCGTCGATTCTATTATTACTTATGCTTACTATAGGAATTCTTCTGATATACATATCGATCCTACAAAGGATAGTGTAGTAATTAAGTTTAGAATCGATGGGATATTAACTTATATAGATAGTTTACAGGATATATCTCACGACGAGCTCATATCTAGAATAAAGGTTTTGTCGGGACTTAGAACGGATATACATTTTGTACCACAAGATGGGAGGTTTAGATTTGCCAAAAATATTTGTGATTGTGATATAAGAGTGTCGATAATACCAACTCATCATGGTGAAAATGCAGTAATGAGAATATTAAGAAGTGATAGTGATATACCAAAACTTGGAGATCTGGGATTCTCAGAACATGACATTGATAGAATAGTCGGTTGTCTGTCGTATCACCAGGGAATGGTGCTTGTAACTGGACCTACTGGATCAGGTAAGACATCAACCTTATATACCTTGCTTTCGCTATTATCAAATGGAAAGAATTCAATAATAACCTTAGAAGATCCGATAGAGTATGCGATACCAGAAGTAAGACAAATACAGATTCAGACTAGACATGGAATAAATTTTGCTAATGGTCTTAGATCAATAGTCAGACAAGATCCAGATATCATAATGGTCGGAGAAATTAGAGATACAGAAACTGCACAGATAGCCACGAATATTTCTTTAACAGGTCATCTACTTCTATCTACTCTACATACGAATTCATCTCTCGGTGCGATTTTGAGGCTAATAGATATGGGTATAGACCCCTATCTAGTTGCTTCAACTCTTTCTTTAGTTATTGCCCAAAGGCTAGTGAGAAAGATCTGCGGAAAATGCAAAGGGGCTGGTTGCGGGTGCCGAGAATGCGGAGATTTGGGTTTTAGGGGAAGAGTTGTTGTCTCTGAAACTCTTGTAATAGATGATGAATTAAGGAAATACATAATGTCTAGAACACCGATGAATGAGATTTCTAGATATGCAAAAAGCAAAGGAATGAGAACTATGTACGAGGATGGGATGGAAAAGGTAGAAAAGGGAATTACTACTCAAGACGAAATATTGAGAATACTACATGAATAATAAAATAAATAAAATTAAAAATAATTCTTTTAATCTATCCGATCAAATATTTTTTGCTCAAAGGTTGTCTATATTACTTGAATCAAATACTTCGTTGGTTGAATCTCTTTATGTGATGAGAAATATAGATAAAAATATAAAAAGAAAGGAAGTCTATTCTCATATAATTTCTGATCTTGAGAAGGGTATGCCACTTGCTAGAAGTATTAAGAACCTCGGATTAAGATTTGATCATCTACTGATCGTACTCATTAAAAACGGTGAAGAGGGTGGAAGATTGTCTCAATCACTAAACCAAGCTTATTTGTTTCTAGAAAAGAAAAATGATATTAAGAAAAAAATCATCAGCTCACTAGTTTACCCATCGTTCATAGTCGTCGCTACTATACTAATGACGTTATTTCTCATCCTTTATATATTTCCTAAGATAATACCTCTACTCTCAAGTCTAAATATACAACTACCGTTAATAACTAGGATAGTTCAATCTATATATTATTTTCTGATTTCAAAGGGAGTTGTGGTTGTGATTCTACTCGTACTATTATCTATATCATTCAATTTTTTGTTTAAAAAATATGAATTTATTCGCCTAAAGATTCAGAAAATTATTACCAAAATTCCAATATTATCAAACTATATTGTTACAAACGATATGATATCAGCATGCCGGATGGGGGAAATGCTTTTATCCTCCGGCAAAGGACTAACTGATATTTTATTGTTCTATAAAGAATCAACTAACAATTTGTTTTATAAAATAATATATGAAGGAATATATAACGATTCAATAAAGGGTATATCACTGTCGAATTCTATAAATAAACATAAAGACTTTTTCCCAACTATCCTAATCGATATGTTGTCTCTCGGAGAGAAATCAGGAAATCTGGGAGAGATGTTCGGTCATTGCTCACGGATTTTTGAACAAGATATAGATAACGTTCTTAAAAGATTCTCTTCACTTATCGAACCTGTACTTATGGTCTTAATGGGGTTAATTGTCGGTTCTATTGCTCTATCTATCATTCTGCCTGTATATGAAATCACCAATCATATTTCGAAATAAATTTATCAAATCAAATAAAGGGTTCCTGACTGTAGAAATCATGATTTCTTTTTCGCTCTTTGTTCTGTTTACAATAACAACTTTTACTCTTAATTCTTCAATACCTAAAATGAAGTTATGGTCTATAGAGGAACTAAATACTATGGAAGCTTTGTCTAAAGATATTTTAAATATTACCAATCTCGAGGATACTTATTATGGGAATTATACTAAGATATTTTTTAATAAATTATTTAGTATCTCAAAAACAAACTTTGTAGATTCGTGGGGAAAGACCTATTGTGATCCAAAATTAAAATTTGATTTTAAAGATTATAATTTACGTCAAAACAATATTGATATAGGTATATCAAATCTTAGTACCGACATTGAGGTAAGAAACAATATTGTCTATTTATCTGCTGATTCGAGTATATCAAGCAAGAGTGATTTCTTTATTTTTGATGTAAATGACATTAATAGTATTAAGCTTATTTCATCAATAAATACTGGGCCTGGAGTATCCTCACTTGAAGTGGTTGGACCTTATGTATACTTGGCTCAAGCAAGCACAATAAATCAATTACAGGTACTTGATATACACGATAGGTTCAATCCAAAATTGATTTCGCAGATTAAACTACCTTTACCAACATCAAGCACAACTCCTCCATTCGCTTCGTCAATACATTATTCAAAGGGGTATATTTATCTTGGTACTGAGAAATGGAATGGTTATGAACTATCCATAGTGTCAGTACAAGATCCGTATAATCCTGTAGTTGTAGGAAGTTTTGAGACTAATACTTTAATAAATGATATTTTGGTTATCGATAATAAAGCTTACATCGCTTCATCCGATGAGAAACAAATGAGAGTGTTGGACGTTTCAAATCCTAATAATCCAATATTAATAAATTCATTCTCTCCATCAGGTTGGCAAACCCAAGAAGGTAAAATACTAGAATCATTTGAAAGTGCTATTGCACTAGGTAGAACAGTTGGAGGTTTTAATGTTCAAGCAAATCATGAACTATTTATTTTTCCCACATCTACTCCCATGAAATCGAAAGATATTGCAGGAGGAGTATATGGATTATTGCTAAGAGACAAATATGTTCTTACACTAACTCATAATAATGGTAAAGAATTCCAAGTACTCGATACTGAGTCGATGAATAAAGTATCTGATATCGGGCTAGGTTCAAGTCCAGTCAAAATGGTCTGCGATAATAACAATATTTTCTTTGCAACAGGGGACAGTAGTGGATTCTTATTTCTAAAAAAGAATGAATAAAGGTTTTTCACTAATTGAAACGATTCTGTATATTAGTCTCCTCTCCTTACTTATCCTTGGGGTGTTTTCTTCGATCGTCGGAACTTTGTACACACAACAAAAGAGACCTATTTTAAAAGATGAAGACTATAAGATATTAATAAAGAATTTTCATGATTAGGATAAATAAATACTACAACCAGGGATTTGTATCGATTACGCTAGTGATAGTAGTTTCTAGTATGTTATTAGCTTTTTCTTATTTACAATCCATTGAGATTGCTTCCTTCTTTGACCAAGTAATAACAAAGGAATATAGATTGATGAATTATTACAATGCATACAGTTGTATTGATCAAGCGACGCTAAGACTTTCATCGGACTATTTCTTTAGGACAAATAATCCGATTAAAATTGAATATTTAAATTGTAAGATAATAAAGGTATATGATTTTGATGGAGTTATTGTGATTGAATCTCAAGGCGATTATAAAGGTGTTAATATAAATAGAACTGCAAAAGTTAAGTTATATGATAATAGATTGGAATTAGTTCAATAAATTATCTAATAAATGAAATTTTAATAAAAATTTCATTTAGATTTCATTTTTATTTTAAATGGAATTTATTGGATTGGATTATTATTTGTCTATTATTAATTAATTTAAATTTAATGACAAAATATAATAAAAATAAAAGAGGTTTTACTTTGATTGAAATTTTGGTTGTGATCGGAATAATTGCCGTTTTGGCAGCTGTTGTGCTTGTGGCTATTAACCCCGCAAGACAATTCAAACTCGCTAGGGATTCGCAAAGAGTTGCAAATGTCACTGCTATATTGAATGCTGTAGGTCAAAACATGGCAGAGAATAGAGGGATATTCCAATGTAGTGTTTCTCTGGCAAGTACATCAAAAAATATTTCAAATATCTTAGGTGATTCCGATATAGCTTCATGTTTAGTACCGACCTATGTTTCTTCATTACCATTTGACCCATCAAAGACTGGTGCAAAGTTTGTGAGTATATCTGATTATGATACGAAATATCAAATATCTCAGGATAGTGACGGTAGAGTAAAGGTAAGTGCTGTGGGTGAAATTAACCCAGATATATCAGTAACAAGATGAAATCTATAGTGGCATCCAATCTGCTATAATATAAGTAATGAACCGTAACAAGTACTTACTTATATTCTGCCTCATAGTGATCATCGCCGTTGCATCTATAAAAGATGTTAATGAGAGATTTTATAGAGTGGCTTTGGAACAACCTCAAATATCAAAGTTTCTTGGAGATAAAGTTGAAGACAATATTGAGATTGATCCAAAAATACTTATTGATGATCATAACAATATAATAGAGAAGCCAAAAATAAAACCAAGTGTTCCAAGACCATATATAACTGCCGAATCTTACCTTGTTGCAAACCTTGTTACTGGAGAGAAATATATAGACTTTAATTCAGATAAAGTATTCCCAATCGCTTCAGTTAGTAAGCTTTACACTGCTCTTGTTGTACATCATTTATTTGATTTACAAAAGGATATTGAAATTAACCAAAATGCTCTGGACGCTTATGGCGATGCGGGGCATTTGGTTTTGGGTGAGAAATTCAAACCAGATGAATTGCTTCATGTGTTGCTACTTGAATCGAGTAATGATGCTGCTGTAGCATTCGCTGATTCATTTGGGTACAAAGATTTTATGGAACAAATGAATGCATTTGCTCAAGAAATTGGTATGCATAATACAAAGTTTAAGGATTCATCAGGACTAAGTCCTGATAATGTATCAAGCGCATCAGACCTACTGACACTAACTAAATATCTCCATACTTCAGAAAAGGGGATACTAGATATTTCAAAGAGATATCAAATCGATATTGCTACAACTACAGATCATGGATATCATCATCTAATAAATATCAATCCATTTTCGATGAGAGAAGATTTTATTGGAGGAAAGACAGGGAGAACTCAACAAGCAAAAGAAGCTATGGTTTCATTATTTAATCAGGAAATAAACGGTACCGTATACCCAATTGCTATTCTAGTCTTGAGATCTGATTATGGTGAAAGGGAAATAAATACTGAGAAATTACTCGGACAATTTAATGAGAAGATTTTGAAAAAATAGGTAAATACATTTTCTTAATATATTCATTCAACATCCTCTCCGTACTGAATTGATTCAAAATTAGATTCCTTGAATTTTTCATCATATCATTCCAATTATTCTTATCATCATAGAAGCTCGGTACTATCTGTTGTTCAAGAATATCTAATAGATTCTTGGTTATTTCTCCATCTTGAACTTTCCAACCGATATTCGTAAGATCTACTTCATCTATCCACCCATCGCTCGTACTTAGAGGTAATACACCATTAAGACAAGCTTTCATTCCACTTGTACCACATGCTTCTCGCCCAACTTCTGGAGTATTTAGCCATACATCGCAACCGGAAACCATCATCTTAGCTATATCCATATCGTAGTTTGGAATGAATATAACATTATCCTGTAGATCGTTATCGATAATATCCTCTAATTCCTTTATAAAATGATTTTCTTTATCGTATGTCTTGTTTACAATACTTGAATATACGATAACTACTTTTCTATTTTCATCTTTTGCAATTTTCTTAAATCTCTCCACATCTCCAAGTATTGCTAAAGGTCTTTTGTATTCTACAAATCTTCTTGACCAACCTAGAATCAAAACATTTTCATCTAAAGTTATTTTATTGTTTTGTTTAATATAGTCTATAAGCTTCCTTTTACTCTCCTTGTGACTGTAATACTTAAGATTATCCCATCTCTCTATAAAAATTCCATTCGTAACTACTTCTTTATTGTATTTACCCCACAAATCTTTTGCCATTTTGCCGTGTAGAACACTTACAGCATTCACTTTTGATGACATATTCAATGCTAGGTTGGTCATTGAAAACATTTTTACTGATTCTTCATAACCAAGCTTGATAAAATTTTCTGAAAAAATACTTTTCATTGCATTTACATCAAACATCTCTTGTCCAGCTTGTACCAATGTATGATTTGTAAAGACGATTCTTTCTCTTGCGATCTTAACTGCTTCACCGAAGCTTACTTTATTTTCTTCAACAATATTTGAAATCAATTCTGAAGTCATAAAAGAAGAATGACCTTCATTCAAATGATATACCGAAGGATTAATGTTTAGTTTTTTAATAACTTTCATTCCTCCAATTCCTAATATTATCTCTTGTTTTAGTCTTAAGTCTCGATCTTCAACATACAGAGTATCAGTTATAGTCCAATCATAAGGACTGTTTTCTTCAACTTGTGTATCTAATAATAAAAGAGTCAATTGTCCTTTGCTCCATTTCCATACCTGTACATTCGCACTATGATCACCTAGGAAAATTGGTATTTTTAAAATACTTCCATCTTTGTCCTTTAATAATTCTAATCCAAGTTCGCTCGGAGTTTTCCTCTCTCGACTCAATTCAAGACCGTGTAAATGTTCTTTATGATAAAAAAGTCCTATCGCCATAGCAGGGAAGTTTTGCTTTACGATCTCATTTATATAGTCTCCAGCAAGAATACCAAGCCCACCTGTATACAATGGAGTGTGGTCAAAAAGAGCATATTCAGCACAAAAATATGCAACTGGCCTATTTTTAAATATCTTAATATTTTCTTTCATTTTATGAACCTCTTTGTTCTGGTTGTCCTCCTCTCATTCTTCTATACTTCTCTTCGTATTCAACTATAGTTTTTTCTACTTCATCGTGCGGTATCTTTATTCTTACCAAATCTATAGCATTCATCGTATCGTAAATATCTAGTTTATTTTTTAATTTAAATATTGCATCGCGCCAAAGAATAGCTTGTTCGTATTCATCTTTTTCTATAGCACCCTTTTTAAGTTTTTCCATCATGTCGAGGAAAGCGTAATAAACATTTTCAGAGCCAGGTTTTCCCAGAGTTCGGTCTCTAAAAGGAATTCTAAGTATTCCTTGTTGAGCTTGCATCATTTGTCGGATTTTTCCTGTTCTTTGCCAATTGAAACCTGTTGTAATTATATGTTCATAATAGTCACGACCTTTTTCCAATTTTTCTTTAGATATATCAGGTATAAATCTTAGTGTATCAAGTAGTCTAAATGCTCCGTCCTCGATCATCTCCATACTCCACCAAGGTTTTGCAGATGCCCACCAGAAATGGTCTGAAGCGAGTGCTATATCCATCTTCTTTCTTATCATATCGTATCTAGAATGATTTTTATCAAGAGCATAGACTTCTTTAAGAACTAAATCTGTAAGAGCCCATTGCCATTTATGTATTATATTTTCTGGATCTGACCAAGACAGGAACTGACTACCATTGTCTATATCTTGCTTGCTTGATGCCCAAGTAGCTTTTGAAGGCTCTATATCGATAGTTTCTTTATAGAATTTATCTGCATCAGAAATCTGAATAAACTCTACATCTTTTGTTTCAAATACTTCAAAAAGCATCCTCTCCAGTCCTGGCCTATGATGTCCGAATGTCTCAATATCCATAGCTGTGACGATATATTTGTCTTGGTTTATATCATCACCCAAAGCATTCAAAAGAGTATCACTTGATCTCACTACAGCACTCATTATTAGATTACTAAGTCTTCTATCCCTAAAGAAAACTTTTAGCTTTGTATCTTTTATTTTATATATTTTACTATAATCAATTTTTCCTACTTCACCTCCACATGATATTTCATCAAGTATGATCCATTCAAAACCCATCTTCTCAATGATTGGTGCAATCTTTGAATCATAAGCCATTTCAGGAGCGAAAAAACCTTTTGGAGTATAGTTCTCACCTAAATACTTTTTTAAAGTTTCATTGTTTAGACTAATTTGTCTAATGATTTCTTGTTCATTTAAAAAGGGAAGCAAAGCATGGTATTTTGCTGAAGAAGTGAATTCTACTCTTCCTTCTTGTGCTAGAGCATATAGATTGTCCAAAATATCTCTATATCCATATTTATCAAATAGTTCAAAAAGGGCACCGTTAATATTTAGTGTTAGTCTAATATTTTTATTCTCCATCAAACCATTTACGATTGGGCGATAGCATTGAACTACAATAGACTCTAAAATGTCAGGCTGTTGTTCTGCTGGCTGATACATGTGTAGAAAGTTTGCCCATCTCATATATTTTATTCTTTTGATTCTTTATTAAAATTTATTGCTTTATTGAATAGATCTACATATTCTTTTGCTGATTTTGACCATGAGAAATTCGAAGACATCGCTCTTTTTTGCATCTTTCTCCATTCATCTTTGTATTTAAAAGTTTCAATTGCTTCTACCATAGCACCAAAAAAAGCGAATTTATCATATTTTTCAAATACAAAACCTGTACCTGTTTTTGTGACTGGAGAATATTTCTCAACACTATCTGCTAATCCTCCAGTTTTCCTCACTAGAGGAATCGCACCGTATCTCATTGCTTCCATTTGTGTTAATCCTGACGGTTCAAATCTCGATGGTACGAGTATTACATCCGCTCCAGAATATATAATGTGTGGTAGAACTCTATCAAAAGAAAGATGTGTTGCTACTTGATCGTATTTTTTCTCCAATTCGCCGAAATATGAAAGGAATCTAGAATCTCCAGTACCAAGTACTATCAATTGGAATTTGTAATTGTTTAATAATGGTTCTATCGTATCTGCTATCAAATCAAGACCCTTCTGTTCACTAAGTCTCCCAATTGATGCAAATATTGGAACATTTGGATCTTCTTCAAGATTAAACTTCCTCTGTAAGAAAGCTTTATTCTTCGCTCTTTCATCTATACTTCTTATTGAATACTTATTCTCCACATGAGGATTTTCTTCTGGATTATTTGATTCATAATCAATACCATTTAATATTCCAAATACTCTAGATCTTCTTTCCTGAAGTATTGTGTCCAACAACTCTCCATATTCTGGAGTAGTTATCTCTTGTGCATAGTTTGGAGATACTGTGTTTACAACATCAGCGTATCTAATACCACGTCTCATGAAGTTTGTTTTTAATAGACGTGAATCTCCAACTGATGGAACAGTAGATTGACCGTCGTCAAAATCAAGTTCGTTTATATGTCTATAATCAAACATTCCTTGATAATGAAGATTGTGTATAGAAAATGTTACAGCAATATTTGATATTATTGGATCATCTTTGTATTCAGTTTTAACTAGGTTTGGTATCAATCCTCCTTGCCAATCTGAAGCTACAATAACGTCTGGTATCCAATCATTGTCTTTTGATCTTATGAATTCGAGCGTACCTCTACATAGAACTGCCCATCTAGCAGCATCATCGTCATAACCATAAACACTTCCTCTTTGTTCGAAGAATTCTTGATTCTCTAGAAAATAATTCTTAGGGATATCGTCACATTCAAGTGATTTAACATTACAAATGATAGGTCTTTCGGTATAACCATTTGTTCCTGGTACATGTATACCGTTTATATTTTCTTTAAACTTATATTTATCAGCTGGAATACTTAGATATTTGGGAATTATTACTCGAGCATCGTGCCCAAGTTCTCTTAATGCTTTTGGTAGGGCATACATAACCTCTCCTAGACCACCGATTTTAACAAATGGAGAAGCTTCGGTAGCAACAAAAAGAATTTTTAGCTTTCTATCCTTTTTTATGAAACGCATTAATCTGATTTTAGAAGCCATTGTGGGAAATTATATCACGAATTCAATTTCTGGAATATCAACATATTCAGTATTTTTAACGAAATCGATTTTGCCATCCTTTTCTACTACATAATATGCAAATCCTCTCATTTTCCTAACTGATTCATAGTCTGCATGACCTGGCATGCTCACAGGATCCTTCTCTTCAAAATTTACTGGACTATCGTCAGAGGTTACAAACCATGTTTTGCCAGTATTTAGAGCTAGATGGCCAGTATTCTTAGGTATATGTATCTTGTCACCAGCTTTAACCTTTATTACTTTAAAACTTTTGATTTTTTTATCTTCGATAGGACTCTGAAGTAAAATCATTCCTTCGCCTTCAAGTATTGTATAGTACTCTTCAAGGTCACCTACATGATAGTGTCCATAAGCTTTTATGTATTCTCCAGAAATAGTCCCTGGTTCCCAAACTGTAATATTTCTCTTATCACTACCACCTCTAATCATATAATAGTGCACATCAGGACCTTTACCATTTGGATCCATCAATACATCCTTCATCTTGTCATGTGTTCTTTCTGCAAATGCTTTTATCATAAATGAATTATATCTTTGATTATTCTTTTTGTCTCTTCTGGGTTTTTAACAGATATTGTTTTTACACCTGTACTTATGACTGGATTGTCATTCCCACCAGGGAATAGTGAATCACCAACAAAAAGTATTTCATCTATTGATACTTTTATATATTCAATCATCTTCTGTATACCATAAGCTTTGTCTAAACCTTTTAGAGTTATATCTATAGACGTTGTACCAGCTATACGTATTTCATAGCCATTAAGTTTTTTGTCTAACAGTGATTTTATTTGCCTCCTCTTTTCTTCATTTGGATCCCATGCTTGTTTATTTTCAAGTTCTGCATCTTGTCCAAGTCCTGAAAAAGTCATTGCTGAATCCTTGTCCTCTATCAATTCTCCAACTATAGGCGAAAAATCAAAATCTACTTCTTTTAAGACTTGTGAGAATGCATCCCTTATCTTTACTTTATCCTTCTCTGTAAGCGATTCTTGATATATTTTCTGCCATCTACCATCGTTATTGTCCCAAACAAAATACGCAGTTCCATCAGTAGGGAATATATGAAGATTTGAAAGATTAGGACCTAGTTTAAGTGAAAATATAAGCTCCTTTTCTAATTGTTTGAAACTTCCACCGGAGATAACAGCTACTTTTTTGATTTCAATGAGTCTATTAAATAATTCAGACATCTCTATATCAACAGGCAACTTACTTTTTGTTAAAGTATTGTCCAAATCAAATACGATTAGTTTATGCATCTTTTTATTATATCAGTTATTTATTATATCTTCTCTAAAAACTCTTTTGGATCAGTAGTAGATTTCAGTGGTAGAGAAATATAGAAAGTAGTACCAACATTTTCTTTTGATTCAAATCGTATTGTTCCATGATGTGCTTTTACATATTGTTCACTTAGGTGTAGACCGATTCCACTACCGCTACTTAGTTTTCTTCTCGCATTACTTGCTCTGAAGAATTCTCCAAAGATTTCACTTTGTTCGTGTATTGGAATACCGATGCCATTATCACTAATAGTGATATTTAACATTGTAGGAGAATTGTTAACACTTACTTTAATCTCTTTATTCTTAATATCCTTTGTATATTGAAGAGCATTCTCTAAAAGATTTTCAAGAATAATTCTAAGTCTTAGATTGTCTACTTCGACTTTATTTTTATGATCCAAAACTATATCTATAATCAAATCCACACCATCCTTCTTTGCTCCTATACTATATTTTTCTATAACCTCTCTTATCATCTCTTCAACTCTTTTTAGTGACACCCATTCAAGAGAAATAGCGAGTTTACCAATATCCAAAAGACTTATATCTAGAAGATTCACAGTATGCATCACAGTTGTTCTTATAGATTTCAAGATATCCTCTAGAGTCTTTCTATCTTCTTCGCTGATATATTGTTTATAGTTACTTAGGATAAAAGAAATAGCCCAACTAGTAGACGTTAGGGAAGTTCGCATTTCATGTGTAGTGAGTGCAATAGTTTCTCCTCTTAACTTCTCATTATCTTTTGCTATTTTTCCTTTCTTATAATAAATACTAATGATAAAGAGCAATGATCCTATTATTCCAGTCAAAATCACAATAAAGACATCGATATTGTTATCAATCATTGGTATTGGATAAGTTAGTATAAATATACCAACCACGACTCCAGCTGTAGCTCCAAGAAAAGTAAATATTATTCTTTCTAATTTTGATTCCATTTATTTATATTTTATTTTTAATAA
>CAYIYK010000001.1:0-111301 GCA_964367745.1 uncultured Candidatus Saccharibacteria bacterium | reverse complement strand
TTCTTTCTTTCAAGCTTGAAGAATCTAGTGGATCGATCTTTAATTTTGCCAATTTTCCGTATTCAGGGAATTTTTCAATACTAAAATAAATTCCATCTTTTGAAACATAAGCAATATCTTTTTCAAGTAGAATAGAAATCATGTCCACCATATCTTTTATATAGTCCGTTGCTCGAAGGAGTTTGTTAGGAGTTAGAATATTTAGAGAATGTAAATCAGCTAAGAACAGAGTCTCATAATGTCTTGTAACTTGTTCTAGACTAGCTTTTTGATCTATACTTTTCTTAATTGTTTTATCATCTACATCAGTAATATTCATTACTTGAGTTACGAAATAGTCGTTGTATTCAAAAACTCTTCTTACAATATCGTATAGAACATTTGTTCGAAGATTACCTATGTGAGCAGTGTCATAAACGGTAGGGCCACAACTATAAATTCCAACTTTTCCTTCGATGAGAGGTTTAAATTCTTCCTTTTTACCTGATAAAGTATTTTGGATATGGATTAACATATGTTGTAGTATAGCTTTCATATTGTATGAAATCAAATTGTTTGCGATAATTTATAAATAATTTATGAACAAAGAAAAATTTTCTAAAGTATCTTACACAGCAATCGGAATACTGTTAGTTGTCATCATATTCTTTATCGGGAACATTTACGGACAAAATAAAGGCAAAAATCAAGCATTACTAAGCCTCGCACCTGAAGGAATAAATATTAAAAACGAACAACTTGAACCCTTTTGGAAGGTTTGGGGAATAATAGATGATAAATATGTAGAGGCAACTACAACCGACACTCAAAAGAGAATTTGGGGAGCAATATCAGGTCTAGCAAGTTCACAAGGTGATCCATACACAGTATTTTTTCCACCTGAAGAAAGTAAATCATTTAAAAGTGATATAAGTGGCAACTTTGAAGGTGTAGGAATGGAAATCGCTATTAAGGATAAATTCTTAACTGTTGTAACTCCCATAAAGAACAGCCCTGCAGAAAAAGCTGGGGTAAAAGCTGGAGACAAGATCATAAAAATTGATGATAAAGTCATTGCTGATCAACCTGTTGATCAGGCTGTGAAGCTTATCCGTGGCGCAAGAGGTACAAAAGTAAAGATTATATTCATGAGAGAAGGAGTTACAGGCCCAATCGAGAAGTCTATAGTTCGCGATGTTATCGATATACCAACTATTGAGACTGAAGTTAAATCAGATATTTTTATCATAAAACTATTCAGCTTCACTAGTCAGTCTCCAAGTCTATTCAGAGATGCACTTAGAGAATTCTTGCAATCAGGCAAAAATAAACTAATTATCGATCTAAGAGGGAATCCGGGAGGATATCTGGATGCGGCTTGGGACATCGCTAGTTGGTTCTTACCAGCAGGGAAAGTGATTGTTACAGAGGATTTCGGTGGAAAAGGAGAGAATAGAGTTTTCCGAAGTAAGGGTTATGATGTATTAAATACATATTTCAAAGGAGGGTACAAAGTCGCAGTTCTAGTCGATGGAGGCTCAGCATCAGCAGCAGAAATCCTCGCTGGAGCACTACAAGAACAGGGTATTGCGAAGCTTGTTGGTACAAAAACATTCGGAAAAGGTTCTGTACAAGAACTTATAGAAATCACTCCAGAAACTTCACTGAAAGTAACTGTTGCTAGATGGTTGACCCCAAGTGGACACAATCTATCACATGATGGTCTAAATCCGGACTTTGTAGTTCCTGTAACACCGAAGGATATAGAAACAAAGAATGATGTTCAGACTCAGAAGGCTATTGAAATTTTGACTAAATAAGTTTAGTATAAATATATGAAAATAATATTATTGAAAGATGTTGCCAAGGTTGGAAAGAAATTCGATGTTAAAGAGATAAGTGAAGGATATGCACACAATCTACTTATCCCGAAGGGTCTAGCTATTGCAGCTACTCCAGATGCATTGAAGAGAATCGATATTGAGAAAGCTCGAGATGAGGGAGAAAGGAAGGTAAGACATGAACTTCTCGTAAAGAATCTAAAGGATCTTGATGGAGTTACAATCACTATGCTTGAGAAAGCAAATGATAAAGGTCACCTTTTTGCCGGAATTCACAAAGCAGAGATCATTCCTGAAATCCAAAAGCAAACTAGAATCCAGATCGATGCAGAACATATGGTTCTTGATAAACCTATAAAAGAGCTTGGAATGCACGTTATCGAAGTTAAGGTAGAGAATAAGAGTGCAAAGTTCAATCTAGACGTACAAGCTAAATAGCACAAAAGAAGGAGTAAGGTACACAGTAAAATAATGAGCATAACAAAAAAACCGATTATCTCGGTTTTTTTGTTTATATTACATTTACGATCTTCTTTCTTTTAATAGTATTATCGAAATGTGTCTTTCTCTTTGTTCCAAACTCTACCTTACCGTCCTTTAGGGCGAATAGGGTATGATCCTTGCCCATACCGATATTCTTGCCTGGAATAACGTCTGTACCTCTTTGTCGCACGATAATTGACCCTACAGTGACTGATTCACCGTGATTTACCTTAACTCCCAGGTATTTGGGATTAGAATCTCTACCGTTTGCGGTTGATCCACCTGATTTCTTGGTTGCCATAGTGGGAACAGTATATACCAATATAGGTATTTTATGCAAGCCCTTAGGGCTATTTTAGCTATTGACAATTTATCCAAGGAATGCTATTATATACAGTAATAACGAGATTACGTTGATTCATATCAATATAGTCTCGTTTTAAAATTATATGATTGAACTTACAACAGGTATCATGTTTCTTATGTCCTCAATGTACGGAGCAGGTAGTAATTCGGTAAATGCTGTAAATCTTCAACCATTAACAGCTACTACAACGAAAAACACTGCTGCAGCTATAGATAGTATGGATAGAGCAGCACTTGAAAAATATTTAAGAGAACACTTTGCTGATACACCCATCCTTGTAGAAATCGCTAGATGTGAATCAACATTTAGACAATTCGATAAAGACGGTAATGTTATAAGAGGTAAGGTAAATAGTGCAGACGTAGGTGTTATGCAAATAAATGAAAAGTATCACCTAGAGACTGCAAAGAAACTTGGTTTAGACATACATACAGTAGACGGTAACATAGCATATGCTAAGTACCTTTACTCAAAATATGGATCAGAGCCATGGAGTGCATCATCACCATGTTGGGGGAATGCAGTTGCAGTAAAATAAATATAAACAAAAGCCGGCTCTAGCCGGTTTTTGTTTTGTGGTATTATTTTAATATGAAGAAAGTGATGACTCTTTGCATAGTACACGATAAAACTAGGGTATTACTCGGTATGAAAAAGCGTGGATTTGGTATGGGAAAATGGAATGGATTTGGAGGTAAGGTAAATGCAAATGAAACAATACTCGAAGCGACTAAACGTGAATTAAAAGAAGAAGCAGATATAGATGCAAATGATCTAATAGAAATGGGTATTATAGAATTTGAATTTAAAAGGAATCCTGAGATTTTAGAAGTGCATATTTTTAAGGGATTAAACTATACGGGTAAACCGAAGGAAGGGGAGGAGATGAAGCCAGAATGGTTCAAAATAGATGAGATACCATTTGATAAAATGTGGCCGGATGATAAGTATTGGTTTCCGATGCTTTTGGATAATAAGAGATTTGAAGGGAGGTTTGTTTTTGGAGAGAGGGGAGAGATCTTGGAATATAGGTTAAATGAGGTACCAAGTATTGCTTGACAAAGAGGCATATAGTGTGATATGATATATAAGTAAGAGCTCATTCAAAATATACCTATTTCGTTATAGCAGAAATTAGCTCAATCTTTGGGCTTTCTCCTGCTATGACGAAATCATGTCGATCAAGTCCATAGCACTGATGTTGCGAAAGCAACCCCCTCAACTCACGGGCAGTGAGAAGTTTCTCGGCAAACAGTCGAGAAGAAAGAAAACAGATGAAATACGGTGAACTAAGTCTCAATCAGGTTGAAGCATTGGCTAACAAGCTCGGTGGTCTTGGAGCAGTGAAAGCCGTCCTCGCTGATCGAGGAGAGGTGTCGGATTTCGGACCAGAACGTGCATTTATCAAATCGTTGAACAAATGTTTGGCGATGAGAGAGATGCTCCGTGCTTGGGGCCAATACGGTCACGAAGACGGGGTCAGTACGTTCATGATAGTGGTGAACCATGTCACTCAACAGTCTCAATGTATTGCTGAAGACGCAATTGATAAAAAATGTTCGATGGATGAACATCTTAAGGATATTATCATCGAAAAGATTGAATTTTTATTCCGAGAGATCGTCAGATTTCAGACCCTCGATGGTGATGGGTTTGAACACGCGAAAGGTCATCTTGAAGAAATTAAAAATGGCCTGAAAAGTGGAGATCCGATCAAAGTCCTTAAGGATGCTTGCCGTCTGGGAGGCTACCTGAGAGGTATGGGAGAACTAAATGATATGGTCCTCGCGCCCTTTGATAGGGCGAATATGCGTGGCTGTTACAAGCGGTCAGGTAGTAGGCAGTAACAAAAGCTTTGGAGATAAGCTATACTCCAACCCAGACAATTCGGTCTGGGTTTTATTATATTTGACAAATTGGTATATAGTGTGCTATTATATTGAATAAAGGTTCTTTTCACATATTAAACAACAAAGGTTTCGCTTGAAAAAATTTCTTGGAATTCTAAGTGTCGCAGTGGGAGCTTCTGCTTACATCTACATGGTCATCATGACGAGTAGAGGTACTGGCGAAGGCCTCTCCCTCACAACCTTCCTGCTTTGGTCGATGTTGGCCTGGATTACTGGGTTTACGACAATGAAGCAAGGCGCCAATCCGGCGGTTCCGTTTATCTACGCAGTGGGTGCGACCGCGACAACCATCGTCCTTCTTTACAAAGGAAGGGTAGGGTGGACATACTTCGACTCACTCATCGCCGTACTGGTAGTACTCTGCGCTGTACTCTGGCTTACAAGAGGAGCGAAGTGGGCACTTACACTATCAGTTATCGCAGCGGTGATAGCGGCGATCCCGTTCATCATTGTCACCTGGAAAGCTCCATCAAGCAGCCCAATTATCGCAAACTCCGGATTCTTCTTCGCCAACATTCTCTCTTTTGCGTCAGCAAAGGCGTGGACGTTGGAAGACAGATTATATCCCGGAGCAAACATAGTCGTGTGTGGTCTGTTGGTGTTACCATGGGTGATCAACTAGGATGGTTCACATCAATCAAACCGAGGAGGATTTCAAACACCTCCTCGACTTCATTGAGTCAACGACACAGGTCGAAGATTCATAGAGTTAGTTCTTTTAAATCTATAAGTTGAGTTCGGAATAAAGGAAATAATTGACTTGCTGGCAGTCGCCACGCGGATTAAATCCTGTTACTGGACTCAACCATGAAGACTAGCATTCAGATCGCGATCGTAGTCAACGCGACACTTACAAACCTCGGCATCTTCACCGTCAATTACGACTTGAAGGCGAGCGAGGAATCAATCGAGGGTCGGTTCAACGGTCATGGCAGCCATTCCGGTAGGACGATCGCCCGAGGTTTTACCGCGGAAGACCAAGGAGTCAAGCGGTTGGAGATTGCCATTCTCCAGCTCGGTCTAGATACGGACCTGCCGCGCGAAACACTCGCGGTAGCTGTTGCGTCTCTAGATGAGGCGAGCCCGTGGAGATTTGGCGGTATCAAAGCCCTACTCACGCTCGGCCTTGATGATGCTCGTAATGAAGATTTTAACCTCATTGCGTTCGCATCTCCCTGCAACATTCCGTCAGACAGTTGCCGTGGTTACCCCATCCTCAATCCTTCGAAGCGTCGGTTAGATATCCATCAGAGGGCTCGAAATGAGGTAATCCTGATCGTGCGCGATGCACCTATATCGTGACCGACCGATCAAATAATGGTTCATCCACTCCGTGAAGCAACGGTAGCGTAAGCTAGAAACTTTCAAGCGAAGACGCACGACCTGCGTCTTTTTTTATTCTGTACACAACCGTCAGGGCAGGGAATTTAGCTCAAAATCAGACCTAGTCTCCCCCGATCCATTTTTTAACAAAGACTCTATTGTGTGCAGGGTAGAGAATAAGTAAATAAATATATTAAATATAAAAATATTTGTAGATAATTTTATTTATAGAAATATATTTATTAAATAATTTAATGCGCACTAAGTATCGACAGGTGATAGGTTTTCATACCATTTCTCCTCTATATACAACGTCGCACAATAGAAACTTGCAAGTCACATTGTCGCACAACTGTGGATAACTTTTATTCCAGTCCGAGGCCCTGTTCGAGCTCCCTTAGACGTGAAGGTGAACTTTTGCAAGAAGCCTCATTTCCACCTAAAGCCGCATAAGCATAATTTGTAAGCACAACATGATAAATGCCCATAGCTATTCGTTCTTTCCAATGTTCAATGCCACTGTTTTTATAGAAATCAATCGCAGAACTGGCAGTAATATGCCTGTCTGGACAAAATAATAAAACACGTCCTATATCTAGGAAATGATCACCTGTCCGCATCTTCTCCCAATCTATAATACCGATTACAGAGCCGTCCTTAATGAAAACATTATCAGCGCCAAAATCTCCATGGAGAAGTTCTCTCTTTTGTGTCGCGTATTGAGAAAAATATTTCATTTTATCAGCGACATAATCAGTGAAGTGTCTGTCAACAAACGGAATATCGAATATGTGATTCCAATTAAAGATATCCGCAGAATTATACACGGCATTTGTATATTCGAGATGGGATGAATAGGGAGCGTTACCATTTAAATCTATATACCCGTATCCAGTCCCTGGTATTGTATTCTTTGCAATCTTTTCTACAGCGTCAAAAAGCAATGGCAGGGAACTAAAGTCGTTTCTGTAATATTGATCTCTAGCAGTTTCTCCAAGTGCTTTTTCAGTAATACAGAAATGAAGATCATTGTATGTACCAATCTCTATTACTTTCGGTATAGGTAGCGTGTCACCAAAAAGTTCAGAAGCGTACTTATCTTTTTGGAAACCTATATCCTCCTTGTTAAATCGAATAATTAAACCTACATCGTCGCTCTCGTAGGAAAATGCTTTAGAATGTTTTCCACCTTTTAGGTCCTCAACCTTCTTGATCGGATGGATATAGTGTCGTGATAAGAAATCGACTGCTTCTTCGATACCTATATCACGTTTGGCTGGAGGAGTTGGCTGTTTCTTCATCGTAAGTATAGTATACGCTATTTATTGCAATTATCTTTATAAAGTTGCGGAGGGGTTTTCGTTTGGATAGATGAGCCACGTGGTTTGTACGAGGTAATCTTTATCGCCCATTATTTTTTTGATCAGTTCAACCTGCTCGTTATTAAGAGAGTATCTTTCAATGTATGCCTGGGACATTTCGGATATTTTCTTTGATAGAACTTTTTCAAACTTAATATTTGAGGTTCGCATAAAATCCTCAATTTCTCTTGCAGATGACCAGAACATTCCATTTCTTTTGATTTGAGGCAGCGTATCATTCCTGAAAATTTTATCTACCTTTTCACGCCAAAGATCAGTATCAATATCATCTGCACCACCATGCTGAATAATTGCAATCCCCTTTATAATTCGAGCAATCTCACTAATAATTTTCTTCTGACTTTCCAAAAGATTGAATTGTAAAACATAACGCATTATAGCTATATCAATATCTGCATCAGGAAACGGTAATGTTTCAGCGTCAGCCACTATATGTTTCCCTGGTACAGTATTGTGGGCAATAGCATCCGAATTCGTGTCTGAGACAGTTATATCGAAATGGTAATTGGGTAATAATTTAAGAACATCTGAGAGCAGCTCTCCTTTGGATGAACCTATATCAAGCAACTTATACTCTTTTTCAGTAACCGGAAATTTTGATTTGATGACAGAAGCAAACAGGGGAGCGGAATCACCGTATATTTCTTTTACGGCATTGAATATAGAGTGACCCCGAAAAGCCTCCGATGTAGCGATGCCCATGTCAAACACTGGTTTCTTTTTGAAGGCTTCTTCTCGGATTTTTGCTGCTTCGGCTAGAGCACTTGCTATGCCACCCAAGTTTGAATGAATTGCCTGATTTGGAATATGAATCGTATCGTATCCTAGATCGTCTGAATAATGCGAACGCACTAAATCCTTGAGTATCTGAGATGAATCCGTGAGATGTTGGCCACCATCCACTTCTATGTTGATTCTTGAACTTGGGATTGTAAGGTCGATATGCTTATGACCATCGTCAACTTCAGCAAGGACTCGAATACCCAACTTTTCTAGTGCAGTTTTTAACTCATAGGCCTCTTTTGTCGGCTTCATATACATTGTCAGTATAGTATACGATATTTATTGAAATTTGCCTTATTTTGAGGCACTCTAGACAGCTATTGACTTCTATGTAGTAGTATGATACACTTATAACAGGTTCATTAAAGTTATCTAGCCTACTTCTTGGTTCGCAGAGAAGACAAAGTTGCCATTACTGGGTACGGCGGCAACCGAGCTAGCATTCTCCCACATCCGTAAGGATGCAAGAAAGAATGAGTATTCCTTATCTTATCGACAATTACGTCGGTAAAAACAAAGGAATACTATGTCTATCGTGAAATGGTTCGTTCAAAATATCAAACAGTTAAATCAGTCTCGCAGTGATAAGGAGTTCCGCAAAGAGGTCAGGAAGTGGAATTCTGTTGCGGCAGAGAAATATTTGAGGGATCACCCTTCATCTGTAGTAGACGAGAGTCAATATGAGGAATGGTTAGAGAAAAACCGTCTCATCGAACGCATAAATGAAGAAGAGCGTTTGAAAAGCCTCAGCAAGCAAGACATCCTTGACGAAGCGTGGGCAAAAAGATATCCACGACGTATAGAGCCTATCTGCAACGATTGTGGGTTCTACGTTTCAGGTTGTCTGTGCGGATGGCGCAAGAGTGATCAGGAAAGCTAGAGTTAGTCAAAGCCCGCTTAGCAACGAAAGTTGCGGCGGGTTTTCTTCTGTTCATTTGTAACCCCTTAAAATTGGCCTTATTTTGAGCCACCTAGACAGCTATTGACTTTAGTGTTGTAGTATGATAGACTTATACTAGTTAAGAACATTGATTTTAAACGGCTTTAAATAGGTGTGCCGAAACAATACACCAGAGAGGATTTATAAATGAAGATTAAATTTATCCCCGTCGACCAAGAGCGTCGCGAGTCACAGATTGTCTCGAGCACAAAAGTGCTACGTTTCTTTTGTGAGAATCCTAACATTTCGAAAGAAATGGAGGGCAGAGTGATTCTCGGGCAATATGCTCACTCTGTCGGCGGTCCTATGCCTCTCTCAATCTACAGGTCGCTTGAGTTCTCACGACAGCGTAATTGTTGGAAACGAAGTCATGAAGGATTCGCGACCCGTAGAGAAACTGAGCGTCTGAAGGAACGAGATGCGGTTTGGGCCATCAAGGATGAATAGTGGTCAATCCACTCGGTGAAGTAACCGTGGCGAAAGCCTAAAACTTCCAAAATAGAGGAAACTTAAAACACTTCCTCTACTTCATTGAGCCGACGACTGAAGTCGAAGGTTCATAGAGTTAAGTTCTTTTAAAATGTTCGCTATTCGTCATAGCAGAAGTCAGCTCAATCTTTGGGCTTTCTCCTGCTATGACGAAACCTTTGGCCAAGTCGATAGCAAGAAACAATCGGCCCGCATTTAAAAGCGACGCCACAAGATCCGCCATGCGGATAGAAGGACTAGTTATGAATACTACCCTACCACAAGCAGTAAAAATCTTGGAGATGCTCAAAGAAGTACCGTCGGAGTTGACACAAAAAATGCTTGCGACAGGTTTCCTGTCCGACGTACTCAAGACCGGCGAGCTGAATACGATCTACCAAAGATTCGAGAAGCAACTCTTCGAGAACAGCTGGAAGATTGTGTGCCTGACTCTTCGGCCCGAAGAGATTGTCGTCACACGGCCTCACGATCCGGACACTTACCACTCTGGTGATCCAAAAAGGACAGGAAAGCACCAGGTTCGTGTCTGGAAAGGGACTCATGGCCTCTTCAAATACGGAGGTCATGTCAGTGACGGAGGTCTTTCGCAAGGGGGACCGATGCTGCTCGAATACTACGACGACGGTGGACCTCAACCCAAAGATATTAACGATCCTCGGGCTGACCAAGGCACACTCGACAACCTGGACCGTGTTTTCCCAGGTTACGTGTGGGTCAAGGAGACCATGGAAAAGCCGGGTCAATCTGGTGGAATCCAGAAATGCGATGTCTTCAACATTCGTCGCCGGTCGTAACGGAACTCAACACACAATAAACCAAACGCTTTGAAGATGTGCGTATAACTTCAACCCAGACAATTCGGTCTGGGTTTTATTATTTACAAAACCAAATAATAGTGTTATAGTATAAATGAATGAACCTTACAATCCCAGTCAGAGAAGGCTTGGAACTACGACGTCGAGTCGTGTCTGATGCCGAATCAGCTTTCCAAGTCATAGACAAAAACCGCAAATATCTAATGCAATGGCTTCCATGGCTCGATGACAGTAAAACAGTTGGTGACATCCGGAAATACATACGAAATGACATCTCTGAATTTAAAAAGAGGGAAGGGTGTGATTTTGGAATTTGGTACGAAGGTCAATGGATCGGTGGAATCGGTCTCAGTTCCTTCGGCACCAAAGACAGGAAAACATCTATCGGATACTGGTTATCCGAGGACTTCCAAGGTAGAGGTATCATGACTGATTCAGTCCATGCTCTTGTGAGCTACTGTTTCAAACACCTCAATCTCAATCGAATCGTGATCCGCTGTGCAGTAGCAAATACTAAGAGCCGTATGATCCCATTGAGACTTGGTTTTAAGGAGGAAGGGGTGCTCCGACAGTCCGAATGGCTGTATGATCACTTCGTTGATTTGGTGGTATACAGTCTACTTAGAGAAGAGTGGAATTAAGGAAAGTAATTCCCAAATCAATCATAGCCCGCATTAACAACGCGTGGCTTTTTTCTTATAAGGATTGAATTATCCATGTTTTAAGGGTAAGTTTAGATTAACCCTTTATTTGACAAGTAGGTATATGATGTGATATTATATAAGATAAATAGATCATTGATTTCAAACGCTTTAACTGGTTATGGCGAACAAAATACCAGTACAGGAAAATAAATTATGAGTGAATATTCGATTTGGAGGACAATAAAGATCGGAGGTACCTTAAAGTCCTCAAAAGATTTGTGTCAGGCACTGAGGTTAAATAAAACTGATTTCTCTGGTTGGGCAGGTGATGTAATTCGTAAACCTGACTTACCCATTACCCAGGAAGAAATTGAGGTAGACCTAGTCAAGATTACTCCGAAGGATCTGGGTGTGAAAGCACTCATGAACACACGTAAATGGAAGGAGGGTTACTCTATAATCTGTGACAGAGCTTTAAAGACTGGCCTAAATATGTGCTTAACAGAGGTTGGACCACAACTAATCCTTCAATCCGATAAGAAAAGTGGTCCCTATCATCTGCACGTAGGGATGAATATTGCTCGACCTAATTTCTACGAGATTGTATTCAAGATCCATTTCGATGCAGATGAATTACATAACAGCTGCATTGGATATATAGGAAATTGCTGGGATATCGATCTACCTTGGATCTTCACCAAGCCTCGTGAATAGTCTGACTACCAAGCTTAGAAAAATTTCATACACTTTCGAGATTGAATGGAATCTCGACGGACTCACAGCAATGTGAGTCTTTTCTTTCTATTCGATTATGCCAGGGCAGGGAATTTAGCTCAAAATCAGACCTAGTCTCCCCCGATCCATTTTTTAATAAAAGACTCTATAGTATGCAGGGTAGAGGACATACAAATAAAATATATTAAATATAAAAATATTTGTAGATTATTTTATTTATAGAAATATATTTGTAAATAATTTTAATACGTACCAAGTATCAATGGGTGATAAGTTTTCATACCTTTTCTCCTCTATATACAACGTCGCACAATATATCTTTTACGCAATGTATAGGGCTAAAATACTACCCCGATATATAGAAAAAAACACCTTATGATTGGTGCTTAATTTCTCTTTCATCGTTCCCTGCATCTTTTCATCGAGTTTCTTTAATGATGGATTCCATATATATTTTATGAATACTTCTTTCCAAACAAATTCTGCTGGGACTTTTAAATATTTATTCCAAACAATAACTGTAAGTTCTTTAGCGAAGTTAATGTTATTTTGAGTTGCAGTGTTTTCTAGAGCCTTTTTTATATCAAAACCAAGGTTGCCTAGTATGATGAGACCTATTAAAGCAATTATTAGCCACTTGAACATAATATGCGAGTATTATATCACTTATTTTTTATTTGCAATTAGAATAGATCTAACAACTTTTCTATCGTCCCAGGGGATTGATTCGCCATCAATAATCATCGATTGTTCGGCTCCTTTGCCAGTTATAAGTACGATATCATCGGTCTTTGCGAGTTCAAAAGCCTTTTCAATTGCAGTTTTACGATCTTCGATTGTAAATAAATCTTTATTTCTAATTTTGCCGAATTTTTCAGCTACAATTGCGATATCCTCTATAATCTCTTTTGGATCATCTTCATAAGGATCAACGTTAGCAACTATCACATATTCAGCAAGTTTGGCTGAAATTTCACCCATAAGAGGTCTTTTTGCTTTGTCGCGACCTCCACCTTCAGCGCCTAAAAGTACTATGATCTTTGAGTTTGGTTTACGAATAGAAACTGCAGTTTGTAATAGATTTGTCATACTTTCTTTTTCATGCGCGTAATCTACAACTACAGTAAAATCTTGACCCTCATTTATGATTTCCATTCTACCTGGAATAAGTTCAAGGTGTTTTAGACCTTTTCTTATATTAGTTTTATCTATATTAAAGAGCTTCGAAATCGCAATCGCTGGTAGGGCATTGTAAATATTAAATTTACCTAGAATTTTTGTTTCATACTCTTCCCCATTTACATCAAATTTCACTCCTGTTTTTGTATTTGAAATATTCTCTGCTTTATAATCTGAATTTTTATTTATTGAAAAAGAAATTTTTTCATCAGATTTGAAACTAGAATAATATTCAGCATGATCACTATCACTATTTGTGATAATTACTTTCTTAACTTCATCACCTGCGATAATTTTTCTAAAACTCGAGATTAGATCACCAAAGATGATTCCCTTTGTCTGTTTATATTTTTCAAAACTATTATCATGAGATGGTAAATGTTCTGGAAAAAGGTTTGTAAATACCAAAATATCATAGCTAATACCGATATTTCTATGCTGTTTTATACCTTCAGATGTTGTCTCAATAATACAGAATCTACATCCTTGCTTTGCCATATCTGACATTAGACTTTGTATCACAAATCTTCCAGGCATGGTCATATGATATTTATTCATACTTTCTGTTTTACCGATTCTTATATTTGCTGTACTTATTATTCCAGTTTTATATCCTCCAGCAGTTAGACATGACCAGATAAAGTTTATTGTAGAGGTCTTCCCTTTTGTACCAGTAACACCCATTACAATCATTTTTTTTGAAGGGAAACTGTAGACTAAAGCACTCAAAATTGCTGATGAGTAATAATAGATATCAAAAATTTTATATGGAATAATTTTTTTAATTTTATTTTTCATAATTTTATTCTTTTAATTATTTTTCTAAAATTGTAGAGATTGTACCAGAATGTCTGTTCAATATGGTCATAGAATGCTGAATGCTTGACCTCCTCTCCCCCGAATTTCTTTTTAAATAACGTTATACCCTCCCAGCCTGATTTGCCTACCTTTTCATCTGTTATAGCACCAAAATTGTAATGAGTACAGCCAATTCTTTTTGATTCAATGATCGCTTTCCATTGTGCAAGATATGCTGGCATTCTATTCCTCTCTTCATTACTTGAAGCTCCAAAAACGTAGTTTGCCACACCACCAAATGGAATAACGAGATCTATTGCAAGGACTTTTCCTTCAAAACTTGCGACTGATAAAAAGGAATTAGGAATCCTTGGTAAATCATTAAAAATAATTTGATAATATTGTTTATCATGAATACTAAAACCATTTCTTTTCGCGGTCGTATTCATTAAGTCATAGAAATCATCAAAATATTTCTGAAAATTATTATTTATTAGTTCAACTTTTATATCTTTTCTTTCAGAAAGACGAATAGAATATCTAGTCTTTTCATGCATATTCATAAGTATCTCATCGAGACTTATATCAAGCTTTAGAAACCATTCAAGTCTCGGTTGGAAATATGCTGAATGATAACTGTATTTGGGAGATTTCTTAAAAAACTTCTGTATAGAATATTCTGGAATACTAGGCGTAAAATCAAATCTTGTAAAAACAATATTATTTTTTATAGATAATTGTGAAATAAAATCTTTCAAAGCTTTTAGAAAATCTTCAGTAATATCTGTCGTTATTGGGCCGTATGGTATATAGAAATATGATTTATTAAAAAAAAGTTTGTATTTTATTATTTGAAAATATGCGATTTTTTTATCATTTTTTTTAGCTACATATCTTTTTACTTCTCGATTCATTTTTTCTTGCCATTTTCCATAGAAAATGGCTTGAGTAAAGGGTACACTTTGTACAATAGTGTTTGGATCAAAGTCTTCTTCTTTTAATTCTATAAATTCATAGTCATTCATTGGATAAATTATATATTAGAAATTATAGATAAGATAATGGATTTAGATAAGCTTTTGTATCAGAAAGCGGTAGAACGACATTCTTACAGTTTTTGCTTGTAGGTATCGTACCAATTCGAACTCCTTCTGAAGCATATACTCCGAAGTGGAGGTGAGGGCCTGTAGAATTACCGGTATTTCCACTATAACCAATCTTCTCCCCTACTGAGACCTGCTGACCCTTTACTACTGACAATAAGGATAGGTGACCATACAAAGTTGTCAGACCGTTTGGATGTTTTATCATTATCCATTTACCATAAGAAAGGCATCGTCCTATACTTGTATTACCAGCTCCTAGTACAACGCCTTCCATGGCTGCTTTTACTGGCGTTCCTATCGGCGTCCCGAAGTCTATACCATTGTGACCACTACCTTTATAAACTTGCGGATTTTTTGTTGCGAATTCTGTATTACCGAAATACTGTGTGATTCTTACATTATCTAAAGGCCATTTCAAAATCCCTGAACCAACACTTGGTATACTATTTGGATCAATTGCAATTTTTAGAGCTGATTCGAATTCAAAAACTTCTCTTTCATATAGTTTTTTCTGAGCTTCTCTACTTGCGAGTATCTTTTTATAATTCGATTCTGTATTTTTTGTTTCAGTTAAAATTGAATTCTTTTCTTTCACTGTATCAGCTACTATTTTTGTTTGATCTTTAAGGTTGCTGGTCAAAACCACCAATTCAGATTTTTTCTTTTCAGTTAACTTTTTATTTTCTTCTAGATTTGATTTTAGATCTTCTAATTCTTTTATTTTATCCTGCATATTTGTCTGCAAAGTAACAAGTTCATCCGTATCTTTCCAGAAATCAGAAAATGTACTTTTTCCCAAAAGACTTTCGATTGTTGAAGCTGAATTCATTTGATTTATATCAAAAAAAGACCTTGATATAACCCTTCTTGCATCGACTATGCGATCACTTTTGTCACCGATTTGGAATGACAATTCTTTTATTTCAAGATTCTTCGAAGCAATTTTATTCTCGGTTATTTTTGTATCCGCTTCCAGTTTCTTTTTTGAAATATCAAGAGATTTTACTGTATTACTCAAACTATCTTTTTCTTTGCCCAAAGCTTCAATATCTGTTTGATATTGTTTTATCTCTTGTTCCAACTTGGTAATCGCTTCATTTCTATCTGATATTTTACTTTTTAATTCATCGACAGACTCTGCTTTTAGAATCGAAGCAGGTAATAACATCACAGATAAAAATATGAATATTTTAAAGTAGTTCATGAGCAAATTTGAGTCTCTTTATCGTCTCTTGTTTGCCTAGAATTTCTGAAATTATAAATGGATCCGGCGACTTTTCTTTCCCTGACAATGCAAATCGCATCGGCCATAGAATATTGCCTTTACCTTTTTCTTCTGCGAGAGGCCATAATACAGCCTTGACTGATTCTTTTGAAAAATCATCTATACTATTTAACTTTTCTATTATTATTTTCAAATATTCTTTTGTATTTATCAAGTCCTTCTCTTGTTTCCACTTTAGTGATTCTATATCGTAGCTTCCTACTCCATCAACAAAAGACAATTCACCATTTAATAGTGCTTCTATCTCTCCAAAATAACTAATTTTTTCTTTTATAAGGGGCAAGATTCTATTTGATATATCTTTTGAAATAAAATTCTTTGCATAAACAGAAAATTCTACGTCAGACATTTTTGAAATATAATGCTTATTGAACCAATTTAATTTTTCTATATTAAAGACTGCTCCGGCTTTTTGTACCTTCGAAACATCAAAAGCTTGTATCAATTCTTCAATACTAAAAATCTCTTGTTCTGTTCCTGGATTCCAACCAAGCAAAGCGAGGTAGTTTATTAGAGCTTGTGGTAGATAGCCATTCTTCTGATATTCTGTAACACTCACAGCGCCATGACGACCTGATAACTTTGACTTATCTGGGGCCAAAATCAGTGGTAAATGGGCATAAATTGGCTTTGGAGCCCCTATTCCCTGTTGGATTAGGATTTGTCTCGGTGTGTTAGAAATACCGTCATCTCCGCGGATTATATGAGTAATTCCCATTTCAAAATCATCTACTACTACAGTCAGGTGATATAAAGGCTCGTCAATATTTCTAGCGATAATAAAATCACCAAGTTCAGTTGTATCGAAAGTGATATCTCCTCTTATTAGATCAGTAAAAGTAATCTTTGTATTTGGATTTCTAAAACGAACTACTTCATTTTCTTGTCCTGCTTTTTCACCTTCTTCTATTTTTTCTTTTGATAAATAAGCTTTGTTTTCGTCTACTAATTTTCTAAGATATTTTTTATAGATTTCAGTTCTCTCACTTTGTCGCTCAATAACTTCATTATCCCAAGATATTCCAAGCCATTTTAGACTTTCAATCATTGAATCTTCATATTCTTTTTTTGATCTAGTCTTATCTGTATCTTCTAATCTAAAAATCATTTTGCCGTCATTCTTCTTTGCAAAAAGATAGTTGAAAAGTGCGGTTCTTGCACGTCCAATATGCAAAAAACCTGTAGGACTTGGTGGGAATCTAGTTATGATTTTATTATTTTTCATTGCAAGCTATTATAGCAAAAAAGTACCTTTTACGGTACTTTTTTGTTTTGAAGAATTGTTTTTATTAACCCTTTATTTCTGTAACACTTGTTGTAGCTCGGAATGTTTTCATAATATCACTTCCAGAAGCATCCTTTACAGGCATGTCCTTTGTTGAATCAAAAACTTTATTTCCATCTGTATCAGCATAGATTACAGCGTAGTATAGTGAACCTTCAGTTGTAGAACTCTTTAGAGTTACCTTTCCTGGGTTTATACCCTTATCGAAATATTGTGAACCGATTACATCTCCTGGTGTTCCTGATTTATCCTTCTTGATAACTACGAAACCTGGGTTTGATAGTTGAACTGAAGATAGATAAACGATATTTCCAGGGAATTGATCTGTTACAACAACACGATTTGTATTCTTTGCATCAGTAGAAGGACTATCTACTGTTGTATTTGTATCGTCTGTAACTGTCTTAACATCACTTCCTTTGAACATATAATAACCTACTAGGATCAATGCGATAATTACAATTACTGTAACTACCCACTGCCATGTTTTTACTCCATTTGATTCTGGTTGCATAATTTTATTTGCTACGCTGATAATTACTTATGTGGTCATTATACCACAACCGCTACTCATGTTTCAAGGCGATTTCAAGTATTGCCTCTGATATTTTTTGTGCTGCATCTAGGTGGCTGAAGGCTTTTGCCTCTTGACTCATTCTATCTTTTAATTTCTGATTATTAAGTATTCTGTCTATTTCTGATATCAAAATATGTGAACTAAGATTATGTTCTTCAACAACAACACAAGAACCACTACTTGCATAGGCGAAAGCGTTTTTGACTTGATCATGACTCACTTCTTTTGATAATGGAACGATGATAGAAGGTAGGCCCCACGCTGCGATTTCAAATATTGTAGATCCAGCTCTTGATATCACTAGACTTGAAATACCAGCAGACATTCTAATCTGCAAATCATTCATATAGTCAAAAGGATGATATCTCGACGATAAAGGATTGTCTTTAAGAACTATTGATATAGTCTCTTTCACTAAATCAAAATTATTACGACCTGTTTGGTGTATTATTTGATAATTCTTTACCAAATCATTTGCACTATCGATAATCACATCATTTATAAGTTGCGAACCCTGCGATCCACCCATGATAAATATTGTAGGTACATTCTCTTCTAGATTTAGGAATTCTGTTGCACCCTGGCTCAACGGTTGCATGATTTCTTTCCGTATAGGATTACCTGTGAATGCAACTTTACCCGCATTCTTTTGTTTTGAAAACGAATCAGAAACTTCTGGATATGAGACTGCAATCTTTTTTGCAAATTTTGCCGCCCATTTATTCACCCTTCCTGGAGTACTGTCAGATTCATGAATAATAACTGGTATTTGAAGTAGTCGTGCAGCGAACAATGCTGGAAAACTCGCATATCCACCCTTTGCAAAGACAACATCAGGATAAATACTGTAAAGTTTAATAATAGCAATAAAAACTCCATACAAAGTTTTAAAAAGATCAGTGAAATTTAAAAGAGAAAAATATCTTCTTATCTTCCCTGCTGGAACTGGGATGAATTCGATTTCATTATCAAAAAGAGCTCGAGCATTATATTTTGTTGGAGACATGAAATAAAGCTTTGGTGGAATCAACTTTTTTTCTTTTACTTTATCATTTACTGCTTGAGCGACAGCAATAATTGGATAAAAATGTCCTCCTGTTCCACCTCCTGCAAATAGTATTTTCATTTTTTTATTTTTATTGATTTACCTGATATTTTGAGATATTTGCTATGATGCCAGTCGCTGCTAAAGTGATTATCAATGCAGTACCTCCATGACTTACGAATAACAATGGCATTCCCGATAGCGGTATAAGTCCAAGCATCGAAGAAATATTCATAAACGACTCTATGAGGATAAGTATAGCAATTCCGATTGCAGTTAGTCCACCAAAATAATCTGGTGACCTTACGGATATCTTCATAGATTTTGTAAAAAAAAATAAAAATAATCCAATAAGCACGATACTTCCGATGAAACCGAATTCTTCTGCACCGACTGCAAATATTGAATCTCCAATTGGTTCTGGCAAATAGTTGAATTTCTGCACACTTTGACCAAAACCTCTTCCGACTATTCTCCCTGAACCAATAGCGATTAGAGATTGTTGTATCTGATAACCTGCACCTTGTGTATCAACACCGTGATTAAAGAATGTCATGACTCTTTGCATTATATAAGGTCTGACCAAGACAAGCGTGAAAAGCATAATAGCACCTAGTCCACATAGTATAAGAATGTGTTTTATCTTTCCTCCTGCTATAAAAAGCATAATAAGACCGGTAGTAGCAATAACGACGAATGTATCTGTATCAGATTGAATCATAAGCAAGATTCCAAGTATACTGACTATAACCATATAAGGTATAATCCCAAATTTAAATTCTCCAATCTTTTCTTTTAATCCAGAAAGCCAAGCTGCAAAATAAATAATAAAAGCAATTTTGAGGAATTCTGACGGCTGAAATGTAGTAAAACCTAGATTTATCCATCTTGAAGCTCCTCCATGATCAAAGGATAAGCCTGGAACAAATAAAAGTAAGTTAATGCATATAGCACCTATTAAAATATAAAAAGCATTTTTTCTTAATACTTTATAATTTATTTTAGACATTATATAAAAAGAAATAATACCTAAAATAAGTCCGGCGCTTTGACTCATAGCTACAGATTGGAAACTCGCACCGTTACGAGCGAGTAGACCTAGCGATGCTGAACTAAAAATAAAAAAGCCAACTACGGTAAGTAGAATAACTGATGTCAGATATATCTTGTCGATCTTAAGTTTATTCATTACTCTTTATTTGCTCTTTATCGTTTGAAGAACTTCCTTCAGCCTTTTTGAATGATTCTATATCTTTTCTGACAGATTCAAAATCAGGCAAGTCTGTCACTTTTGAAATACCTAAATATGCTAGTAACTCGAGACTTGGTTTATATAAGAAACTTCTTTGATCCATCGGATTGTCGACTTTTTCGACGAGACCTCTTATAAGTAGATTTCTTACTATAAACTGCGAATTTACTCCTCTTATATAGTCTATATCCACACGAGATATTGGTCCTTGATAGAGAATAATTGATAATGTTTCAAGTCCAGCTTTACCCAAATCTTTTGACAATTCTTCTTTATTTAATGTTTCTATAAGTTCAGAGGCTTCTTTTGCAGTTCCAAGAGTAATATCCTCTTCCCATTCAATCAAAGTAACACCTCTACCATTTAGAGATTCTCTTAGAGTTTGTATTGCAGTTTTAATTTCCTCTACATCTTTATTTAAAATATTTGCTATTTTTTTAATAGAAAGAGTTTCTGCTTTCCAGAACAATAATGCTTCAATTTGTGATTCAAGTGGTAATGACATAAATTAATTATACCTCGGAACTCCAACTTCTTTTGTTTCCATGTTGATATCCCCAAAATGGTTTTCTTGAGTTACATGTATAACTCCTTGTTTTACAAGCTCAAGCATAGCGAGGAAACTTACGATAATATTTACTTTTTCTTCTTTATGAACACTAGCAAAATCACTGAATTTCATTCTTAGTCCTGTAGTTATTCTTTTTGTCAGATTGTCTATTGTTTCTTCTAGACTTATAACTTTTCTTACTACTGCTTTTGGAATATTTTCTTTTTTCGGAAGAGCGTGAATCATATCTTTTATAGATTGTGCAAGTGATAAAAGATTCATTGATTCATGTGGAGAAAAGATGGGATCGATCTTTGGTGTTTGAGATCTTTGAAATATTATCTCTTTTCCAAAAATATCTTTTATATGTACACTTGCATCCTTTATTCTTTGATAGATTTTTAGTCTTGTTTCCAAATCATGAATCTCAACTTCCTCTTCTTCAGTTAAAGTTAGAGCTGGTAAAAGTGATTTCGATTTTATTAAAAGTAGAGTAGAAGCAATTAGAATAAAAGAAGCTGAGTCTTCCATTGGTAGTTTATCAAAATTTTGTATGTGATTTATGAAATCATCCGTGACTTTTGCAAGAGCGATATCATTTATAAAAAGTTTTCTTTTTTCAACTAAAGAAAGAAGGAGGTCTAGAGGACCTTCGAATACTTCGGATTTGATAATAAAGGATTGGGACATGGAGATATTATAGCAGAAATAAAATAGACAAAACAAAACCCCATATTTTTTATGAGGCTTTTGAGTGTTTACAGCATACTCGTAGGTATACTGAATGAGTACCAGTGTTCTTCAGTATCAAAATCTGTTAAAAACCCAACACCCATTCTAAGTTCATCGCATGTACGCCAACAATAACATGCTCCGCTATAACCTAGAAATTTGCATTTCTTAGTTGCCACTACGCATGTAAGTTCCTGTCCTAAATCAGCGTAAATCTTTGGATATGACTTGCCGATAACAAAGACTTCTCGTGGTGTTGTTTCTTGCAAACCATGAGATTTCGCCCAGGTGCATGCTCTGTCCATACCACTAGTACTGAAATAGCTGATCATAGCGATTGTTCCACTAATACTACCACTTCCTTTTACTGGTGGAAACTGACTTCCAATTTTGAGAACTTCAGGATAATTCTGTTTATTTACATCAGTACCACTCAAAGCTTCAACCCATTCACAACCGGGGTTGTAAGTTATATCTAAAAAATGAATTTGAGCACCTTTAGGTATGGAGAGTCGTAACCTATCCTTGATACTATTAGCATTCATTTGTAGTTTGGTTTGCAGTTAAAGAGCCTTTTTTGATAAAAGTATCAGATATAGTTTACTGGGTCAATATAGTTAGATTTGGATTTTAAACAAAACAAAACCCCTTTTACTAAGGGGCTATGTTTAACTTTTATGATTTAAGGATTTAGTCTCTTCACATCTCTTGGTAGATATGTCGCTTCTCTTACGTTTGGTAAATCAAGAATTTTCATTATAAATCTTCCTGGACCTATACCAGCTCCACCGTGTGGCGGACACCCATATCTAAAGAAATTCAAATAGTCTTTTAATGATTCCAAACTCATTCCCTTTTCGATAGCTTGCTTCTCCAATATCTCTGGTCTATGTTCACGCTGAGCTAGAGTCGTAATCTCAATACCTCTGTATATAAGGTCAGCTCGTTTTGATCTATCATTATCATTTTCATGTCTCATGTGATAAAAAGCACTCTTTGATTTGTGATAATCAGTGATGAAAACAAAGTCATGATTTTTTGTTTCTTTTACATATTCCCAAATACCTTTTTCTTCTTCAGGTGATAGGTCATGTTCTTCTCCAGAACTAAATCCTCTGTCCTTTAGAATCTTCTTTGCTTCTACTATTGGAATCCTTGGAAAAGGTCTTTGTGGAATAGTAATATCTAGATCTGGCATGGCTTGTTTGATAGCTTCCATACCACTTACAATCATTCCCTCTTCATTATCCATTATGTCATGGTGAGAATCTATATAGCCAATCTCAAAGTCCCATCCAGTGAATTCTGTCATATGGCGAGTAGTAAATGACTCTTCAGCTCGAAATATCGGACCCATCATAAATACCTTCTCGAATCCACTAGCGATTGCCATTTGTTTATAAAATTGTGGTGATTGAGCTAGATAAGCTAATCTATCAAAATATTTTACTTCAAAAACCTCAGCACCCGTCTCTGATGGAGTACTCATGAATGAAGGAGAATAAACTTGAATAAAGTTATTATTCAAATAATAATCTCTAAAACCTTTTTCGAGCATTGTCCAAACCTTAAAGATTTTAGCCTTTTCTGGCTTTCGTAAATCCAACCATCTATAGTCAAAACGAATAGGCGCTTCAGTTTCTTCATTACCTTTTTTTGTAACTACCGGAATAGGAAGTTCTGGGTTTGATTTCGACAATACTACCAATGTATCAGGATGTATTTCTACACCGCCGATTGCATTCTTTTCCTCTTTAACTGTGCCAGAAATCTTTATTACTGATTCACTTGATAGATCCTTTGCTAAATCAAAGTTTGCATTGTCTTTCATTACAACAAGCTGAACAAGGCCAGTTATATCTCTTAAAATTATAAAGATAATTTTACTCTGTACTCTTATAGTGTGTACAAATCCAGATATACTAACCTCCTTCCCTACATACTCCTTCAAATCTTTTATATATGTTCTTTTCATAGTTTTTATATTACACCAATTGCTGTCTTTACTGCAAAAAGCTTCTCATCTGCTATCTCTCTCGCTTTAATTGCTCCATCTTCTAGTATTTCTTCAACTTTATCAATATCTTTTGCTAACATTTCTCTTCTCTCTCTAAGTGGTTTAATGAAAGCGTCGAGGTCTTCTATCAATGCTTCTTTTAAAATCTTATACTTACCTTTATTTTCATCATAAATCTTTTTCAAATCTGCTTCTGTTCTAAATAGTTTGTGAATATTATAAACATTCATAGGAATTTCCCCGCTTGAATCTGTTACTATTCCCATTACAGCTTTAGTTATCTCTTCGCGAGTGGAGAAAAGTGGAATAGTATTGCCATAACTCTTAGACATCTTTTGTCCATCTGTTCCAGGAATAATAGCTACACTTTGCATAATGTATGGATCTGGAAGCTTAAATACTTCACCAAAAGTATTGTTGAACTTCTGTGCTATATCTCTAGTGTACTCAATATGTTGTTTTTGATCCTGACCAACTGGAACAATATCTGCATCATAAAGCAAAATATCTGAAGCCATTAGAATTGGATAGTTGAATGTACCAACTGAAATCTCTTTATCTTTTGCTTCTGCATCCTTGAAAGCATGTGCTCTCATTAGATACGGCATTGTTGTAATAGTATCGAAAATCCAAGTAAGTTCTGTATGCGCATTTACATCAGATTGCTTGAATATTAGAGATTTCTCTGGATCCAAACCTATAGCAAGATAATCTAGAGCTAAGTCCAAAGTATTCTTTCTCATCTCATCACCATTCTGAATAAAGTTCAAAGCATGATAATTGGCAATCATAAAACGACAATCATATTGTGATTGTAAATCAGTGAATTGTTTCATTGCTCCGAAATAATTACCAATATGAGGTCTACCTGTTGGCTTTACTCCAGAAAGTAATATCTTTTTTGACATATCTATATAATAGCAAAACTTTACTAATCCGTCTTCTCTTTCATTAGAATCAAATAGAATGCAGGAACTAGGAACAATGTTAGGAATGATGAAAGTGTCAATCCAAATATTACAGAACTTCCAAGTGCTTGCCAGAATTCATCTGAAAGTGTAACCGGCAATATACCGAATATTGTACAAATTGATGTGATAAATATCGCTTCAAGTCTTGATTTACCAGCATCGATTATTGCATCTTCGAAATCAATTCCACTCTTTAGATTTAGATTTATTTTATCAACAAGAATAATAGAGTTCTTAACCACAATACCAAATAGTGCCAATATACCAATAAGTGCAGGAAGTCCGATAGATACATCAAACACTGCCATTCCAAGGAATACTCCGATCAAAGCGAGAGGTATAGGTACAAGTACGATAAGTGATTTTCTAAATGAATTGAACTGTATAACTAGAGTAGCAACGATTAGAAGTATTGCTATTACCATCGCTTTTATTATAGATAAAAATGATTCAGCATTCTGTTCATTCTCTCCTCCATAACTTATTGTATAACCTGCAGGAGCTACATAATCTTTTATTTTCTCTTGGAATTGTGCAAGTATTGTTGGTCCATTTGTACTTGAATCAGCACCAGCTGAAAGTACCACGGTTCTCTTTTGATCAATACGTGTAATCACATTCACAGCAGGTTTCAATTCTATTTTTGCTACGTCTTTAAGGAAAACAGGTTGCTTAAGAGTATTGAGTATTTGGAGATTTTGAATTGATTCCAAATCTGGCAAGCTACCTTTATCAAAAGTAGTTATAAGCTTTATTTCTTTTTCACCCTTTATCACTTTTGCAATTTCAATATCTGATATTGCAGTTCTTAGAACCGTTCCTACATAAGCAGAACTCAGATAATTCCTCTCCAAAGCTTGTTGATCTAGAGTAAATGTATATTCTGGAACTGAATCCTTAATAGAAGTATCGATATTTATAACTCCAGGAATTGAAGAAAGTGGTGCACGAAGATCATTCATGATCTTTGTCAGTATTGCCAAATCATCACCACCTATATGTGCCTCAAAGGCTGCCCCAGCTGGCGGACCTCCTGCAGGTGTTGAAACCTTTATTTTTATTCCTGGAATATTCTTACTTTCCAAATCGTCTCTGATTTTATTTGCCAATTCATATGACTTCATTGATCTTTCCTTTTTATCTTTCAAAGTAAGACTGATAGATGACATATTAAATGAACCAGTCCCCGCTCCACCGAATTGTCCTGAATTCGCACTAGCGCGTCCGATGATTGTAGAATAACTTGTTACATCAGGATAAATAGACAATTCTTTTTCCACAAGCTTTGTCTTTGCATCAGTTATATCTAGACTTGATCCTACTGGAGTATTTATATCTACATAAACATAATCTTGATCTGATATTGGGAAGAATTCATTTCTTATAACTCCAGTTGGAATAAGAATTATAGAACCAATGAAAAGTAAACCGACAAAACCAAGAACCAACTTTCTTCTTTTTTTATCGAAGATATAGTATCTCAAAGTTTTTTCGTAAATCGGGATGAATTTGTGGAAATCTATGATTCCGTGTATTAGACGATTGGTAAAATCTTCATGTGATCTATCACCTTGTGAAGCCAATTTCTTTTTTATTAGTGATTCATCTTTCCATTCTAGATTCATCAATCTATTATTCTCTTTCATTTTTTCTATTCCTCCCTTTTCATACCACCAGATAAGCCATCCTTCTATAATAAGAGCGATAATTCCAAGAATAATTTGTATTATCCCTCCGTTATAAAACATTGCTCCAGCAAAAACGATTAGCAATCCTTCTATAATAAAGAAGAATTTCTTTGTTAAACGAATTCTTTCAAGAACAGCGGCGAGAGGGTGATTTATCATTAAAGCAATGATAAGTGAAGCAGTAAGGGTTATAGAAATCGTTATTGGAATTGATTTTAGATATTGACCAACAATTCCTGTTGCAAAAAGCAAAGGTAGGAAAGCCCAAACAGTAGCAAGAGTTGTAGTTGTAAGTACCCATTTAAAGTCATTTAGAACCAAAAGAACTGCTTGTTCCGGTGTAAATTTACCAGTATTTAGATATTGTTTTGTAGCAGAAACTACCACAATAGCATCATCGACAAGAAGTCCGAGAGAAAGGATAAGTGAAAATAGTGAGAGGAAGTTTAGAGTCATTCCGATAGCATGCAAAACTCCAAAACTGACAAAGAATACAAGTGGTATAGCCAGACCCGCAACGAAAGCTTCTTTCAATCCCACAATTAGGAAAAGAATAATAGATACAAGAAGTACGGTTATGAGGAAGTCATGACTCAGTTGGTCAAAACTTACTCTCACCTCCTTTGCCATATCCATGCTTACACTGTAGGTAATTCCAGGAGCAAAAGTCTTTAACATTTCATCAACCTTTGCTTTTGCTTGATCTACTGTATCTAGCACTGAAGCGCCTTGTCTTTTTATAAGAGAAAGTGAAATAGAATTCTTGGCTTCACTACCGTTTTGTGACAATCGCGAATATGAAGTTTTCTTAATTGCCTTTTCTGTTACTTTTGCAATATCTTTTAATTGGACTGTACTACCGTCATTTGTATGCATTACAGGAATTCTTGCAATATCGCTAACTTCGGTCATTCTTCCATCAACCCTAATTGGGAAAATCAAACCTTTATTCTCAAAGTTTCCAGAGGGTATAGCGATGTTTGAAGAAAGCACTGATCTATTTGCATCATCAGTTGTTATTCCATAATAAAGTAGACGATCACTTTGGTATGCAATTTCATAATCAAGTTCATCTCCTCCATAAATTTGGATTTCTCTTACACCAGGATTTTTCTCTAGTTCATCCTTTATCTTTTCTATATAGTTTCTTAATGTAAAACCATCATAAGGGCCAGTTAGAGAAATAGACCAAATCGGTGAATCGTCTAGTGATATTTCACTTACTACTGGCTCTTCAGCATCGGTTGATATATCTTTTTTAACTGTTGAGACTTTGTCACGGAGATTTCTTATAGCATCCTCAAGATTCTCATTTGCATTAAATTCTACTTGAATAGTTGAAAGTGAATTGTAAGAGTTTGAAGTAAGTTTGTTGAGCCCCTTTAATCCTGAAAGTTTTGCTTCAATCTTTTTTGTAACAAATTCTTCAACATCTGAAGGTGATGCTCCAGGATAAAAAGTAGAAACTATAGCAATTGGAATCTTTATTTCTGGATTTGATTCTCTAGGTAAACTAAAAAATGAAAACAATCCCCAAGCAGTTATCATCATAATCAAAAGGACAACCACTCTGAAGTTGGTCACAAAGAAATTTAGCCAAGTATTCCTTAGTTCAGGTCGAAACTCTAGACGTTCAAGATATCGACTGTCTGAAGATTTTTCATTATTTTTATTATCCATATTTTTATTGAACAACTACCTTTTCACCTTCTTCTATTTCATATACTGGAGTTACTATCATCATGTCTGGATTTATTCCACTTATTATTTCTACGAAATCCCCTTGCACTTTTCCAAGCACTACTGGATTCTTAACGATCTTCGATTCTGAGTCGAGAGTATAGACGAAAGCATCACCTGGAATAATCTTCACATTTTGTATTGGGAGACTGTAATTGTTATTTTTATTGTTCACTTGTTCATCTGTAGAGATAGACAAAGTCACATTCTGACCAACTACCAATTCATTTGTATTTGAATCATCAACTGAAATTTTTATTTCTACTTTTTTATTTATTACATTTACACTTGGTGCAACATTCACCACTGTTCCAGTTATTTTGCCTTGTATTAGAACCTTTGCTCCGTTTTTAATTCTAGAGAAATCCTCACCACTTGCATATGCTTTTATTTGTAATCCTCCACCTCCAACTACAGTAGCGATAAGTTGTCCTGGTTGTGCCAATTCTCCAGTTCGAAGTGGTAATGAGGCGATTTTGCCTGATATTGGTGATGTGATAACAGTTTTTGCAAATTGAGCTTCAAGGTTTCTAACTATAGCTTGAGCAGATGAGGTCTGTGCAACTGAGCTAGAGATGCTCGATTCGGTACCTGTAAGATTTCTCATTGTACTATTTGCTAATGCTCTAGTATCTTTGATCATATCTTGCCAAGTTAAAAATATAGCAAAAGTTCCAGCGTCATTTGTACCCTTAGTAGCATCATTTATTGCTAATGCCATATCATCTAGTAGTGAATTTATTGTATTAAAATTTTTTCTAGACAGAACTATAGCTGATTCGATTTCAGAATCTTTTGACTCAAAAGTTAGTGAATCTATTACCCTTTTCCAATCTAAAAACATCCCTTTTGAATTTAAATACTTATCTCTTATAGATTCACTTAATTTTCTATCTGAAATAAATGTTGATATTTTAGGATTATTGCCAGTACTTTCATAAAGTGATTGAGTTATTTTAATATTAATTATTTCATCCGCAGCAATATAACTAGTTCTTAGTGTTTCAATTGCATTCTTTTTAGATGATTCTAAAGAAACACCTGTACTTGTATATTGGCCTTGAGCAAGTCGGAGTCCTGCTCTTGCTTGATCAAGTTGAGCCTTTATGTCAGCGTTTTGCAATACCGCTATTGTTTGTCCAGCGGAAACACTGTCTCCAACAGAAACATTTACAACAGATATTGGAGCTGAGATCTGACTTTTTAGATCAACTTGCGATACCGATTCTACGATACCATCCGCTGAAACTTTTGATTGATTATTTCGAAAATCAGATACACTTACAAGTGATACCTTTTTTACATTCAATTGACTGTTATCTACCACCTTGTTTCTATTCGCCATTCTACCTGCAACAATCATAGAAATGACCGCTACAATAGCAATACCAGACGAAAGAACTGCATGACTACGTATATAGCTAAATATTTTCATAAATTAAAATATAACACAAAAATCTAATAAAGACTAGAGACCCTCCTTTTTTAACTCTTCAACAAGTTTTTGAGCACTTTTTGATAGTTTCTTTGGCATATCTACTCTAGTAACGATAAGCAAATCCCCTCTTCTTCCCTTTTCATCCGGAACTCCCTTTTGTCTTACTCGAAGTATTTCATTATGAGTTGTACCTGCAGGAATCTTTAATTCTATTTTTCCATCCAAAGTATCGAGGTCAATTGTTGCACCAAGTAGCGCGGTTGTAAGTTTTAGATCAAGTTCCATTATTAGATTCATTCCTTCTTTTCTAAAGACATCATGATCAGTCACCCAAATACGAACTATTAGATCACCTTTTCCTCCAGCACCTTCTTCACCTTTTCCAGAAACTCGAAGTCCTTGTCCATTCTCAATTCCAGAAGGAATCTTAATAGATATTTTTTCTTTATTTATATTTACATCCTTTTCAACTCCAAAAATAGATTCTTTAAATGATATCTGAATATCTA
This sequence comes from uncultured Candidatus Saccharibacteria bacterium, assembly GCA_964367745.1. Classification (GTDB taxonomy): domain Bacteria; phylum Patescibacteriota; class Minisyncoccia; order Phycocordibacterales; family PALSA-1337; genus CAIOGI01. The sequence goes on along the minus strand of CAYIYK010000001.1, from coordinate 81,438 downwards.
CTGTGATATTCGCACCCTTTCTTGAACGTCGTCCACCACCTCCACCGAAGAATTCTCCGAATATATCACCCAGATCGAATTCGAATGCTTGGCCGTTTTGACTTTGATATTGTCGAGCAAAGCCTGAGAAATCAAATCCATCAGCATTGAATCCTCCTTGATTTGGATTGAAACCTGACGGGCCATCAGAACCGAATCTATCGTAGTTTTGACGCTTTTGATCATCAGATAGGGTTGTATAAGCTTCATTTATCTCCTTGAACTTTTTATCATCGCCATTGTTTTTGTCTGGGTGATATTCATGAGCCAGCTTACGGAAAGCTTTTTTTATATCCTCTTTTGAGGCGTTCTTTTCGACACCTAAAGTCTTGTAGTGATCTTTCATATATAGAGACAAATAATAGCAGAAATTGGGGTTGAGTAGGTCTTGACCTAGACTGTATTTTGTGATATGTATTAGTCAGATCAAGTAAACAAAAAACCAACAAAAAGGGACATTGTGCCAATTACTGCAAAGGAAATTATCGCGAATGCGACCAGTCTCAAACCTCATCCTGAACAAAAACCTGAAAAAGGATTGTTCAAGATCGAACCTCCGATTAAATTGGTTTGGGCTGTATCTCTTGATGATGGAGGCATGGTGAAAGGTCAAACTGCCCTCGCCTATCTTCTGTATAATGAACGAGGAAAGCATCCTAGTAGCGTTCAGATTCGAGGTCGTGTGTTCTGGTGGAGCTTAGATTATTTCGATCTTGCACAAGACTAACAAATATATGATCACAGGAAATAATACATCCATATTCAGCAACAAAACCGTGAAGGTTTTATTACGTGACAATGTTGTTCGAACTGGTATCTTTGTCCACGAAACACCTGATTGCATTTACCTCTTTGAGGATAATTCAACAGAAAAAGATGGATTGAATTTGAAGGTAACAATGATACCCAGAATCAACATTCTCACTATCAGCTTTAGTTCTTTGAATTATACAAGGGAAGATTTCCTAAAAATGGTGAATTTGGGATTCGGCTCAGACCTCAAGTAATCATACTTCTCACCACACAAAACCGACCTCCTTTATGTACAATCGATAAATAGGACAAGCTATGCCAAAAAATATAACTCACTCTAAACCAAAAACATTGAAAAAATTGTGTAAAGAGTGTCAAAACCTGATCTCGACATCATATTTGAAAATCCGTGGACATGATATGAGCAAAGAGACAGACTATTATTGTCTCACTTGTGCGCCGACATACTTTAATCGCCGCTACTAATTTGCACGTTTAGAAGCCTCAACAATTCACACCACACGAAACCGACCTCCGTAAGGACAAGTCGGTTTTCTTTTTTTATGACAACAGGTTAGTAACCAAAGCAACCATTAAATCTTTATCCTTCGGATCACTTTCAGCTATAAGTAGAGCGATGGCAACGAGAGTATTGTCATTTATTTTCTTTTCACCATTTGATCTAATATCAATTTTATTTAATCTTAAGAAATAAATAAAAACGAATGATCCAATACGCTTATTCCCGTCAGAAAATGGATGGTCCTTTATAATAAAATAAAGTAAATGTGATGCCTTTTCATCAAGACTAGAGTACAGTTCTTTACTATCAAATGTTTGATATATAGTTTTCAATATACCTTGGAAGCTTCCATCTCTTTCTGAACCAAACAAATCTGTTGCTTCCCTTTTATCTATTAACATTTCTTTTAAAACATCAATAGATCCTCGAATAAATTCATAATCAAACTTTCTCTTTTCAATTTCTTTACTTTTCTTAAGCTTCAATTCTCCTTCATCGTATTCCTTAAGAAATTTCCAAGAGTTCGCATAGTCATGGATAACTGACAATAGACTATTAGTTTCTCCTTGATCTAATTGTCTTTCTCTTACCGTTCTTTGAATTAGAGAAATCTTTTCTTCAAGATCTTTTAATATTTTGTCTGGAAGCTTTGACACTCTTTCATTATTAACAACGATACCTTTGATTAGGTATTCGCGGAGAGTAGTTGTAGCCCAGATACGGAATTGTGTAGCTTTTTTAGAGTTGACTCTATAGCCCACTGCAATTATTGCATCTAAATTGTAAAATTCAATTGAGCGCTTAACAGAGCGACTTCCTTCAATTTGAACTTGTAAGAATTCCTTACAAGTTGCTTTTTTCTCTAGCTCTTTTTCATTATATATATTTTTTAAATGTAAAATTATATTTTGTACGGTAGTTTCAAACAATTCCGCAATCTGGGCTTGCGTAGCCCAGATAGTTTCACTATCCGTATCTGCCCTTAACTCCACCGCTCCACTTGCACTTGTATATATTACAAGTTTACCATCCTCATTCTTAATGATATTTGTATTTGTCATATTAAATTGTATTAGTTAATAATAAAAACGATTCTAGAATTCCCGGAAAGATTACTGGATTGATTGAGTTGGTCTAGCGTGGTAACTAGATTAGCTTTTAAATTATATCAGGTGTACATAAAAAGAAATAGCTATTTTTCTTGTTATTCTGACACATTATTTACATTCATTAATTTGGCAACTCGTACATAAACCTGTACAATATTCTTATGAGTGAGGATAAAAACCTAAACCTATCAAATCCAAAAGATGCAATTTGGGTCGGTAGATTTCAACCACCGACTATAGGACACCTTGTTTCACTTTTCGTAATTTTATCAAAATATAAAAAATGTACTGTTGGTATAGTACACTACACAAGACCTCCTGCTGACATCCCCGAAAAATGGAAACCATACATTGAATCTGCAGAATCTGTTCTTAGTAACCCGCCAAATAACCCATTTACGCCACAAGAAATACTAAATATGTGGAATGCATTACTCGCGGAATATAATTTGACAGATCGCGTTGAAGTTATTCCGATGACTAGGGTAGCGTATCAACTAGATTTTAATAAAAAATACCCGCCTAGTGAAATAGATTTTGTTGATATTGAATTAAATCAAAACGACCCACAAAGTGATAGGTCGAGACAAGAAGCTTTTCAAAAAAATTTAAATAGAGAAATTATTATATTAAAGTCTCCTATCAAAATACATGCCTCAGATATACGAGAAGCAATGAAAACTAGTAATCGAGATTGGAAGCAGTTTCTAGCCACATCTGTAATCAAAATTATAGGAGAAATTGATGGTGTAAATAGAATAAAAAATATAATAAAACTATGAGAAAAATTCTTTTTTGTTGCCAAGTCTTAGATACAACTGATCCAGCAATGAGTTTTTTTCATGAGTGGATTAAATATTTTCACCCCTTATTTGATAAGATTACTGTAATTGCACTAAAAGTCGGCGTAGTTCAACTACCTGCAAATGTGCAGTACTTTTCATTAGGTAAAGAGAATCACTATGGTTCACCCTTTCGAAGATTTTTTTATATTTTTAAGCTTATTAAGTATATATGGAAGACAAGAGATGATTACGATGATGTATTTGTCCACATGAATCAAGAATATATTCTGATATCTGGTATAATATGGAAATTGACAGGAAAAAAAGTTTACCTGTGGTATAACCACTATTCAGGAAATTTTCTTACTAATATATCTGCCCTTTTTTGCAATAAAATTTTTTTTACTTCTAAAAGTGCGTACACTTCACGTTTTTCTCAATCTGTACAAATGCCGGTTGGTGTAAATACTGATATTTTTAAGACATCTACCAGAGACACAGATAGAAAACTAATAAAAATACTTTTTCTCGCTAGAATAGCAAAAAGCAAGCGTTTGGAGGATCTAATAAGAGCACTCTCTCTACAACCGTTGGTAGATATGAAATGGCACATCAGAGTAACTGGACCGACTATTTCATTAGATGATAAGTTGTATTTACTTAAATGTAAAAAAGAGATAGAGGATTTGAATCTTACCTCTCGTTTTACATTTACTGACGGAGTTTCTTTCAGTGAAACACCTAGTTTATATTCTACTCATGATATTTTTATAAACTGTTCGAAATCAGGGATGTATGATAAGACTATTTTTGAAGCGGCAGCTAGTGGTTGTATAGTTATTTCGTCGAGTAGTGATTACAAAAGTGAAGCAGGTAGTGATTTTTTCTTTAACTTTGGTCATCACTCTGAATTATCAGATCGTCTTGTATACATGATTAATCAACCTAACGAAAATTGGGATACGTACAAAAGACATATGATTAAAATTGCTAACAATCATTCACTGAAAAATTTGTCAAAAAAAATTATTAGTGAAATTTATGGATAGCATAAATGTAGGTTCTAGAATTTGTTTGGGTGGCGAAGGGTTAGGTCTTTATTCTGGCAAGGCAATAACAATCCATATCAAAAATCTTTCGGTAAATATCAAGATTGGTTCTTCTTGTAAAAAGAACTCTTCTTTCGCAAGAGAAATAGACGCTATTAATGACTCTTTTAAAAAATTCGGATATCATGTATCAACTCCTGAATTAATAATTTCTACAACTATTCCTTCTGGGTATGGTCTAGCCTCATCTGCTGCACTAATGTTTGCAATTGCTATTGCATATAATAAATATAATCAAATTAATTGTTCAAGTGACGAACTCGAAAATATTGCGTATTATGCAGAACATAAAATATTAAATGTATTAGTTGGAAAGACAGATACTTATGCAGTTTCAAGGAAAGGTATGCAATTTCAAGATCATTCAGTAACCCCATCAAAAATAATTCAAAATTTAAATAAAGATATTTTTAGTGACTATGTATTTTTTGTTATCGGGTCTCATCCAACCGACTATAGAAAAATAGGATTGATCATCCAACAAAAGAGTATTAAAGGTAATGTGGGTTTTAAACGTTATAAAGAAAATGTAAATTCAATATTACCTTTGCTTTGGGATAATATTATGAAAAATAATATTTTAATTTCCTCTAAGTTAATTAATGATTTGTATCTATCACTTAAAAGTGATCTCGAAATTAACAATCCAGATTATGATTTTCTCATTAAACTAGCATACAAAAATGGAGCAGTTGCAGCTAAAAATATTGGCTTAAGAGTGACGGGAGGATCGATTTATGCAATTGTGCCAACAAGAATCTCACGTGAATTCCAACAAGTACTGAAAGGAGAGGTAGACTTTATTACCGAAGTGGAAACCTTAGTCAATTAGTGGGTTATATTTTTTACACTAATCAGTTTAGGTACACGCGTCAATTAGCTTTATTTATATACTTAACAAACTCCTTAAAACCATATTAACTTCATTAAGTTTGTTTGGTTCTAAATCTCCAATTTCTCCGATTACTATTTTCTTCTGTAATGTAGCAATTTTCGATACTTTAATCGTAGAATCAACTTTTATACCATTTAATTTCGATGGTTTAAGTGACACATCATACTTTCCGATTTTCTTTTGTTTAATAGATGAAATGAAAGCGACAATGCAATCTTCCCCACCATTTTGGTTATACAAAACAAGCGCTGGACGTACTTTGTGTCCAGATAGATCTGTGAATGGAAAAGGTATTAGTACAATTGTCCCCTTAGGCATATTTCTTCTTTAAATCAGATAGTGAATAAATTTCTTTTTCCTTTGATAAAAAATCAAAGCTCTTAGAATTTGCATTTATATTTGTGATTTCGTTCATATCTTTATTATATGCTGTTGGAAATTGTATTAATAAAGCATCAATAGAATTCCTGCGTCCAATACCAAATACTTCACCAGAATATTTCACTTTATTTATCATATCCCCAATTGTCTTGCGCGCGTTAGTTGTTGTGATTATTTTCATATTGTACATATTGTACAAAATGGAAAGAGACAAACAATATTGACACGGTATTTGGATCATGATATATAAATTAATAAACTAGTATAAGTAAGGGCTCTTCACAACAATAAAATATGAAACAAAAACTCACGACGAATGGTGATATGTTTAAAGCACTGTTAATGGGGATATTGGGAATTATCGTATTCATGGCTGTTGCCACGATTCCCTCCGAAGTTCAACCCTACAAAGCAGTGTCTTTCACAATTGGTTCAATAGGATTGCTTATTGCAACACATTGTGGATATAGACTGTTTTTAAGCCGCCGACACAACGCAACATCATCTGGAGCTGACATGTTGGTTGGCATGATTGGTATGCTCATATTTCTTATTGGGATCATTTGGTATCAATCCATGTGATAACTGAGGAACAGTAAAGGCGCCTGAATTATTTAATCTTCAGGCGTCTTTTTTTCGATTATGCATATTTTACATGTTACCTAATAGACCTCATCATGTGAGCCTATATATTTTAGATACGCATTTCCTTCATCAAAGATTTTGCAGAGGAATATTTCTTAATTTTTCCATTTTTTATTTCCCAATCAGATTGAGCAAGTTTAAACTCAAATAAAAGTCTATTTGCCTTTTTAATCGATTTCTCTAATTTATTTGTTTCTCTTTGCAACGTTAGTGTATTCATATGACACAATTGTAGTTCTGTTACAGACACAAACAATATTGACTTTACATTATACTCGTGTTATATATAAATAAACAAATTCAGGACTGATGTCCAGAGTTCTTCAACAATAAAACAGGTTGGCTTAGAAAGGGCCAGGTTACCTGCACAAGAAAACCACATAAATGAATGAGCGAACAAGATTCTGATAGAATTGTGCCCCTCTTTGGGAAAATCAATCACGAGACAATGACAAAGACAATGGAATTGATGCTTGGTCACTGGAAAAAGGATCGTGATAAGGAAATCAAGCTTATTGTATGTTCTGGTGGAGGTATGTGTGATCCGTCCTTCATGTTCATCGATATGATCAAATTTTACAACATCAATTTGACCACAATTGCTTCAGGTGGTGTCGGTTCCATGGCTGTGCCAATTTTTGCATCAGGAATTAAGAGGTTTGTAACGAAACACACTGACATATTTCTGCACGACCTTGGTTTCAGTCCAGATAGGGACGAGCGCCTCTCAATCACTGAGCTTCATAGGAAGTCAGATAATTTGGAAGTGTCGCAGAAATGGTATGCGGAGTATCTTGAAGAAAGAACCTCTGGTAAATTTAAAGCTTCAAAGGTTCTGAAATTAATGAAGGCAGAGGTGTATCTATACCCCGAGGAAATCATCAAATTAGGTTTAGCACATGAGATAATTTGAGATCAGAATTGAAGTTAAACGCAGAAGCCGACCTCCTCACGGATAGTCGGCTTCTTTTTATTTATTTTATTTAACTTTTACTTCTTCTCCTTAAACTCCGCATCCTTCACATCTCCTTCTGCACCTTGTGGACCTCCACTTGCTCCACCATTTGCCCCTGCATCACCTGGAGGTGTTTGACCTTGTTGAGCTTTTGACAATATCTCGCCTATCTTTGAAAGTTCTGTAGACAATGTTTCTGTTGTTGTCTTTAATCTTGCACTATCTGTTCCCTCTTTTGCACTTTTTACATCTGCAATCTTATCCTCAATACTCTTTCTTAGATCTGCTGGGACTTTGTCTCCTGCGTCTTTCAATGATTTTTCTGAAGTATGGATTAGTTGTTCTGCCATATTCTTTGCTTCAACCATTTCCTTTTTCTTTGCATCTTCAGAAGCATGCATTTCTGCTTCCTTTTTCATTTTTTCTACTTCTTCTTTTGAAAGACCTGAACTTGCTGTGATTTTTATACTATTTACTTTTCCTGTAGCTTTGTCTTTTGCCGTAACTGAAAGAATACCGTTTGCATCAAGGTCAAAAGTAACTTCGACTTGTGGCATTCCTCTAGGTGCTGGTGCAATACCGTCTAGAATAAATCGTCCTAGTGACTTGTTGTCAGCTGACATTGATCTTTCACCTTGTGTTATGTGAATTTCTACAGATGTCTGATTGTCTGCTGCTGTAGAGAATACTTGTGACTTCTGAGTAGGGATTGTAGTGTTCTTGTCGATTAGTTTTGTTGCTACTCCCCCCATAGTTTCAATAGCTAGAGAAAGTGGAGTAACATCCAAAAGCAAAACCCCTTTTACATCACCACCAAGAATACCTCCTTGGATAGCCGCTCCCACCGCAACCACTTCGTCTGGATTTACACCTAGATGCAAATCTTTACCGAAGAAATCTTTCACTGCTTTTTGCATAGCAGGCATACGTGTCTGTCCTCCAACCAAGATCACTTCATTAATATCAGGGATCTTAAATGGTGAAGCATCCATAGCACGCTTTGTGATAGTTATAGCTCTATCGATAAACTCTCGTGTAAGTTCTTCAAGCTTCGCTCGAGTCATTGTAACTAGAAGGTGCTTTGGTCCATCTGCACCTGAAGTTAAGAAAGGAATATTTACTTCTGTTTGCATTGCTGTTGAAAGCTCAATCTTTGCTTTTTCTGCAGCTTCATCAAGTCTCTGTAGAGCCAATGCATCTTTTCTTACATCTATTCCTTCTTGTTTTTTGAACTCTTCAGCAAGCCAATCGATTATCTTTTGATCGATATCCTTACCTCCAAGATGTGCATCTCCATCTGTTGATTTTACTTCTACTACATCGTCTCCAACCTCAAGAACTGAGATATCAAATGTACCTCCACCGAAGTCGAATACTACGATCTTTTCATTCTTCTTTTTGTCGAAACCATAAGCAAGAGCTGCTGCTGTTGGCTCGTTTATAATTCTCTTTACATCAAGACCTGCGATCTTACCTGCGTCCTTTGTTGCTTGTCTTTGTGCATCGTTAAAGTATGCTGGCACTGTGATAACTGCTTCAGTAACTGGTTCTCCAAGTCTTGATTCTGCATCAGCTTTCATCTTTCCCAGAATCATAGCTGATATCTCTTCTGGTCTATACCATTTATCTCCCATCTTTACTTCAATTCCTCCAGTTGCACTCTTTTGAATCTCAAAGGGTACAGATGATCTGTCTTTCTGAACTGCAGGATCATCGAAGTTGTGACCGATAAATCTTTTTATTTGATAAATTGTATTTTTAGGATTTGTAACTCCTTGTCTCTTTGCTAATAGACCCACCATTCTGTCGCCAGCTTTTGACATTGCAACTATAGAAGGAGTAGTTCTAGCACCTTCTGCATTTTCTAATATTTTAGGAGTACCAGCTTCCATCACTGCGACGGCTGAGTTGGTAGTACCTAGATCGATTCCGATTATTTTGGACATATTGTTTTTATTTTAATTAATTTATAATTGACACTTGACAAATCTTATATAATGGTATATTTTGTTGCCAGATGAAAAGTAAATCTTCTACTAGTGGGATCACCTCAACAATCATGTTTGGTATTCTTGGAATGATAACCTGCGCAATAACTGGCAGCCTCCTTGTTACCTTTATTACTTGCTTTGTCTTAACCCTTATCGTGGGAATTATTGGGAGCTTTAATTCAAGGTATCGTTGGTTCTGATCATAAATCACTTTTGGGGTTGAATGGAATCCTAGTTGGCATCCACAATGGATGCCTTTTCTTTTACATAGACGGCGCTCTAGTTGGTTGACTCATGAAAAAATCTAAATTTATATATGGAGATAAAATGGAAATAAAACTAGGAGTAGTATCTAGAGCAATATCTTTCTTTGATATTTCTTTAGGAAGAAAAACTACTTCTTCTTTATTTTTTACTAAAGCTTCAGCAGAAATAATAACAGGTTGAAACTTCCCGTTTATTTCAACTACAGTAAAACGAATACGAACTAAAATACCATTTTTGTCTCGTATTATTCTCTCGAATATGCTATTCAGTTGTTTAGTTGGAATAGCTAACATGCCCGTATTATAACAAATTTAGTATTTGGCAAGTATTGACAATGTATTATATTAGTATTATTATTTGACAGGAAATAACATATGAATGCACTATTTAATGAGATCATAATCGATACAGCCACTCCATACTCCAAGCGGGGTATTAGTGATCCAGCAATCATTAGAGAACACAGGACGAGCAAAATTACTGAGATAGTAAGTGTTCTCAATATGAAAGAGAAAAGAGTTTTCAAGCTACTTTTTGGGTATTATCCCGGTGTAATTTTCTCTGAAGAAGATATTGCTGACCTTTTTAATATTACCGAACAGAGGGTCAGAAAAATCCAACAAAGTTATCTCAGAAAGGTAATGACACCCGAGCGTCATATCCTCATTAGAGATCTTTACGAAATCAACAACTAACTGTGCCAGTCTCACAAATCGCGGTTCCCTCATAGGACCGCCTTTTCTTTTTATATATGGTATGCTTCAACTATGGAAAGCTTAATTCATGCAGATATCTTCTTCTTCATTACAACCATCATTGTAATAATACTTGGAATCATATCTGCCATTATCCTTTTCTATATTGCAAAAATACTTGCCGACATTCGGGAAATATCTCGAATCGCTCGCAGTGGAAGTGCAGATATAGCCGAAGACATAAAGCTTATTCGTAAAGAAGTTAATTATGAACTAATGAATGGTTCATCAATTATTCTTTCTCTAATCAAGGTTATTCGAAACCTATTCCGTTTCCGAAAATCTACTAATAGGTCTAACAATAATAAATAATGAAAAAAATAATTCAAAAGAAAACTAGTAACCATAGTGTCGCTATAGGTTTGGGAGTTGGAGCATTGGCTGCTACTGTTGCTGGAGCATATTTCCTTTATGGTTCAACGAAGGGACCGGCACGAAGAAAAGCTATTAAATCTTGGTCAATAAAGATGAAAGGTGATGTTATGGAGCAACTAGAGAATATGAAAGAATTAACAGAAGTTGAATATCATAAAGTCATCGATACCGTAGCAAAGAAATATGAGACGATAAAGAATATCGACCCAGAGGAATTGGATAGAACGATTAAGGTACTAAAGTCGCATTGGAAGGATATTAAGAAAGAAGTCAAAATATAGCAAAAACGCCCCTTATCAAAAGGGGTGTTTTTATTTACTCTCCCCTATCTTCACCTTTGGAGCCTTCAAAACCTTACCATGGAGCTCGTAGCCCTTCTGGATGACTGTCGTGACGATATCACTGGCCTTACCATCCTCAATAGCTTCATCTCGCATAGGGTCAAAAGTCTTACCTAGAGGATCTATTTCTTTTAGACCAAATTCTTCTAAAACCTTCTTAAGTTGATTTGCAATATATTCAACACCTACTCTCCAGTTTTTATCTGCCTTTTCCCATACTTCTCTATTCCCCATTGCTATATTAAAACTATCAAGAACAGGTATAAGTTCAGATATTAGACTTTCATTAGAAAAACGAGCAAAGTCCTTTTGAGCTTCTTGATCTCTTCTTCTTGCATTCATGAAGTCAGCTTTGTCTCTTTGCCAAGAATTTAGATACTCTTGTTTCTCATCAATAGCCTTCCTTAGTTTTTCTTTTAGAACCTTAACTGTTTCAGTCGCATTGTCTTCAACAACAACAGAATCGTCTAGGTTTTCATCTTTTTCAATTGTGATATCATTTTCATCTTTCATATAGTTTTAGTATATATAAAATCTAGATAAAAGAAAAGTTTGTATTTTTTATTCAAATTTTTCTTTCAACTCCAATGCTCGCTTTGTAATATGATCACCTATTTCTTTCCAGTTGAAATATTGCTTATTAAAATCCTTTGGATCTATAAGCTTTATTTCAGTAATATCTCCCTCGTCAGGATCTTTAATAAAATCACCATATGGCTCCACGATACATACAAATCTAACTTGAGTCGATACACCTTTAGATTCATGGATATCCTGATAACCAATAAACTTCCATTTCAGAACCTTCATATTTGATTCTTCCTTTACTTCTCGTATCATAGCATCAACACAATTTTCTCCTTCTTCCACCCTTCCTCCAGGTGGTGTCCAAATATCTTTTTTCTTTGCATAAACAATAACCATCTTATCTCCACAGAAACACCATGCATGAACTGATGAAACTTTTCTACCTTCCAATTCACTTTCGTTATCTATGTCTCGATATATAATGTCAAAGTTTTTATCTTTCCAGTCTATTGTAGATTTAATTTCCATTTAATTTCAAGTATATATAAAATCTAGATAAAAGAAAAGTTTGTAATTTTTGCCATGTCTTTACAAATCAAATTTTTATGATATATTTTAAACGGTAACTGCAACCTTGAAATGCAGCAATTAAAAGTGCTTAGCACTAGAAAGCAGAGATAGTTATGAAGATCACGATAGAGGAGGATTGTAGGATCAAAAATGATCAATACTCCGCGATGTTCAACGAGATATTACAAGCTCTAGATATTCTTGAAGTGAGTGGTACACTCATTGAGCATATTGGGGTCATGGGTGTCGATGATGGTCATGGAAGTTGGCAGCTTGTATTAACAATAACTTTCGTGAACCCTCCTTCAAGTTTCGATAGGAGAAAATGGAAGGATCAAGCATACCTTGATACAAACATATCAGGTTGTCGACTAAAGAAGATAATTACAGACAAGACGAAGTTTTTCATTGAAGCCCGAATTGCTGAAGCAAATCAAAATAGCACCAACCTTGAGTCTTACCGTGTTGTTGTTGGCCCATTGAATTGACCTGAATCATCTTCTCGCAAAAGCGCATTGGTTTCCCAATGCGCTTTTTACTTTATTATCTCTTACTCCACTGAGGTGACTTTCGAGCTTTCTTTAGACCGAACTTACGTCTTTCTTTTGCTCTTGGATCTCTCTTTAGAAGTCCTGCTTTCTTTAGCTTTCCTCTTAGTTCCTTATCATAAACGATAAGTGCTCTAGCGATACCTAGTCTCATAGCATCTGCTTGTCCACTTATACCTCCACCCTTTGCTACCACTGTGATCTTAAACTTTGTTTCTGAAAGTTTTGATTCCTTTATAGATTCAACAGCTGTTGATCTTAGCTCTGTTGTAGGAAAATATTCTTCTACAGTCTTACCATTTATGTCATATGACATCTTTGCTGATGGAGTGATTCGTACTCGAGCAGAAGCAGTCTTTCGTCTTCCGATTGCTTCAATATATCTCTCTGATGACTTTGTAGTTGTATTTTTTTCCATATTATTCTGTAATAGTTAAATTCTTCATTATTTGCTTTCTCAAAGTATTTGAAGGAAGCATTCTGTATACTGCTCTTTCAAAAACTTCCTTTGTACCCTTTCGAGCAATCAAATGTTCTAGAGATTCTGTATATAGACCACCTCTAAATCCTGTGAATGTTATATATTCTTTTTCTTTTAGCTTCTTGATATCAAAATCAGCTTTACTTGTATTTATGATACTTACCTTAACTCCTGATACTTTGTTTCTAGTATAAGAAACAGTTCTCTTTCCATTAAGTAAACTCGCTGCTTCACTTGCAACTCGTCCTAGCTTCTTTCCTTGTGCGTCTATAGTGTGATTCATATTATTCATAGTATTATACAAATTCAATCATGGCCATAGGGGCTGCGTCAAGCTTTCTTGGTGCCATCTTAATAATTCTTATATATCCCCCGTTTCGGTCCATATACTTCTTTGCTATTGTATCAAAAAGAACTTTTGTTTCTGATTCTCCACCTAGCTTAGAAATAACAACTCTTCTTGAAGCGATAGTACCAGTCTTTGCCTTTGTAACTAGCTTTTCAACATAAGGTCGTAGCTCCTTTGCTTTTGCAAGAGTAGTCTCGATTTTATTTTCATTTATAAGATTTCGCGCAAGAGAACGCATCAAAGCGTTTCTTTGATCTTTCTCTAGTCCGAATTTTCGTTTTACTGAATGGTGTCTCATAAATTTATTCTTTAATTATTCTTTTACTTTAATGTTATACCGTATTGTGAAAGCACTTTCTTGATCTCTTGAATACCCTTACTTCCTAGTCCTTCAATATCCAAGATATCAATTTCCTTCTTTCTTGCAAGTCCTCCTACTGTTCTTATGTTTGCACTTGTAAGAGCTTTAGTTGTTCTTGGAGAAAGTCCGATAGCGTCAATTCTTGTCTTTAGGAATTCAACATCCATCTCCTCCTTTGCTCCTGATTCCTTTGAATCTGAAGATTCTTCTTTTTCAGGAACAACAACCTCCTCTTCCTTAAATCCTACAATAGACTTAAGTTGCATAATCATAAGTGAAATTGAATTCTCCAAAGCTTCCTTTGCTGTTAGAGTTCCATCTGTTTCTATAGAGATTCTTAGTCTGTTGAAATCTGTTCGATCTCCAACTCGCATATTTTCTACTTCATAGTTTACTTTCTTGATAGGAGTAAAAGTAGCATCAAGTGATATAACACCTATATCAACTCTGTCTTTTGTTAATACATCTTTTGAAACATAACCAAGACCCTTTTCTACAGTTATTTCTGCTTCGAAATCTGAACTCTTATCTGTAAGAGTAACGATATGTAGATCTGGGTTTAGGATTTCTACTTGTCCAGGAACTTCTATATCCTTTGCTGTAAGAGTCTTAACACCCTTTGCTTTTAGAGTGATTGTTTGTGGTTCATCAGTTATAAGTCTGATTCTCAATTTCTTTAGACTCAAAAGTAGAGTTATAACATCTTCCTTTACACCCTCTATTGTTGAAAATTCGTGTTCAACTCCCTTGATCTTTACTCGAGTAACTGCTGATCCTGGTAGAGATGATAGGATAATTCTTCTAAGAGAATTTCCTAGTGTATGTCCGTATCCTGGGTATAGACCATCAATTTCATATACACCACTAAAACCCTCCTCTCGGATTATTTTTGGCTTTGATGGAACAATTATTGAATGATTTGACATATATTTTTTATTAAAAATTAATTTGCATTCACTTATTAATACTAACGACTATAAAATTCCAAAACTGATCCTACATTGAATAACAACTCCGTAGACGGAACTTTCGGTATACCCTCAACCTTTATCTCATACTTCTCTACATTGAGTTTTAACCATGATGGAACTTTAACAGTCTTTAGTCTGTCGCCTAGTGTTGAAAAAATAGCTTTCTTCTTACTTCCTTCTCGGATAGCAATAATATCTCCAACTTTAACTTGATACGAAGGAATAGTTACGATCTTGCCGTTTATTGTAAGATGACCATGAGAAGTCATTTGTCTTGCAGCTTGTCGAGTAGTAGCAAATCCTGATCTGAATGCGATATTATCAAATCGACTCTCAAGTAGACTTACCAATATTTCACTAGAATTACCCTTTGCTTCAGTAGCCTTTGCAACATAGTTACCAAATTGCTTACTAGTTACACCGTAACTGTATCTAGCTTTTTGCTTTTCCAATAGACCAAGTCCGTAATCACTTTTTGTTCTAGGTTTTGAAGATTTACTATTTGCTCTCTTTTGTTCTGTACGAATAGCAAATTTCTGTGTCTGTGTCTTTTCGAATACAGGCACTCCTAGTCTTCTTGCAATTTTATATCTTGGTCCAATTTTCATAAAAAATTATATATTATATTTATTATACTCTTCGTGGCTTCTTTGCCTGTGGTCCGTTATGAGGCACTGGAGTCTCGTCCTTTATTGATGAAATATTTACCCCTCTTGAGATAAAGCCTCGGATTGCTGACTCTCTTCCAGAACCAACACCCTTAACAACAACCTTAATATCCTTAAGTCCTAGAGCTTCTGCCTTTAGAGCTAGAGTTTCTCCTACTTTTGCAGCTGCAAATGGTGTACCCTTCTTTGCACCCTTAAATCCTAGAGTACCACAAGATGACCACATAACAGCATTTCCTCCTTCATCTGTTAGAAGAACCTTAGTGTTATTGTAAGTTGATTGAACATATAGAATACCAGAGTCTAGTCTTTTCTTACTAGAAGTAGCCGGCTGTTTTACAGCTTTCTCTTTTGCTCCTGCTTCAGTTGTCTCAATTTTTTTCTTTACCATTTTATTCGTTAGTATTTAGATATTATTTCTTTTCTTCCTTCTTTCGTCCTGATCCCATGGTCTTTCTTATGTTTCCTCTTATTGTTCTTGAATTTGTCTTTGTTCTCTGTCCTCTAGCTGGTAGTCTTCTTATGTGTCTTGAGCCTCTGTAAGTCTTTATGTCCTTATGTCTCTTTATGTTTGAAGCTACTTCTCGCTTTAGGTCTCCTTCTATTTTAAATGTTTCGATAACCTTTCTTATTTCATTTTCTTGATCTACAGTTAGATCCTTTGCTTTTATATCCTTAGGGATTTTAGCTTTTTCTAAAATAAATACTGCACGTGATCTACCAACACCATATAAAACTGTAAGTGCAATGTCTAATCTTTTTGTATCTGGAATTGTTATACCAAGTATTCTCATAAAATTATAATTAATTATCCTTGTCTTTGCTTATGTCTAGGATTAGCTTTGCATATAACATAAACGTAGCCCTTTCTTCGAACTACTTTACATTTTGGACAAATTTTCTTTACAGATGCTTTAACCTTCATTTTCTTTTAATTATTGAAATCTTTTAGCGATTAAAATCTTTTTGTAATACGTGCTCTACCTCCATAAGGATCCAATTCAAGCTCGACTTTATCGCCAATAAGTACTCTGATGCGATGCATTCGCATCTTCCCAGCTAAATAAGCAAGCTGTGTTTCCTCTTTTCCGTCAATTTTTACCTTAAACAAGGTATCTGGTAAAGCTTCGGTTACAACACCAAATGCTGTAGTCGTACTCTTTTGTTTTTGACTACTATTTATCTTTGGATTGATTTCAGAAACCATTAATTTTCGGTTTATACATACTACTATAACTACCCTCAATAAGTCAATGCTTATACTCTATTGTAATCTTTTCTACAGAATTTGGGAAGGACCTTAGCCAGAAAGGAGTGATTAAAGCATAAGCATTTGCTATAGCAGAATACTTTGCAAAAATTGCATTACTATCCTTTAGATTTATACCCTTTAATTCATCTTTTAGTTTCTCTTCAGAGAATGTTCCGGTGATGGCAATTGGTCCTTTCAATGTAAAGATAAGTGGAGTTGCTTTCTTTGCTGAGAAATCTTTTATATTTGAAATATTAAATGTTAATTCTTTATCACCAGTTATATTGTAAGTATCAGATGGGAACTTCTTTATCTCTTTGCCTGCTATGTATTTTATCAATGTATCACTGCTAAATATAGCTCCATAAGCAGTTCCTCTTACTACAAGATCAGCATCTGCATTGCCTTTCATTACAGGTTCTGGCACTTCGAACTCTACATTGTAAGCGCCTTCATAAAGTATATGATCTGGAGTTACATTTTCTTTTAGTTTTGTTATTAACTGTTCCTTTAGACTATCCTGCATATCCTTGATTGCTGTCTTTTTTGATTCCTCGTTTATAGTCATTTTATTACCCAAATATCCACCAGCTACATCTGTTTTTAATCTAGCATAAAATCCTGCATACTTTGGAGTACCTTGATAACCAGGAAGTTTGAAATCACCCTTCAAATCAGCAATCTTTAGATTGTACTTATCCCCAGCTTGATCTGCGACAATAACCACAGAGACACTGCCTGGTGATGTCTTCTTACCTGGAACAACTACAGTTGTCGCTGTTCTATATATATTCCCCTGAGTATTTGAAAGTCTTGTACCTGCGACTATAGTCTGGGCAGTTGCAGAATAGTTGTTATATATGATTGCAGTTCCTTTTGCTTTTGTTTGTACCAAAGCACCTTTTGTTGCTGGAATAGTTTGACTCATCATATCTGTAACAGAGATCACTTCATAACCAAAATCTTCTGTCGTACTTGTCAGTGATTTCTTTGCAGTGAAAGTACCGCTAATATCAAAATTCGTAACTTTCGGTGTAATAGTAACTACCGCTTTTGAATATGATAAAGATAGAGCAACTCCTATTACAACCAGAGATACTAGTACAATAACAAAAGTTAGTAAGTATTTGTATGAACCTCCTCCAGAACTTATTTTCTTTATTTTTGTCTTCCTTCGAGAGATTATCTCTTCAATCTCTTCATCTTTTTCTTCCTCCTCTTCCTCGATACTTTCCTCTTGTTCTTCTTCAATCTCTTCATCCTCATCTTCTTCGACCACAGGACGTCTTTTCTCTTTTGTTATATTGATCTTACGGATAGAGCGTCTATCTCCAGGTACAATATCTTGAACTATTTTTTTTCCAGTTTTTGTTGCCATACAAATTTACAAATATTATATCACACTCTGTCATTTCTTAAAGCAAATGTGTATATTCTCATCATATTACTAACTTCGACACCTTTGCCAAACTTTATTTGATTACCAATTGCAATAGAATCGTATGCTATAACATCAAAATTTAATTGATTTTGAAAAATAAGAGCCTCCTTGAATAGATCGAAATGACTGTGAGCAGATAGATAAACTGTTCTTGGAATACTGTTTATATCTAGTACACCTTCGAAAGATTTTATACACAAATCACTCCATTCATGGACCAGAGGAGTAATAATTCTTTGCATATTCTCTTTTTCTTGTTCACTTAGTTTATCCCCCTGGAAAAGCGATATTAGTGAATCACTTGTTTCGACACTTTCATTTGATCCATTTGCTACTTTTCTCAAAACTGTCTTAATACCGAATGGAAAAGAGATAATATGCTTACAAAGACCGTCTTTTACAGCAATAAGGTCGGTTAGTTCACTATGTACGTGTATATAAAGATACTCATTTTTATTCTTCAAAACCTCTTGCATTGCTATATATTGCATCAACAACGCCGAATGTATATTGTGCTTTTTTACATGAACATGCTTATTTATCGTATCGTATACTTTATCTAAAAATTGACTCGATCCAAATGATGTAGATAGCGAAACTTCCAGACTGTGTGCCCTTTTGCCTTGAAACATGACAGCTGGGTAGCCATTTAGCCTTACTTCAAAAATCTTTTGCTCTACCGGGCGTATATCTGTTGTTGAGGAACTACTTTTTAATTCTTCTTTTATAATATTTTCTAAAATATCAGTAGTAATCTCGGTTTCTTTTTCATAATTGATCTTTACGGTCTTTAATTTTGAATTGATCCAAGGATCTGAGAGTGTATAACTAATATGAGAAATAGTATTTCTACCATTGTCTCTAGCCAAATGCTCCACAACTTCACCTATAAGTTTTAGCATTTTCTTTACCAAGTGTTCAGAGTTTTGTATTTGAGATTTGCCGGAAATAGACTTGGTAACGACACAAGTAATAGTAGAAGGTTCATTTGGTCTATCTAGAACAAGTGCGCCTCTAACCAGACCACTTTGAATATCGATTATGATACTTCTTACTTCCTTTTTTTTATCGGAAAAAAGCGAAAACATGATTGCTATATTATAGCATGGAGAAATATGCAAAAGAAAAGGCTTGCAAAGCAAGCCTTTAAAAATGATTCTGGCTAAACCAGAGTTAGCATTGAGTTTTAGTTATCCTCTTTGCAAACACGAAAGATGCGATGAACAGACAAAGAATCAAAGCAATTTGCCAAATCTCAAACCCAAAATAGATCTTGAGAATGTACGTCGTTGCAGTGAGTAGTGAGAAAATTATAGCACCGATGAAAATTTTCTTACACAGTGCACCACTGTATATCCCAACAATTGGTGTTACAGCCATAACACCCATGGCACCGGCAAATAATGCCATTAAAACCGCAAGTAATGTCAGAAACCCTCCCAATACAAGATTGTCGAGTCTGCTATAAGTATTTCTATTTTTTTCCACGAATTCCTCCTTTTTTGATCCGACAAGAATATATCGCAATTTGGGCACTAAGTCAAAATAGCTTTTATTCTTCTTACACCTTGAGAGCTAGCTTCTTCTTTCTGAATTTTGAATGTTCCAAGCTCATTTGTATTCTTCACATGAGGACCTCCACAGAATTCTTTTGAATATGCAGTTTGTAAATCCTTACCAATAAAATATATCGATACTTCATCAGCATATTTTTCACCAAAGAAGTGCCTTGCTCCGGTCTTTTCTGCTTCTGCTTTTGGCATAACTACATTCTGTACCGGTAGACCTAGTTTTATTTTTTCATTTATTATATCTTCTACTTTTTTCTTTTCTTCATCCGTCATTTTCTTATCATAAGAAAAATCGAATCTCAATCTCTCTGGAGTTATATTTGAGCCTTTTTGTCCAACTCCATCTCCCAAAACGTCGTGCAGAGCCTGATGCAAAAGATGTGTTGCTGTATGGTATTTTATAGACATTTCACTTGTATCCGCCAAACCTCCTTTGAACTTCTGTTCTGCTCCTGAGCGAGATAGGTCTTGGTGTTTTTTGAATTCCTCATTGAACTTCTCTATATCAACAGAAAGTCCTTTTTCTTTTGCCAATTCTAAAGTCAGTTCAAGAGGGAAACCATAACTTGAAAATAGTACAAAAGCGTCAGTTCCCTTTTCAAATTCTTTTAATCCTTTCTCTAGTGTCTTTCTGAATTTTTCTTCTTCAGCATTTATTTCATTCTTTATATAATCAGACTTTTCTGCAAGTATTGGATATACATCCTTATAATTATTTACGACAATATCTACTAGATTTTTTAGACTAAATTCTTGCAACCTTATTTTATTTGCATTTACAATAGCTCTTCTTAAAAGTCTTCTTAGAATATAGCCTCTATCTGTATTTGAAGGTATTACTCCATCACCGATTAGTAATATTGATGATCGTATATGGTCTGAAATTATTCTAGCTGATTTTAGATTCCAGTCTTTTGATGAATTCTTTATATAATCCATCAAAGGTTTCAACAGATCTGTATCATAAATATTATCAACGCTTTGTAGCGTCATTGTTAGTCTCTCAAGTCCTGCACCCGTATCAACTGATGGTTTTGGGAGTTTGCCAACAATCTTTCCATCTTTCTTTTCATACTGCATGAATACATCATTCCAAACTTCGATAACATATCTTTCATCATCAGCTTTTATATATTCTTCGTGAGTCAGTCCTTTGCCGTTAAAGGTATTTGACACATCATAGAACATTTCTGTATCTGGACCACAAGGACCATTGTCTCCAGCTTCCCACCAATTGTTCTTTGCTGGAAGATAGAATATTCTATTTCCCTCTATTCCATTTTCATCAAATATCTTTTTCCAAATTGAAGCAGCTTCCTCATCTCTTGGAGCAATATCGTCTCCTTCAAAAACTGTTACATAAAGTCTTCTCGGATCTAGACCCAAACCTTGCTCTCTGTCTGTAAGAAAATTGTAACTCCAATTTATTGCTTCCTCTTTAAAATAGTCTCCCAAAGACCAGTTACCAAGCATTTCAAAAAATGTTGCATGAGTTTTGTCACCAATATCATCGATATCTACAGTTCTCAAAACCTTTTGTACATTTACTAGTCTTTTGCCTTCTGGATGAGCTTTGCCGAGTAGATATGGAACTAGAGGTTGCATTCCTGCAGTATTAAAAAGAGTACTGTTTGTAACCCCTTTATCATCACTAGTTACAAGTGAAGCTGAGGGGATAATGGCGTGTTCCTTTTCTTTAAAAAAATTAAGAAATTTTGACCTGATTTCACTTGATTTCATAAAACAGAGTTTATCACGAAACTCATTTATTTTGAACTATTGCCTATTACGCACTATTTGTTAGTATTTTAAATAGATGTCTGTACGAATAGACACATTGTTAACGAAAATTCAAACTGAAAAAGTGAGGTATAATGAAAGGTAAATCAATATTCAATGGAAAGTCGCCGGGATTAAGCCATGTCGATGGATTATTACATTTCGTCGATTGCGTGACGAAGGCAATGATCACAGATGAAAATGCGGATTTTATTGCAACACTGCAACACAAACTCAAGGGTCAAGCGCAGCGTTGTGAAGTTGAGGCTTCTACAATAACGGCATCGAGGATTTTTAGGGTTCTAAGTCCGAGTTCTACATTACTACATCAGGACGCCAGTGATACAAACCTGCTTGTCTGGAATTGCTTCAAATACGATCCTAGTGTGGGTTATTGCGTCGGAAGTCTCAAGTGGATTGCTCCAAAAAATTCAGGAGCATTCATTATCCTCGTCTTTAACAAGAACCGAGCAAATATGTACTACTACACTGGTCATACTTGTGACATCTTTGGTAAACACACCGAGAGACTTGGTGGTAGTGAAGAACTGGGGCTACCTAGAGAAAACGATATTGATCTGTCGAATGTACCCGTCGATAGATTTCCTAATTACATAGAATCAGATACAACAAGATGAATCGAAATGAGTACCAACAAAAAGCACCGCTTACAAACCGGTGCTTTCTTTTATTTTAGACTCTTAATCCAATCCTTAAACTTCTCGTCCATATCTTCAAAACTCTTTTTATTGTCAGCTATCTTTTCTTTACCATGAACAATTGATATTTTTGCATTTAACTCTATATCATTATTATTCAAAGGTATTTTTTCCAGCTTTGATATTCTATTCTTTGCATCAATTACCCTTTTTTCATATGTTCTTGTAATATCTTTTATATATGAATCTGGATCAAGACTTTTACCTGTAGCAATTTTTATTAATTTATTTGATTTATATAGAGAACCATATTTCCAAACTTTTTTCATTTCTTTGCCGACTTTTGGATTATCGATTATATATCCGTATTTCTTAAAGAAATATTCTCTCCATTGTGACACGGCTATCTCTGCCAATCCATAGCCGTGATAATACGCAGAACTTTCCCATGAATATATATGAGGTACATTCAATGAAGACAGTGATGATTCAGAATAGTCAAAATATTTTTTGTTGATTTCCTTTGCAGTATTTAATACAAAATCTCTTGTAAGATCCTTACATTCATATATTCTTCTTTCGAAATCCATAACTGAAATAATTCCCATCATTTCAAGTGGAATAATATCTATTACCGCTTTTAATCTTTTTTCAAACAATTCAAATGGATAACTATCACCATTTTTATTCTTTGCATATCTAACTCTCCATTCTATTGATGAAGATATAAAATCTAGAAACATACTATGAGTTTCAGACCAAGAAACTGAGTTCGGTGGGTATTCATGGTTTAGGCAAACATCTTGCTGAACGGAGTTCAGCCCATGCGCAGCATGGCCTGCTTCATGGAATACTGTATTTATTCCATTGATTCCAGAGCCTAGCTCCGATGGGATTGCATTCGAGGTGAAGCTTGATGAAGCAGGCAAGATTTTGCCTTTGTCTGAATAGCAAACAAGTTTTGGATAATGACAAAAACCATTATTCCACTTCCCTTTTCTATCCAATAAATCTAGTTTCAATTCTCCTCCAGCATAATCTATTCCCATAGCAGAAAAAGTTTTACCCCAATATAACAATACATCTTCAAATTGGAAATATTGATCTTCTTCTTTTACTAAATTCCCAGATATCATATATCCAAAATTCCATGGTTTTCTCAAACCAGGTTTCTCTATTTCTAGTTTACGAACGTTATCAAAAGCAAATTTTGTTTTATCATAAATCTTTTCGAATATTTTAAATAATTCATCTTTTGTCATTCCCTCATCAAGATGGATCTTATAATCATAAAAATCTTCATAACCCAAAGCTCTGGCGTATTCATTCCTATATTTTATAACCTCAATATAGTCATCCAGAGTACCTAGAGGTATAGCTTCAATGGCCTCAAAACAGGCCTTACGGATATTTTCATCGGGATTTGACCTCATCATAAGCCTCATCTTATTCATAGATGATTCAACGAATTTACCAGATACTGGGTCTATATATCCTTCTTTTCTACTACCCTGTATATTAAGTATTTTTTCTTCTATGAGAGCTACCTTTTTTCTTAAAGGGACAGCATGATCAGGAATTTGATATAGACTAAAGAAATCATTCCAGATCTTTAATCTCTTTTTAATCTCACCCTTTGCTTTTGGAATGTATAATTCAGTTTGTTCTTTAAGTTTTTTATTAGAACGGAAACTATCTCGAGCTTGCTCGGTTTTATTCATCTTACTTCCATCAGTATTTATACCCATACGAAAATCCCAGAATGATTTTTCAAAACTTGTATGGAGTTTATGATACTTAATATTTAAATAGTCTAAAAAGGATTTTGCAGTCATGTGAACAATATAGAACAAACTAGTTTATTCCGCAAACAACTTTTATTTCATTCATTACTTCCTCAATATTTGGTTCTTTCATACCTATTTCCTCCAAAACTTTTGGGTTATTATAAATATCAGTACACAGAACTACACCTTTTTTCAATAATGCTTTTTTATTTACATTTGAAATATTTGCAAGACAAGTAAAAGGATGAAGTCTCAATTCTTCGATGATATCTTGAAGATTGCCCTTTGCTGGATAGTTCCAACCGAGCATCTTTACACCATTACATTCTCCATATCTTATAGCTTGATCGGTAAACTTAGTATTCGTTATTAGCCATCCCTCATCTAGCTTTCGGACGATTCCTCCATACTTGAACATATTACCTCTGAGATCATCAAATCTTGCTTTGATATACAAAATCACTTTTAAATCAGACTTTAGATCTAGTTCATTGTGGAATTTTGCTTCAACCATCATCAACCTGTCTTTATTCCAAGCAATAACATCTACTTCGTGTGCCACACATACACCTAGAACAGTCTGGTCTGTAAGAGTTTCATATCCCCAAGCTTGAAATATTTTTGCTACATATTTTTCAAAAGGAAAACCGTCTGGACCAAGATCAGAAAGTGCTCTTCGCAAAGAATACTTGATAGCCATAGGCATAGAGTGACTTCGTAGAAGTTTGAATGCTCTAGAATAAATCTCACTAGTTGGCATTCCGTCATATATTTCTTTACCTATATGACCTAGAATATCATCTATTATTTCTTCACTACCACCAGCATTTCTCAATGAATCGATTAATTTTTGTTCTTCAAATAATTCTTTCTTTCCATCCGCTTTGGTGATTGTTATAAGGTGATTCATAAATAAATAATATCATAATAAAAAAAAGCCGTCACATATAGTGACGTGCTCTTGTGTGGTGTCTTCTCATCGACTGTAATCGGAAATCGTGTCGATGGCGTAAGTGCCATGAGACACGATCATGTTTCCGTTAAATTCAGGTTGCTTATAGCACCTAATGTGCCTTGATTCGCACAACAGAATAAGTTGGTGATAGACATCATTAACACTAACATCGATTTCGGCTTGAGTAATTGCAAAATGAATGTCAGAGGCACTCATTACGCTTGAATTATTTCTGAGCGTTTCGAGTATTACCTCGGTCGCTTCGTTCATCGCTCTCTCACGCTTACCACAGGTGTATATGAACCAGATAAGCGCTACCGTTAAAATAGCAAACAAATAATACATAATTTTCTCCTCCATGTTTTTTATCCAAAAATATCCTACACTACTTTATAGATAAAGTCAAACTATTATCCCTCCACCTAAACATTGCTCTCCGTCATAAACCACTAGTGATTGTCCACCAGATATTGTTGATTGTGGTTTATCAAACAAAACTTCATTATTCTTGTTTATTACAATATCCTGTAGCACTTCTCTGTACCTTGCACGAGCTTTAAGTTTTTTACCATATTCTATACTTCCTTGATTCCAATTTACATCTTTCAATTGAATTTTATTTGTATTGTTTGGTAAATTCCCTTCCATGTCTTTATTTGCAACAGTAATTGTATTTTTATCGATATCCTTTGATATTACATAATACGGTTCATCATTTGGAGTCTTTTTAAAAATATTAAATCCATGTCTTTCCCCAATTGTAAAAAAGAAAGCGCCATCATGTTCTCCTATAACTTCACCATTTTTACTCAAAACATCTCCCTTCTTCGCATCTATATAATGTAAAAGGAATTCTTTTATATCTATCTTTCCTATAAAGCAGAGTCCTTGGCTATCCTTCTTGTCTGCATTTGGCAAATCAAATTTCTTTGCAAGTTTCCTTACTTCTGGCTTTTCAATATTACCAACTGGGAAAAGGGTTTTTGAAAGTTGCTCTTGAGTGAGGGTCCAAAGGAAATATGTCTGATCTTTGTTTTTGTCATTTCCAGCAACTAGAGAAAAAGATGGAACAGATTCTGAAGGACATTTCGGAGACGCGAAGGCGTCGAGAACTAGCACATCGCGAGTACGCGATAGTGCGTGTCCTGAAGAGTCTGTTTCCATCTTTTTCTCAGAGTCTGAGGAATCTAATACTACCTTCTTTATGCCACTATATATCTGCGCATAATGTCCTGTAGCAACATAGTCTGCACCTTTTTTCATAGCCCAATCAAAAAATCCGCCAAACTTAACATATCGATTACACATAACGTCAGGGTTTGGAGTTCTTCCCTTTTTATATTCATTTATCATATAGTCCACTACCTCTTCTTTGTATTCTTTTTCAAGATCAAGGGTAACAAAAGGAATTTCAAGTTTCGCAGCAACTCTCATAGCATCTAGTCTATCTTCTTTCCATGTGCAGTTTATCCAACTAGGTTGCCATACTTTTATAAAGACTCCGGTAACGTCAAAACCCTGCTTTTTTAATAAAGCAGCTGAAACAGAGCTGTCGACTCCGCCTGACATACCTATATATACCTTTGGCTTTATTTCTTTTTTCATATCTTGACTATTAGTATAATCTAATATATAACTAATTCTAGATTTGAGCAATAACGCTCATTAAAAAGATACTCATATGGAATCATTTATTGAATCATTAATCATCGCCATAACCTTTGGTGTGTTTTGGATTTTAATTACATTTTTTGTTAAAACAACTTACGGACTCAAGCAAGTGTTGTTTATATGTAGCACTGTATTAGTGATATTGGCGAGTTTATATGTCTCAACACTGATGGAACTCAAAAAACTTAAATCAAGTTTCACCTCTACCACCATTCCAACGCTTAGTAGCATAACTAATGGTCTATACAGAATTATAAATAGCTACGATGGACCAGGTGGAATGAATCTGGTCATTCTACATCAAGAAAAAGTAACTAGTCTTGATCCTATACATAAGGTGCTTGCCACCACCCCAGTCACCCCTCTCCCTATCCTCGTATCGCTTGATAGTCCATTGACTTCAAGAAATGATACGAACCAGATTTATACAGGATTTGTAGAAGTTAATACTGATCAATCTGGTAAAAAAGAAATTCGAGATTATTTCCCATTCAGGCATATGAAGTAACCTCTACTGCCAGTTCAATGACCCTTAAACGGGTCATTTTCTATTTCAAATATATATTCTTGTTTCTCAAATGTCCATCGTATGTAGTAGCGTATCTAGTAACTCCGTCTTTGCCAGAAAGGTAGTAATAATAGTTAGTTTTTGTAGGTCTGAGTGCTGCTTCAATCGACTTTATACCAGGATTTGATATAGGACCTTTGGTTAATCCTTTATATTTATAAGTATTGTAGGGTGAATCAATTTTAAGATCATCATAAGTGACTCCTCCCTTTTTATCAGTAATATAGTAAAAAGGTGCGTCTACTTGCAAAAGCATATTTTCATCAAGTCTCTTCCACAAAATACCAGAAACTATTTTTCTATCGATATCATTATTTACCTCTTCTTCGATAAGCGAAGCCATTATGATGATATCTTCCAAACTTCTTTTTGAATTATTTATTTCTGAATCAAGACCTTTTATTTTAGAATCGAAGTTATCTTTCATCGTAGAAATAATATCCTCGGGTGAAGTACCTTCATAAAAATCATAAGTATCTGGATATAGATATCCTTCATCTTTTTTTGCCAAAGATACAAAACGTGGAGCATTAAAATCTGGAAGATTTTTTAATAAAATAAATGCCATATCAGAAACATTGGTGCCTTCTGGAATTGTAATTCTTATTTTCTGTTGTCGTATCTGCCCTTTTGCCATTCTATACGCAATAACAAAAACATTTTCTTTTACAGTAAATTTGTAATAACCAGCTTTTAGACCACTACCGAAAGAAAATAAAGTACTTGATGCTTTAAAAAGTATTTTCGACTTTATGATATTTTTTGAATACAAATCATCAGTTATTTTATTCAAAGAATTACCTTTATAAATTGGAAAGGAAAAAGGCTTTGTAGGGAAACTACTTGGAGCTTGCGAGAAAACTACTACTGAAAGTATAGATATTGAAATCAAAACTAGAATAATATTTTTCTTCATAACTATATAGGTAGATTTGATGGAGCTTCTGATTTCTTTGATGGAATACGTACAAGTCCTGGAGTCGCAGCAACACTTCCAGGGAAGTGATATATTGTAGCAAGTTCTTCTGTACTTAAGACAATAGTTTTACTAACAAAAGGTTGATAGAAAAATGATCTACGTTTATATGCTTCCAATACCAAGGTATTCGATTTATTCTCTCTCATCTTTTTATAATCTTCCCAAGGAACGTTACTGAATTTAGGAGACCATATTTTATTATTTGGTTTGAAACCATTGAAGTTCTCTGTTGAGAAATGTTTGAATCCAGACATAATACCTCCGATTCCATTTGGTTTATCAAAAACTTCTTTCTTTGCAATATAAATAACACGAACACCAACATCAAAAGAGATCTTTCCCATATTTCTTTCAATTGCTTTTATAACTTCTTTTTCACCATCAGAAAGTGTGGGTGGTATAACTCTTCCAGTTTCTTTATCCTTTTTACCAACAACACGAGTCTTCGGATCTCGGACCATTATTTCATTTATAACTTTTGCAGCTTCGTCTTTGTATGCATCTGTCTTTTTCCATAGATATCCTGATTTCTTTTGCTCTGGTGTATGAGCACGTATAACATACTGCACCCAGACTTGCTGATTTGAACCTAGATTACCCAAAAATTCCAAAAACGGTGTCATAGGATCTATCTTATATTCTTCTTTTGGATCTTTATCTAGACCGTAATCTATATATGTTTTTATTGGATATGGATCAGGTTTTGTAAAAACGAATTCTCCACCCCAAAGCTTTGTTTCCTTTGGATTGTAGTGTATGCCGTGCGTATAATCAGGTGCCTCATGAACTTCAATACCAGGGAATTGTGAATACAGTGCAGATATAACTCCATTCTTTCTTCTATCTTCTGTTCTGATCAGGAACTTTACAGTACCTTCAACCGATATTAATTCTAGAGAATAACTTGGTCTCTTTTCTCCATTCCAGAACTTGGCATAGTTACTACCATCTGAAGTATTGTGAAGTGAATTGAGAAAAAGCTCCATTGATAAAGGAGACTTAATCATTTCTTTTGGCAGTTTAACTTCTATTAGAGAATATTTAAGATTAAGGATAAAATATGACTGAACATAATTTATCCAAAGAGGTTTGAATAATATAAACAATATCCAAGCAAGGATTATTGGAAAAATCGGAAATAGGATTTGAGTAACAGCTGATACAACTTCATCTTGAAGCAAACTAAAAATCATACCAAATATTATATCAGTTTTCTTTTGTATAGACTATGGAAAACTAAGCAACTACTTTTACTTCTATAAGGTCGTATTTACCATCCTTTGTTTTCTTGAAATGCTTTTGGTTTTGTAGATTAACCATAATAGTATTTTCCTTTACGTATCTCTCCTTCATTACCTTATCGATAATCTCTTCTTTAGTTAGAGGTCCGTTCTTTTCTAGAATATTTTTTATAACATCCTTAACAACTCCTGACATATATCCCCATTCTCTTAGAGCATAAAGTCCTCTTCCTACTAGAACAAATCTCTTATCTTTTATAAGTTCGTTGTGAGTTGTAGCGATATGAGCTTTCTTTTTGAAAACTGCAGTGATTTGTTTTGCCACTTCTTTGAAGTGTATTGGGGAACCGTGTTTTCGTATAACAAGGAAAGCATAGTCTCTCATACCCTTTGTCTTGATATTTGATGAACTAGCAACACCCCATTCACCCATAGCATTTTTGCCAAGTGTCTTTGAAAGAGATAACCATCTTTTAACGATTTCTTGATTCTTATATTTTTCAGAAACAGATTCTAGATGTCCTAGGAATTTGTTTACGATTTCAGATTCAAGAAGTAGATCATCGTTTGATAGATTACTATAAAGCTTACTTAGAGAAGATTCTACTTGCTTTGCAAGCTCTTCATTTACATGCCATCGATGCTTGAAATCATTATCCTCCTTTCTCTTCTTGAATGTATCACCAATAACCAAAAGGAAATGAATATGGTTTTGTAATTCTTTATCTTTTGAAGCATGTCCTAGGAAATCTTCTTCAACAACAATCCCACCCAAAGCATGGATCAATTCTTCTATTTCAGCAAAAGCGTTTTTCTCTTCTTTATATGCATCAGACTTTCTTATATTAGCTAGAGCATAGTTTTCGATTTGTCGAACTCTTTCTCGAGTAATGCCATACAATTTACCAATAGAATCTAGAGTCATTTTTTCTGTACTCTTTCCAAGGCCGTATCTTTTGATAAGGACTTCACGAGCACGATCTGGTAGAACCGCTAAAAGCTTTTTTGTTGTTTGTTTTGGTTTGAATTGTATGTTAGGCATGCAATTTGTTGTTAATTTATAAGTTTGATACTACATTATCCTTTATAATCTGTCAAATTTGGCTTTATTACACCACTATGTTGATAAGCCTATTTTTGATTACTATCACCTTTTTTGGAACATTTCCAAGTGTCCATTTCTTTATTTCATCCATATTTAGAGCCGTTTTTTCTATTTCTATATCTGGAGTATCAATCTTTGCTTTCATCGTACCTCGCACTTTTCCATTAACTTGTATAGTTATCGTGACATTACTTTCTATTAGCTTACTTGGGTCAAATTTGGGCCATTCTGAGGCATGTACAGAGCCTTTATTCTTCATCATAACCCATAGTTCTTCTGTGACATGCGGTGCAAATGGTGCCAAAAGTTGTATCAAGATATTGTAATGTTCTTTCAATATACTTCCTTCTTTTTCAAAATCATTCAATAGAATCATTATTGAACTTATCGCTGTATTGAACCTCATCTCTTCGATATCTTCGCTAACTTTCTTTATCGTTTTGTGAACACTTACCTCTATTTCTCCACTTGATTGTAATCCAATCTTTTCATTTAGTTTCCAAACTCTTTCTATGAATCTTCTTGATCCTGCTATTGAGTTTGTGTCCCACGCTATCGCTTGATCAAATGGACCCATGAACATTTCGTGAACTCTTAGTGTATCTGCTCCTACAACTTTTACTATATCATCAGGATTTACTACATTTCCGACTGACTTTGACATCTTCGCTCCACCTTCTGCTAGTATCAAACCGTGTGATGTTCTCTTTTTGTATGGCTCAGTAGTTGGGACCAAGCCTAGATCAAAAAGGAATTTATGCCAGAATCTTGAATACAATAAGTGTAAAGTGGTATGTTCCATTCCACCGTTATACCAATCTACTGGAGTCCAATATTTTAAATTCTTTTCACTAGCGAAAGCCTTTTTATTTTTTGGATCTGTATATCTTAAATAGTACCAACTACTTCCCGCCCAGTTTGGCATTGTATCTGTTTCCCTTTTTGCTTTACCTTTGCAGTTTGGACATTTTGTATTTACCCATTTATCAATTGAAGCGAGTGGAGATTCACCGGTCTCTGTTGGTTTATAGTTTTCAACTTTTGGAAGTTTTACTGGTAAGTCTTTTTCTGGTACAGGAACCATTCCACATTTTTCACAATGTATAACTGGTATTGGCTCTCCCCAATATCTTTGTCGAGAGAATACCCAGTCGCGAAGTTTGAATTTGGTTATTGATTTACCGTATTTTTCAATTATTTCTTTTTTATCATGTAGAATTGTTTCTTTTATCGGAAGATTGTATTTTTCTGAGAATTGTCTATCTCTCTCATCATGTGCTGGCACTGCCATAACAGCCCCTGTTCCATAATCTGCTAATACATAATCAGCGATCCATAGGGGTACTTCCTCATTGTTTGCAGGGTTTACAACACTAATTCCTTTTAACTGTACGCCAGTTTTCTCTGATTTCGCATCTGTTCTTTCTATATCTGTTTTTTCTTTTACTTGTTTTATATATGCATTTATTTCATCTTTATTTGAAACATCAGAAATCAATTCTTTTACCAAACTATGTTCTGGCGCAAGCACTAGATAAGTTACACCAAAAAGCGTATCTGGTCTTGTTGTAAATACCTTTATATTTTTATCTGAATTATTTATTTTAAAATCAATTTCAGCACCTTCACTTTTCCCAATCCAATTCCTTTGTTGAATCTTTATTCTCTCTTGAAAATCTGTTTCATCTAGATCTTTGTCTAATCTTTCTGCATACTTTGTTATAGCCAACATCCACTGTTCTTTTTCTCTTTTTTCTACTTTTGTACCACAACGTTCACAACATCCGTCTATCACTTCTTCATTCGCAAGACCTATAAGATCCTTTGGGCACCAATTTATCGTCATCCTGTTTTTATATGCCAAACCTTTTTTAAGGAATTGTAAAAAAATCCATTGAGTCCATTTATAGTATTTTGGATCTGTTGTATCTATTTCTCTTGACCAATCAAAAGAAAAACCTAAAGCTTTTAATTGTCTTCTAAACGTATCTGTATTCTGTTTTGTTATTATAGACGGATGTATACCAGTTTTAATTGCATAGTTTTCTGCAGGAAGACCGAAAGCATCCCAACCTATTGGATATAGAACGTTATAACCCTCTCTTCTTCTCTTTCGAGAGATTATATCCATTGCTGTATTACTTCTTATATGACCAACGTGCATCCCTGCTCCTGATGGATATGGGAATTCTATCAATGCAAAAAACTTTTTCTTTTTTAAATCTTCTTTTACTTTATTTGGTTTTTTTGATTCCCATATTTTCTGCCACTTCTTTTCAATTTTTGTATGGTCGTAAGAGCTCATAGTCCTTGTATGATATAACAAAATCCCGATACTGTGAAGTACCGGGGTTTTCGTAGAGGAGGAGGTTCATTGTTGATTGAACCATGGGGGGAAGTTAACAAAGAAAATTTGAATAGCCCAAATAACCAAAAGTACTACGGTTATTTTGCCAATGTTTTTCCAAGCATTACCTGAATCATTGTGTCCACCATGACTCGTCTCGTAGTGAAAGGAGCTTCTTTTCATTCCCTATCATATTACCATAAATCAGGTGTTTTTGGAAGATAAAAGAAAACCGGCAACTCTGTGTGAGAGTTACCGGCTTGTGAGGTTGTGGGGGCGGTCAGGCGTCGATTGGATTAGCGTCCACCACGTCCCAATAAGGACATGAGCAAACCTCTTGGGATAGGGACTTTCATCTCAATTATGGGACCCGTCGGGGTCATCACCATCTTGATGCCGTCTTCGTCCTCATCATGAACACATTTGACGACATCCCACGCCCGCCGAATACCAATATTCGGAAGATCCGCTGCTGCTGGAACAGCATCACGAACACCGCACCAGAACAAGGAGGATGTAAGGTCAGACAGTTTCTTGAGATGTATCGCCTGTGCGATCAGACGGCTCACCTCATTTACAGTCATATTCCCGATAACATTACTACCGGCGTCCATGACGTCCGCAGAAAGCTGTTTTGACAGCTCCTTGTGAACTTCTGAAGTAAGCGATCTAAGGGTCTGGATACGTTCGTCGTTGAGCGAGCCAATTACTTCCTCACCAATTCCAACGAGATCAAGTTCTTCTTCCATCACCGCCAGACGCTTTCCGCAGACGATTGCGGTTACACGGCTGATGAAATTGTTAGCGATACTTGCCTTGTCAGATACGGTAATGATTTCGTTCCACTCCCCATCATTATCCACTAGGAGCCATCCTTTTCGGATACTCGCATTGTTTGCGACAACCTGAGGGTGTTCCTCGGTGATTGCTTGCCAGAGAAGACTGTGGAGCAAATCCCTCCGAGCACCCAGGCGCGAAATTTTCGCCCTGAATGCCTCGCAGTCGTGATTCTCAGGCTTCTCTTCATTCTCGTGGAGGCGGTTGTGCTCGTTTACGAGGTCTCCGATATGTTCGGACATAATCGAGTTTGCGGTGTAGAGCCTACGTGAAGCAGGTGAGGTGATGACACCCCTCTGCTTCTCCTTGCTCTTGATCCGTTCGGACGGACCAGAATCTTCGGAGATTTCACCACCAAGAACTGTGGCGAGCATCTGTACGATGCCCATTTCGGTAATGTTTGAAGCGGTCATTTAAGTTTTCCTTTCGTATGGAGTTGTCAATTTGTTCGACTAATCCACAAAAACACTAGCACATATATGTGATAGTGTCAATGACTTGAGGCAATGCGAACATTATCTCAGATTCGACATAATAATTTAATTATGCTATGATAATTTTTAGGTAAGTTTTCACAACAAACGAAAGTACTTAGTCATGAAATATGTACCTGCATCATGTATTGCGTTGGGTGTCAGTGCAGCAGTCGGGTATGCGGTTTATTTGACCAAAAACCCATACTGTCTATTCGCACTTATCTTCCTCGGTGCTATTGAGATCGTGTGGCCCAAGGAGCCCCGCAAGAAGTAACTACTCACCAACTAAACAGACTACTCTCTATCTTCGGATGGCGAGTTTTCTTTTGTTTAAATCCTAAACTCCATCACATCCCCATCTAATTAAAAACCATCATCTCAAGACAAGTTTTAATATTCTAAACTTTTTTTACAGTACCTAATTTTAAATCAAGATCTAACATATCACCTGTCTTAAATATTTTTGTAGAAAGTTTTGTGCCTATAATACAAGGTTTTCGAAGCTCACGAGAAACAATTGCTGCGTGACAGGTAATCCCACCTTCGTCAGTTACAACAGCAACAGCGCTTTTCATTTGAGGTACAAGATTAGGATGAGTCTGAGTAGCAACTAAGATATCCCCTGGCTTAAATTTCCTCAGTTCTTCTTCAATATCAAAAGCTGTTGTAAGAACAAAGGCTCTTGCAGATATTTTTTCAGTCCCTTTGTCTGGCCATGAAGCGACGGTACCCCTAACTTCCTTTGTGGAATTAATCTCACTGAGTCTAAACTCGAGCAAATCCTTTATTTCGTTGTGAGCTTTTTCTGCGATATAGCTGTCAACAGTTGTGCCTTTGTGAATCTTTAAGAAACCTTTCTGTCTTTGATCTAATATTTCTGAATCCACTAGCTTACCTTCTTTCACCAAAGAAACGACTTCATCATAAAAATACGACGCGAGTTGATCATTAGTTAGCTTATATTTTTCCTGGGCTGCTTTGATAAAGATATTTGCATAGTTAATAGTACAAAGCATGAATGTTTGGAGATCAAATCTCATTACTGATGAATGACCCATTATATCTGCAACTTGCACCGCTCTACTTTTATCATTAGCCACTATTCTATTTCTTTCATCTGTATGAGTAATCAGTTCAAAAGTTTTTCTTTTTTCTTCAACAAGTTTAGCGTCATCATTAAGCAATTCCTCTACGGCTTTTTCGATATAGGTTCTATCAGCCAACTCACCTCCCAACAAACCCCAATTCAAAAATCCGATGTTCTTAACAATGTCATCAATCTTTGTAGACCATTCTGGGTTTTCAGTAATAAAATTATTGAAGGTTTTATTCTTTTCTTTAATTGAAGAAGCCAGATCAGTAATAAACTTTTGAATTTGAGAAATATATGTAAGATAGCGACCATTAGTTGATACATGCTCAAGTTCTTTGTTAGGGAGATATTGCTTTATTTCTTCTTCAAATTTATAAAATCTTTGAGGCTGTGTGAGAAAATAATATGACATTGTAAATGCTGACATGTCATGGATTCTTTGTATAAAATTAGCAACCTCAATAGGTTCTTTTTCAAGCGCCTCTTTTTCTTTCTTGTAAAACTTACTGAAAAATATATCTTTGAGCGCCTTCGTTTCTTCGTAAGATTTATTTATTGCGGACTCAAATTTATCTAGAAATTCCTTATCTGTAAAATTATCAAATCCTACCCTTGCTTCTTCATTGATTGCTTCTTCGTCATATGCACCAAACCAAAACGAGACAGGTTTGTTTTGAGTATAAATAATCCATTCAGAAGGAGTATACCCTGAAATTTTCCTCATATCGTGATACGCCTTATCACAGAGCCACAAACCATTCTTATCAATCATCCACAACGATGTGAACTGTGTTTGATCATACATTATTCTAGGTAATTTTGATTGGGTTTTTGGTGTCATAAAATTATTGACGTAAGCCGTCTAATGTGATATAATTGCTCAAGGTCTCTTTGACAGCAGTATATCATAAAACTAATAAATATGGAGGTGTGGATTGAAAACGCCAACTGATGAAAAGTGGCTGTGGGCAATGCGCCACGGCAACAACCAGCTCGAGGAAGACATCCGAGTTCATGGAATGTGGCAATCCCGGTCTCCCCTCTATCCGCAAGGCCGAGAGGAGATTGAGATAGTCCGTGCTACCCATCTGACAGATACCGAATTTGCATATCTCGCCCACTCGCCATTTGTGCGGGCGCGGGAGACTGCAGAAATTGCGGTTCCGAATGGATCATGGGAAGTGCTCACCGGACTAGCTCCGCTCCTTGAAAAAGAGCTCGACGACGTCTATCAGGCACTCGAACCAGAGCGTCATCCTCAAGACTTGGACCAAGTTGAAGCTTTCATTCCAGATTTCTGCGAACGGGAAGGTGCCCACATTCAAAAGACGGCTACCGAGATTCTGAATAAGATTCAGCTCGGTCAGTCAGCTCTGTTTGTGAGTCATCAACCCCTTCTCGGTATTCTGCGAGGATTGCTAGACACATCGTTTCCGCCTCGGAAGCAGACGCTTCCAAAAGCGGGAATCTACCGGTTCCGTTTCGACGGAAATAACCAGTTGCTTGGTGTGGACACTTTGCTCCCTCCCAAGTAATATCGACGAACCCAGTGCACTTGCTGCTCTGGGTTCTTTTTTTTTATTTAAGAATCTTGATTATTCCTTTATTATCTGTTTTTTGAAAGTGTTGTAATTGGTCTTGATTGAACGATGTAGAACTTTCCTTCTTCGAAAGCCCATTCAATGTCACATGGAAAAACATAATGATCTTCAATTTTAAGAATAATTTCTGAAAGTTCCAAGATTTGCTTTTCCGTAAGCACTTGAGATGATGCTTTTGGCTCAGGAATAGTTTTCCATTCGTTATTTCCATGCTCTATAGAAGCTTTTTCTGATCGGTACAAAGCTCGATCTTGTGTCGAAATATTAATATCCAAGATATTTCTCGGATCTTTTTCGACTACATACGAATCAGGAGTGACTGATCCTGAAACAATAGCCTCACCAAGACCGAATCCTGCCTCAATAATAAGCTGGTTGTAATCTTCTGTGACTGGATGCACTGAAAATGCAATACCCGAGACCTCTGATTCAACCATTTTTTGTACCACAACGGCCACTGATATTTTTGTTGAATGAAGACTCTTTTCAAAACGATAGAAAATTGCACGGGGAGTAAATAAAGATGACCAACAAAGTTTTACCTTTGTGAGAACATCTTCTTCTGTAGTGTTTAAATATGACTCAAGTTGTCCGGCCCATGCATGATCCATGCCGTCTTCGGCGGTGGCGGAAGACCTAACGGCGACATACTTATTATTTAATTCTTTAAATTGTCTTAAAATATCCTCAGCAATATGCGTAGGCATTTCTGCATTCAAAATAAGTTCACGAATTTTCTCTGACGCCGCTTCAACAGTATGGATTTCGTTATGTTTAACCTTATGTAAGATAGCATCTATTTCCTGAACAAGATCGGTCTTCTTAATAAATTGCTCAAAGGATTCTGCAAGGACCACAAAACCAGGAGGAACTGAAATACCCGCCTGTGTCATTTCACCAAGCGAAGCACCCTTACCTCCAGCAATGTCTGAATTATGTCTATTTAATTGGGTAAATCTGCGAGTCAGCTCCATATTATAAATAATATACCACGAAAATAGCCTACATATAAAGCTTTTTTGCCACCGTCATAAATTCATATTTATTAATTTATTGAGACAAAACTCTGTAACCCGCATCTCTTTAGATTACCTAATTAGACAACCATGTTCTGGAGTGCTATATTTTATTCGGGAGACGCCTCACGATGCAGGCCTCGTTGCAAATAAAACGTAGACACATGTAGTTCTTCTCGGTTCGCCGAAAGCTGACTCAGTAGTCAAGCGTGTGTCATGGTTGCAACCCCCGTTTGGTACCCTGGCCTAGCCAGAACACGTCCAGACGGGGCTATTTTTTACCTAAATCCTAAACTCCACCGCACCACCATCTTCCCAACAGAAAACCCACCATCTCGCGACGTGAATTTTCCGTGTTGAGATGATGGGTTAAGATTGTGCCAGTGCGCGAATTTTCTCCAAATTTTTCTGGAGAATTTCATTTTTACTGTTTTCATCACACGAGTTCCAGAATTCTACAAAACCAACACGTGCAATCAGATCAAAAAATACTGTAAAAAGAATTTTCTTTGCCTGATCCTGTTCATTAGTACTTGCATTGTAGAATTCCTTAAGTAATGTATTCATCTGTGTTCCTTTCTTTTTTGAAATCCTATTTAGATGTAAACTACGCAGTTTGTTTAATGACACTCCAATCTCGCCAATTATATGGAGGATGCTTGCCACCGAAATAAAGAAGATCCGAGCCACTAGCACCACCACCCACGTAATGACCACGAACACTGCTTGGGACTCCGTCATTGTCGTATTTTGGATGGCGCACCACTTCGGATACTTGAAATTCGTAACCGTTAAAACTACACTTAATTACATCCCCTTTTTTCAAATTTTGCATAACAAGATCATTCGTCTAAGTTTACTATTTTAAACTATATAAGTTAATATATAACATGTCAACTTCTAAATAGTGAATTAGCACTCTAAACTTTATAACACCGCTATTTTCTAATTAGTTTACTCTGTAACTATTTTTGATATCCTGATCAAAATTTATTTGAACATTTTTATAGTTTTCTAGGATTTTATATGTCTTCATGTATGGTGAACTTGAAGCCATTTCGATAGAAACTTTTTTATCATCTATCCATTTAACTAAAACTGGTTCTCCATACGTATAACGAAGAATGGTTTTTCCATCTAGTTCCACATTATAGACATATGTTGTCATAGCTCCACAATTACTTCGATACTTTACAATCTCATGTTTTTCGTTAGGAGACAGATATTTCACAAACTGATCATCACCACACATAGATTTTCCGAACAGATATATTAACAAGCTTATCCCTAAGACAATCAAGGCCAGGGTTATTCCTGTAACAATTAGAATTCTTTTAATCATAATTCCTAAATCTTAAACTTCATGACAGCATCATTTTTTTAATAAACTTATTTTATAACCTTTATATAAGAAGTTGGTGACTCACAAGCAGAAATCATGAGATTAGTTGGAGGTTGTCCATTAACCTTACTTAGATACTTTCCTTTAACTTCTACTACAGTACTTGGTTTTACAGATATACTACTTACATCAATTGGATTTAAACAATCCACTTGTTTACCATTAAGAAATGGCTTGTAAATAACGAATAGGTCATCATTTGTAGTCTGTTGCTTTAAATGTATATATGATCCAATCTCAGGATTTTCTAGATTGTTGTCTACAACAATTCCTTTAGCGATTACTTCTACAAAATCTTTTTCTGAGATATTAGGAGTTGATCTATATAATATTACTGATAGCACAATTATAATTACTAACAAAACAGCAATTAATATTTTTTGTGATTTCATATTAAATATATTATACAACGAGATGTCTAAATCCTAAACTCCATCACATCCTCTATTTTATAAAAAGAAAAACCCACATCTTGCGAAAGGGGTTCCTGTGTCGAAGTGTAGGTCTAGAGCTTACGGCAAATACTCTTGAAATAGAAATGAGTCCATGTGCCTGAGTAATGATGACGAAGATCCACGACTTCATCATTTGGGAGGATTTCTTTAACGTAGACCACCCAGTCAGCCGGATCATTATTGTCCACAACAAGAGCATACGTTTTACCATCACTTTGTAATTGACCCAGATATTCAAGTTCAACTTTTTCATCTGGTCCAGGTTTAAGCAAATGAACTATTGCCATTTTTGCAGATTCAAGCGGATCCTGGTTTCTAGAAAAACAAGGGATGGCGTCACCTTTGCTTTTGTATCCACTCTTCCCTGAAGATAACTGCACACAAACTAATACATACATACAATTTTTATTTTGGTATATTGTTTGAGACACCGGTGTCCCTCCATACAACCAGCTACTCACTATGGCTACTATACAACGAAATAATTTATATGTAAATAGTTAGATCTTAAACTCTGTAACACCGCTGTCTTTGTATACTTGACAGGTATCATGCACATGTGTTACTTTTGCCTCAGTTTTAACTTCAACAGAAAGCACATTATGTCTAACATCCTGTCAGTATGTGAAGAGCTTCAAGATCAGCTCTGCAAAAAGCAAGATTTCCAATTGGCTGCCGCCGTGCGCAATGTCAAACGGGCGCACGGAAGCAAAAGCAAAAGGAATCGAACTGTTGCAGTGAAGAATCTGCTGAAACTCATGATCACTCAGTGACCCGTCAAGGGTCTAATCAAGTGCCGTTCGATGAAAATCGGGCGGCACTTTCACTTAGACCTTAAACTCCATTACATCCCCATCTTTTACTATATACTCTTTCCCTTCTGTTCTTAACAATCCCTTTTCTCTAGCATTTCCAAATGATCCTGACTCTATCAATTTATCCCACTCTATTACTTCAGCTCGTATAAACTTCTCTTCGAAATCTCCATGTATAGCAGTTCCAGCCTTTGGTGCTGTCCAACCTCGCCCTATAGTCCAAGCTCGAGTTTCTTTTTCTCCAGTTGTAAAATATGTTATTAGATTCAAAAGCTCATATCCTTTTTTTATAAGATCATCTATACCATCGTCACTTGCTCCAAGTCCCTCTCTCAATTCTTTTTTATCTTTATCATCTATATCCTTTAATTCATGTTCTATACCAGCATCAACTATTACCCATTTAGAATTACTTTCATTTAGGAATTTTATCAAAGCATCCCATCTTGCATCTTTTATTTCATCTAGATTTTTACCTCCCGCTTTTTTATTCAAAATATACATAAAAGGTTTTGAGGTCAAAAGGTGAAGTGACTTTAGGAATGGTCTTTCGAATTCGTCTGGAACTACTGTTGAAGCTAGCTTGCCGGCATCAAGTGCTATCTTTATTTTCTCTACCAAACTATTTTCTAGAATCGCTTCTTTTTTTCCTGTTTTTACTTCTCTTGTAAGGTTTGAAAGTCTTTTTGTAACTGTTTGAAGATCAGCAAGTATCAATTCAAGATTTATTACTTCTATATCTTTAACTGGATTTATTTTCCCATCTACGTGGATGATATTGTCATCTTCAAAAATACGAACAACTTCTGCTATTGCATCAGTCTCACGAATATTTGTAAGGAATTGATTTCCCAATCCTTCACCGTCTGAAGCCCCCTTTACCAATCCAGCGATATCTACGAATTCAACAACTGCAGGAACAGTCTTTTGAGTCTTTGAGAATTCTGAGAGTTTCCAAAGTCTTTCATCAGGAACAGCAACAACGCCAACTGAAGGATCAATCGTTGCGAAAGGATAGTTTGCAACAAGAACACTCTTTTTTGTAAGAGCGTTGAAAAGTGTTGATTTACCAACGTTGGGTAAGCCTACGATACCAATTGAAAGTGACATAGTAGAAGATTAACAGAAAATAGATAATTTACAAATATATGTGTTAAAATTTGTGAAGATATGAAATTTTTAAATAAAGTTGGCATTACGATTCAAATCGTAATCTCTTCAATCGTGTCAATTCTATGCTTTCTAGCATATGTATTGTTCAAACCGATTCATGTACTTTTCACACACACCAATCACAAATAAAAAGAGGACATAGTGGTCCTCTTTTATATTTTTTGTTTATCCCAAAACTCTTTAAATCTACTTTCTTTAGAGTGTAGTTCATCGAATGTTCCCTCTTCAATTATTTGACCATTTTCAAGTACAATAATCCTATCCATTTCCCTTATAGTTGACAATCTATGAGCGATAACAACCGCGGTGACATCCTTAAAAAATATTTTTAAGGTATCTTGAATTTTTCTCTCAGATTCGACATCCAAATGTGAAGTTGCTTCGTCTAAGAAAAGAATTTCTGGGTTCTTAAATACTGCTCTGGCAATACCCAATCTCTGTCTCTCTCCACCTGATAATTTAATACCTTTTTCACCAATCAATGTTTCTTCACCAGAAGGCAATTTGCTTAAAAAGTCCTTAATATGTGCAATATCTAATGACCTTTCAAACAGATTCTTATTTTCCATTTGATCACTATTCGCAATAGTAATATTTTTATGCAAACTCATATTAAATACCTCTGTCTCCTGTAAAACCGCAGCAATATGTTGAACGTAACTTTTTTTATTAATATCTTTTAGTGAAGTGTCTCCGATCATTATATTACCTTCATAGTTTTCATATTCTTTCAAAAGTAATTTGAAAAGCGTTGATTTACCAGCACCAGAAAGACCCACAATACCCAGCTTTTCACCCTTCTTAATTTCAATATTTATATTATTAAGTACTTTGCTTTTACCATATTCAAAAGAAAGATTTTTAATCTTAACACTGTTCCAATTACTAGGAAAATCTACTTTATTTTTTTCATCATCAATTAGAATTGGTTCATCCAAAATCTCTGTTAATCTACCGATATTAGACTTTGCAGTTGCGGTATCTTGAGCCACATCTGATAATTGACCGACAGAATTGCTAAGTGTATTAAAATACGAATAAAATAAAACCAAAAAACCCGGCTCGTATCGCCCTTCAGTTATTCCCCAAATAATATAAATTATAAAAAAGATTCTTGTAAATGCTTCAAATGTTCCTTCGGATACTCCTCCCAATTGAAACCAGAAAATTCTTCTTTTAACATCAATTAAATATTCTTCGGACTTGTCTCTGGCATACTCAATTATTTTTGCCGCCATCCCTAATACTTTTATACTTCTAATATTTGAAGCAATTTCGTACCAAAAACCAGTTATAACTTCGTCCTTTATATTTGCCTCAAGCATGGCCTTAATACCTCTTTCTCTAGTTGCACTGGCTATGAAATAGTAAATCACTTGGTAAACTACTATAAACAAAACTAGCATGCTATCAAATTGATAGATGATAAAAACTATACCTAAAAAATTTACTATAATATCAACAACTGTCCCTCTCCAGAGTCTTACCATTTCCACAATACTTCTTGAAGCACGCTCAATTCTTTTTATTTTATTTCCACTATTTTCTTTTTCATGCCAAGAAATATCAATTTTTGCAATATGATTTACTGAAAAAATTTCAGTATCTATTGCTGCCCTTTCTGCAATAAATACTGCTGATGAACGGGAGTAAAAAATACTTGCATACCTGATAATTATTACCAATAACCATACATAAATTATAGAATATATTTCTGACAGTGAATCCCCTTTACTATATTTAAATACAAAATCAATAATCTGAGATAGAGCGAATGCATTGTAAAGAGTTGATATTGATGCAACAAATGAAAGCAGGAAAGACAAAATCACTATCCATTTATATGGTTTTAGAAATTGAACAAAAAAAGCTATAGTTCTTTTGTATGTATAATTCATTTATTTCCCCATCACCTTCTTTAACTCATCTTGATGACTCTTCATCACCATCATCATCGCATCTTGCTGAGGCATTCCACCTTTTACTTTTTCTTGAACTTCATTTGCGATTTTCATAAAAAAGTCTGGATTCTTTTCTATCATAGTAAAAATCTGCTCTTGCTGTTCTGCCGGAACATCTTTCATCTGCTTCTTTAACATTTGTTTTAACAGGAAATTTTGAAACATAAATTTATTATTATTTTTTAATTATCATATCACATCTTGTGATCCCTTTTTATATACAGTCAAAGGTACATTG
Organism: uncultured Candidatus Saccharibacteria bacterium; assembly: GCA_964367745.1. Taxonomy (GTDB): domain Bacteria; phylum Patescibacteriota; class Minisyncoccia; order Phycocordibacterales; family PALSA-1337; genus CAIOGI01. The sequence goes on along the minus strand of CAYIYK010000001.1, from coordinate 37,617 downwards.
TTCCAAGCTGACATTATTGAAGTAATATATTTCCAAGCGAAAAGAACTTCTTCTGTGCTTGTAAATAGGGTTTGATCTCCAATAATAGCGTCATATAGTACTCTTTCATAAGCATCTGGTAATACAGAATGTGATGGGAAATCACTGTATTTGAACTTCAAAGTCTTTGGTTCAACATCCATAGTAAATCCTGGAGTCTTTACCCAGAAACCAATTTTTATAAGTTCATCAGGTTGTATTCTAAAAGTAAGAACATTTTGTCTATCTTCATATGTCTTATCATTTTTATCATTCTTGAAATATATATTTATTTCAGTTTTTTGTTCTGACATCTCTTTTCCACTTTCTAGATAAAAAGGGACATTCTTCCAACGAGCATTGTTAATATATGATTCAATTCTAAAATATGTTTCAGTCTGAGTATGCTCTTTTACTCCAGGTTCAAATCTATAACCTTCGTATTGTCCACGAACTACTCTACTTGAAATATTTTTTGTAGGAATTATCTGAATTTTCTCAAGAACTTTTGCTCTTTCTTTTCTTATATTTTTTGCATCAAAATTCTCAGGTGGTTCCATAGCAACAACTGCAAGCATTTGTAAAAGATGGTTTTGTCCTACATCCTTCAATGCACCAATAGCATCATAGAAAGCGCCTCTACTACCTACTCCGATTTTCTCCATTAGTTTTATATGAACCTTATCTATATGGTTCTTATTCCACAAGGGTTCGAAAAGTGAATTCGCGAAACGGAAAGTAAGAATATTTTGCAAAGCCTCCTTTGCTAAATAGTGATCAATTCTAAAAATCTGATTTTCTTTAAATAGTTCTCCGAGCTTTTTGTCGAGCTTTCGAGCGGTCTCAATATCATTACCGAAAGGCTTTTCAACAAGTATTCTTGTCCAACCCTCATCGTTACCACAAGGAACTGTAAGTCCAGATTTGTGAAGGTGGACGAATATTGATTCATATAGAGAAGGTGGGGTTGAAAGATGGAAGAGTTTGTTTGAACATTGACCAAAATTGTCATCGATATTCTTTAATCTTTGAGCAAGTTGAGCATATGATTCAGGAGTGTCGAAATTCCCTTGTTCATAATACATATGATCGATGAAGTGCTTTACATCTTCCTCTCTGTATTGACCTGGCTTAACATGCATATGTTCACGGATAAAAGAGCGGAACTCTTCTCTTGTAAAAGATCTTCGTGAAAATCCAACTATAGCAAATTTATTTGGTAATTCTTTTTTAACATAAAGACTCAAAAGTGAGGGCAGTAATTTTCTACCAGCCAAGTCTCCGGTTATTCCAAGTATTACAAATATTGTTGGTGTCATTTTAAATTTTTAAAAACCCTCACCCCACTTTTCCCATTTTGGAAAATATACTGAAGCCATAAAGACGCAAGGAAGTATTATAAGTCCAGTTAGAACCCAAAGTAGAAAACTGAAAATTTTCTGTAATACCTCTAACATATCCGTTAAAATTATTTATTCTTAAACTTCTTTTCGTAAACAAGCATAGCTTTCTTTATATGCTCATATGCTTCTTTTGGTCCTAGGAATTTACCAATTTTTACTGTACCTGGGCCAGTTTGTGGAATCTTATATGTCTCAAAGAAAGTTTGAAGATCTTTTCTTTCATATGGAGCGAGTTGATCTACATTTTCTATATGACCATATCTTGGGTCTTTATGATTTACAGTTATGATCTTATAGTCTTCCTCCCCGTTATCAATCATTTCCATAACACCAATAACTCTTCCTTTTACCAAAGCTCCAGGCTCGATAGGGTGAGTGCTGAATACAACTGCATCTAGAGGATCATTGTCGCCTTCATTCCAAGTAGATGGGACATCGCAGTAGTTTACTGGATAATACATAGGTCCAAAAAGAACTCGATCAAGTTCTAGTATTCCATAGTCTTTATTGTATTCGTATTTATTTGACTCACCTTGTCTTATCTCTACGATTAAATTTAAAATTTCTGGTGCTTTATCCTGTGGGATTGAGTGAAAATGTGAATTATTCATGACACGATTCTAACTCTAATTTGCGATTTTTACAATAGTTAGTACTTTCTTATGACACCTTTAACCACTGCTGATATTTTCATATCATTTTCTGGATATATAGATTTATAGTTTTTATTTGCTGGTTCAAGGAATATGGTATTCCCCTTTTTCCTGAAAAATTTCATTGTCCATCCTCCGTCTACTTCGGCAATAACGATATCACCATCTTTTGCATCATTTCTTTTTTCCACTATAACAAGATCACCTTCCTTTATACCTTCTTCAATCATTGAATCGCCTTTGACCTCGAGTAGATATGATGAGTCACGATTTTTAATAAGAAAATTGTCAAGATTCAAACTATCGAGACTAGTTTCATCGGCTACAGTTGGAATACCGGCTTCAACAAGTCCTAGAAGTTTAACTTCTTGAGATAGACTGTTTGGTATAAGCTTCCCAGTATCATCTTTATCTAATACTCCAGCTTCGACGAGTTTATTTATCAATTTATAAACTGAATTCTTAGATTTAAAACCCAAAAGATTCATGATTTCGGCATAGCTCGGCATTCTTTTATACCTTTCATAGAATGAAAAGATTTTATTTTTATAATCTTGCATTAAGTTTATTATAGGACAAAACTAGCGAATGTCAGCATAGTCCTCTTAAGCCAGCTCTGTTTTGAAGATTCATAGAATCCATAGAACTGTGATACTAGGAACTTATGTCGTCTAGCTTCTGCTTTATATGGTAAACCTTTTATTATTTTCAAATCGATCTCACTATTTAACTTTTTAATCTCTCTTCTTAAACTATGTACCAATTTTATTTTACTCATATTTTTAATAATTATTCTTATTCTTTTATAAATATAGTATAAGTGAACATTCGTTCACCTGCAAATAAAATCTGTGGATAAATGTGCTATACTGGCGCGAGAATTGAATTTTAACAAAGGATCATACTGTGCATGGATATTTTTGGAGTCGAGTAAAGCTTGTTGAAAAGCTTACAGACTATGTAGGTGGTCAGTTGCAAATCGAATCTACAGATAAGGGTTCTTCTGGCCTCAAAACTTACAAAATGTTTAGGGGTGAAATAAAGGATTTCAGAATCGATATCAGATCCAGGAAGAAAGAAATCGTTGTTGTCTTTGAGTGGCTTTGTCACAAAAACTTCACTGTAACTGGTAAAGAGAGTAAGGAAGAACTCTACTTGCTTTCAAGCAAGCAACCATGGATTCAATTTCCATCAATTTGCGATATGCCGATTCGATACACTGCCTTTTATTTTCAAAGGGATGAAGGTCGAATCAAGCTCTGGACTAATCTAGACGAAATAGTTCATTTCTATGAGCAAGGAGATCATACCAATCTTGTAAAGCATGATACCGAGAACGGCGACATTAGGTATTCTCCATATCAAGTAGTTCATTATAAAAAACTACTACTTAGTTTCTGCTACGCTATTGTATTGAGTAGCAAGAAAATCAAAAAATGAAAAAACCCGAGCACACAATGCGCGGGTTTTGTTTTTAAAAATTGGTTTCTGGAACCGTGAACTGACTTTACTTGAAAAGTAGTATACGGTGATGAAATGAAACTTCCCTTCGGTAGATGATTCTAAAGCCAAAAAAAGTACAATATTTTGATCGATCATCTTTTTGGTACCCGTCATATTTAATAAATCGCACACCTTCTGGTGGATGATCCATCAAATGGATAATATTGTCGTCCAAAAAATTACTACTGACCTCGCTTGTCGTAAAGCACCTTTCATCAACTTTCTCAATACTATCAGTAGGTATCGGTCCTTCACCGGTAGGAACATAGTTATTTCCGCCACCAACACCAGAGTCATCTGCGTGAAACCAGCGCTGGTAATTACATGGGATTAGACTATCATTTGTATCAAGGATAAGTATCTTAGCGAGAGAATTACTTACTGGATGAAGACCTCCAGATTCATAACAATCATCATAAAAACACCCATCGCCATTTTTACTATTAGTAATGGTTAAGCTCATAGTAATGGTTAAGCTCATTTTATAAATTTTCTTTTTTTGTTAACTTGCTTCTAAAAAAAGAATATTATACTTTTCAGATTATGTCAATATATATATAATTTTTGTTTCTTGATTAGTTTGGATGGCAGAAACTCTCGCTAAATGCGCGGGTTTTGTTTTTTATTTATATAAACCAAAAAACAATATTAAACTTGATATATTTTTTTATAAGTATTATTATCGATTTGGAAACTAAAAATAGAGGATAAACAATGAAAAATATCGTGGTTATCGTTGTGCTAATGCTGTCACTAAACCTTAAGGCACAGCACGTTATAACGGATTACTATCACCCTATTGGGCCGTCTGAGAACCTCATTGCAATGTTCGATCATTCAATCGAAGCAACTACGACTTCCAAGTACAGTGGACTAGTCGGAGTTAAGATCAGTGGAATTGGTTTTGATAAAAACAGTACCGTCAACCTGTATGATGCATTTTACGAATTCATCAATCCACAAATCGGTTGGGTACCCAAAACATCATCATCAACTCACAGAATCGCTTTTGATGGTAATACGTCTCTTGTGCCGAATGATTACTTTATTGGTGACAATACCACATACGAGCAATCAACAAGCCTATACAACATAGTTTGGAACAATACTGTTGGAGAATATGATGGTATGAACATAGGTGGGATACCTGAATATCGTTCAGATCATTCATATTCCTATGTATTACAACTGAATACCCTCCCAAGGGTAATCAATTTCGGTTTCGGAAATGCATCTGGTATCGAGGATGTGATCAATAACTGTGGTCATTATCAAATATCAGTTACACCACTTGCATCTGGTGCGGTACCAGAAACAGCTTCGACAATCGCAACTGGATTGGTCTTGTTCTCGTATATCTTCATACGAAGAAAAAATTTCAGAATTTGATCAAATCAATTTCAAAATACCCTTGCGAAAGCTTGGGTATTTTTTTATTGTGGATTCGAGGAGATTCGGTCAATGTAAAAATTTATTTGAACAAACAAAAAACCCACAGCCAGCAAGGGTTCCTACTGAGTGGGTTGCTAACAGTGTAATGTGTCAGTTGACATGATTGTCTACAAAACGTTGTATTTTCTAAAGATACGCTTGATTGATGAGTCAGGTCTTTTCTTTAAGAGAAAACGTGAATTATGTCCCTTGTCTCCAAATCTAAAACCAATTAATGGTGGGGTCGACTCTTGTGTAAGATTCCCCTGTTTGAGCTCGTGCATCATAAAGAGACTTCTAAATAGTACCAAACATCCTTCGTAAGTTGGAATACCGACACCATCGACATATGGAGATATCATATGTCCATTCGTTGTAAAAAGCACAGTATCTGTACTAGCTGGACATAGGTCCCCTGCATATCTTCTCAAACAATTATCAAGATCACCAAGTATATAGTGAAGTCGTGTGCACCTAGGTTTATGCCTTTCGACATATCTACTGAAGACGCGCGACTGGCTGAGTGTAGGTTCAGGTTGTTGACCTGCACCGTCATACATTAAGACATTTGTAATCGTCGCACCATATAAACCTTCGTTGATATAAGCTATTGCCGTGACTTTGTCTTGAGCAATAACGATTCTGCGACAAGCGATTTTAATATCTTTAAAAAACCGCATGAGGCATGCTTGAACTTTTTCATCTGGTTCAACCACGACAACAGATAACTCTGCCTGTAGAGGACCTTCATACACAGAACTACGGCCTGCGGTATTTTTATCGAGTTTACGGAAGGGTGCCGTACCTCTACCAGTGATAGATCTGACTTTTTCAGTTGTTTTGTTCATAATGTATCCGAGATTATTGTGCTCCGATAAAATTCTAAAGTCAAATATAATAATTTTCATACCTCCGCCTTTCTCATCTTGTTCAAGTTCCAGACAAAAGAAAAAACTGGCAAACGCCAGTCTTTTCTTTCGTTGTGGACTCGAGGAGATTCGGTCACAGGTCTCGGCTTACTAGCCTCGCCCGCGACCCCGACTCGGACACCTTCGTGTCCTCCGTCTTTCGAATCTAGTGGTAATCCTAGATAAAAAAATAGAGTAGCCTAAGCTACTCTATTTTTTATTGTAGGTTTTAGTTTTATTTTTCTAAACCATCTAGTGAGGGAAATGAAGTATTTAAAGGCAATTTTGTAAACAAAGACCACATGTCATTGAAGATGTGCAGTTTGAGCCAGGTATTGTCGTATATTTTCTATGGCTTCTTTTTTCTCTTTCTTATACCAGTAAGGAAATTTCATGTAGGCATTTAGGATAATTGCTGCTTGTAGTGCATTAGCATTGTATGGTGCATTACCTGAGAAATACCCTTCTTTCAATTGTTTTCCAGAATCGACCGAACCGCTTCTTGAAATTGAAATCACAATACTTCGAGCAATATCAATGATTCCAAGATTCAATGTTGGGTTTGGGTCAATAATAGTAATTGGTTCAGTTGCCAAAATGTTTGTAGCATCATAATCAAAATGACAGTAAGTACTTATTGGATGTTTTTCAGAATATGCGTTCAAAACATCAAAGACACGTGTAAGTGAACCATGTTCATCTGTTAAAAGATTATTTTCTTGAGTAGCTTTGACTCTATTTATAATATCTTCGCTTGCAAGCCACTCTTTGAATTCTCTATATTGTGGTTTCCCTTTTATAATGCGTCCATAACCTTCTGCTTTTGGAGTGTGCATTATAGCGAGAGTTCTTCCTAATTCAATATAAATATCTTTCTTTGCTGTACTTTGTTTAATTTCATCCATTAGGATTGGAGCATCAACAAAATCCATAAGAATATATGGATGCTCTCCCACTCTCCCTTCTTTATATATATGAGGTACAGATACACCAACCGCTTCCCATGCTTCCAAAAATTGAGCTTCACCTTCTTCAGAATTAGAACTTAGTGGGATTTTGAGGACATATTTTTTACTATCAGCTTCAACAAAGCTGACCAGAGAAGAAACCCCTTTATGAGAGAACTCAACACTCACGTCTTTGTCTTTGAATAACTCATCTTCGGCAAGAAGAGTCTCAATCTGTGAAGCAAGTACCACACGACGCTCATCAAATTTCTTATCTACTTCAAATCCAGATAACTTTGGCTGATTTTTGAAATGTATCATTTAATTTTATTTTTCAATAGACGTATGCATTACTTCAACTACAAAATTAGTAAATATATCTGGTAAATCAAAGTATCTTTCAATATCTGACCACCCGCCTTGTCTGAACTTTATACTTTTACCTTTTGCCCACGCTTCGACTTTATCTATAACTGCTTGCGGATTATCGGAAAGAAAAGCAATATGTGCTCGTTTTTTAAGCTCTACATCAGAAATTAGAGTGTCCTCAACTTGAGTAATTTGAATAGCAAATTGTAGTGGTTCTTGAGCAACCATAATCCAGTCTTTGTTTTCAGGAATATAAACCACCTTTAAACCTAGTAAGGAATACATCTCTACAACATCGTTCAAATAGCCTCTAGTTATATTTTGACAATAGTGATGAAGTCGAGGATCTAATTTCATTGTGGACTCGAGGAGATTCGAACTCCTGACCTTTCGCTTGCAAAGCGATTGCTCTACCAACTGAGCTACGAGCCCTTATTTTATTTTTAACTTGCTTTCGTTGTATACCTACCAAGACAGCTACGAGCCCATAAAACACACCATCGAATTTATATATTACTTCATTTTCTAGTTATTGCAAGTTCTATTACATGATCCAAAAAGTGGGAAACTGAAGCTCCTACAGCTTTCAAGGCTTTTGGCAAAAGTGACTCTTCAGTCAATCCTGGCAGTGTATTACTCTCCAAGATAAATATTCCCCTCTTCGGATGGATGATAAAGTCTGAACGTGAATAGTGACTTAAACCAAGAGCTTTGTGCGCTTGTATTGCCATATTTTCTATTTCTCTTTTTTCTGATTCTGTAAAATTCCCTGGTACTATTTCATCTGACTTCCCTTCATATTTTGCAGAATAATCGAAGAAATTGCCGTTGTGAGGTCGTATTTCGATTGGTGGTAATGCATAGAATTCTTGTTCACGATAATTGTCGATCACCCCGCAAGTCGCTTCTTTCCCTTTTATAAATTCTTCAACCATAACAGAATTACTGTGTTCAAAAGCATCTCTAACTGCTTTTTCAAAACTTGAAAAATCTTTTGCTATTGTAACTCCAACTGATGATCCGCCTGCAAGAGGTTTAACAACAACTGGCAGAGGGAAAGCTCTAAAAATCTCATGTGCTTGTTTACTAACTTCCTCAAGAGATTCTATCAAACGTGATTGAGGTGTCTTTAATTTTTCTTTTTTATAAACTTCCTTAGTCATCTGTTTATTCATTCCAATTGCAGAAGCAAATGATCCAGAACCAGTAAAAGGAATACCATGAACTTCAAATATATGTTGAATTTTTCCATCTTCACCGAAGTGCCCATGTAAAGCATTAAAAGCAACGTCGATATGAGTAAGAGCTTCATGTGGAGTTGTAGGAAGACCATGGACAAACCAATGTCCATCTTTGTCGATAAAAATATCACGAGCTACATATTTCTCTTTAGGTAAATTGTTCAAAACTGTTGCTCCAGTTTTTAGAGAAACATCATATTCGTTACTCGGACCACCGCGTATAACTCCAACTCTTATTTTATGCATTCATATATTATATCCTATAAAAACAAAAACCGGCATCCAGAGGAACATTGGATGCCGGGGAGGGAGCCCTTGCTACAGGCTTGGAGAAAACTCCGCTCCTGTTTCCAATAAAATACTATCAAAAATAGGTTTTTAAGCAAGTTTAATTTCAAGTTTTACTACTCTCTTTTTTAGATCTAAAACTTCACTTTTATCAACCTTTTCCTTCATATTTTCCTTAATATTAAAAACATCGAGACTTAAAGATGTCACTTTTTGATCTATAACAGTCACCTTCTGATCCAAGCAAGTAAGCTTCTCATCTATTGCAGATAATTGATCACAAACACCCTTTATTTTTCCATTAATGCCAGATGCTAAATCAGTAGCATGTCGCTCGAATTCTATAGACATTAGTTCAAACTTCTTATCAAGATAGTCTTTAGTAACAAAATCTTTTAGTTTTGAATCGAGATATTCTTTTGTAACATAATCATCTTTATTCATGATTACATTTTATAGTTTAAAAAATTTTGAGCAATAGATAGAAACACAAAAATTTTATCAAAATTTCATAACTCTGTGGATAACTATTTATTTATTACTTTAACGCCTTCTCTATCCACTCTCACTGGAACATCTTCAAATGAAAAAGAAATCTCATCGTCTTTTCTGTCAATATTTATTAAAACCGCAATACCATTCATAGTTGCTTCTGAAAAATACTGATCAAATGCAAAATTCCCCAAAGAATAATATATCTTTTTACCATTATATATTTCTGTATCACCGACAATATGAGGGTGCGCACCGATAACCATATCTGCACCATTATCAATAAACTGATGGGCCCATTCTTTCATCTTTACTGTTGGTTCCTTTTGATATTCAATACCCCAATGTGGAGAGACTATTATTACATCAACTTCATTTTTTAATTTTGCAATTTCAAAAAGGACATTTTCAAAATTCGTATAATTAAATTCATGAAATCCCACGAATCCTATTTTTATTCCATTTTTAATAATTATCGTACTTATCTCATCTTTATTAAAAGGGTCGCCGTAATACAACATTCCAGCGCTTCCTATATATCTTCTTGTTGATTCTAATCCTTGTTTTCCGTAGTTATATGAATGATTGTTTGCTAAACCAAGAATATCAAAACCGAGATCTGAAAGTGCTGGAGCTAGGCTAGGATCAAAAGTAAATTGTAATGCTTTATTTTTAAGATCCGCAGTAATCGAAGGATTCGTTGTAAAAGCACCTTCAAGATTCCCAACGGCTATATCAGCATTTTTAATCAAATCTTTGACCCCAGAGAAAAAGGAATCGAAACCATTTTTATTTATTAGATTTCTAACATTCCTATCAAGCATTATATCTCCTACCACCAGAACTTTAAGACGAGAATCATTGTTATTGAAAATACTATGTTGAGAGAATGAAGAATCGTTCGGTATATAAAATCCAATAGAAATTAGGATAATAAATAAAATAATTAGAACAATAAATAGATTTCTTTTATTTTTCTGACTGTTTATTTCTCCATTCATCTATTAATTTATGATTACCTGATAAAAGCACTTTTGGTACTTTATATTTCTTACCCTTATATTCTACTACTTCTGGGCGAGTATATACATCTGGACTACTAACTCTAGTTTCTTCCAAAGATGCATGGTCTCCAAGCACACCTTTTATTTGTCTTGATATTGTATCGATAAGAATCATGGCAGGAAGTTCACCGCCAGTAAGTACAAAAGGTCCTACTGATATTTCTTCTACTTTGAAAGCCCTTTTAACTCTTGCATCTATTCCTTCATATCGTCCACAAATAAAAATAATATCAGTATATTTTTTAGAAAAAATCTTTGCTTGTTCAGTGTCGAATTGTTTCCCAGATGGAGTAAACCATACAATCCTAACCTTTTTTGATTTCCCTTTTGCTTTTTGAATTGCTTTTATAACTGGCAAAGCTTCTATAACCATACCTGGGCCTCCGCCATAAGGTTTGTCATCGACTCTTCGATCTGCATAACTATCACCTTTAGTGAAATCTCTTGGGTTGTAAAACTTTACTTCTATTTTTTTATTTTCAATTGCACGCTTCAAAATAGATTCGTTTAGATACGAATCCATAGATTGCGGAAAAAGACTTATAATGTGGTATTTCATAATAAAAAGCGTGGTATTATATTACCACACTTTTTATTATTTGACTATGTCTATCAAAACTAGATATTCAAATCTGCCATTGCTTCATCCACAGTCTTCATACTAGCCCCTGGGATTGGCTTCATACCGCCTTCTGGTTCATTTATCTTAAGATTTACTCTAGAGTTATTCTTCATCCCAACAACTCGTAGTAATGTTCTAATAGCCTTTGCTGTATTTCCTGATCTACCGATAACTTTACCCATATCAGCTGCATTCACTTCAAGAGTCAATAAAACTCCCATTTCATCTACTGTTCGAGCTATCTTAACGTCATTTGGATTGTCTACTAAACCTTTTACCACATAGTCTAAAAATTGCTGATCAATATTGTTCATTTCTGTTATTCTTTAATTCTTATAATCTATATCTGTATAATTGTAACCTGAATAGATATCTGGTAAAAGGAGAGTTTTACACAGTTGGAGCTGGTGCAGTTGCTGGAGCCTTTGCTTCACCTTCTGGAGCGTCTTTCTTTATTGGAGACTTCTTTGGAAGAACATTCTTCTTTTTTCCATCAATAACCTTCTTTGAAACTAGGAAGTTATGAACTGTATCAGAAAGTCTAGCACCCTTTGACATATGTTCCTTTATTTTAACAACATTAAATTGTTCAATCTTATTCTCTTGTCTTGGATCATAAGAACCCAAAACTTCTAGGTATCTACCACTCTTTGTACTATTCTTTGAATCAGTAAGAACAAGACGAAATACTGGTTCGTGCTTTCTTCCTACTCGTTGTAGTCGTATCATTAACATGTCGAGGTATAGTATCAGAATGTGAAAAAAAGGTCAACCATTTAAGCAAATATTTACGCTATTTGATACAAGGTAGAATATAAGATATAGTAATTGAATGAAAAAAGACTTAATCGTGCAAGGTACAATAATCACTACTCGTAAGGGCGTGGGTTATATAAAAAACCCAGAAAATCCAGAGAATGACATCGTTGTAGAAATCGGTTTTCTAAATACCGCTTTAAATGGAGATATTGTTGAAGTGAAGCTTGGGAAAATAAATTCATACAAACAACAGACTGGTGAAGTAGTAAGAATAATAAAAAGAGCTAGAGATTCTTTTGTTTGTGTTATCGATAGTAGAGAAGGAATTCTTACAGCATATCCAGATGATAAAAAGGCATATGCTTCTATGAGACTTTCCCCTTCTGATATAGCGAAAGTAAGTATTGGAGATAAAGTCTATGTAAAAATGAGAGAATGGACCAATCCAAAAGTAAATCCTGAGGGAGATATTGTTCGTATTCTAGGAAGAAAGGGAAATAACAATGTAGAAATGGAATCAATAGTTCTTGAAAAAGGATTTGAAATAAATTTTCCTGAATCAGTAGAAAAAGAAGCAAATGAAATAGAGAAAAATAAAGATTCAGACATAGCAAAAGAAATTCACAAGAGAACAGATTTTAGACATACTCTTACTTTTACTATTGACCCCTTTGATGCAAAAGACTTCGATGATGCAATATCAATAAAAGATTTAAAAAATGGAAACTATGAAATAGGAGTCCATATTGCTGATGTATCGCACTATGTTGAGATTGGCTCTGCTTTGGACACAGAAGCGTTAAAACGTGGTTGTTCTATATATCTAGTAGATCGAACCATCCCCATGCTTCCTGAAGTACTTTCAAACGATGTATGCAGTCTAAACCCACACGAAGACAAACTTACCTTCTCTGCTTGGTTTGTAATGAATGATAAAGGTGAAGTTCTCGAAAGGCATTTTGGAAAGACGATCATAAACTCTGATCATAGATTTACTTATGAAGATGCTCAAGAAGTTCTAAATGTAAAATCTGGCAAATATTTCCATGAATTAAATAAATTAAATGAAATAGCAAAAGTACTCCAAAAGCAAAAGTTCGACAATGGTGCCATAGAATTTGAACAAGAAGAAATAAAGTTCAAACTAGATGAAAATGGAAAGCCTATTGGCGTATACAAAAAAGCTAGACTCGATACTCACAAACTAGTAGAAGAATACATGCTTCTTGCAAACCGTGAGGTTGCTAAGTTTATTTTCGACGCGATAAAAGAAAGAGGAAAAAGAGATACAGGGTCAATATACAGAATCCACGATATACCAGATCAAGAAAGAATGGCAGATCTTGCAGTGTTTGTAAAAGCTCTTGGTTATGATTTGAAAAATAAAGATGGAAAAGTAACTGCAAAAGATATCAAGTCTTTATTAAGACAAATCCAAGGAACTCAACATGAAGCACTTATAAGTACAGCACTTATCCGTTCTATGCAAAAAGCAGTGTATTCAACAAAGAATATTGGACACTTCGGTCTTGCTTTTGATTTCTATACACATTTCACCTCACCGATTCGAAGATATCCTGACCTATTGATTCAGAGAATATTACAAAGACACTTGGTCCATAGTCCATTTGGAGATAAAGAGATTGTTGAATTCCAACACATTGCAGAATCTTCTACAGCAAGAGAGATCGATGCAGCTGGAGCTGAAAGAGAATCAAAAAAGCTAAAGCAAGTAGAATATATGTCAGACAAAGTCGGACAAGTGTTTGAAGGTACAATATCTGGAGTTACAGAATATGGAATTTATGTAGAAGAAAATGAAACAAAATCTGAAGGAATGATAAATATCAGAAATATTGGGACTGATTTCTATGAATTTGATAAAAAGACATATTCAATAATTGGTCAGAAGACAAATAAAAGATTTACTCTTGGAGATCCGATAAAGTTCAAGGTGATGGCTGCGGATTTGGATAAAAAGACTTTGGATTTCGTACCGGCTTAGTCTATATGTAAAAAGAACGCATATTTTATGCGTTCTTTAAGAATTCGAATTGGTCTTTGACCAATAAATTCATATTAACTAATTCATATTTATTATTGAGTTCATTTTTTAGAATACAATAATTACCGACAAAATTCCCAACTCCACTAACTAAAACATGATCTGTCTCGAACCTTCCAAACTACCCCATTCTAGTGGCTCAATAATACTAAATGCCACAGCCTTACGCTCTAACTCGAAGAAATACAGGGTCTCATGGACGCCTACACGGGATGTCTGCCATCTTACGATCCCAATCGAAAAATTTGCTGGTCGCTTGAATCTTCTGCGAACTTCTCCAACATGGCCGTGGTGAATAAAAGGGTAATACTGAATCGTCGCACATTTTCCATGATTATACTTGAACTTACTGTATACTACACGCTTCCAGTCCGTAATTCTCCTAACATCCACAAAGAAGTTTTGAGTTGCATTACTGCTCATGTATAAGTGGTATCCATTGTTATGGATGGCATACAGTGGGCAAACCCATCGTTCGTGAGTTTCTACGTCATTCAGCCATATCAACTTTTGAGTAAATTCGTTATTGTTTCTCACACTAACCTTCCTTTCCGCTCTTGCAAGCAATTGTTGTTTTGTTTATGTATTACTAACCTTTAATACCATAGCATGAATTATTATAGTTGTAAAGGATATCGTAATCCTCAACTACCTTGGCACCACTTTGGTAGAGTAGACCGGTCACAGTTTGTGACCGGTTACAAATTAAAACCGGTTCTGGATTACAACTTGAGGTTCCAATTCGGAACCTCAAGTTTTTCATAAGAAAGCTTGCCACACTGTCAAAGGTGGTGTTGCTTTACATTTTTAAATTTCTGTCTCTTATCTATGAAAAAAGTTATTTTCCTCTGTTTTTAATATTTTCAATAGTGTAAACTTGTAACCAGATAAAAAGAAAAACCACAATCTAAGGGGTGAGAATTATGGATGGTTGGCAGAGTGGTTTAATGCATCTGTCTAAAAAACAGAAGAAGTCCCGCAAGGTCTCCCGCGGGTTCGAATCCCGCACCATCCGCTACAACCAAAATTCTTATCCCTTATATTGTGATCTTTCTATTACACTAAACATTATATTATATATTATGATTGTCAAGGAAGTTAAAGTGTGGATAAACTAATTTATATTAATTGCAATATTGACGTGGTAAAATTAATTATTAAAATTAATTCAATAAATACATGTCATCAGTAGCCTTCATATTAAATGTAATATTTGCTGTTTACTTAATAAATTTTATTTCTGCTTTTATAAATGGATTTACTGTAAATTCAAGTACCCGGGCAAAGGTAATAATAGATATAATGTTTGGAATCTTACTTTTTATTGCTGTAATTATATTTAATGATTAAATATAATCTATATCTTTCTGTATACTATAAAATTTACAAATCCTACTTCGCCACCTGTACCGCTTGCTCAAATTGTATTGAAAGCAATTTTGAAGAACCATCTCCACCCATAGTTACTCCATACAGAACCCCAGCTCGTGACATTGTCTCACGGTTGTGGGTAATAAGAATAAGCTGAGAATACTTTGAAAGATTGGTGATCATATCTCCATACTTCTTTGAATTCGCTTCGTCCAGTGCCGCATCTGTTTCATCTAGAATAATAAAAGGTGGTGGATTTACTTGAGATATAGCAAAAAGAAGAGCAATCGAAGTCAATGCTCTTTCTCCACCAGAAAGCATCATAAGACCTTTTACCTTTTTTCTTGGTAGATTTACATTTATATCTATTCCCTCTTCTCCTTCCTCTTCTTCCATTGTTTCTTCAGTATCATCTGAAAGTACCGCATTTATATCTGTATCTGATTTCTTTTTTCTCTTTTTTTCTCTTATTACACTTAACCCTGCATTACCTCCACCAAACATCAAAGAGAAATAATTCTGAAACTGTGCATTTATTTTTAATATTCCTTCTTTAAATTCCACATCAATTCTTGCATCTAGATCAGCGATCAAGTTCCTCAAATTATTTTTTGAACTTTCTAGATCAACCAACTCTTTTGCCAAAAAGGCATCTCTTTCTTCTACTTCTTTATATTCTCTTAATATATCCACACCGTTTCCAGCTCCTGAATCTTCTATTCGAATCTTTATCTTTTCTATAGCTTTCAATCTTTCGTATTGAGCATTTCTATCTTCTTCATTCAAAATCAAATCTGCATAGTCCAAAGCTTCTCTACCAACAACAGAATATGCTTGTTGCATCTCTTTTCTATATGATTCTTCTTCGATAATTAGTTTATCTTCTTTCGTTTTTATACCATTCAAAATTCCTCTTACTTCATTTTGCCTAGCAATGATTCTAAATACATTCTTTTCAGCATCTCGATTTGAATCTTTTTCCCTCTCTATTTTTTCTCTTAAAGTATTGTATTCGAGATTTAAAGTTCTTTCTTTTTCATCAAAGACTTTGAGATTCTTTTCAAATTCTTCTTTTTTATTTCTTAATGAATTTATATCTTTTTCAATTTCTGCGACTAAACTAGAATCTACTTTATCTTTATGTGAAGATATAAAACCAAAAAGAAGTCTTTTTATTTCTTCAATGGTTTGCAATACATCTATTTGTTTTACGATATCTTCAACATCTCTTAAATATACAGTTTTGAATTCATCTCTTGCCTGTTTTTCTTTTTCTTTTGAAATAGTTCTTTGACCAGCAGAAATCTCACCCTCTATTTTGCCAAGTTCGCGCATTATAGAATCTTTATCAATACGTATCTTATACAAACTACCTTCTATCTCTATAAGTTCATTACTTTTTGCATCTCTGTTTTTTGAATCTTCTAGAGTCTTTCTTGCAATAGCTATTTCTTGGTCGAGAATAGGAAGTTCTTTGTTTAGAGGATTTTTCTCTAGATCAATTCTTGATCTTTCGTTTTTTAAATAAATTTCTTCCCTTTTTAAATATTCTTTATAAATCTTTCTAAGATCTTCTCGAAGCTCTGCAACCTTTTCTACTTTTTCTACTTGTTTCTTGAGGAATTTCAAATGCGGAGCAATCTCTCTTCTTAGAGATTCCACTGATTTCATATTTTCTTCTGTCTTTGTGAGTTTTCTTTCGCTTTCAATCTTTTTGTATTGATATGTTTTCAAACCCAAAGCATCCTCGATCATTTCTCTTCTTTCTCGAATGTTAGCATTTAGAATACGATCTGCTTCACCTTGCGATATTATATGGTGTCCTGAAGCTCCTATATGGCCGTCTGAGAGTAGTTCTACTATATCTTTGAGTCTTACAGGTGAACCGTTTATAAAGTATTCATTTGAATTGTCTCTATGGACGACACGTTCAATACTAACTTCATCAAAATCAAGTTTAAAATTCCTTTTTGAATTATCAAAAACAACTTTGACTCCTGCTCGATTTACTCTAGCTCCTTCACCTCCTCCGTTAAAGATTAGGTCCTCGCCCCTTTTTCCTCTCATCGCTTTTATAGATTGTTCTCCTAGAACAAAACGGAATCCTTCAGCGACATTTGATTTCCCAGAACCATTTGGACCAACAATTGCAGATATTGGGGAATTAAAATTAAGCGTTGCCTTTTTGGCAAAAGATTTAAATCCAGAAATCTCTAGAGATTTTAGATACATGCTTATATTCTAACATACTACCACCCCTTCACCTCCAATGCCTTTTCCGCAGCCTTCTGTTCTGCTTCTTGTTTTGACATTCCTGTACCCAAAGCTATTTGAACATCTCCGATGAATACTCCTAGTGTAAAAGATTTATTATGATCTGGACCCACTTCTTTTAGGGTTCGGTATGATGGTGTTAGACCTGTCATCTCTTGAGCTTTTTCTTGGAATCGACTTTTTGCATCAAGCCATGTTTTATTTTTTATTATTTCTTCAATATCAATAACTTCCATCAACTCTGATGATATAAAGTTTGCCGCAGCATCGTATCCTTTATCTATATAAATTGCTCCAATGATAGCCTCTATAGTATCTGCATGTATTATCGATCTTGCTCTACCTGTATCTTTTGATTCACCTTTTGAAAGAAGTAGGTATTTATCTACACCAATATGTAGAGCAACTTTTGAAAGACTTGTTGTGTTTACAAGTGCCGATCTATATGAAGTCAAATCACCTTCATCTCTATCAGGATATTTTCTAAAAAGAAAACTTGTAACAACTAGTTCAAGTACTGCATCACCAAGGAATTCTAGTCTCTCATTGTGTTCTAAACCTGCTTTTTTATTTTCATTTAAATACGAACGATGAGTACAAGCTCTTTTTAAAAGATTAATATCATTAAATTCTACATTGATTTCCTCTGAGAATTTCTTAAAGTCTGGTATTGTCATAAATTCTTTATTTGTTTTGACTTAGTATTGTAACTGCTTTTGTTACGATTGGAACTATATCGTTATAAAAATTAAGTTCCAAAATATCAGCAAGCTTAAACCACTTTCCATCATCAAGTCCTGGTTTCTCTGCAAGCTTTATATCTGTAAATTTTGATTCAGCAAGGAAATAGTGTACTTGTTTTCTAATCTTTCCTAGTTCTGGATCACTAGCGATGTATTCATTGTTACCCAAATCTTCTTTGATAACTACATCAAGACCCATTTCTTCTTTTACTTTATCTGCTGTGCCTTGCTTTATATCACCTTGTGGAATTTTGCCTTTTGAAAGAGTCCAGTGACCGAATATATCGTGAACAAAAGCCATGTATATATCATCGCCGTCTTTTGCATAGACTACTGCACCACCGAGATTTTGTATTGGCATTTCTTCATAAGGAATGTCTTCAATCTTTTTCTTTTTCTTAGGAGAAGAATCCTTGCCTGGTTCTCCAAGTTCTTTGTATACGGATCCCAAAACTCCGTTTATGAACTTACCACTATTCTCTCCACCAAAACTTTTTGCCAACTCTATAGCTTCGTTTATAGCAACTTTTGCTGGAACTTCTTTTCGATCAGCAAAAAGAAGCTCATATAGACCCATTCTCAATATATTTCTATCAATAATTGATATTTTATCGAGTGGCCAATCTGGAGCGGCTTTTTCTATTATTTTATCCAAATCATCTTGTTTAGAAAGGACATTTTGAACAAGCTCTTCTATAAAGCTATTGTCACCCATTCCTGTTGCGAATTCTTCTGCGATTCGAGAGATCGAATCTTTTACACCTTCATTATGACGACCTCTGAAATCCCACTCAAAGAGTGTTTGGAGTGCTACGGATCTAGATAAGTGTCTGTTTGCCATAATTTTATTTTGAAGAACCTGAATCTTTTAACCTTACTTTACTGCTTCTGCTTTTTTCTTATTCTTTTCTGCCTTCTTTGCGATTATTGCTGTCATATCTACTATCTTCTTTCCTTTATAAGTACCACATTTCTCACATAGAGTGTGTCTTAAGTGCATAGCACCACAATTTGCACACTTAGATAGACGCACATCATCTAGAGCGTGATGTGATCTACGATTGTCGCGGTGCGACCTGTTTGCTCTCATTCGATTTACCATAGTGTTAGAACTATAGCATAACTGAATAAAAATGCAAAAGGATATCGCAAAATAAAGAAAACACACAGCTTTCACCGTGTGTTTTCTTAATTAAGGTTATACTATACTCTTGTAACTCCTACTGCTGATGGACCCTTATCTCCATCTACTACTTCGAATGAAAGTGTATCTCCTTCTCTCAATTCTTCGTAAGTAACACCTCTTAGTTCCTTTGAATGGAAGAATAGATCCTTTGTCTCACCTTCGCGAGCAATGAATCCAAACCCTTTTGGGGTTAGAGTCTTTATTTTACCTGTTGCCATTTTATTTTAAAAATTAAATATAACGTACATGCTAATTGTGTATGAAATTCGACTCTATTCCATTTCTCACACAAAGTTTAGTATAGCTTAAATAGCCAACAAAGCAATGTTAGTTCATTTGAATACTAGATGTTGAAATCATATTCGTAGTTGTTGATTCAACATTATTCAAATCCTGGTTTATATCATTTACGAATTCTTCGTCAACAATATTGGCATTATTCTCTGACTTTGGCAGAACAATAACAGAAGTATTAGAACTATTCTCAGGAGTATTATTTTTAATAAAATCCTGGAATTTAGTAATAGCAAATAAACCTATTATTAGTAGTAAGACTGTTAAGATCGGCTTTTGCATAAATTATTTAGACTTCTTTGTAGCAAGTCTTGCACGCTTTATAGCTAGTCGCTTCTTTGTCTTCTTTGAGCGAGATGTTTTGTTTGGGTGATTTGTTCTTATATTTGACATGAAATGATTATAGCACAGTTTGTGAAGTTGTGAACTAATTTACTCCATCTCTTAAGAATCCTCTATTTTTTATCAAACAATCGTCGCAACATAGAACCTTTTTTGAGGGTCTTGTTCTATCGTCAGAATAATATTTTACAGCAGTAGCGTCGCAGAATGCACATTTACCAATAACTATTTTTTTATCTTCAGGTATGTCCACAACGTCAGTTGTAAGTCTATTATCAAATACAAAAAGACTTCCTTTAAAATTCTTTCCTGGATATTTCGTCATATAGGTATGTATACCGTCTTTCAACTGATAGATATTCTCAAACCCTTCTCTTTTCATAAGACAAGTAGCTTTTTCACATCGTATACCTCCAGTGCAAACAGTAACAATTTTTTTACCCTTAAGATCTTCTAATTCTTTTAGCTTCTTTGGTAGATCTCTGAAGTTACCGAGCTTTGGATCTATGGTTTTATCAAACTTTCCGCTTAGTATTTCATAATCATTTCTTAAATCCAAAACAACAAAATCTTCACCATTTTCATACATATTATCTAGTTCTTCCACTGATAGTTCTTTTGCTGTTTCATTCTTTACATCAAAACGACCGGCACCTAGAGTAACTACCTCATCTCTTACCTTTATTTTTAATTTTGGAAAAGCTTTTCCATTACCTTTACTATGCTTTATCAGCATATCGGAAAAACGAGGATCACTCTTTAAGAATTTTACATATTCTTCTATATCTTTTGATTCACCTTCAAAAGTTCCATTTATACCTTCTTCAGCAACCAGCATTCTTCCTAGGATATTTAATTCCCTGCATTTTTCTTTATGTTTTAGCATGAATGGCTCGCAATCATCCATGTCCACAAATTTATAAAACAATATAACTACATAGTCTTCATCTTTCATAATTACACTATATTCTTTTATACACTTTTTTCAACTATTTTATCTTTGTTTATATCTTGTTCAGCAATCAAAGCGAGTACGAAGATATATACGATATGATCGTCAATTATCGGATTATTCTCAGGTAAAATAAGTGAAATATACATAAGGAAAAGCATGCCTGCTCCAGCGAGACATCCCCACTTTGTAAAACGGTTTATAATCAAAGTAATTCCAGTAAACAGTAGACCAATCATAAAAAGCCAATCGACTATCATATTACCAGCTATTGCATGGAATATATCTACAAAAGGTCCTTTCGTAGCAAAGTTCAAAAAACCAAAAGTCGGTGAACCTCCATGAATCCAAGCATTCTTAGCTAATGTTGCAAAACCCAAACCAAAAGTCTTATCGAGGAAAGCCCATAAGAAAATAAAACCCAAACTTAATCTTAATAAAGTTAAAATAATATTGTTCTTTTTCATAAATAAATTATACCACTAATATTGATAGTCGAATATGCACACATAATAACGTGGTATAATGTGTAAATAATAAAAATATATGAAAATACTAATAGCAATTATCGTCATCATTATAGTTTGGTCATTGGTTGGATATTTTACATCAAATGTAGAACAAGCCGAGTACAAAGTTATACGAAAGACAGAAAATTATGAAGTCAGAAACTATCCAAAGCATATCGTTGCTCAAACAAAAGTTAGTGGGCAGCTAACTCAAGCGATGAATAGCGGATTCTCAATAGTTGCGGAGTACATATTCGGTGGAAATGTTAAAAAAGAGAAAATCGCAATGACAGCACCTGTAATAGTTAAGGATGGTGATAGTCAAAAGATTCCGATGACTGCTCCGGTAGTATCAAGAGCTGATGGTAGTGATCAGATAATATCTTTTGGTATGCCGAAGTCATATACACTAGAATCTCTTCCTTCTCCGATAAATCCAAAGGTTCAAATAGTAGAGATCCCTGAACAGAATCTTGCAGTTGCAAGTTTCTCTTGGTTTACGAATGATAAAAGAATAAAAAAGGTGCAAGATAAACTTCTAAATGATCTAGCAAAAGATGGTATAAAACCTATAGGAGAACTTAGATATGCTGGATACAATGCACCTTGGACTCCACCGTGGATGAAGAGGAACGAAGTGATGGTTGAGATAAAATAATAAATATAGCACTGTACCCCACAATCGTACTTGCAATATGGGATATTTTAGGTTATTATTTTTTTGGATTCTGCACATCGAAAGTATCGAAAAGCAGAAATGTCGGAAGGTGGTTAAACACAAATACACAAGGAGTGAAAAGTGAGAACAAACTTCAAGAGATTATTCAGTGCAATTGTCCTTTTCTGGGCAATGATCGCGCAACTGGTCGCCGCACCAATCACCGGCGAAATTACAATGGTCGGTGGCGCCAGTTTGAACGGATCGCTTACAAACGCAACTCAGATCAATTCATTCTCGGCTCCACCGATTGTCATTTCGGTGGATGGCGACCTTGCCTTATTCGCTAACCCTAGCGATCCGGTGCTATTCCCTACGTTGCCATTCGTCTTTGGTGTTTCAACACCATACCCAACACTCTACAGTGTTGGAGGATGGAACTTTAAGCTGTTTAGCTCGTCAATTAACACACAAAACGCCAATTTTTTGGCGATTGTGGGTGTTGGTGAATTGAGTGGTAATGGCTACGATCCTACCCCAGCGGACTTCAAGTTCAGTACGCAAAGCCCATCTGCTGGTGGGATATTCAGCTTTTCAGCGGCTTCCAGCTCGGTAAGTGTTCCCGACAGTGGAAGCACACTGCTTCTTTCAGCGATCCCTCTTTTGGGAATCGCAATGTTGAGGAGAAGTTTTGAAGGAAAGAAATAAGTCCATAACATTTCGAAATACCCCGAGCGCAAGCTTGGGGTATTCTTTTTTTATAAAAAAGTTTGCTATAATAAATAGATGTTAAAACGTGACTATGTTCTTATACTATTAGCACCGATTTTGTGTTTATTAGTAATCTTTGTATTCTTTTCAAGTTCTACAGTTGCTACAAGTTTAGAATTACCTGATTTAACGAAAAAAGTTGAACCGGAGAAAAAAGTAATAGTTCTTAATGTACCTTATGTATCAGAAGCGCCAGATGGCAATTGGACTGGTTCATGGATCAATGCTTGTGAGGAATCGAGTATAACTATGGTTCATAGATTCTATCAAGGCGAGTCAACAACAACTATTGCAGAATCGAAAGAATTCATGACTTTACTTTTCAATGAACAAAAAAAACTTTATAAAAGCGATATGAATTCAAATAGTGAAAGGACATTGGGACTTATAAAGAAATTTGCAGATTTCGATGGAGAAATTGCCACAGATCCAACGATTGATAGTATCAAAAATGAAATTAAAAATGGCAGACCAGTAATATCTTTGCATTATGGTGTAGATCTTCAGAATCCAAATGTCCCATTTAAACCTACTGGATCAGCTTTTCATGTAATAGTAGTTGTTGGCTTTAATGATGAGACTCAGCAATTCATCACTCACGATAATGGTGATACAAAAGATGGAATAAATCACGCTTATAGTTATGATATTTTTATGAATTCTCTACATGACTACAACCACAAGACTTATAAATCAGACGGTCCAGCTAGAGTTATTTTTACATCTCCAAAGGATACTCTCAAAACTAGTTAGAATTTTATTAATATTTTGAATAAAGGTTGGATGACAATACTAGGTTGGAATAAATAGTCTTTAACGTGTTAAAATTACCTCATGAAAGAGGTAATAGTGAACGACAAAATGCAAAAGAATTATTCATATATTCTTAGTGAACCTATGGGAAAGAATTTTGATAAAGAATTCAAACCAGAACTTTCACCCAAAGAAATGCTTGAGCTTGGAGTATTTGGAGGAGTATATATGAGAGACTGTAAGGATGAATTCCCCATCGATTGGTTTAAAAAAGCAAAACTTTCTTCCAGAGAGGATACGAGACATATAGCATCTCTAAATTATTTTGGAGTTAATGCTAGCCAACCTCTATCGATCTGGAAAGAAAATGGATGGATAAATAAAAATGATCCTCGAGGTTGGTTCCAATGGTATTGTCGTTACTATATGGGTAGGAGAATCATTGACGAAGACGCAAGACAGATAAAAAGATGGAAAGCTATCACAAGACACATAGCACAAATACATCATAACTGCAGAGTTGGTGATGAGACTTGTAGACCTAGACAAAGGCAAGCGATACTACACTGGGCTTATGACAGCAGGAAAATGTAATAAGAAACCGCCGAGATACAAAATCTGGCGGTTTTTTGTTTCTATTCATTTTCGATACCTTCATTCGGTCGGTGTCGTCATGGTGACGATGACAAAGTTGTTGAGGTCAGGTGGCACACTCATACCTACATTTCCCTCGATGAGATCGATTGCACGACGTGCAATCTTGTCTCGATCGGTTTTGCTGAAAGAACTGCGATACTCTTCGTGGAGTAAGCGGAGTTGGGCGACGATGCGGTCTTGGTTCCTCGCAGCGTCATCTTTGTATTGGTTTGCAGCGAAGGCTATTAAGCCTGCTATCAAAAAGCCAATAGGCTTTTTGAAGTTTGGTTTTTTAGGTTCCCTCATATATCCGTAATTAGTAAATCACGATAAACAATATAAGTCAAATAAAATGTGGATAAAAGAAAGCCCACTTTCTCGTGGGCTTCGATTGGCTGACTACTATTTCAAGTCAGCAGGTGACCGTTAGCGGGATAGTCTTTTTTTGTTCCACAAGAAAAGCTCCTAGTGTTATTTCTTCTCCCCGAACTGAGGTCAGTGATCTTGAATAGAAAATATTCTTTATTTTTCTTTTTTTTACAACCATGTCTGGAGTTACGATACTTATCCTTTTCTCAATCGGAATATCCTTTGTAAAGGAATTCCAGAGACCGATGACAAAACTCTCGTTTCCATCGATGCCGTCGGCAAGATAGTAGCCAGAGTCTATTACAACTTCCTCAAGAGTTCTTAAAAGATCTCCTCCAATGTTTGCTAAAATATGTATAAACATCCACCACAACCCTACTATTTATCCATGACTATGTCAACAACTTATAGACTTCCCTATTTTTCCATAAGAAATATATATTCAAAGCAAAGAAAACTATTGCCAAGATTGCACCAGGATTCAATAATCCTCCATCAAGGAAAGTATGGAAACCAATGATGTTTAAAGTTATAGGTAAAAGTAGTAGGGCTACAGGCGCCATTTTATTCTTAAAAATAAAATACAAACATATGATAAATACAACTGACATCATCCACATAACGTAGCCACTATCCATAAGTAGAGTTATAAAATCGAATGCTTTCTTGGTTGTATACATATCTGCTGTAGGTTTCGGGAATATACCAAGTGTTCCAAATATAGGCATTACTAAGATTAATGATAATAAGATTCTCAAAATTAAATCAATTTTTTTCATAATTAAATTATATACCAAATATCACAAATGCAGTACATAGCCTACAAATATCTGATATGATTACATTATGAATGAAATAGCCTTAAAGAGCGGGGTTGTTCACAAGATTCCTAGTGATTTGAAGGAGGTATTATCTTCAAATACTAAGATAAAAGATATTTGGAACGATATTACTCCATTAGCTAGGAATGAATGGTTGTGTTGGATATGTTCAGCAAAGAAAATCGAAACGAGAAATCGAAGAATGGATATAATGAAAAGTAAACTGTCTTCAGGAGAAAAAAGACCTTGTTGCTGGGCAGGTTGTGTACATAGATAATGTCATCAAATAGTAGTATCTTAAAGAAATCAACAAGTAAATTTTATATCTTTTGATATAATATCCGTATGATTCGAATTTTAATTTTTTTGATCTTTGTACTTTTACCAAATTTCGCACATGCAGCTTGGACAGATAACCTTATTTTCCATGCACCTTTTACAAACCCAAGTAATCCTTTAGGAATTACAGTTGGCTCAGGTTCTTTTGTTTATACTAGTTCATCTACTGCCACCTTTATTCACCCTACCACTGGATTAGTCACTCTTGCCCCAACAAACTTTGCTTTATACAGTGAAGATCTTACAAACACTACTTATTGGGCAACATCTAGTGCGAGGGTTTTGGCAGATCAAGCTACAGCACCGGACAATACAAGTACTGCTGATGAATTTGTGCAAGGAGCGAGTGGTGATGGTAGCACCACACACTCTACAACCATGACTATAATTTTGGTCTCAACCGGCGCGACATCTGAGACATTTACTGCAAGTGTGTATGCAAAAACAAAAACAAACACTTGGATAAACCTAGAGTTTGTTGGAAAAAATGGAACAGGCAATAACTGCTATTTCAATACAGCTACTGGTGAAATGGGTACTTGTTCGGCAAATACCACCGCTTCTTCAACATTAGAAGCAAATGGATTCTATAGATTCTCCGTAACAGCAAGTATAGGACCTACAACTGGCGTAACACCTAAACTTCGAGTCTATTTAGCTTCAGCAAACGGTACAAGGACATTCACAGGTGACAATACTAGTTCGGTATATCTTTGGGGTGCGCAAATAAATTCCGGTTCTCCTTCTACTTATGTCCGAACAACTTCATCACCCGTCTCAACAGCAAGAATAGAATCTGGAGGTGTACTATTGGAAGGAACAAGGAAAAATTATCTATTATGGTCAAGAGATTTTACAAATGCTGTATGGACAAAAACAAACCTAGACACCGCTTTAACTGCTACAGGAATGGATGGTACTCTAAACTCGGCTAGTGTACTAACGGCGACAGCAAACGATGCAACAGCATGTCAGTCTATAACTCTAGCTAGTGCATCAACTTCAATTTCTATAGATATAAAAAGAGTTTCAGGAACTGGAACTGTTTCTCTGTCTGCTGACGGTGGCTCTACATATGGTTCAGATTTGTCTGGCTCCCTTTCAAGTTCATTGTGGTATCGCGGTTATAAAGAAGATCAGGTAGTAACAAATCCCAATTTTTGTATAAAGCTAGGAACAAGTGGAGATGTAGTACAGGTAGATTATGCTCAAAGTGAAAGTGGTGCTTTTATAAGTTCAAGAATACCAACAACAATTACGAATCAAACTAGATACATAAATAAACTAAGTATTCAATCAAGTGGTAACTGGTCAGACCAAAGTGGAAGTTTTTTTGCTATAGCTGATACATGGGATACGGCACGAGGAAATAAATTCCTACTTGATGCCGGAGGAAACCCTACAAAGATTCCTATACATATTCGTTCTGCTCAGGGAAATGGATCAGCCGGTATTCTAGGTAGAACAACTACATACGAAGGTATTGAGTGTTCATATAGTTCGGTAAACGTAGATCCAAAAACATCAACTAAGATGGCAGCAAGGTGGGATAAACCTAACAATACAAGAGGTACGACAGCTTCCGGGGCCGCTTTTACTAATTGTACATTTACCGCACCACTTGCCATGTCCGCTTCAAGTACACTTACTATTGGAGACGCTTGGTTACAAGACGGTACACGATCAATGTTCGGTCACATAAAAGAAATGAGAGTTTGGAATACAGCATTAACAGAAGCGACACTATCGCTTGCAACAGAAGGAAGTACAAATAACATTGGTCCTGCTCCGACAGTTATTGCTTCTACAACAACAGTTATCACAGCAACAACTGCAACTCTGAATGGTTCTACAACTGCTGCAGGTGGTTATACTATCACTTCTAGAGGATTTAATTATGGAACCAGTGCTTCTTATGGTGCAACTACCACAGATTCAGGTTCATATAGTACAGGTCCTTTTTCTGCCGATCTAACAAGCCTAACTTGTGGAACTGTGTATTATATTCGTGCTTATGCGACAAATGATACAGGTACTGGATATTCATCTGGTGACACATTTACCACTTCAAGTTGCCCAGCCCTTCCAACACTTGATGCACCAACAACTTCAAGTATAGCTAGGACTACTGTAACTCTTAACGGATCTGTTGCATCTACAGATGGTTATACAGTAACTAGTCGTGGTTTCAACTATGGAACTTCGATATCTTATGGAGCTACAACGACAGATTCTGGTTCATATAGTACAGGCCCCTTCTCTGCTGATATTACAGGCTTAACTTGTGCAGTTACATACTATATAAGAGCGTACGCAGTAACTAGTGTTGGCACAGGATATTCAAATGGAGATACTTTCACTACATCTAGTTGTCCTACAAATGATAGTAGCAACAATGATCAGAGTTCAACTTTAAGCACACGAAAAACTACATCTATTAGATCTAGAATAAACAATCTGATCTCAAGTGGAAATAGAGAAGCAGCGAAGAAGCTTGAAATGAGTTGGGCTGGAATATCTAATACTTCGAACTTGATGAGTACACCAAATACAGTCGTTAGCCCGAATCAAAACAATTCAAAACCAAGTTTCTCAAATATAGATTTAAAGATTAACGATTCACACGAGGATATAAGAAAACTACAGAAATATCTAAATGAAAATGGATTCTTTATTGCAAAAGACGGACCAGGTTCTACCGGAAACGAAACAAATGTATTCGGACCTCTTACCAAATCCGCACTTATAAAATTTCAGCAAGCAAACAATATATATCCATCATCAGGATATTTTGGACCAAAAACTAGAAAGTTTATAGAGGATAAAAGATAGTACTATTTTAGCAAAAAAAGCTAAAAATTGTTAGAATATTAATATGTCATATATTAGTAAGATAGTAGCTGTTGTATTATTCATTTTCTTTACTCTCCCCGCAGGACAAATCTACGCTCAAGAGATCATTCAAGATAAAGTTGAAATTCTTAAAGCGAAAGTTGTTGAAATTATTAATCAAGAAAAGAAAGAAGTTCCAGGTACTGATGTTCAAAGTGTATATCAAACAATTCAAGCCGAGATACTCGATGGTAATAAAAAGGGTGAAATAATAAATATTGAGAATGATTTTTTAGTTCTTAAAAAGGGAGATAGATTCTTCCTTAGACACACTATCGATGGTCTAGATAAAAGAGAAACCTATTCAGTTCGTGATATAGATCGACAGAATGTAATAATTGGTTTTATTTTACTCTTTGTAATTGTTGTTATTCTATTCTCTGGCAAACAAGGCTTGAGATCTCTTATCAGTCTAGTTGGAAGTTTTTTTGTAATTCTTTATGTTCTAGTACCTAGTTTATTAAATGGATATCCTCCAATAATCACAAGTATAATAATAGCTACAATAATATTGTTCATCGCTATTTTCTTAACACATGGATTTAACAGAGAATCTCTTGTTGCTTTTTCCGGAACAGTCTTAGCTGTAATAATAACTGGTGTTTTGGCATATATAGGTGTTGAATTGGCCAGACTAACTGGCTTTGTATCTGATGAGGCGGTATATCTAAATTTTAATACTAACGGTTTACTTGATTTCACAGGATTACTTCTTGGAGGAATTATGATTGGAGTTCTTGGAGTATTAGATGATATTGCTATAACCCAAGCCGCGATAGTTAGTGAGCTATACAATTCAACACATAAACTAACTAAAAAAGAAATATACAGTAAAGCAATACGAATCGGAAAAGAACATGTTGGTGCACTTGTGAATACTCTGGCGCTTGCTTACACAGGTGCCTCGCTTCCCCTTTTACTGCTTTTCTCAACATCAGATTCATCAGTTGGAAGTATTATAAATCAAGAGATATTTGCTACCGAAATCATACGTACAACTGTGGGTAGTATCGGTCTTATACTAACAGTACCTATCACTACTATCATCGCTATTTATTTATTAAAGGATTATAAATCAAAGGATCATAAACATAATCATATACATTCATGAAATCAACAAAAACAATCCTCTGTTATGGAGACTCGAATACTTGGGGTAATGTCCCAAGAAGTGACAAGCGTTATCCTAGAGATATAAGATGGCCTGGTGCTTTGCAAAATATCCTAGGTGAAGAATATGAAGTTATAAGTGAAGGACTTTGTGGAAGAACTCTAGCTGCAGAAGAACCAACAAAACCACATAGAACAGGTATTACTCACCTACAAGCAATAGTTGAGAGTGCAGATCCTGTTGATGCAATCATTATTATGCTTGGAACGAATGACATCAAGACCACTTACAACCTTACCCCAAATAAAATTGCTGATCATCTTTCACAAACAGTGGAATTTATAAAGAATATGCAAGGATTAGAATATAATCCAAAAATATTAATTGCCTGCCCTCCTCCAGTAATAATTCCACAAACTAATGATCTAGATTCGAGAATGATCCCTGGTCTTGAAGCTTTTAAGGTTTTACCGAATCTTTATAAGGAAGTAGCGCAAAAACATAGTTGCAGTTTTATCAATGCTGGAGATCATATTTCTTCAAGTAAGATAGACGGCTATCATTTGGATGCTGATGGACATTTAAAATTGGCAAGGGTGTTTGGTGAATGGGTTAAGGGGAATGTGTAAATATTTTTATAATTACCTTACTTAACAAACTCAATTATCCATTCAATACTATACTTATCCCTAAACATACCTGTATAACTTTCCCAAGGACTATCACCCATTGCACCTTCCACTGTTCCTCCAGCTGAAAGTAAATTGAATAGTCTGTCAGCTTCTTCTTTACTTTCTGTATTTATTAAAATTTTACTTCTATTTTCATTCTCATTAACTTTTCCCATAAATTCCGGTACGTCGTTTGCTATTAGTGCATTGCCTTTGTTTATTGGTAAAGCTATGTACATTATTTTATTTTTCTCATTTTCAGGAACTTTAAATTCAGCACTGGCAAGGTCTTTGAAACGGATGATCTTTGTAAACTCTCCACCGAAGACTGATTGGTAGAATAAAAATGCTTGTTCGGCATTACCATTAAAATTTATCCAAGGATTTATTGTTGTCATAGATTAAAGATATCAGATTAGGGAAGTTTGATAAAGAGTTTGTTAATACAAAATAATCTTTATAGATTTACCATTACTTACTCAAATCCCTTATAACACCCCCACTCTCTTTTACCAATTTCTTTATCAACAACCTCGGTAACTTTTGATCAATTTTAAAACTAATGATCGATTTTGTTAGTTTATAATCTTTTAGTTCCCTTTTATATTTTTCTATAGCTTGTGGAAGTACGTGAAGTCGAACAAAATTATTTTTAAAACTAAACCAAACAAACATACCATTGTAATATTTGTACTGATCATGTGAATATCCCGGCATTTGGAAATAGTCAGTACGTTCTGTAGCTTTGGGTGCAACGTTTTGAATAATTGATCTCAAGTCTTTAAGTATCACTTGGATCTCTTCTGGTGCATTCGCTATGTATTTATCGACATTATTTTCAGGTTGATTTTTCATTTTATTTATTTCAAATTATATCTCTTTTCAAAAGAAAAACCCACCAGCGAATGGAGAGTTTCTCCTGTTGTGGTGGGTTTAGTAACCAGTCGAATCATAATCTGGAGCAATATCTGGCTCCTCAAATGAATGTCGTTCTGCAAGTTCAAAGTCTCTGCGGAAGGCTTCGTCCAAATCCTGCTCTTCCCTTGTAGCCTGTTCCCCACATGCTCGGGAAGTCATCACAATTCGAGTGTAGTTTTTTGACACCCATCGGCAGAATCGACGTTGATCTACAGTAAGGATACTTCCCCAAATCCTATTCTTACAACCGATTCCAGTTTTGTAGAAAAGTCTGGTTAATCTTTCCTCATCGAGCGGTCGATCGAACTCGTAAGGAAGTCTTGCGAGAGCCTTGACCGTCAGCGAACACATGGTTCCAGTCCATCGTTTCCCTTCTACTTTAACACGAAGTGAATCAGTAGCTTCCCGAAAAATGTTCTTTTTTGGGTATTTAACCTTTGAAGTCCGCCTCTCGAGGATTTCCTCAACGAAACTGGCGTCGAAAATTTCTTTCTTATTGGTTTCGGTATTGATACCAATTACCAAGGGGTTCTTGCGGGTACCAATACTAGTCATCCCGTATCTCCTCTCGATCTCCATCACTCGCACAGTGCAAGTATTTGTCGGGCATGTAAATTCCACCCTGACCAAATCACCGACACAGATTACGATGCAGTCCAAAAATCCTTTGCCGTTCATACTTTTCCTTGTGTTTGTTGTTAACGAATTCTGGGACAATACTAACATATGAATTAAGATGTGTCAACCATATTCCAGATTACATTTTCAATTAATTTCTCCTATGTAATCAACAATCTCTCTAGCAATCTCGTCTGGAGTCTTATTGTCAGTTTCTACTATACAACATCCCTGTTCGTTGAAATTTTTATACATGATCGGAAGGTACGTGACACAATTTTCTATAAATTTTTCTAAAGAAGTACCAGAAGCTCTTTCAATTTCTTTTTCACTTTCAAGAGTTGGATATCTTCCACGAAGTCTTTTATTTATAGTTTCAGGAGAAGCATTCAAAAGAATAAGAGTAACGGAAGGATGTTTCTCTGTCCGAACCGCCCTTATTCTTATCGGCTCATTAAAACCACATATAATAGTAGACTTACCTTGTTCCGCATTTGTAGTAGCGATATCGAGCCAATGTTTGGTTTCTTTTGAGTGCCAAGCATCGCCACCTCCGTCTGGAACGCCTCGTTCATCAAAGTCTCTAATATCAAATTTGTCGGAAGGAAGGAGTTTCTTTAAACTAGCCATCGTAGTAGATTTCCCTACTCCAGATACGCCAGTAATAAAATATGTGGTAGATGTTTTCATTTCCAAAGTATACCAAAAGTTCTAAACCCTGTCTGGATTGTGTAAAAGAAAAACCCATCATCTCGCATAGGTATTTCCTATTCAAGATTATGGGTTACTTATCGTATTAGATCACAACATTCACTCAGCAATAGTATGTTGTTCCAATTCAGGATCCTCAATCTCTATCTACAATCAAGCTCATTTATGACAAACTTCTCAGACCGTGAACTGTTACAAAATTAAAATTTAAACCAAAAACTGAATAAAAGTACAACAAATAAATAAAAAGTATTCTGTAAAAAGATACTGCCCAATTCTTTTTTACCAGATGCGTAAATAATGGATCCTACTGCAAATGGTATAAGGACTACGCCACAAAAAATTATTTTATCGTAATGGTTAAAAAATGAATTAAAACTATCATTTGGATATATCTGTAAAGTAAATATTAGAGTCAAATACCCCAAAAATACTAGCGCTAGTTTAGACTTTATGTTTGTATTCATGAAAGTATTATATAACGTATTACATAATTTACGAAGTATAGAATTACTACTCGCGAACATCGCACTTGTGGCTCCGCTACAGGTGCGGTTTTGTTTATTTTAAAGGGAGGAAATGCTAAAATACAAATATGAAAATAACTAAATTAGGACATTGTTGCCTACTAATTGAAACAAAAGGAAAAAGAATACTCACAGATCCTGGTAGTTATACTATCGAGACTCATTCAAAGATTGGGAACGTAGATTACATTCTTTTTACTCATGAACATCAGGACCACTATCATATTGAATCTCTCAAGATCATTTTAGAAAAGAATCCTCAAGTAGTTATTTATTCAAACAATTCTGTAAGCGAACTCTTGGACAAAGAAGGAATAAAGCATACGCAGGTGAACCACAACGACTCAATATCTCTCGGAGAAATTACTGTTGTTGGTATCGGAGAAAAACATGCACAAATGCATAAGAGTATTCCTCTATCTTCAAACCTTGGATATTTTATTGATGGCAGACTGTGGTATCCAGGTGATGCTTTCACAAACCCAGAAAGATCAGTTGAGATTCTAGCACTTCCAGTTTCTGGTCCTTGGATGAAATTAGGTGAGGCAATCGATTATGCCCTACTACTTAAACCAAAGAAAGTGTTTCCAGTCCACGATGGTACAAGATTCGGATCGGCACATGTACTACCAGCAAAAGTTTTAACTCCTGAAGGAATAGAGTTTATTGTGATGGCTGAGGGGGATGTGAAGGAGTTCTAAAATCTTTATTAAAAGCATAAAAAGTGGTAGAGTTTTAATAATATGGAACCTATTGCAAACAAAAGCTCAAAAGAAAAAATGTCGAAAATAAGCATTACTGATCTAACAAAACGGATCATTACTTTCCGTGACGCTAGAGATTGGAAACAATTTCACAATCCAAAAGATGTTGCCCTTTCTCTTGTCCTTGAAGCAGGTGAAGTAATGGAGCACTTTCAGTGGAAGAGCAAAGAAGAAATGGAAAAATATGTGAAAGAGAATAAAACAGCTATTGGTGAAGAGTTGGCTGATGTTCTCTATTGGGTATTACTAATGGGTCACGATCTGGATATTGATGTACTAGACTCACTTGAAAAGAAAATAAAGATAAACGAAGACAAATATCCGGTAGAAAAAGCAAAAGGAAATGCTAAAAAGTACAACCAATTATGAAATCATCTGATATTAGAACATTTCCATTTAGTAAAGAAAATTTCAATGAAATAGGTTCATATCACTTTGGTAAAAACTGGCCCGTTGTATACCTTATAGAAGATGGTAAAGAAATATATATTGGTGAAACTACAAATGCATATAATAGAAGTAAACAACATTATGATAATCCAGATAGATCTAAATTAAAAAATATTCATATCATTACTGACAAGGAATATAATAAATCTGCCACATTAGATATAGAGTCTTTGCTGATTCAATATATTATTGCTGATGAAAAATTTATTGTTCAAAATGGTAATGGTGGGTTAAGTGATCATAATTATTTCGATAGAGAAAAATACAAAGCAAAATTTGAAATACTTTGGAATGAACTAAAAAACAAACAATTAGTACTTAAAGACCTATTGGAAATACGGAACAGTCAAATTTTTAAATTTTCTCCATATAAAAGCTTAACTGAGGATCAGATTGAGATTGTTAGCAAAGTTAAAGATATAATAAGAAACTATAGTAATAAAAGTGTTTTAATCAACGGTGGCCCAGGAACTGGTAAGACTGTACTTGCAACTTTTTTAATTAAAAATCTTTTAGAAACTGAGGAATTTAAGAATTTTAAGATTGGTCTTGTAATCCCAATGACTTCGCTACGTAGTACCTTAAAAGAAGTTTTTTCTCGCATTAAAGGATTGAAATCATCTATGGTTATAGGACCTAGTGATGTTGTTAACGGTAACTATGATTTGCTAATAGTTGATGAGTCCCACAGATTAAAACGAAGAGTCAATATAACAAATTACCAATCTTTTGATGAAAATAACAAAGAATTAGGTCTATCTAATGATGGAACAGAGTTTGATTGGATACTAAAATCATCAAAATACCAGATATTCTTTTATGATAATAATCAGACAGTAAGACCTTCTGATATAAATGAAAGTGTTTTTGATTCTATCGATAAAATAACTTTTAATCTCAAGAAACAGATAAGAGTAAAAGGTGGCGAAAGATACATTGATTTTATAAAAAACACTCTGGATATGATGCCGTCAGAATGTAATTTTGAAGATTATGATTTTAAAATATTTACTGATATAAGAGAGATGGTTTCTGCAATTAAATCTAAGGATGCTGAAGTCGGTATATCTAGAATGGTTGCTGGTTATGCTTGGGATTGGGTGACTAAAAATGGTGGCGAGTACGATATAGATATTGATGGCTTAAAAATGATTTGGAATTCTGAAAATAAAGATTGGGTAAATTCAAAAAACTCAATAAACGAGGTTGGATGTATACACACCATTCAAGGATACGATTTAAATTATACTGGTGTAATTATTGGTCCAGAAATATCTTATGATCCACTTAAACATCAAATTATAATTAATAAAGACAAATATAGAGATATAAACGGTAGTAGATCAGTTAATGATCCGGAGGAGTTAAAAAGATATATACTAAATATTTATAAAACTCTTTTGACTAGAGGAATATATGGTACCTATGTATATGTGGTGGATGAGAATCTAAGGAAATATATTACGGATGCGGTAGAGGATAGGAATTTTACCTAGTTGGTTTAAGTATTGCTTATGTCCACACAAAATCAAGTAAAAGAAACCCGCCACGAACGGAGGGTGACTCTGTGCGGGCGGTTAATATCCTTTTGCAAAACGAATGTGAAATAACTGCATTTTGATAGGACCATTTTCACTATTCTCGTGTGCTTTGATTCTGTAAGGAAGTTTTGTCTTGCGAAACTTGATGTTGAAACTATCTGGACCCAGCCCGAACTTGCGACTAGAAACAAAGAGCTTTGAACCTTCAATTGGATTGTTGTTGAACTCTCGTAGCATGTTAAGAGTAAAGAGTTCGTCTTCTTTCCATTCGATTCTCAGAATTTTATCCCAATCTTCAGGTGAGAGCATCCTCACCTCGCTTGTTGTTTTGACGGCAGGAGCCGTTTTTAAAACATAGAGCGAGAATTCTAGAGTCTCAAGTGGCGGGTCAACAATTTGGTTTAGTTCCGACCAAGCTTTCAAGTATTTTCGAAGCTCATCAATTTTCGCCTTGATGAGTAAGTCACGATTTGGATTGGCCATATTATAATGTTTAGCGTGTTGTTCGGAACGCAGGGCTTCTTTCAAAAGCCTCAATCCATGTAAAAAACTACTAAAATTAAATTAGCATATAAAAATATTTTTGTCAAATGCTCCGGCGGCAGAGATCGGTCACGGATAATTTTCTCACCTACATCAATAATAAATAACAAAACCCAGACCACGTGTCTGGGTTGAAGATTTCAGAATGTGAATATCTTCAAAAGCACTTTCACTTACCCTTCTCTTTGAGTAGGATGTAGTGATAACTCTGAACTTTTGCCTCGCGAATCAACCTATCAACCGTACCTTCGAACCCACAATGATCGAACGACCAGTTGTTGCCAGAGTCAGATACACATACATGAGCGTAGGAAGGCTTACTACCGTTCGAATTATCGCTCCAGTGAATCTCCCCGTAATCACCTAGTGCTATAAAGTTAGTTGATCTCTTGATGACTCGAGTAATCGAACTTTGCTTGATAAACGCTAGTAACTCCCACGATGTCGCAAGTTCGAAGCCTGACTGTTTGGAATACACCTGCAACACTCCACGTAGAGTTGTAGTTGGAACTTTAGCCAATCGCAAACGGCACTTAACTGATTTCTTCTTTGGAATGCCGCCATTGAGTACAAATCTTGTCGTGTTACTGTTACCGTGACCCCAGGTGAACCCGAAGTTTTTGACCATAGTAACGAAGTCGGTATCTTGCCGTACTTCTACTTCATATACCTGTGTACCGACCGTCCAATCCAACTTTTCGATGTCGAACAAGGCTGTCTCATTTTGGATTAAACCTTGCAGAGTACTGAGAACCACACTGGCGTCCAGTGTTCCTTCTTTGACCCGTCGATAGAGTTCCCACTGTTTGGTGGCAACTCTTCCTAGTGTTTCGTCTGTGACAATTTTCATCGTCTTGACAATCCTTTCTGGCTTTATGAATGCTCGATTACTTTGCCAAGTGGCGTTTCGTCATAGCGGGAAATGGCCTAATAATAGCCCAATACAGAGCCACTTTCTACTATGACGAAACGCCTAAGTAAAATCAAAGAGCTATGGTATACTGATACCATATTATAAGTGATAAGTCAAATGCTCGGTTAATCTAAAGGAGTTGGAGCAACTAAAATGAATCTAGCAAGAAATACCAAG